>JALHMY010000030.1:9168-92423 GCA_022843805.1 Fuerstiella sp.
GCGAGCTTTGCGCCTTTGCGTGAGGTAATTTTACGATTCAGACATCGACCACGATTTTCGCGATTCCATGTTCAATCATGCAAGTCTCCTGAAAGTGTCTCACGCAAAGACCCTAAGGCGCTATACTGCGACAGCATTCCTTTGCGAGCTTTGCGCCTTTGCGTGAGGTAATTTTACGATTCAGACATCGACCACGATTTTCGCGATTCCATGTTCAATCATGCAAGTCTCCTGAAAGTGTCTCACGCAAAGACCCTAAGGCTCTATGCTGCGACAGCATTCCTTTGCGAGCTTTGCGCCTTTGCGTGAGGCAATTTTACGATTCAGACATCGACGACGATTTTCGCGGTTGCATGTTCAATCATGCAAGTCTCCTGAAAGTGTCTCACCCAAAGACGCGACAGAATTCCTTTGCGGAGCAATAGGCGACATTGATTGTCTGACAGAGACTAATCTTTGCTAAACAGAACTTCTAATCGTCGCCGGGCAGTCAGTTTCCGGCAGTCTTAACCAGTACCAGCCGCACATAGTCCAGACCGGTCATGTATGCCCTGACAGCTTCCGGGTTGGCTCCCGTGATTTCCAGAACGAGTCGCTGGCTGCCCTTTTTGAGCTCCATATTCGAGTAGGTCAGAACACCCGTTGTCAGAACTTCCGGACTGTTATAACAATCCAGACCGGCATCCAGAACCTGGTCACCCAGCGACACCTTCACGATGGCGTAGTCTCGTGCTTTCGTAAAAGCCAGTTCCAGTGAGTAGACCCCGTCTTCTTCCACGGGGACTTCCAGAGCCAGTCGATCACCTGGTCCTGCACCCGTCCACCACAGATGATCGCTGCCGCTCCAGCGATCACCGGGGAATCCGTCCATCTTCTGACTGGCAACGGTGCCACCCGATTTCTCCAGCACCTTCATTCCTTCACCTTCAATTGCACCAGGAACTTTGCCCGTGGCTTTATCCAGAGGTGATGGAGGACCTGACAGAGGGACCTGACCAGGAGCCGCAAGATAGGCAATCAGATCACGCACTTCATCACGGGAAAGAGCTTCCAGCTGCCGCTCCGGCATCATCGAGATACTGGACAGAGATCGTTCCTCAATCTGTTTCTTTGGCACCACCACTCGGTCGTTAATCGTCTGAATGGTCAGCGCACTATCTGTTTCCTGCTTCAGAAGTCCGCTGACAATGCGTCCATCGTCCAGCGCTACCACGGTCATCCTGTAGTCACGGCCCACAACGGCACTGGGATCCAGAATATTCTCCAGAATGTAATCCAGATTGGCTCGGTTGCTTCCGGTGATATCGGGGCCGATTTCTCCCCCTATGCCAAACAGTCGATGACAGTTCTGACAGGTTTTGGCGAATACGCGACGACCGTTTCCCTTATGAGCACCTGCCAGGACTTGCGTGGTCAAAACCTTCTTCCAATCTGCCAGCTGCTGCTGTCGATCGGCACTGGCTTCACGCACTTCTCCCCAGTGCTTTCTTAACAGATCCGTCAGCTCAGGATTGTTGAACGTCAGTATCTGGCGAACATGGTAGGCATGCAGGTCACTGCTCGGAATCTGACCGGAACCCAGGGTTTCCAGCAGCATTTTCGTCCAGGCCGGGCGTGAAACAAGCGTACTGATGACATCCTTTCTGACGGCTTCATCAAATGACGTATACGCGCTGAGCAATACCTGTGGTGTCCGGTCGCCGCCAAGCGTGACCAGCGCGCGGACAGCTGAACCCTGCAATTCAGGATTCTTCAAAACCGAATCCGTCAGCAACAAATCTCCTGATGCTTTGTCCTGGCCTCGTACCAGTACGTCGAGAGCCTGTTGGCGCCGTTTCAGATCCTGAGCAGGATCCGTCAGCAAACTTCGCATCGGCGGAAAAACTCGCTGATCGCCAAAGATCACAGCAATCTGATCGGCCTTGTCGAGCACTTCCCGTTTCAGCCGTGCGATTTCCGCATCTGAGGAATCGCTCTTTGAGGCAGCTCCCGACAGACGCACCTTTTCGTATGCATCCATCCATGCTTTCGGCATGGGGATGTCAACCCGACCTTCAAAAGCGATCAGCATCTCCGTCAGCAGAAGATTTCGCTCAGATAAATCGTTCGAAGAGCTCAGGGCAGCAACAACCGGTTCGATCAGATCATTCTGTGCAGACGCCCGGCGAATCACAAAGCGACGGACCGTATCAATCTCTGCCGAAAGAGCGAGCTGCACAGCACGCTTCGCATTCGCCTGCACCAGAGGCTCAACGCCATACCAAAGCAGCAGTGGCAGGTTATGATCATCCGCATCCTCGGCCCGACCTGCCAGAGCGGCCGCGAGCTCCCAGCGCTGCTCCGGCGGAAGTCGCTGCAACGCGGATGTCAGATACATTCGTACCACAGCCGATGCTTCTGTCTTTGCCATTTCTTCCAGCTGTGCCACAAAGCTTTTCGAAGCCGACTGATCTTCCAGCTCAAGCTGAATGGCCCATGCACGAACATACTCGTCCCGATCCTTCAGCAGCTGCTGAGCATACTCTGATGTGAGACCGCCCACTGCGTGCAGCGTCCACAATGTGCGCAGACGCCGATCAGAAGGGCGAGTCACATCGAGCGTCCTTTTCCACAACAGCTCCTGACCGGCTGGCGAACATCCTTCGTGCATCAGCTGGCGGCGAGCAGTACGAACATACCACTCGTTGCGATGATCCATCAAATCAATCAGTTCATTCTCACTATGCTGGGCCAGGTCCTCCGTAACAGGAGTCGCATCGCCGTATACTATCCGATAAATGCGTCCGTTCGTGCGGTCCCAGATCTCCGGATTGGTCCGATGACATGCATTCTTGTCGTACCAGTCGATGAGGTAAACCGAACCGTCTGCACCATATCGCAGATTGATTCCGCGAAAATAATGATCATTCGCCATCAGCAGATCTTTGCCATGATGCCCCACATAACCGGACTCGCCAGCCTCCCGTTCAAGGATGTCACAGTTGACTCGATTGCCGTGAATGTTGTTGAAAAAAATCTGATTGCGATAAGCGTCCGGCCAGTTGTCTCCCAGATAAACCATGGCACCTGCGTGAGCATGACCGCCACCCGCTTCGGACGTCCCGTCTGCAATTTTCGGCTCATGCCCCCACCACGCATGATCACGGATATTCCCCACATAATGGGCGTGGTCGGCGATTGTTTTAATGTCATCGTAAGTGTATGGGTTAAAGTGCTGACCTCCCTGGCGATGATACCGGGCTCCCTGAATCACGTGCCACAGATGAGGAATCACGCAGGCTGTAATAAAACCCTGGCCCTGATCATTGAAGTCAACTCCCCAGGGATTGCTCGTACCGTTCATAAATGCTTCGAAAACATCCTTTTGAGGATGGTATCGCCACACGGCTGCGTTCAGCGGCAGGCGATCTTCAGCTGTCGCACCGGGGTGTCCCACCTTTGAATGAGTAAACACGCCGTGGCATCCATACAGCCAGCCATCAGGCCCCCAGATAAATGCGTTCAGAGTTTCATGAGTATCCTGCCAGCCGAAGCCATCTCTCAGGACAACAGCACCCGCAGGAACGTCCTTCGGAAACTGAACATGCTTCAGAAACTCCGGATCCTTCTTCTGATCAGACGATGGGCCATCAGGGATGTCATCGCCATTTCGATCAGGGATGAACATCAGATAGGGAGCTGCTCCCACAAATACTCCGCCGAAACCCACCTCAAGACCGCTGACCAGATTCAGGCCTTCGATGAATGTCTTTGACCGATCAAACAGGCCATCCTGATTGGTATCCTCCAGAATCAGGATTTTGTCCCTGCCCTGCCCGTCTTCCGCTCGCAGCGGATATGTATGAGCTTCCGCGATCCACAGGCGACCTTTGTGATCAAAACACATGGCAATGGGCTGGTGCACCATCGGTTCTCCAGCGGCCAGCTGCACCTGAAAACCAGGCGGAACTGTCATATGAGCAGCTGCAGCAGCTGGTTCAAGCCCTTCGGCCATCGCCACGCGACGGCGAGGCTGAGCTTCCTGCCATTCCGCTTCACTCACCGGCCTGCGACTGTGCGTTAAAACATGGGCGCCCTTCATACCGCCGGTTACGATATCGACCAGACCATCATTGTTAACGTCAGCAACTGTCAGTCCGCGGCCAATTCCCGCTTCTGCATCAGCCTGATGAGGAATAAAGTCAGCGGTTCCGTCTTCTGATCGATGAAGTTCGAACCAGTAGACCACGGCCCCGGCATCCCACATGGGGCTTTTGGTATGATGCGACCAGTAGGTCTTGCCCGTGATAATGTCCTGAAGACCATCGCCGTTGACGTCAGCCAGTTTGACGGCATGCAGTTCGGTAAACAGAACTCCGTAAGGACTTTCTTCTGCCTTTTCACCCATCAGCAGGTGCCGCTGAAACTCGACTGAGCCATCCGCAGCCTTACCGGTGTTCTCAAACCAGGCGAGTCCAAAGTCATGAGCACTCAGACTGGTAATGATATCGCTGTCGCCATCTCCGTCGACATCATACGCAAACATATCGGCGGAAGCTCGAGCGAACTCGAATGCGTGAAATGGCCAGTGATCGCCATCAGTGTACCTTTCCGGCTGCTCAAACCAGCCATTCCGAGCCAGCATGTCCATGCGGCCATCGCCGTTCACATCTCCCACTCCAAGACCATGCCCAAACGGTTTTGGAGCCACATCGTCGCTGATGGATACGAACTTCCATGGCTGCAGCGGTTTGTCGGAGGAAGCTCGATAAAAGCCGAAATGCCCATCACGAGTACAAATCAGTTCCGGGATTCCGTCACCGGTAATATCTTCAAACTGAGGTGCCTCATTGCCCACCTGATCGGCCATGGTGAGTTTCTCCCAGAGTCCGGTCAGGCCATCCTTTCCTGGATTTCTGTAGACAAAACCGGGAGTTCCAGGAAATCCGGCCGTCAGCACGTCCTGATTTCCATCTCTGTCAAAGTCGTACACCCAGCTGAAGAAGTTGTCTGCATAGCCTTCCCGCCGCTGAGGAACCGCCGGATAGATTTCGCTGGCGGTTTTGTAATCGGGGCCCGCATACCAGTGAGGCCCGCAGATGATGTCCATCGCGCCATCACCATTGATGTCACCGGCTGAAGCACCTTCTGAATAATAGATGTCCGTCAGTTGATGACGTTCGAAGGTATCCAGTGTTTTCTCGCCATCTGCATGCAGGGTGCCGGACACAAGAAGAAGTTGCAGAGCGATTCCGTTCAGAAACAGAAATCGATTCATAATATAGACATCCAGCGTCAGAAACACGGAAGAGTGCAAAATGGCTTTTCAGGGAATCACGTATTTCACTGTCCGTAAGATCGTATGTCCACTGTTCTGTGAGACGATGACTCGGGTACGCCGGAATTGCCGTCATGTTTTTTGGCGATAACAGGTTCATTTGTAATCTGCACATGTCGCCGGTAGATTCAAAACATCGTTCGGCGCACGCGAATCACTCACCAATGGCGTGGACTTAAGCATCGTGCGGGCTTCCATAGTCGTTTTTCGCTCCGCGAAAAAACGCGAAAACGCTACTTTCGCGGAGCGAAAGGCGACTCTAAGTCCACGCCATTGGAATCACTCACTGCTGCGTGCACCTGCATCTCTGCTTCGGGCTTCTGAAATTCGGGACCAACATCTGATGTCGCTGACTGTTCATCCTGCGGGCGATTATTACTACCTGCCAGGAATTGCACCTTACTCCTGCGGGGTTGTTTCGTGTCCCGGATTTGAGATCGTGCATGTCACACTGCAGCGGCCGATTCCCTGGCGAACAGGGTTCGAACTCGTTTCCCACTTCCTTGCCGACGCCGGACGTGCTCGTACTGCCCTCTGCAGTATCTCCCTTCGCAGCCCGCGTCCTTTCAGCTTTGCAGGGTTCGCCGAATTCAATGGGCAGTACACGGCTGTATTGAAGGACTGGGGAATCTTCGCAGACGGAGTCAACCCAATCGCCCGCACCAATATTGCACCCGTGCAGGATCCCCCGGCGGAGCCATCACTCTACGGCTTTGCGTTTACCCGTCCCGTGAAGTCAGCTCAGCCACCAACATTTGTTGTGGCCGGTGCCGGGGAACTCCCGGAAGGAATTCTGCAGCGCGATGCCATCGTGTCACTGGGCGATACTTCTCCGGCCGGTCTCGTCTCGAAAGCTGCCTATGTAATGGACCTGATGGCAAATCGGCTGAAAGGTTTGGGCGCTGACTGGGCTGATGTCACAACGGCAAATATCTACACACCCCATTCGGTCTCTCCACTGCTTCCGGAAGTCATTCTGGGACGTCTGAGCGCCGCAAGAATGCATGGAGCTGTCTGGCACTACAGTCGACCACCCATTGATGAGATCGAATTTGAAATGGATATGCGCGGTACTCGAAACGAAATGAGGCTTTAAGGCAAACGGCAAAATCGTTTTTCCCGGGAGGGCGAGGCTCCTGCCGAGCCGAGGCCGAGCTTTTCTCGGGAGGGCGAGGCTCCTGCCGAGCCGAGAGCCGGGTTTTTCTCGGGAGGGCAAGGCTCCTGCCGAGCCGAGGCCGAGCTTTTCCCTGGAGGGCAAGGCTCCTGCCGAGCCGAGAGCCGGGTTTTCCTCGGGAGGGCAAGGCTCCTGCCGAGCCGAGGCCGAGCTTTTCCCGGGAGGGCGAGGCTCCTGCCGAGCCGAGAGCCGAGCTTTCCTCGGGAGGGCGAGGCTCCTGCCGAGCCGAGAGCCGAGCTTTTCTCGGGAGGGCGAGGCTCCTGCCGAGCCGAGCGTTTCTCGGCTCAGCAGGCGCTTCGCCCTCCCATTTGGCTCCACTGCGATCATTTCGCTTCGCTCTCCAGCCCTTCAAAAATCCGGCTGCCGATTCTTACCAGCGTGGCTCCTTCTTCCACAGCCGGGACGTAGTCTCCGCTCATCCCCATCGAAAGAAGGGGCAAAGTCATGCCGAGTGCCTGACTGTCCGGCGCTGTGGCCAGCTCGTTCCGCAGGTCACACAGCAATCGAAAACATGGACGAGCATCCTCCGGATCGTCACTCTCCGGCGCCATCGTCATCAGACCATCAATCTGTATGGCCGCGGCACCCCTGCTTCCGGACATCATTTCCAAAACGCGGGGCCAGTAGCCTCGCAGTTCCTCCGGGGAGAAACCGGACTTTGAAGCTTCTCCTGAAACATTCACCTGCAGAAGCAGTCGTGGTTTCCTGCTGAGTTCCTCCGCTACGACGGCAATTCGTTCAAGCAGTCTGAGCGAATCGACCGAGTGAATCAGAGCCGCATGTTCGAGAGCCAGTCGAACTTTATTTCGCTGCAGCTGGCCTATCAGATGCCACTCAATCTGCGGAAGCAGTCGCTGCCGGTCAGCAAGCTGCTGGGGCCGGTTCTCGCCAAATACTGCATGATGTCGGCTGAGCAGTTCAATCCAGCGCCAGTCCGCATACTTTGTTACGGCGACCAGCTGTACAGAATGTGGATCTCGCCCTGCCCGTTCGCAGGCAGCAGCGATTTGCTGGCGAATCTGCTGCAAATTTTCGCAAATCCGATTCTCTGTCTCTGTGTCTGTGTCTGAAAGAGCCACCCGCAACCATTCCGGAAGTCTGAAGTGCGTTTGATATGGACAAAATCAGGATCGGCGATGGACAATCCCGTAAAGACCGGGTTTATTTTTTCAAACCCTTTGCTGATCCTGCCAGATGAGCTTTTCGTATTGTATCACGTTACAGCTCACCCGACATGTCACCATCGAAGGTTGCACAATGAATTCTTTTTCGCATGCATTTCTGCGATTTGTTCTGGCAGTCTGGCTGTTTTCAGGCGGACTTCTGACACCACTAACTCTTGCTCAGTCGGGTGGACTGGCGAAAGAGCCGATTGTGGTGATGCGCAGTAACAAACTGAATTCACGATCTTTCATTGATTACGTGAAAGAGCTGAATCGCGAACTGCAGGTTGGCACACAAATGGCTGGCATGTTGTCTGCGGACCAGGTAAAGGAGACCCTTTCGGCCCTGGACGCCCCGATGACAGGACAAATGGTGTTTATGGTGCAGGGCCTGATTCCGGGCGCTGAAAGTATCACATTCACCGAAGTCGTGGATGAAGCGGAGTTTGAACGAATCATCCGCGCTGCGAAGGCTCAGGCTGGAGCGACCGCTGTGCTCGAAGGCAGCAAAGGACGCTACAAACAGACAATCAACAGCTCCTGGCGACAGGATATCACGGATCAGCCAGGTGCCCCGGTTGCTCCCACTGTCCCACCGGAACTGCCCGGTGAGGATATCGAACCTGTGGAGACAGAAGAGACACAGTCGGTAACTCTGCAGGTTGGCGTATCGCCCACAGGCAGCTCGGCAGGTGTCAGCAGCAATCTGGCGACCAGCGAAGTTATCGAAGAAAACGGACGCCGTTATATGGAACATAAATTTACAGTCGTGCAGTACCTTCGTTATCACGACGGATTTATGTTCTCCAGCACCTATGAGGACCTGCACACGATTGACCTGCCGTCCGGTGATTCTCTGCGAGGCGCGTCAAAGTCCGGCCTGGATGCAGAGATTGAATTCTTTCCTGATCGAATTCCGTCAGGTTTCAAACATCTGTTCTGGAATACAATGAACTCCACAGCCAGCACAGAATTGCAGCAGAGAGATGAAGAAGATCCGGTCGACTATTCCGTCCGCAGGACAGCCGGTGATCTGGGAATGGCTGCGATTCAGGCTGTTCTGTTTGATACCGATCTGGTATCCGGACAAATGCTTCTGGCGGCCAGTGATCGACCTCTCACCGGCCAGTTAAAACTCCAGGCGAGGAAGAACAGCCGGTTTTCCAAACGCCTGGAAGAACTGGCTTCTGCTCGCAGTCGATTCTCCCCGGTTCTGAATGACGAAGCGGCCCTGACATTTCATGTCGCACTGCAAATGCCGGAGGACGCTCAAAAACTCACAACCGCAATTGGCGAATGGATTCGAACTCAGCTGATCAATGCGGGCGCTCAGGATGCTGCCCTGGCCATCGCTGGCTCGGAACTCAAAACGACTCTGGATGGACTGGCCGAACATCGTAACCTCGAACTGATGCTGAAAGTTGGCTGGTCGCCCACGACGGCCGGTGTTCTTTACGGCGGAATCCAGGTCGACCATAACCCACACCTGCTGACCGCACTTTACGATCTGATGACAAATGCAGAAGTACCCGAGGAAATCGCCGATCGAGTAGCGATGACCACAAAGGGCGACCTGAAGCTGATCCGGATTCAGATCCCCCCCGCAGATCCCGAAATTCCGCTGCGGCTGACGCATGTGTATCTTGCCCACTCCGGCGCCTGTGTATGGTTTGCAGCCGGCACAGAAAACGCCGATCAGATTCTGCAGCAGTGCATTGAACGCTGCGGAGAAGCCGGTCTGCTCGCGAAAACACCGCTGCTGACGGCAAAAGTCGACTTTGAGAAATGGATGTCCTGGCCGGACGACGATCCAACCGGTATTGCCAGCCTGCCAAATTTTGCCGACACGTCCATCTCCTCCGGCATCTCCTCCGGACTGCAGCAGAGGATGGGCCCGGTTGCTGAAGACCAGCCGGTTCGATCCAGTCCCGACAGCCAGATGCTCGAAAAAATTCGCAGTATGGGCGGTACCAGTTCCGCGGGCCTGGTGCTCGATGCTGATGAATCCGGTTTCGTTCTGAAGGGAGATATCGGTGCAGCCATGTGCCGATATGTCATGGCCCGATGGCTGATGATGGTCGATGCGTTTATGCCGGCCGTCAATGCTGCACAGGAAGGTTCCAGGGCGACCGCCGAGCCATCAGACGAAGCGACGCCGACGACTCCGGAATAATCAACAGGATTGTTCGCCCATCAGCGATACCTCCATGTTCAGAACTTCAATTCAGGAATTCCCGGACACCTCATGCCCTCACCCAAAGTCGTTCGCCCGATTCAAAAAGTCTGGACCCATTGTCCCCGTTGTGGCGCTCCGGCAGTGAAAAAGGGTTTGAACCCTTTTCGCTGCGCATCCTGCAGCTACACCCATTATTTCAGTCCCTGCACGGCAGTGGGAGCAATCACAGCTGATCCGGAAGGTCGAATACTGCTGCTGGTCCGGGGCAAAGATCCTGGCAAAGGATTGTTTGGTCTGCCTGGCGGATTTGTGGATGTCGGCGAAACTGCCGAAGAAGCTCTGCATCGGGAAGTGCAGGAAGAAATCGGACTGACTGTTGTTGGTCAGCAATATCTCGCATCCTTCCCGAATCAGTATATCTATGACGGAGCGATCCTGCCGGTGACCGATCTCTTCTTTGTCATGCACGTCGAATCATTTGATAAGATTGAGTTACTGGACGGAGAAATCACCGACTGGCATTTCTGCCATCCGACTTCCAGGGAACTGAAGAAGATGGCGTTTGAATCCAACCGTCGAGCGTTAAAACTATACCTTGCACAGCAGAACCGGGCACAGAAAAAGACAAAGAGCAAATCCTGAGCGGCTTCGCCAGTGTCGCCGCTTTTTCAACGAGCTCTGAAGGAAATCCATGAACTATACGTACGAAGACATTTCGCGAATGATTGATCATTCGCTGCTGAAGCCCACAATGACCGTCCAGGATTTTGAGACCGGATGTCAGCTGGCGGTCGCCTGTCAGGCCGGCAGTGTGTGTATCCAGCCGTACTATCTGAAGCGATGTGCGGAAATTCTGCAGAACAGCGGAGTAAAAGCCAGCACGGTCATCGGATTTCCCCACGGCGGGCATGCCACCGCAATCAAGCGGGCAGAAGCTCTGCAGGCACTTCAGGACGGCGGCGAAGAACTGGATATGGTCTGCAATATCAGCAAAGTGCTGAGCGGAGACTGGCAGTATGTTCGTGATGATATCGCTGCAGTCATTGATGTAGCGCACTCCGCCGGGCAAAAAGTAAAAGTCATCTTTGAGAACTGTTATCTGAACGACGAACAAAAAATCAGGCTGTGTGAGGTCTGCGGAGAACTAAACGCTGACTGGGTCAAAACATCAACAGGCTATGGCACCGGCGGCGCCACGATGGATGACCTGAAACTCATGCGCCGACATACGCCTGCCCATGTGCAGGTGAAAGCAGCGGGAGGAGTACGAGATCTGGACACACTTCTGCAATGCCGTCAGATCGGTGTGTCCCGCATCGGTGCCAGTGCCACTCAAACGATTCTTGACGACTGCCGGAAGCGACTGGGAATGCCCCCGCTGGAATTTGCCGCCGTTCCACAGATTCAGGGTTATTAAGCACCCTCGGACGACGATCAGGCCTCTGCGAATTTAAAGCAAACGGCATAGGTCTCAGGCAACCGGAATCTCAATGCGTGGGATGCGTCATTGCGTCATTTTGACGGGCAGGAATGCCCATCGTACCCCAAAACGAAGTATTGACAGACACTACCCGCAAATCAGCCCGGCACGGGTTTCATTGCAGAGCGGCCGATAGCCTGTTGTCGCATGTGTCTCCGGCGAAGGTCTCACGACTCCCAACATTCTTTTATAAAAAGCCAGGAAAATCGCGCACGATAATCGCGCGAATGACGCCTTCATCAACAGATAGCCCGAAGTCGACCGCGTTACCCGCAGGTATTTCACCGTATTCGAGCACATCCTGTTACAGATGGAGAATCTTATGGAAATGCAGATTAAAGCCGCATTGTCGGGGCCTGAGCTAAAAAAGACGAAAGTAAAGGACCCTGAATCCGGCAAAGAACACGAGTTCAACATCAAGGCCGTCAGCTATCAGATCGACGGCCAGCAATTAGTGGTCCATGGGCAATTGTCACATTGTCTTGCCGGGCGCCCCGATGACCAGCTCTGGTACGCCTTCGCAAAGACAGGGAATCAAATTTCTCCAAACGATCCAGCAAAATGTTTGTACGCCGCCAGGAAGGTGGAGTATCAAAGATCGTCGGAGGAATCGCAGATCTTGCAGATCGCGCCAAAGACTTCCTGCCCGGATTTGCCACAAAGCTCATTGCAGTCCTGAATGAAAACAAGTCTCCAGCTGTTTGAACATGCCGGTTTTGGGGGCAGGAAATTTGAGATCGGCCCCGGGTTATGCATCATTGGGGACCTGAAAATCCACGACTTTAACGACCGCATCAGCAGCATTCGATGGCAGTCTGCCTGAGGCACTTTTTAGAATTCACAGGACACACAAATGTTCGGCTTCGATACTATCAAAGATCTCATGGAGGTTGTGCTGGTTCCCGCTGTCGGAGGCGCAGTCGCGATCTACTGGCCTGAACTTCAGGCCTCAACGAGACGAAGGAAGTTCAGGAGGCTGATTGAGCGCGAGCTTAAGGAACTCGGTCCCTACCCGGAGTCGCGACCCGTCGACACCAATCACCCCTGTAACGAATGGACAGATCACCTGAAGAAACAGTTTGTTCACCAGAAACTTCTCGGGGACGCTACCGAGAACCGAGACTTCATTTTGTCTCTTGACCCCGATCTTGTGTACAACGTCAGTCAGCTCTGGGACGCCTACGGATCTAAGAACGACGTGCAATGGCTGTATCATCTCGAGGAGCTGGCAAAAAATCACTTTCCTGATGTTCACAAACCGCTTCAGCAATGGAAGAAGCTCATCGCCGAATACAAAAAGCATGATAACACCGTGAACGCTAAGAAGGGAGGTGCAACATAACCTATACTTGAAGGGACCACCACGCGGGCGATTCAGTTGGTCGTATTGAGCGACTGTCAGATCTCCGAAATGAACTCGCACATTTTCCGTCGCAGGTTTCACCAATGATTGTTCACATGATCGAATCCGTACTCCCGGGTGGCAGTCTCCAGCAACCCCGGGAAGATTCCGACGCCCACTTCGTCATTAAACAGAGATTCCCCGGCGACCCTGATTTCAAGGTCCCTCGGTGTCCGAGCTGCTGTAGGATTGAAAGGACAGATCAAACGATCGAATAAAAAAACAAAAATCTGGAAATTCCTGACAGCACCGACAACAGATGTCGTAGTGCCTTCGGTAAAGTCGGCACAGGCCCTTACTGAACTTGTCGAGGAACTCCAAAGTGTCTCCCGTTACACGACCACCATTTCGACGATTTCTGGCGATCGACCGCTCTGTACGCAGCGGCCAGTATCCGAATTCAGAGTCGCTCGCTGCGGAGCTCGAAGTCGATTCAAGAACAATTCAGCGCGACATTGCATTTCTCAGAGATCAGCTGGGGGCGCCTCTGGAGTTTTGTCGTAAGCACAATGGCTACATGCTGACGGATCAGTCGTGGACGTTGCCGTCGTTTCAACTCACCGAAGGGGAGTTGGTCAGTGTTTTTCTGGCCGAACGACTCATCCGGCAATACCGTGGTACTCCATTCGAATCGGACCTTTCACATGCGTTCGAACGAATTGTGCGAATGCTTCCGGAAGAAATCACGGTCAGCCTTGCGGAGGTATCAGACACACTCTCTGTGACACCCTGTGTGCTGACAACGCAGGATATGGAGACGTTCCGTTTGCTGACAACAGCCGTTCAGCAACGGAAGCAATTGCGATTGCTCTACTGGTCTGCATCACAGAATCGAGATACCGATCGCATAGTGAATCCGCTGCATCTGTCACTTGTGGACAACGACTGGTATTTGATCGCGTGGTGCCACACTCGCGGTGAGATCCGCATGTTTTCGACAGTTCGCATTCGAGGAGCAGAGCAAACCGGGACATCGTTCGAGCGTCCCGAGGATTTCGACATTACCGTATACCTCGGCAACAGCTTCCGCGCCGTACGCGGGGCCGGCAACCAGACGTGGACCGTCAGGCTGAAGTTTCGATCTGAAATGGCAGGCCGGATCCGGGAAAAAATCTGGCACCACACGCAGACTCTGGAGGATCAGCCTGATGGCAGCGTGATCATGCATCTGCAAGTCAGCAGTCTCATTGAAATCCGCCGCTGGGTCCTTTATTGGGGTGCCGATTGCCAGGTATTAGAGCCGGAGGAGCTGCGAGAACAGATACGAAGCGATGCCCGAGCCGTGGAGTTCAACTATTCATAAAATCATGGAGGAAAACAGCTTGCGGAGGTGACAGGAGTTTTTTTCACAGATTTTGAGTTGCAAATCCTATCGCACCGGACATTACTAGTGTGAGACTGTTTGACACATATGCTCAGATGCTTATCATGCAACGGCGGATAAATAATCATGCAAGGAATGATTGACTGGAAACGAATCCAAATTCTCCAGGCAGAGCTTGGCGTCATTGCAAATCGCAACGGGAACGGCTTTGCGGCGCTCGAAGCCGCCAGCGATGCGTTGTTCTTTTTCATAGAGAACCCTGAGTCGAGCGCGAGTCCCGTCGGTGTCTTCCGTAATTGTCTGCGGGACATCAAACGCACATTGCTCCAATAGGATCTGAAAAATGCCACGAAGAAGACTGGATTCACTGGACCGACACTCAGAGGCGGGGCTTGCCCTTGAGGATGTGCGAGCAGCAGAACCAATTGAGCAGCTTGCTAAGGAGGAGGAATTGCAACAAATCAAAGCTGTGCTAAGTACTTTGTCCCGGCGAGAGCAGATTGCAATTCAACTTCGGATAAATGACGGAATGAGCTTTGGGGATATTGGAAAACGCTTTGCCGTCAGTCGAGAGAAAGCGCGGCAGATGTTCTCCCAGAGTATCAGTGTTCTGCGTGAAAGGATCGCGTCATAAGACGTAATGGTATTCCATGAACAACACGGTTTGAAACCATGACTAAGCGAGCTGGGCATGATCCCATTCCATCATAACAAGGATCTTGCAGTCGTGCTTCATCATCGCGTTTTTGGCCAATAGAGTAGAGATCACCCGATGATTATCGACATGTACAATCTCGGAAAGGCGTACGTCGAATCCGGAGGTAGTTTCGGTTCGACAGGATTGACGGATCAGCAGAAACGTCTGGCCTTCCTGACTGAACCACACGAGACCGGGACACCACTATTTGTATTGTGGCTGGATGATTCCGGAGTCGCGAGGCTGGAACAGCACGAGGTTCGGGCCGGCCAGTCGTGGCGGCTGCCTTTCATCAAAGTGGCTCCAAACGCAGCCTACTTGTGCCCAGTTTTCAAATCTGACGTGAAGAAGGGTATTCAGCCGTCTAAGCGAAATACCACGCTGAAACGATTCGAGTTGCTGGCGCAGGCTGCTGACCCGTCGGCCGCCTATTTCCAGCGGGTCGTGGATACGCTCACCGCAACAAAATTCCGCATGGCTGGGGATGCAGAGTTTCGGACAGTCGATGACGCATTTGGTGCAACAGTGACAGTTATCGTGGCCGCAAATCTTTCTGGCAGATCGCCGATCATTTGTGTCGCGTCCGATTCCAAAGGTGCGGTCTGGCCCGGAGACGACGAACGACTCGCGACGTGGTTATTGAATGCCCGTGAACGACTTTCCATCTATGAAACAAAGTCCGTTCCAAACATCGAACGAGCGGTATGTCCGTTAACGGGAGAAGCATCGGAGCTTTTCACTAACGGCCTCACTGGCGCTGGACTGAACTTCGTCAACGGAGACTTTGAAGGTTCGTTTTCCGAGCTGAATGGAGAGCGCGGCTGGCAAAGGGCCGCCGTCTCGGCAGATGCCGCCGACATTCTGTATATCTACAAGAATCACGTCGCGCCGGATTTCTTTGAGTACATTGCCGGATCAAAAGCACTGGTCATTCCCGCTGCCAGCGCTGGCCCGGACGCTCGCAAGCGGTTCGTGAATGCCGTTCAGGGACTAACAGAAAAGAAACATACGGAAGGAGCAGAAGGGCGATTGCTGAGTCGGTTTGCTCAGAATGATGGTTCAGTGGCCTCGATCACACTCCTCTGGGCTTCCTTTGCCCAGAAGTTCGAAGAGGCGACCGCAATGATTTCCCATGTATTGCCAAGTCGCCTGGCGGAACTACATGGAATACATGACGACTACATTAAGTCGAAAGATCCGTTTCATCCGCAGCACGCCCATGAACACATCCGTCGTCCTTTGAATTTGACGTATTCACTTGCGGCAGAACTGACGTACCGGCCCGGTGGTGCCCGGGTCAAAGAACAAAATGCTAGTCCGCGTCGGCATGCATTGCTGCGTGAGCTTGTCGCGTCGATCTACCACCGACAGCCACTCTGTGCAGATGGGTTCTGGAAACAAATTGCTCAGACGGCGCGAGCGTATGTTGTACTGCTGCTGGAGCAGGCCGAGAGTCGCGGAGTGGTTTATCAGCTTCAATATGAAGGCCCGAATTCGCCTAAAAAGCAGACACCGTTGACGGTCAACGGTTGGATACGTCATTTGACGATGTTCTTGTCATTCCTTGCTGATCCGCGGATTGGCGTCTTTTCGAAGGAGGATTATGTGTACGAACCCACGCAGGAAAGCTTGAAGCCGCTGTTGGCTCACGCAAAAGGTCTTAATAATCCCGCCAAACAGTTCACATTTCTGCTGGGTGTGCTGTATGGTCATTTGATTTATGTGCAGGCTGAAAAAGCAAAAGTCAGCGTCGCATCCAATGCGTTGAGCTGGCTCAAAAGTGGCCGTGTTCGAGCTGCTGATTTGCCCGAACTGTACGGAAAGATTTCGTCGAAGCTGCTGGAATACCACTCGCTGGGAATTGCCCGAAAGTTTGCACGTGTGCATGCAATCGAAACAGAACTCGGGCATTTGGGAACTTCGATCGGCGACGGCGTGAATGCTCGTGATCTCCCCGATGATAAGGTTCTTTACTTTCTAATGCTGGGCATGTCTATGTCCTACACATTCACTTTCACAGAGAAACGTGACACCCGGAAGAACGGAGATACTGAATGAACAACACACTTTCCAACCGCCATGAATTCCTTTTCCTGTACGATATCCGAATGGGGAATCCCAATGGTGATCCCGATGAGAATCGTCCACGGCGATTGCCGGATGGCACAGTCTATGTGACAGACGTTCGTCTTAAGCGATTTGTTCGCGACTGGCTCAAGACTCAGGGTGAAAGCATTCTGGTAGATCGACCGGAAGATGCTGCGACCAATCTCACCGGACGACTGCAGTATTTCCTGAACCCCAGCAATACTCCCGAGGCATTGAAGGCAGATGTTCAGGAATACCTGACGCTGGCGGCCAGCAAACCAAAAAAGAAAGGAAAGGGTAAGAAAAGAGGCGATACCGAAGAACCAGAGGCAGACGCAGAGACAGACGATACAGCGGATGAATCCGCCCAGCCACTTGGTCAGAAGCTGGTCCGGATTATTCTGAAAGCATTCATTGATGCTCGCTTGTTTGGCAGCTCCCTCGCGTTCAAAGACTGGGACGTCGATCCTCGGCCAAAAACACTGACCGGCGCCGTGCAGATCAATATGGGTGAGACAAAGAATAAACCACAGGAAGTCGACATTGCCGGAACGTCCATCTTCGCGAGCTCCGTAGAGAAGACTCAGGGAACCTTCACTACGTTCTTTGGTCTGCGGTATGGCCTGATCGCTTTCAATGGTCTGGCCAATGAACACTCCGCACGACTGTCGCAATTGACGGATGCAGACTATGAATTGCTTCTCAAGGCATTGTGGAAGAGCGTCAGCAGCTCTCCAACGGCGAACACACGCAGCAAAGCTGGCCAGGTGCCACGCTTGCTGGTTGACGTAACCTACAAACCTAAGTCTGAGTTTCAGTACGGATGTTTGCTGGATTACGTGGCCGTTCGTCCGAAAGGCGAGATTCCGGAATCCGATCTTTCGGGTCCGCATGACTACGAGTTGGACTGTTCGAAGCTGGTGGAGCGTCTGAGCTGCAATCTGGTGCAATCGGTTCGCGTTGCGATTCATCCGGACGTCCAGTTGGCAGGAGAACTGCCGGCGGCTTGGACGGAGCTCAACTTTGATGGCACTGAGGGCTGATCATGCAGACACTTTCGTTTCGATACTTCGGTCGCGTTGGGCACTTCATGCGGGCTGAGATGAATGCTTCGGCACTGTCTTATCCTGTGCCTCCGCGGACGGCTCTGCTTGGTATGCTGGGAGCAATCCTTGGGCTACCCAAGGATTGCTCTTCTACGGAACTGTCGGATGCACAAATCGGGCTCAGGATTCAAGGCGGTATGCCGCTGAGACACTACCACAAAGCCAATGTTCGAAAGCGAAACGGAATAATCAAAGCCGTGTCTGTGAAACTCAAACCGGCAAAATCCGGAACCACGTGGGACGAATCCGACGCGTCGGGCCGTGGTGCTGCCAGTCAGGTGACGCAGGAATGGCTGATGAATCCTGATTTCGAAGTGTTTGTAGGATCTTTTGAAAGACGCTCGTGGTTTGCTGATCTGGTCGCGCGGTTCGATGGTGAGGTTCCTCGCTGTCATTTTACTCCATGTCTGGGCACCGCATGGATGACAGCGCAATTAAGAAAAAAGCATCTCGCTGATGCAGTGCCAATGCCAGAGATCGAACACGCCGTTGAAACGATTTGTCGAACAGATCAGGCAGATCCGCCATCTTTGCGGCGACTGCTTGAAATAAAGTATGACGATGGATCGTCACCTGCGGTGCAGGAAATCCGTTTACCGAGAATCGTGACAGAAGATCGTATCTTTTCGCAGGCCGATTACTTCATGGAGATGAATGGTCGCACAATTCCACTCAAAACCAGTCACGCCTGGCAGTTTGAGAATCGAGTGATTACGTTCTTGTAGTGTGACCAAGGGCGGCGTTCATCCACATTCGCGGATTCATTTGCCCCCGGGGCTGACATGCTGTGCCCCGCTTGGGGCGAAACGCAATCTTTCCGGCTTGAGAGGCGATCGCCGTCTGCATTCCGGCCTGAAAAACCATGGCCTGTCAGCCCTGGGGATCGCCCCTTGTCAGAGACTCAACAAGCTCAAACGCCCTGAAAAGGCATAGCAAATGCTCTACTCGCATCCCGAAAAACCACTCAAACATCACCTTGAGGAAGTTGAACTCGCTGCCATGGCAATTCTGGGACGCCATTCTCGCCAACCGTTCGCTTCGCTGGGAATCGATGTCGCGCAGACCATGCGGCAGCTAGCCGGGTGGCATGACATCGCGAAGGGAACAGCCTACTTTCAGGAGTACATTAGTAACGGCGAATCATGGGAGAAGAAGGTCAGACAGAATCAGGCGTCGAACGACGAAAAGACCCACACCCCATTGGGAGCACTTCTGGCTGCGGACCATTTTTCCCGGCACGCCAAAGAGCAGCCGTGGTTTGTGCCTCTCCTGATAACACTGGCAATTCGCGGCCATCACAGTCGATTGCCTACCATGAAAAGCCTCTGCGGAGGTCTTGATACTCAAGCAGACTTGTTGGCCAAACAGGCGGACAATCTGTCTCCGGATGTGGTCGTATCCCACGAGTCACTTTCCAATGCCATCGATCGAATAACGAACGACGGATTCGATGCAGTCTATGATGCAACAATGGAACTGGTCGAACAACAATGGCCTGATTCGCTGAAGGAGACACCTGTCACCGAAATGGTCCGCATACGCCTGGCGGTCCAGTTCTGCTTTTCATGTCTGCTGGAAGCTGACAAGGCTCTCCTGATCAATCCGACGCTGGTGGACTACTTTGGTGCAACGCCGCGAGCGTACCCGGCAACGCTGGTTGAAGATCAGTTGCCCGCAGGCGATGCGGTATCCGCCATCAATCAGCAGCGCAGACTTGCTTATCAGGCGGTGATTTCTGATGCCGCGTCCCCCATGAACGACGTTCGCCCTCGAGTTCTCACATTGCCAACCGGTCTGGGAAAAACGCGATGTGCGGCAGGCTGGGCGATACATTGGAGATCCCGCATTGAACGAGACACCGGCGTACGCCCGAAGATTCTCGTTGTCCTTCCGTTTCTTTCCGTAATTGAACAAACAGCCAAAGTCTATCGGGAACTGCTGGGACTGGAGGAACATTCCAATGACGTTCATCTGCAGACCAGCCATTCTCTTTCGCTTCGCGATCATATGGACGTGGAAACGGACTCGCTGGAAGGTGATGCAAAAGATGATGCTCAGGGCCGTGCTGAGTTTATGCTCGACACCTGGCGTTCAGAGATTGTCCTGACAACGTTTGATCAATTCCTGCTGGCTCTAATGGACGCAAAATCGCGTCATCAACAGCGGTTTCATAATCTCTGCGATGCCTTGATCATCATTGACGAGGTTCAGGCATTTCCGGTCCATCTTTGGCATCCTGTGGGAACTCTGCTGACCGAACTGGCTGCTGTTGGAGGTGCTCGGTTGCTGTTAATGACGGCTACTCAACCGGGCATTATTCCGGCTGCGTCACGACTTGAACTGATCGAAAACCCAGGCAGATTCGCTCAACCACGGTACCAGATGGAGTTTGATCTGAATGAGCAACCACTCTCGGAGTGGCTCGCAAAGATTGCAGTCGAGCTGAAAGCTCGCCGAGAAATCGCCAAATGGCTGTTGGTCTTCAATACCCGCCGCTGTGCACAGGATGTTTATCGCTATTTGCGAGGCGAGTTGGATGGCCTGCCACAAGAATTGATGCTGTTGTCGAGCGACATTGTTCCTCGCGATCGACTGGCTCGTATCGAGCGCATTAAGTCCAGTAGCGCCTGTATTGCCGTGACGACTCAATGCGTCGAAGCTGGCGTTGATATCGATATGGATCTTGTCGTTCGCGATTTTGCACCGATGGACTCGCTGGTGCAGGTCGCCGGGCGCTGCAACCGAAACGGAAAGAGGCAGCGACAGACGGTCCGCGTGATTCGATTGATAAATGAACGAGAAGACGGAACGATCGATAAGGCGTTTTGTGAATATGTCTACCGTGATGCACGCAATCAAACCACGATTCAACTCGATACCACTGCCGAACTCCTTCGCGGTGCCAGAGTTATCAACGAAGAAGTCGTTACCGAACTGGCAGAACAGTATTTCGCCGAGCTTGCAAACAAGAAGGACGGCGGATCGGAATTGACAGCGAACTGGGCTCGTTTCGCACACGATGACATCAATATTCAATATCAACTGCGCGGCGACAACAATCGCCAGGTGTCATTTGTCGTCGAGAAGCTTGATCCGTCGCTCCGCGACGAAATCGTGGCGGCCTATCAGGAAAAGAATCGCTGGAAACGTCGCAGTAAGTTGCGAGACCTTGGTCCTCGAATTGCCCAGGTCACTGTCACCGCATGGAAGAATAGATCGTTCCGACCCGAAGACGTGGCAGAGCCGTTTCCAGCTGCCGACTTTCCGTCATTCTGGTTTCTCCAGGATCAATACTACGATGAAAAAGAGTTGGGGCTTTGCCTGACAAGTATCTCTGGTTCTGAAATCTATTGATCTCGTCTGTATCTATCTCTTTATTCCATGATTCCCTGATACAATGAACCCTGACTCCAGCCACACCTGTGCCCACGAACGATCTCTTTTGATGGCGACGCTGCGACTGAATATCTTGCCGTTGCATCCGTTGCCTCTGGCAACCCATGTACGTGGTGCGCTCGCTCACATGTATCCTCATTTGGACTTGCTGCATCAGCACGGGGAAAACGGTCTTATCTATCGATCTCCGCGAGTTCTCTACTCTGTGGACGACAACGGACCCCTGATTACGGCTGTTGAAGAAGGTGCTGAAGAACTGATGAAGGTACGGATACTAAATCAATCAATGCGTATGGGGCACGTAGATCGAATGGTTACTGATACAACCCTGAAGGTGTCACAAGCCGCCCTGGGACAGTCTTCGGAACACATTCGCTATCGATTTCGCAGGCCGTGGCTTGCGTTGAATCAGGAAAACCACCGACGTTACGAATCGCTTTCTGAATCTGAACGAACGGAGTTTCTCAATCGACAACTTTGTAACAACTGTCTCGCGCTTGCAAAATCCTTCGGAGTCCGAATCGATCTTCGTTTGACCGCAGAGTCAAACCTTCGTCCGACGACCACAAAACACAAGGGGATGCCGATGCTGGGATTTGTCGGGGAATTCGTCCTGTCGTTTCAGATTCCGGAAGGAATGGGTCTTGGAAAATCTGTGGCCAAAGGTTTCGGAACAATCACAAGGATTTCCTGATCATGCAGCTCATCCTGAACACATTCGGAACCAGTCTGCGGAAGCAGGATGGGATGTTTCTGGTTCTGGCAAATGATAAGAAAGCAGTGCTGTCGCCGGAGAAGGTGGACAGCATTCTGCTGGCAACAGGCGTGCATCTTTCAACCGATGTCATCCGGCTGGCGATCGAACATCACATCGATATTGTTTTGCTCGACAGCGTCGGTGAACCGTATGGACGATTCTGGCACGGCCGGCCAGGGTCAACAGCCGCTCTGCGACGTGCCCAGCTGGAGGCATCGTTCCGCGAAGAAGGTGTCCTGCTGGCTCGTGAATGGGTCACCATAAAACTTAATCATCAGGCCAGTATGCTGCGCGAGCTCGCTCGTAACAGGCCAGATCGCCTGGATGCACTCGAGCAACAGGCACTCAAAATTGATCGAATGGTCATCTCCGTCGAAGCAACCCGAGGAACCGCCGTGGACGAACTGCGCGGTACGCTGATGGGACTCGAAGGTGTGGCCGGACGAGAGTATTTCAGTGGGTTGAGCCTGGCATTGCCGCAGCGATTCCGGTTCACCGGGCGCAGCCGATCCCCCGCAAAAGACGAATTCAACTGCCTGCTCAATTATGCCTATGGCGTGCTCTACGGCCTGGTGGAACGAGCCTGCATGATCAGCGGACTCGATCCGTACATCGGCCTGCTGCACACGGATAACTATAATAAGCTTTCGCTGGTGTTCGATCTGGTCGAGCTTTTCCGGGTGCATGCGGAACGTGTTTGTATCAACCTGTTTGCCGCTCGAAAGATCAGTCCGGAATTGTTTGACCAGAAGGACACCGGGTTTCGTCTCAACAAGGAAGGACGAACCCTTCTGCTGCAATCGTTAAACGATTACCTCGATCGCAGACATCGGCATGGGCGTCGAAATCTGAAAATCCGAGACACGATTCCTTATGAATGTCAGAGACTTGCGAGTCGCCTGCTGAAAGGCATCGACACTGAATCCGACATCGATCTGGAAGTCTTCGACTTCGACGCTAACTCTGATCCCTCCACCCCTGAAACACAACAACAGGCTCCTGAAGACTAACTTAAGGATGCCTTTTAACTTTGCGTCGTCTGCCCCGACAAAGCGGAATGGATCAGAGAGAACAGGGGAGTGGGCCTTTCCCGGGTCTGTTTGAGCCTCTAAGCCAACTTACACTGAAACTACGACGTTATGCTTACCTGGGTAATCTACGACATCTCGAACGACAAACAACGTTCAAAGGCCGCAAAGAGCTGCCTGCGTTCGGGGCTCTATCGTGTGCAGAAGAGTGTCTTCCTCGGAGACCTGAACAGCAACCTGGTCGATCAGCTCGCACTCGAGCTGGAGCAGACAATTGACCCGAAGATCGATCGAATCTTTGTTTTTCCGATTCGTAAGTCAGACTTTCATCAGGCTCGACTACTTGGGCAGGCATTCGATGAGAAGCTGGTCACCGACGAACTAAACGCACTTCTGATGTGAACGGCAACCCACCGAATTTACTCTGTGAGGCACTCATGGATCTCGATTTTCCTGGTATTCTGCTGACGGTGACAGACGTGCTCGAACACTTGTATTGTCCTCGCTTTACGTGGTTTGAGAAGTACCAGATGCTGCCTGAGTTTCAGGAACGTCGCACAAAAGTACAAATGGGCAGGACTCTGCATGAATCGCGAGAGAAGAATAACCGCGGATACATGCGACAAAGACTGCAGGCAGTTGACAAACAAATCGACGTCAGCCTTGTGAGCGAACGGTACAATCTTCGAGGCCGGATTGATGAAGTTCTGTTCTTTAAGGACGGAACAGCAGGGCCTCTGGATTACAAGTTTGCGCGTGATCCGGGCGTGATCTACCGAACGCTCCGATTTCAGTCGGCGATTTACGCAATGCTGATCCAGGAGCATTTCGGCCGACCCGTCCCTCGGGGCTACGTAGTTTACACAAGATCCAATAACTTCGTACGGACGATCGAGTATACGTCGGACGACTTTCGGGAGGTCGGCGATATCCTCAGGGAAATGCTCAACGTGATTCAAAACGGGCATCTTCCCCGGCGTGCTCCACCCAGCCGCTGCCAGGACTGCTGCTACCGACGTATTTGCACATAGAACGATGCGATCTGTAAAGTCTTTCCAGAACAGCCGTTACGCCAGGAAAGTCTATGTTGAAATACACTTCTTCTTCCCCTGGAATCGAGAAAAGTCGCACCGAATCCGCGAAAATCGGTCACTGTAATATTGCCGTAAAGTCCTACGAAAGCTCTACTTATGAAGCATGAGAGGCTTCAGCGTTCCATCCACAACAACAAGGATTGAAACTGCGTACGCAAACGGCTATCAGTTTCCAGGCCGGAAAGCTTCAGCGTTCCATCCACAACAACAAGGATTGAAACCCAGTATCCGCAACCGGAGCTAACACTACATCAGGTGCTTCAGCGTTCCATCCACAACAACAAGGATTGAAACATAATCAGCGCGTTATACTGTTCGTCAAAGTCTTCTTGCTTCAGCGTTCCATCCACAACAACAAGGATTGAAACGTTTCCTGGGGACTACGAACGTCGCAAGGTTCTTCCGCTTCAGCGTTCCATCCACAACAACAAGGATTGAAACCGATTGGTCAACTGATAGGAAACTATGCCCTTCGCCTGGCTTCAGCGTTCCATCCACAACAACAAGGATTGAAACCACTAACCACCCTGTGCACATGCACGTCAGCAGTACGGCTTCAGCGTTCCATCCACAACAACAAGGATTGAAACCTAGAACGTGCGAACCCTTCTACCGCGCTGCCAGCGGCTTCAGCGTTCCATCCACAACAACAAGGATTGAAACCCCGTTCCTGATCCCGCCTTCAGTCAATGCGGTCCGGCTTCAGCGTTCCATCCACAACAACAAGGATTGAAACTCGTGCCCTTCGCCGGTCACTGTGCGATCGTGCGAAGCTTCAGCGTTCCATCCACAACAACAAGGATTGAAACGCGGATGGCGAATGGGCATCATATGCCTTCTGCTGCCGCTTCAGCGTTCCATCCACAACAACAAGGATTGAAACAATATCGGTCCGGAGCGGCCGTTGCCCGCGATCACAGCTTCAGCGTTCCATCCACAACAACAAGGATTGAAACCTGTTATGGAAAAGGGCTGGAAGGATCGCCCCACCGGCTTCAGCGTTCCATCCACAACAACAAGGATTGAAACCAGGATAAGTGCATATGATCACTGCTGCCGAATTCGGCTTCAGCGTTCCATCCACAACAACAAGGATTGAAACCAGGCGCTGTTAGCGTTTCGAATTCTGCCATGTGGCGCTTCAGCGTTCCATCCACAACAACAAGGATTGAAACAGTATGAAAATCAGGTATATGAAATCCCGTCTATCAAGCTTCAGCGTTCCATCCACAACAACAAGGATTGAAACTATGTTACGGGTACTTTTGCCGATGCTGAAGCAGCGAAGCTTCAGCGTTCCATCCACAACAACAAGGATTGAAACCATCATTTCAGGATGCAACGTCATCGCGCTGTTTTGCAGCTTCAGCGTTCCATCCACAACAACAAGGATTGAAACCTACGTTTACCAATGTGCGCGGAGATGTCTTCACCGATGCTTCAGCGTTCCATCCACAACAACAAGGATTGAAACTCGGCATGTGTCCACTTAGCAGCAGCAACATCAACCGCTGCTTCAGCGTTCCATCCACAACAACAAGGATTGAAACTATAAAACAGGTGCTTCGTGTGATTGTCAGCGAAGTGGCTTCAGCGTTCCATCCACAACAACAAGGATTGAAACTATACTACACGTCCGGTTTCGCCCCATAGGGTTTGAAGCTTCAGCGTTCCATCCACAACAACAAGGATTGAAACCTTCAGCAGGGGCGGGTGTAACATTTGCTAAGTACATGCTTCAGCGTTCCATCCACAACAACAAGGATTGAAACCGAACCGCTTCAGCAACCGCTGCGGGTGTAACCTGGCTTCAGCGTTCCATCCACAACAACAAGGATTGAAACCTACCGTCAAATGATTTTATCTATGGTGTGGTACCGAGCTTCAGCGTTCCATCCACAACAACAAGGATTGAAACTTCTACACAATCTATGGGCGCTTTGTTGCGGGCGAAGCTTCAGCGTTCCATCCACAACAACAAGGATTGAAACAACTAGCCGACGATAAGCTAGTCAATGCAATACATGCTTCAGCGTTCCATCCACAACAACAAGGATTGAAACAAAGAATATTATCATGCCAGCTATTGCCGACTATTTCTTCAGCGTTCCATCCACAACAACAAGGATTGAAACACCTACAGTTTGGACCAACCGCGCCATTAATGTCTGTGCTTCAGCGTTCCATCCACAACAACAAGGATTGAAACTCACCGGCCGCCACCGTAGCGAATCAGCACGCAAACAAGCTTCAGCGTTCCATCCACAACAACAAGGATTGAAACTTGGCGTATAGGTGTACCGAAGCGGACGGGGCCTAGCGCTTCAGCGTTCCATCCACAACAACAAGGATTGAAACCCATAGGTTACCTGACACATTTGACATTGAAACGTTGCTTCAGCGTTCCATCCACAACAACAAGGATTGAAACCCGTACAGTGCTACTGAAACAGCTAGTGCATGGTCTAGCTTCAGCGTTCCATCCACAACAACAAGGATTGAAACCTACGCTTCGCAGTGTGCGGTGCACGGGGACTTGGTGCTTCAGCGTTCCATCCACAACAACAAGGATTGAAACAAGATTACCGGCAACGTCTGGTCATCGGCATTATCCGCGCTTCAGCGTTCCATCCACAACAACAAGGATTGAAACCTGCTGAAACGCTGCTTTATATGGAACCTAGCATAGCTTCAGCGTTCCATCCACAACAACAAGGATTGAAACTAGGGTGGGAAGCCCGACTCACCCGAACTTCAGGTCGTGCTTCAGCGTTCCATCCACAACAACAAGGATTGAAACCCTGTAATTCAGAGGGGCTGTTCTATGGCTACCCTAGCTTCAGCGTTCCATCCACAACAACAAGGATTGAAACAGAAGTAGTGCCAATCGATGCTATCGCATAGCTGTTGCTTCAGCGTTCCATCCACAACAACAAGGATTGAAACTATCGCTGGGATAATCTGCTGGGGACTGTGCTCGTCGCTTCAGCGTTCCATCCACAACAACAAGGATTGAAACCAGGCCTTGAAAAAGTTTGTCACTGAGACGCTCGGCGAGCTTCAGCGTTCCATCCACAACAACAAGGATTGAAACATTGATATGTAAAGTCCCCCAGATTGGCCGCTCTCCTGCTTCAGCGTTCCATCCACAACAACAAGGATTGAAACCCGGCGGCGAGTTTGCCGCTGGCCGAGGCGTCGACTGAGCTTCAGCGTTCCATCCACAACAACAAGGATTGAAACCCCAGCAGGAGCTGAGTAAGCTGGCACCTCTTCAGCGGCTTCAGCGTTCCATCCACAACAACAAGGATTGAAACCAACATGGTGTCCGTAGTGCTTAGCAACCACTGCCACGCTTCAGCGTTCCATCCACAACAACAAGGATTGAAACGTGGCGTTCACTTCGGCGATACTGGCCGCCGCCAGTGCTTCAGCGTTCCATCCACAACAACAAGGATTGAAACCCTAGGGTCCACTTGCAACCCTTCCTGTTCAATCTCATGCTTCAGCGTTCCATCCACAACAACAAGGATTGAAACCATTCAGCAGCATCATAGAGACGTAAGCATTGACACGCTTCAGCGTTCCATCCACAACAACAAGGATTGAAACCCCGGATCGGTTTCCAGATCCTTCGCGCGGCGTTCCAGGCTTCAGCGTTCCATCCACAACAACAAGGATTGAAACATCAGGTGGATGTCGGCAGGAGTGTAGAGAGCTTCCAGCTTCAGCGTTCCATCCACAACAACAAGGATTGAAACATTGCCGTGGGCCAGGTACAGCTGAAGCATCCAGAAAGCTTCAGCGTTCCATCCACAACAACAAGGATTGAAACTCCGTGTTACGTGGTCATTCTGGTCAGGGCAATTTCGCTTCAGCGTTCCATCCACAACAACAAGGATTGAAACTAAACCGATGTAACTCCGTCAGCATCAAGAATGTTGGCTTCAGCGTTCCATCCACAACAACAAGGATTGAAACCCGGTAGCAGCGCGTGCGATCCCTGCATAAAGTTGCGCTTCAGCGTTCCATCCACAACAACAAGGATTGAAACACACAAGACCAACCGGAGCGCCAAGCAACTGCGTTCGCGCTTCAGCGTTCCATCCACAACAACAAGGATTGAAACTATTGATAGCTGCCAAGTTCGCGCTGCATCTTGAACATGCTTCAGCGTTCCATCCACAACAACAAGGATTGAAACCGAATCGTGGTAATCGACTGCATGCTGCTGTCATACAGCTTCAGCGTTCCATCCACAACAACAAGGATTGAAACTACGCCCGTCGAAATCCCTTGTGCGGTCCGTTACCGGTGCTTCAGCGTTCCATCCACAACAACAAGGATTGAAACCTCCAATACCTGTCCGAGCTGTAGACGTGTCTCTCAAGCTTCAGCGTTCCATCCACAACAACAAGGATTGAAACTACAGAAATGCGTACATTCCGGTCAGAGCAGCGTAAGGGCTTCAGCGTTCCATCCACAACAACAAGGATTGAAACATCAAATCCGTATTGAAGGACGGATCGGCACTGCCAAGCTTCAGCGTTCCATCCACAACAACAAGGATTGAAACCTCTGGGTTGAGGAGCTGTTTGCCCAGCAGGAGCTGAGGCTTCAGCGTTCCATCCACAACAACAAGGATTGAAACCAGCTCAATGATCTGCTCATCGAATACATGGCCATGTGGCTTCAGCGTTCCATCCACAACAACAAGGATTGAAACCTCCGGTTGGGCGGTATCTCAATCTTGTGGTGGATAAGCTTCAGCGTTCCATCCACAACAACAAGGATTGAAACTCCGGCTGCCGGCCGACATCTGCGATCGGCACGAGCGCTTCAGCGTTCCATCCACAACAACAAGGATTGAAACCTTGATCGGAATGGCCCGGCTGCTGGCTGCGTTCCGACGCTTCAGCGTTCCATCCACAACAACAAGGATTGAAACCTGATCGTTCAGTGATTGAATACCCTGCCGGCCGGGCTTCAGCGTTCCATCCACAACAACAAGGATTGAAACAAGCTGGCTCCACCGTTTATCTATCCCGGGGACGTGGTGCTTCAGCGTTCCATCCACAACAACAAGGATTGAAACCCACAATGCTTCGCAGTCGCCAGGAAATCCCGCTCGAGGCTTCAGCGTTCCATCCACAACAACAAGGATTGAAACCAAAGAATATCAGCCGCTGCAGTTTGATCGGGTCAAGGCTTCAGCGTTCCATCCACAACAACAAGGATTGAAACCCGAAAGGGTCGTCATAAGTGATCACGCTGCCGACTTGCTTCAGCGTTCCATCCACAACAACAAGGATTGAAACAAACCGTGGGTTCAATGGGTCTGCATTGATGCCCGGGCTTCAGCGTTCCATCCACAACAACAAGGATTGAAACAAAAGTCTCAAGTGGGTTCGGTTTGTCATCGGTCAGGCTTCAGCGTTCCATCCACAACAACAAGGATTGAAACTACGGGGCAAAGGTGCGGCCACTGCGGTTTTTTGATGCTTCAGCGTTCCATCCACAACAACAAGGATTGAAACATGGCTATCCTGTCGTCAGCTGAGAGTCAGTGTATTGCTTCAGCGTTCCATCCACAACAACAAGGATTGAAACCCCTTTAGCAAGCAGTGTCGTCAAGTCAGATATCGCAGGCTTCAGCGTTCCATCCACAACAACAAGGATTGAAACTCCATAGCGATCCAACCGGCACCGATCCATTGTGGGCTTCAGCGTTCCATCCACAACAACAAGGATTGAAACTGGAAGCTATAGATATGATCAGAAGTTCCATCTTCTGGCTTCAGCGTTCCATCCACAACAACAAGGATTGAAACTCTATGATCAGCGCGGGGACCTGTATAAGCTACTCCGGCTTCAGCGTTCCATCCACAACAACAAGGATTGAAACCGGTCAGGACGACTACCGGAACCTCTGTGGCTGTCAGGCTTCAGCGTTCCATCCACAACAACAAGGATTGAAACTGATTTCCGCTGCAATCACTTCCACAGTGCTGCTAAGCTTCAGCGTTCCATCCACAACAACAAGGATTGAAACCACGTATAGCAGCAGCGGTAGCCGCGCGAACGTACTGCTTCAGCGTTCCATCCACAACAACAAGGATTGAAACCAGTTGCGCCGACCGTGGTAGTACCCGAAGTGATTGCGCTTCAGCGTTCCATCCACAACAACAAGGATTGAAACCGTTACTCTGTGATCGACAGCGCCGATACACTCGATGCTTCAGCGTTCCATCCACAACAACAAGGATTGAAACATGAGATCCGTATTGAAGGACGGATCGGCACTGCCGAGCTTCAGCGTTCCATCCACAACAACAAGGATTGAAACTCACACGAGCTAGTTTCTGCCCCTGAGCCAAGAATCCGAGCTTCAGCGTTCCATCCACAACAACAAGGATTGAAACAATACATGGCCATGTGCATCGACCTGCCGTCCATCGCCGCTTCAGCGTTCCATCCACAACAACAAGGATTGAAACCTCTGCACCGTGCCGGCCAGCGCTCCCATCACCGCGGCTTCAGCGTTCCATCCACAACAACAAGGATTGAAACCTCTGAATGGTCTGGTCAGCCGAGTGACGATTCTGCGTGCTTCAGCGTTCCATCCACAACAACAAGGATTGAAACCAAACGAGAATACCTCTCCCCAGAAGGATGACGCGAGCTTCAGCGTTCCATCCACAACAACAAGGATTGAAACACCACCTTCTGCATCGGTGTCTCTTCGGTCTTCAATGCTTCAGCGTTCCATCCACAACAACAAGGATTGAAACATGCAAGCGTGGGTCGATCGATCCGTGAGCGTGTGTCGGGCTTCAGCGTTCCATCCACAACAACAAGGATTGAAACGGGAACTCGACAGCAGCAGCGCAGCCGGGGACCCCGAAGCTTCAGCGTTCCATCCACAACAACAAGGATTGAAACCTACCTTTACCAATGTGCGCGGGGATGTCTTTACAGAGCTTCAGCGTTCCATCCACAACAACAAGGATTGAAACTTTCTGGTTTGTTGTTTCGTTCCCGTGAGTCAGGATGCTTCAGCGTTCCATCCACAACAACAAGGATTGAAACTATGGCAGACCTAAGAACGCCGCGCTGAAGTTTGTAGCTTCAGCGTTCCATCCACAACAACAAGGATTGAAACCTTTGCTCGGCCAGTGCGGTGGCTTTCTTTTGCTCGGGCTTCAGCGTTCCATCCACAACAACAAGGATTGAAACCGGAGTCGGACGCGTCAATCCACAGAGCGGGCGCGGTGCTTCAGCGTTCCATCCACAACAACAAGGATTGAAACAGAGGTGAACCGGTACCGGTCTGTCAGACGTTCGAGCGCTTCAGCGTTCCATCCACAACAACAAGGATTGAAACAAACAAACTTGTGAGCCATTACAGCCCGACACCGGTGCTTCAGCGTTCCATCCACAACAACAAGGATTGAAACTCCGTAAATTAATCGGCATTTTAGGTTACAAGCCTCGCTTCAGCGTTCCATCCACAACAACAAGGATTGAAACTCAAACTTTCTGCCTGATGTTCAACGGTTCTCTCAGAGCTTCAGCGTTCCATCCACAACAACAAGGATTGAAACAGATGCACGTTCGCCTGGGGAATGCCTGGTTCCCGAGCTTCAGCGTTCCATCCACAACAACAAGGATTGAAACAACGTGCAGGTATAAACCGTGTCATTTCCGTCGGCAGGCTTCAGCGTTCCATCCACAACAACAAGGATTGAAACTCGATTCGCCAATTCAATCAGCGTTTCGGCATGACATGCTTCAGCGTTCCATCCACAACAACAAGGATTGAAACCCGATCTGATCTCCCCGCGAAGAGAACGCTTTTCCAGCTTCAGCGTTCCATCCACAACAACAAGGATTGAAACCGGACGTCAATGATCCGAGATGTGTTTACGCCTCATGCTTCAGCGTTCCATCCACAACAACAAGGATTGAAACTTGTTCGGGGCTGCACGTCGCTCTCTGTCAGTGGGGCTGCTTCAGCGTTCCATCCACAACAACAAGGATTGAAACCAGAGGATCATGGTCGGCAAAAGGCACGTTTTACAGCAGGCTTCAGCGTTCCATCCACAACAACAAGGATTGAAACCCATCGGAGAGCTTTCGGGCTCGGAATTCAGCCTCCCGGCTTCAGCGTTCCATCCACAACAACAAGGATTGAAACCTTTTGTCACGCTCGTAGTAATGGCCATCGTCGGCGAGCTTCAGCGTTCCATCCACAACAACAAGGATTGAAACAAGCATAACATGCATTTAGCCGCAAGCACACAGGATGCTTCAGCGTTCCATCCACAACAACAAGGATTGAAACTTTCAGTCCCGAGTTACACACCCGCAATTGACAAACGCTTCAGCGTTCCATCCACAACAACAAGGATTGAAACCCGCCGTCGCAGCATCAGGAAACGCAGCTTTTTTTGCTGCTTCAGCGTTCCATCCACAACAACAAGGATTGAAACTCCATTCCAACGGCTTTTGCGCCGACTCGTGACCAAGCTTCAGCGTTCCATCCACAACAACAAGGATTGAAACCTCATCAGCCTTCAGCAATCTCTGCGTTACCGGATGGCTTCAGCGTTCCATCCACAACAACAAGGATTGAAACCGTCCGATTTCAATATGAGCCTTTCGGAAACGGCGGTGGCTTCAGCGTTCCATCCACAACAACAAGGATTGAAACTTTGCCCGGCTATCGCAACGCGCCGCCGATTGCCGAGCTTCAGCGTTCCATCCACAACAACAAGGATTGAAACACTTGCTGTGTGATATCAAGGGTTAAATATGGCTGATGCTTCAGCGTTCCATCCACAACAACAAGGATTGAAACAAGTTCCGGAAAGCGTCACATCACCGCTGTTTGTGCGCTTCAGCGTTCCATCCACAACAACAAGGATTGAAACTATCGTACCGAGCGACGGCGTTATCCGTGGCACTCACCGCTTCAGCGTTCCATCCACAACAACAAGGATTGAAACACGGTACATGACGCGGCGCATAACGGAAGGCAATACGGCTTCAGCGTTCCATCCACAACAACAAGGATTGAAACATTCGGCAGTCCGTAAACGACATCTCGCGATTGCCGGGCTTCAGCGTTCCATCCACAACAACAAGGATTGAAACGCCGGTGGCCATAACGGCGGCCCGGCGTGGGGCGAAGTGCTTCAGCGTTCCATCCACAACAACAAGGATTGAAACCTCGATACGCTAGCCCAGGATCTGGCTGGCCTGTCGTGCTTCAGCGTTCCATCCACAACAACAAGGATTGAAACACGGTCTGCCATTACATCACGAATCAGTTCTGCGTTGCTTCAGCGTTCCATCCACAACAACAAGGATTGAAACCACGAGATTAACGCAGCACGATCAATAGTGTCGCAGCGCTTCAGCGTTCCATCCACAACAACAAGGATTGAAACACGGTACATGACGCGGCGCATAACGGAAGGCAATACGGCTTCAGCGTTCCATCCACAACAACAAGGATTGAAACATTCGGCAGTCCGTAAACGACATCTCGCGATTGCCGGGCTTCAGCGTTCCATCCACAACAACAAGGATTGAAACGCCGGTGGCCATAACGGCGGCCCGGCGTGGGGCGAAGTGCTTCAGCGTTCCATCCACAACAACAAGGATTGAAACCTCGATACGCTAGCCCAGGATCTGGCTGGCCTGTCGTGCTTCAGCGTTCCATCCACAACAACAAGGATTGAAACACGGTCTGCCATTACATCACGAATCAGTTCTGCGTTGCTTCAGCGTTCCATCCACAACAACAAGGATTGAAACCACGAGATTAACGCAGCACGATCAATAGTGTCGCAGCGCTTCAGCGTTCCATCCACAACAACAAGGATTGAAACTGCGTGAAGCGGTGTAATCAATGGTTTTGTCTCGCAGCGCTTCAGCGTTCCATCCACAACAACAAGGATTGAAACCGGCGAAAGGCGATACAGGGGCGAACGGAACGAACGGGCTTCAGCGTTCCATCCACAACAACAAGGATTGAAACCAAATACCACAGACGCTGGTGAACCACCGCCGAGCACGCTTCAGCGTTCCATCCACAACAACAAGGATTGAAACTCAACAACGCAGCACTTATTCATGTGAAATACTTTCTTGCTTCAGCGTTCCATCCACAACAACAAGGATTGAAACCCTGCTCAGGATGCTGAGCGGCCATAATCGTGGCCAGGCTTCAGCGTTCCATCCACAACAACAAGGATTGAAACTCCATGCCGATCCGTTCCACGATGCAAAGCCGCGAGGCTTCAGCGTTCCATCCACAACAACAAGGATTGAAACCAGCCAGAATCGCGGAAATGATTCCGCTTCCAATACGCTTCAGCGTTCCATCCACAACAACAAGGATTGAAACCTACCGTCGTCTTTGCCCCTGTATTAAATGGATCTGGCTTCAGCGTTCCATCCACAACAACAAGGATTGAAACCAGGCACCACAGGGGATTCCGGGGCCGGTCGAGCCAGCTTCAGCGTTCCATCCACAACAACAAGGATTGAAACAGGCTGCGTCTAGTCTTGAGCGTAAACCGGGCGAATGCTGCTTCAGCGTTCCATCCACAACAACAAGGATTGAAACTCGCTGATTGTTCCAGTCGCCTGCTTTTCATTGGCCGGCTTCAGCGTTCCATCCACAACAACAAGGATTGAAACAGGAGTTTATCAGGCGGCTAGTTGCGGAGCCTGAACAGCTTCAGCGTTCCATCCACAACAACAAGGATTGAAACAGAAAATACGCCAGAGCCTGCAGGGAATTCGGCAGGGCTTCAGCGTTCCATCCACAACAACAAGGATTGAAACCCGAGTGCCATCGACACCGCGTGAATCGGATGTGTCGCTTCAGCGTTCCATCCACAACAACAAGGATTGAAACGTGATGATGACGACGACAGCGACGACGACGATCCGGGCTTCAGCGTTCCATCCACAACAACAAGGATTGAAACTCATGCAGGACGCCCCCTGTATCAGCCACAGGGATTGCTTCAGCGTTCCATCCACAACAACAAGGATTGAAACCGGGTTACTCTTCGGTCTCAGTGGGTTCTTCTGCGATGCTTCAGAGTTCCATCCACAACAACAAGGATTGAAACCCCGATACGGAAAGTCAATCCGAGACTTAACGCGGGGCTTCAGCGTTCCATCCACAACAACAAGGATTGAAACTTATGAATCACGAGCTCCAGAATGGGTTCCCGCGGGCGCTTCAGCGTTCCATCCACAACAACAAGGATTGAAACTCATCAATATCACTCTCTGTGTCATGAAGGACTGTAGCGCTTCAGCGTTCCATCCACAACAACAAGGATTGAAACTCCGAAAGGCCACTGGCAGAATCAGACCGGACTCAGGCTTCAGCGTTCCATCCACAACAACAAGGATTGAAACGATGCTTCGGAATCGTTCCCGACTGCAGTGTGATCCGCTTCAGCGTTCCATCCACAACAACAAGGATTGAAACACACTCGGACGATTCACACGGGACATGCAAAACTCGAGCTTCAGCGTTCCATCCACAACAACAAGGATTGAAACCTCAAAGAGCGACTGCCGACCCACGAAACGAAAAACCGGCTTCAGCGTTCCATCCACAACAACAAGGATTGAAACATTCCATGATCCGTGCCCAAGCCTCGCTGAAACCACCGCTTCAGCGTTCCATCCACAACAACAAGGATTGAAACATTGTGACCCCGTTCCATCAAGTTCCCGGTATGGAGGGCTTCAGCGTTCCATCCACAACAACAAGGATTGAAACTCCTCGTAGTACTGGACGATCCCGCTCCAGGTACCTTGCTTCAGCGTTCCATCCACAACAACAAGGATTGAAACAGCGCGGCTTCCCAGCGTTTAAGGCTCATGCGGCCTCGCTTCAGCGTTCCATCCACAACAACAAGGATTGAAACATTGCTGCAATTCGATCTGCAATTGGCATAGCAGCCGCTTCAGCGTTCCATCCACAACAACAAGGATTGAAACCACATCGCTCTGGATCGGATGGGATACTGCCTGTCGTGCTTCAGCGTTCCATCCACAACAACAAGGATTGAAACTTTGCCTCGGGTGCGGCAGGCCAATATCACTTCGTCCTGCTTCAGCGTTCCATCCACAACAACAAGGATTGAAACAATGACGACGACAGCCCAGCAATGATCAGGCAGCCCGGCTTCAGCGTTCCATCCACAACAACAAGGATTGAAACCGAGCATCGCGCACAGCGGCAGTATGTCGGCATCGGGCTTCAGCGTTCCATCCACAACAACAAGGATTGAAACCTGAACCTTACCCGGCGACTCATCAACGTCGATATCCGGCTTCAGCGTTCCATCCACAACAACAAGGATTGAAACCTGCTTTGCGGCTTTGGCGGTTATGCGTGGCACTTCAGCTTCAGCGTTCCATCCACAACAACAAGGATTGAAACTCTTTCCGCAGATCAGTGAGAAGTAGTGCATTTCTTGCTTCAGCGTTCCATCCACAACAACAAGGATTGAAACGCGGCGCACGACGCAGCTCATAACGGCAGACAATATGGCTTCAGCGTTCCATCCACAACAACAAGGATTGAAACTCGGGTACTACATTTACATGGCGCAAGCCATTGGAGGCTTCAGCGTTCCATCCACAACAACAAGGATTGAAACCAGATCTGGTCACAATCAACCGGCTGCCCACCGTGCAGCTTCAGCGTTCCATCCACAACAACAAGGATTGAAACTACAGCTCAAATTTACCACTCAGGATTTCGCACAAATGGCTTCAGCGTTCCATCCACAACAACAAGGATTGAAACTATTTAACGACCGTCGCGATCAGCTCTTTCGCCCCGGCTTCAGCGTTCCATCCACAACAACAAGGATTGAAACCCATGTATTGGAGTACCACCAATACTCGCCGCGCATGGCTTCAGCGTTCCATCCACAACAACAAGGATTGAAACCGTCCGACTGGTCGACTGGTATGGCAGCTGTGGGACGGCTTCAGCGTTCCATCCACAACAACAAGGATTGAAACACCCTGAATTTAACTCATCACGATCGCCATATTCGGAGCTTCAGCGTTCCATCCACAACAACAAGGATTGAAACATGAAGAGTCGCAGGCCATCCGGGCAGTGATTCTGTGGCTTCAGCGTTCCATCCACAACAACAAGGATTGAAACAAAGTAGTTTGCCCTTTCCATAATGATGCTAACCCAGCTTCAGCGTTCCATCCACAACAACAAGGATTGAAACCTGACATGGTAAACGGTGATCCCGCGTTCCCGCTCCACCCTTCAGCGTTCCATCCACAACAACAAGGATTGAAACCGGTATCCGGGAAGGCACAAAACCAGCGCCTCCGGAGCTTCAGCGTTCCATCCACAACAACAAGGATTGAAACCCTTTGCCGAGGCCATGGCGGCCGACGTCGACACGGCTTCAGCGTTCCATCCACAACAACAAGGATTGAAACCCTTCGCCCCTGGCGTTCACGCATCGACGTGACCAGCTTCAGCGTTCCATCCACAACAACAAGGATTGAAACTTCACGGCTTCATACAGCCGCCGGTCCAGCTGATCCGCTTCAGCGTTCCATCCACAACAACAAGGATTGAAACCCGGATTGCCCTGCGTCTGTAAATGCTGCTGCAACGCTTCAGCGTTCCATCCACAACAACAAGGATTGAAACTGGGTTCAGGTATCTGCCCGCGTCTGGCAAGCCGACGGCTTCAGCGTTCCATCCACAACAACAAGGATTGAAACCTGGCCACCTGGGCGGCGGATTCAGACTGCGTGACAGCTTCAGCGTTCCATCCACAACAACAAGGATTGAAACATCCAGACCGCGTGGCTGATCCCCTGGGCGGTCGGTTGCTTCAGCGTTCCATCCACAACAACAAGGATTGAAACACCGAAGGCCGCCCGGCTTTCTCGCGTAGTTCATCAGCTTCAGCGTTCCATCCACAACAACAAGGATTGAAACACGCTATCGGTCTGGTACTAGCTGGCACGGCTACCATGCTTCAGCGTTCCATCCACAACAACAAGGATTGAAACACTGTGGACAGTGTGTGAATATTGGCGTATTGGCGCGCTTCAGCGTTCCATCCACAACAACAAGGATTGAAACCCGGTGCACGTGCAACAGTGCAGGACACTAAAGCGCCGCTTCAGCGTTCCATCCACAACAACAAGGATTGAAACATTCCTGACAGGCTAATTGCCCACCCGGTTTGCGGCGGGCTTCAGCGTTCCATCCACAACAACAAGGATTGAAACACGGTGAGCGCACCGAGAGCGGTTTCGATTTCCGCCCGGCTTCAGCGTTCCATCCACAACAACAAGGATTGAAACTCAATCAACGGGAAATCCATCGGCGTGACCGCCACCGCGAGCTTCAGCGTTCCATCCACAACAACAAGGATTGAAACACGACGGAAGCCGATGCAACCGGCCTCGGGTCGGGTGGCTTCAGCGTTCCATCCACAACAACAAGGATTGAAACTCATGATTACGTCCGTGAACAATTCCGAATTCGCCCAAGCTTCAGCGTTCCATCCACAACAACAAGGATTGAAACCCGATTAGCTCTAGTACTGATTCAACGCCACTACTGTGTTTCAGCGTTCCATCCACAACAACAAGGATTGAAACGATGGTGAGTTGCGACTGTATGAGCAGGCAGAGCTGAGGCTTCAGCGTTCCATCCACAACAACAAGGATTGAAACATGTGAACCGGATTGCTCAGGTGTCGCCTGGTGACGATGCTTCAGCGTTCCATCCACAACAACAAGGATTGAAACATAAGTGTGCCGACGAGGATGATCTCGCGGCATCAGGCTTCAGCGTTCCATCCACAACAACAAGGATTGAAACTCGTGAAACTCAGCACCGGCTCCAGTCGATCAACCGCGCTTCAGCGTTCCATCCACAACAACAAGGATTGAAACATAGCTTCCCTAACAAGTACAGCGTTATTAGCAGCAGCTTCAGCGTTCCATCCACAACAACAAGGATTGAAACCCGGTTGTCGCCAATGTGAGAAGCGGCATCACATACGAGCTTCAGCGTTCCATCCACAACAACAAGGATTGAAACTGTGCATGTTCGCGCCCTAGATGTCTGCGCCGTCCGGCTTCAGCGTTCCATCCACAACAACAAGGATTGAAACCTGGCATTGGCAAAACGTCCGCAGTCGGCTCGGCGGCCAGCCGTTCGGATCTACGGCGTTTTATGTCTTCGATGTCCAGAGGCGAAACTCGGCCCGCCTTGATGTCATCCAGGCCGATTTGAATTTCCGATCGCAACGCATCCAGTTTCTGTTCTCGCCGCCGCAGCAGGTCGAATGCCTCTGACGCGGTGTCTTCTTCTGACCGAAACCGGCCACTTGCGAGGCATTGCTGCCAGCCAATCCGATCATCTGATTCGCAGTGCTGTTCGATTTGAAACAATGTTTGGACTGCGGCAGCCTGCTGCCGCTTTTCGTCCAACAGCCTGCTGTTGGACGAATGTCATTAAACGGTCACGACTGAATGAATTTGAATTCACAATTTATCCCTTTGATTCTCGACTGCTGACGCAGAAGAGCATTACTCGGCAGCAGGCTGCCGAGGCCAAAGCGGCAGCAGGCTGCCGCAGTCCAGGGATTTCTATTCGCCATCTTCGAGGGCAATTTCATCGTACTTGAAACTGAAGATGGTCTTTAGCCATGCGGGGGTGACTGACTGCTCGAACTTCTTCGCACTGCACCATTTCCAATCCGAGGCGACTCGCACCAATCCATGATGCACGGCGTTTTGATGGACGTAATTCAGGCGAGCCAGATAGCTCCTCTGAAATGTCAAATGCGTCTCTCTGAAGTTTTGCCACAGCCGAGTTCTGCCCGGTGTCCTGTCTCGACGGTTCAACTCCTTCGTCGTCAGACTATGCAGTTTCTGAATCATCGCACTGAGCGACTCTGCCGAGTTTACTCCGACTGGACTATGTGCCACAAAGTGATAGTGATTCGACAAGACGCACCATGCTTCATGCCGCCAGCCGAACTCGACCGCCATCTCCAGGAGTTTCGTTTCGAACCAATCCTTCATGTCGTCGACTTTAAGCAGATGTTTCTGGTCACGCGTCCGAGCTGTCAGGAAATAGACGCCAGCTTCCGACAACCGATGCGGCGGAGCATGAGGCCAATCGAGCGTCCCCTTCGCCGTCTGCTCGGAATCCGGAATCTCCATAGGAAATCTCCATTTTCTTTTTTTGGACTGCGGCAGCCTGCTGCCGCTTTCCGTCCAACAGCCTGCTGTTGGACGAATCGCACTTTACGGCCACTGTAATTCGCTTTCAAATAATTGATCTTCCAGGCTGGTTGGGATGCTGCCATCTGCTTCGGGCAGCAGGCTGCCCGAAGTGAAAGCGGCAGCAGGCTGCCGCAGTCCAAATTAACTGTTGCCAATATCACTTGCTGTCCGTTGCTTCACCGTAGAACCAGGATTTGTCGATAACGGCAACCCGGATATCGATCACATCCTGCATCGCCCAGTTCGGCAAATACTCGCAGGTCCAGTAGTTGATGATGGCGCGACCGTCGCGAGTGAAGCGGCAACCGGGGTTCGAGAACGCTCGTGTCGGGTCGGTCTCGATATCCCGCACATGCTGCCATGTTTTTCCATGGTCCTTTGAAACGGCTGCGGTCAGCGGACTGCGTTTGCCGAAATGCGATCGGAACATTGGATCGTACGAGTTGTTCCAGATCATCAGCAGGTCGTTCGTGCCAGGAATCCGGGTTAACTCGGGGCACGATTCCGGCGAGGTCAGGGAACTGGCGAAGGGTGGACTCCATGTTGCTCCGTCATCTTTGGATTCGGAGAAAAACAGCTTCCCGAGCTGATTCCGCATGACCATCAGAACACGTCCGTCGGCCGTCTGTTCGACATGCGGCTCCATGGCGCCGCGCATCGGCAACTCGATACGAGACTCCGATACATGCCATGTCCGTCCATCGTCGTCGCTGTAGAGCATGGTTGCTGAATACGGCCCGGTCTCTGCCGGTTTGCCGGGAGCTGGCGGACTGGCAGGCAGCAGCAGACGTCCCGAAGCGAGTCGCTTCACCGTGGCATTGCATAATGCAAGATCCCGCTTTGCAACGAACTCCACCAGGGGCGAAAACGTCTTCCCCTCGTCGGTCGACTTCCAAACATGGTTGGTCAGCGAACCTGGTCGATGCTGTCGCATAAACAGAAGAAGAATGGCGCCATCCTTCGCACGAATCAGATTGGGCGAATACACATTCAGATCGCCCGGCAGCGTTGCGGTAATGAGTCGATGCTGACCCCATGTGAGACCGCCATCGGACGATTCATGTGACACGAAGCGAGTCGTGGCAAAGTCGCTGCCATCGCCACCGAACTCCATCGAAACCAGCAGCAGACGCCCGTCTGTCAGTTCGATGACATCCCCTTCACTTTTGCGAGGCAGCTCCGGAGTGCTCCTGCTGACCGTCACGATTGTTTTTGTACCTTCGCCACGGTTCGCTGTGACTGTCGCGGCAGGCTGCGGTTTTCCGTCGGTCGAGGTCTTAGCCAGCAAGTTCGGCTTTGACCACTTTACTCGGCCGACCCACACCGTCCCGTCGGCACCTTTGGGATGGGGTCGTTTGCCCGCGTCGGGCTCAACCAGCCGCGAGATAAACTCGGCATCGGTCACCCACGACTCATTCGGTGTGATCGCTGAAGCTCCAAAGTTCCCCAGCATGACTCCCCGCTCCGGCAGAAGCAGCTGCTCGGTACTTCGCATGACCTGAAGGGACTGAGGATTGACCTGAGCCACAAACAGAGGAGCACGATGGCGGGCGATGTGATCGTTATTCGCGCCGCGTCGCGTGTAGGACAGGAACAAACCATCGCTGTGCGTCAGCCAGTGCGCCTGAGTATTGTAACTGCCCAGCTCCTTTCCGTCGTCAAACGTCCATGCCTGCGGCTGACTAAAATTCAGTCCGTCGTCGCTTGTCGCCACGTAAGCCGAGGCATCATTCCGCAGAGTCAGATAGTACTTTCCCTGAAACAGAGCGAGCGACGGTTCGGCGAATCCCCGCCCGCCGACGATCGAGAACTCGGTGCCATGCCGCAGGTACTTCATTTCAGTGCCATCAAAGCTGCAGTGCAGAACGGTATTCAGCCAGTCGCCACCCTGCTTCGGCTGATACTGGATGGGAACGAACAGCGAGCCGTCGGAGTTCACCAGCCACTGTGAACAGCCACATCCGGCGCGAAAGAATTTCCCATCCGCTTCCGGCATCACCAGTTCTTTCCAGCCGGACCAGCGATCGCTGGCCGGGTCCCAGGTCGCGTACGATGTTTCATAGGAATGCGGCATGGTCTGCAGCGAAGCGTAGTCCCCCGAGGCTGTGTAAAGAGTCTTCGCGCCGATCACAAGCAGCCGACCGCTCTGTGCATGCCAGCCCGGTGTGGTATCGATGACGGCCGCTGTGATGTCGCTGGTCTGCTTTCTCCATGCCAGTTCCGGAATCTCGGCAGGACCAGTCCAGGTCTGACCGAGATCGTCGGTCCTCATGAAATACAGCCCCGAGTAATGGTCGTCGGCTGCGAGATGCTTCATCAGCGTCATGATCACCGCAGGCTTGCCATCCCTGCCAGCACCAGGAACCGCCGCCGCCCGGGGGTGGAACCAGCAAAACTCGGGGCTCAACTCCTGAACTGCGCGGTCTGCCATGACGCTGAACGCCAGCCGGGAAGGTTCGGCAGCCGGGGTCGCATCGGCCGTTGCATCCGGTCGAGCATCGGCTGCAGCCTTCTCTTCCGCAGGTTTCGCCTCGTCGGCAATGCAGTACAGCCGGGTGCGAGTGCGGACGAAGATCTGTCCGTCGACAAGAGCGGGAGTCGCCGCGATCGGCTCTCCAAAATCGTTGTTGGCGAGCACCTTCTGTTCCGGTCCGCTCTCGATCACGCTGACCACACCTGGTTCCGACGTCACATAAATCTTGCCGTCACCGTAAACAGGAGCGGACAAATATGACCCATCAGCACCAACTCGCCGACGATCCCAGACCTGTTCTCCGTTCGAGGCAAGGAACGAAGCGGTGATCCCGCCCTGCTTAATGAGAAACATGCGGCCATCGGCCACAAGTGGTGAAACAATGTGTGACGCGGATTTCGTTTTCTTCATCCAGAGCACGTGAGTCTTCGAAACATCGCCTTCTCCGCCGCCACGAACGGCCTGAATCGAGGCGTCCTTCTGAAGTTCACTGAGTTCCTCTGACAGTTTGTCAGCGTCGGTATCAATTGTATCGCCCAGTCTCGCCTGAACCTCGCTGGCGAGGAGTCCGCCCCGGTTTTTCGGATCAAGAAAAGCCTTGTCGATTTCGTCGCCCTCGAGCACCCCATCCCTGTTTTCGTCCCCTCGATCGAATTTCGCCCAGAATGCGTCGGGAATCGACTTACCCGTATTCAGTCGGTATTTGTTGTTGAGGATTTCGTCGCGAGTGATCTTTCCATCGCCATTAGCATCCGCAGTGACGCGCCACTGATACGAAATTCCGAAGCTTTCCACAGAGACATAAATGATGCCATCAAATGTCACAGGGGTTGTCTTAATGTTGCGGCAGAAGACCTCGGTTGCCCATTTACGATGGCCGGTGTTGTAGTCGTATCCAATCATTTTACCCGTTCCGGCGATGACGACTTCCGGCCCCTGTGGAGTTTCGCAGATCACCGGATGCGAATAGGAGCACGCCATATCACCGCGATCATCCTTCCAGAGAATCTCACCCGTTTTTTTGTCGAGACAATACGCCGCCGGCGAAAGATCGTCGTCCTGACAGAAGAATAACCGGTCTCCATGGATCACGGGGGACATTCCTGGCCCCCAGTCAAAGACGAAATAAGGCTCGGGAAGTGCTCGCCGCCAGACCGTCTCGCCGGTCTTTGCGTCGAAAGCCATCATGCCCAGGCGAGCATGATAGACATAGACTCGATCCTCATCCGCAGCCGGTGTTGCGGAGGCGTAGCTGTTGGATTCGTGGATCTTTGGCAGGGCTTCACCTTCGATGGGAAGTTCACGTTCCCACTGTTTTCGGCCAGTGGCAGCATCAAAGCAGAAGACAACAAACCTGTTGCCTGGCTTTTCACCCAGCATGGCCGTCGTAAACAATCTTCCGGCAACGATCGTCGGGGAACCAATTCCGTCTCCTGGTTCCGCCGACCAGCGAACATTCTTTGTCGGAGAAAACTCAACCGGCAGCGGCTTTTTTGAAGTCGTGACTCCGGTGCAGTTGAGACCCCGCCACTGCGGCCAGTCCTCTGCCGATAGTGGCTGTGCGGCCAGACAAATTCCGCACGCCGCGATCAGAACACCGAAGCCAGCACGGGAAATCCGGTCGAATACAAAGCGACGTGTTGCAGTCTGAAACATACGGGAGACTCCCAGTGTTGAAGCGATAGTCTGAGGCCGGGGCGGGGGCGGGATACATGGGTCCGCTTTATTGTCTTAGCGAAGAAAAGTGACGATAACATCTTTCCCTTAAAAACGCAGCCATAGGGCTCAATCGGTTGTCGAGGGAACCGCATCGAAATTTCGACCAGCTTGAAGTAAGGCGATCTCAGACAATAAGTGTCGCCTTTTGCTCAGCAAAAGGATGCTCTTTCGCGGAGCGAAAGGCGACTATGGCGGTAACTTCTTGTTTTCCAGTTCCTTAAAGGTCGTTGCCAGGGACCAGGGCGATCTGTAACTCACGATTCATTTTTAAGAATCGGAGATTGACAAATGAATTCACTTTAAGACAATGACAGCACCTACTGCCTACTGCCTACTGCCTACTGCCTACTGCCTACTGCCTACTGCCTAAGTCGCAGTTAAAACAGAAGAGGCGGCACCCGCTGCGGAGAAACTGGCATGACTAGTGATGACAAGAAGTTGGCGTCGTGTTCAGAGGTGCAACTTACGAGTAGAATTACGAAGTCTGTTGTCATGTTGCTCGTGCTCGGAGCTGGGGGGATAGCGGTGGCTTCCCGATTGTCCGCATTCAATGTTTGGACGTTTTTTGGTCCTGGTTCAGTACGCGCGATTGTTGTCGAACCAGACATTTTTCGAATCGAAGCTACTCCCGGCGTCATTGCAACGGCAACCTTCTCTGTCACAAACCACTCGCCGAGACCCGTCAGAATTGCAGGCGTCGAAGCATCATGCGGATGTGTGGGATTACCGACGCTTCCGATAACGGTTCACAGCATGGAAGAGGTTGACTTGACATTTGATGTCGCTGTTGGGGAATCCTCGCCCGAGAGGGCAGTTGTGAGACATGAGCTTCGGCTTTTTGTAGAACAATCACATCCACAGGTGACTCTAAAAATTGATGTGGTTTCGCGACCTGCTAACTCCGCAGATGAAAGTTCAACTTATACAGAGGAATCAATTTTCGTGCCCATTGCAGATCCGACAGTTTCAGAAATCCGTTGAAAGTGATGTTGTGTGATGTTCAGTCTCGGTACTCAGTTCGAAGGAGAAAGCGAATGTTCCGAAACACCCGTGTTGTATTTTTGACGATGGTCGTGCTATGGGGGTCTGCTCAGTCAACTGCACTCGCATTGTTCTGCCAGGGTGCAAACCCCGACTCCTTCAACAAATGTCCACTTGAATGGCAATGTTCGGCAGGAACGTGTACGAAGGATGGAAATCTGTGCAAATGCCAAACCTGAATTCGTATGGCTTTGTCCCTCGCTCATAAAACATTGCTCATAAAAAACATTCCATAAAGGCATTCTCATCCAGATTATTAATCGTGTAAAAGAGCAGAACACTGGTGATTTCATGCCAGGGGACTCGTGGCTGCCTCGGCTCACGAGTCCGCTTCTTTCGACGAAATCACATCGATCCGGAGTCCAATCATGTCTATCTTCCTGATGTTTTCGATCATGCTCGCCCAGTCGGCCGCTCCGCGTCCTCCAGTGATTGATCAGGAAGTTCTGGCCCTGGTACGTTCTGAAATTGTACCTGCACTGCGAGAGCGTGAAAAACAACACGGTGGCTTCGATGTTGAATGCACTTTCGAAGCCTTCGATCTGAATGGTAAACAACCTCCGAAACTTAAGTTGCAGCGGCATCGACGATATGTGGTCACCGATGGCAATCAGTTGCGTTCACTTGAAAGCCCGGGTGACGGGATCGTCGCTGTGTATACAACGAATGACCGATACGGCTTTCAGGTTCTAAAAAGAGACGGCAGCGACAGCTACTCGCTGCATGAAATCGCAGAAAATCACACCCAACTGGGTGATTATGGTGGTCTTTCGTCACTGAATGTGACTGACAGGTGTGCCCGTGTGAGTTTCGAATTTGGCGGTATGCCTTTCGCTGACATGGTTGACGATGATTCGGCAAACTTTGAACTGCTGGAGGCCCAATCTATCGAAGACGCAGATCGACGGATTCGGATTGCCGCTCGCTATCGCGGCCCGGCAGATCCTTCCCGATGGAAAGGCATCTACTGGGCTGAATTTTCTTCGGAAAAGCCTCATCATACCGTACGCTGCGGAGTGAGCGACGAGGCCGGTGGATCGAGTGTTTCGGAAGTGTTTGAAATCACCTGGCACGACGACAAAGATTCGGCTGCTGTTCTTCCCAAACGTGTTTCGCGGACCAGTGGTTCGCCGGAGTATGGTGAGCTGCAAGTCTGCACGTTTGAAATCCCTGTTCCGGAAAAAGTTGATCGCAGCAGCTTCTATCTTCCGCACTATGGGATCTCTGAAGACGTAATCCCCGACAAAAACCCCCGGTCTGTGCGCCCGCGATCATTGCGATGGTACGTGATTTTGCCCACCCTGGTACCACTTCTGTTCCTGCTGGCACTTTTCTATTTACGGATGCGCCAACGTACCCGGAAAGCTTCCTGATGCGACCGGACGGTCCGGGAGATAACAGAAGTCTTCGGACAGAGAACGTGTCCGCTCACAAAGGCGCGGCATCGCTGATTGCTCGTTTCGATTTGGGCGGAGGGTTGCTCTGGCTGCTGCCCGTGATCATCCTGCTGCTTCATACTGCACTTCTCGTGTTCCTCGCCTGCCGGCATTCGCCCGTTCTGGACGAGCGGGCAAGAATAACATCCGGGCGTCTTGGCTGGCAAACCGGACTATTTGTAACAAACCCCGGAAATCCTCCGTTGAATGATCTGATCGCTGCGAGCCCGGTTGCACTGGGACTTATGGCTGAGCAGCAGGAAAAACCGGAGCAACTCCTGGATCAGGTCATTGCCGGACGACTGGCTCTGATACCGTTTTCCATTCTGGGAGCCTGGGTGTGTTTTGTCTGGAGTCGGGATCTGTTCGGGCGAACGACAGCAATTTTCTGCATGCTGCTGTGGTGCACGGATCCGTTGATTCTTTCGCATGGGGCATTAATTACCGGTGATATGCTGGCCACTTCTGTGGGACTCGCCGGACTCTATGCTTTCTGGAACTGGATGCAGCAGCCATCCTTGTCCCGGTCGGTCGTCTGCGGAATCGTACTGGGATTCGTGCTGCTGTCGAAATATGTGTGGATCGTGATGCCACTGTTGTGGGGAGTACTCTGGGTCATCCGCCGATTGCTGTCCGTTCAGCCGCAACTGCGAGGACTGCTCGCCTGTTCTGTGGTGATGGCTGTGGCCGCCATTTATGTCATCAACGCAGGCTATGCGTTCGACTCGACCCTGATGCCATGGCGGACGTTTCAGTTTCGCAATCCGCTGCTGCAGCAGTTCTGCGTGGATCCGACAGCAGAAACGGGGGTGTCGTCGTGGCTGGGAGCGATTCCCGTGCCAGTCCCGGCCAGCTATATCATGGGGATCGATGAAGTTGCGGATCACCTTGAGACAGCATCGTTTCCGACTTACGTGATGGGCCACTTTCATGACGGAAACGTCTGGTGGTTTCATGCATATGGGCTGCTGGTCAAAATGCCGCTGGGGACCTGGCTGCTGCTGGTGCTGGCCTTATATTCGCGAATGTTCAGGCCACGCACGAAGTCGGATTCAGCGTCCATTCCAAATCAGGCACAACGCCCCGAGTCGGGCAATGTTGATTCTTTCGGGCGTGATCAGACTTCGCCCGGTCTGTTTGAATCCCGTCACTGGTTTACCGATGTGGTGCTTTGGCTTCCGGCATTAACAATTCTTCTGTTTGTGAGCTGGGTGACACAGATAAAGCTGCTGCGATACATCCTGCCAATGCTGCCCTTTGCATTGATCTGGACTGGTCATGCGTTCGTGTGGGCTCAGCACGGATCCCGATGGCGTAAGGCGATCGTTTACAGCGCGCTGTCGTTTTCAGTACTCAGCAGTCTGAGCATCTACCCGCACAGTCTGTCCTACTTCAACGAAGCGTCGGGTGGCACGGCCAGCGGGCACAGCCATCTGATCTGGGCCAGCTTTGACTGGGGCCAGGACATCCTGTTTTTTAAGGACTGGGTCAACGAGCATCCGAAGTCGCAGCCATTGTATGTCGGCTTTCATGCGGCGATTGCCCCGGAGCTTGTTGGGATTTCCAGCAGATCATTGCCGTGGAACGGTCCACAGGAGGGTTGGTATGCAATCAGCGCAAGCGTCCTGCGCGGTATCCAGCGTCCACGAAATCCGGAGATGACCTCAGCCGGCGCACCGACTAAGTATCTGGATTTGTTTCTCAGGCGAAAGCCGATCGACCGTGTGGCCTATTCGATTTTCATCTATCACCTGGACTGCCAGCAGGCAAATGAAATGCGGGAAGAGCTGGGCCTGGAGAAAATCGACTGTAAAGCGACAGACCGCTGAATCGTCCTTCGACCTCTGATCTCTGCCTGTATTTCCCGAAATTCCGTAAGTTGCATGATGTGTTCGGGTGACAGATCTCGCTGTTTAGCAGGCAGAGCGAATGTGTCAGTGACAACAGAGCTTATGTGTCACAGTTCCCGGCTCAACCGGAACAGACTTCACAGTGTTTCCAGCCCCCGGAAATCCCAAAAAAGAAGGATTTAGAGACATGAACAACGTCCTTTTGCCGCAGCCACCCAGAGTCACTCAAAATGAGCGGCGATGCTGGGCCGCCGCTTTTGAGAGCTGGGATCGGGCGAACGCAAACTGCTTTGGAATACCAGCGTGCTTCGATCAGGGGCAACTTGCCACCTGGTTTGATCGTACTCATGGATTGACAGGGCATGGAGGAGCGGCCACGGCAGATGGGCTGAGCGTTATACAAAGCATCGGAATGATGCGTGTTCGATCAATGGTCGGTGCCCGTCTCACATCTGATCTGCTTGCTGAATGGCTGCAAATCAGTTATGTTTTTTGTGCTTATTCCTGGCCGGCGAGTGGCGGATCCAGGTCCGGATCGCACGCTATGGTCCTTTATGGAGTTCAAAAGGAAACGATTTTCATGATGGATCCGGCGGCACATCGCGGACTGGTTCGCGAACCTGTTCACTTCTTTCACAGGCCAGGAATTCGTGCAGCATTCGGTGTGTCGCTGCTGGCCGATTTTCGACGTGGTCTCGACAGCACGATTGCTTCCCTCCAGGCTGGATAGAATTCAGGTTCCGAGCTTTCGGGATGTCGCGGTAGTCGTTCATCATCAGGCGTTGCTGGGAACAAAAAAATGTCGTGCTAAGCGGGCCGTCAGGGAAGCCCTGACCTGGTTGTCGAATGATGAGTTGACTGGAAGAAAACTGTCACGAAAACGGCAATGGGACGAACCGAACCGGAGGAATCGCGAGGATGTCTGTGATCGGCGAACTCTTACGCAATCGTCGGCAGGGCTATAGTCTGGAGCCGGCGTTCTAAATCGATCCACATATCTTTGAAATGGACGTTGAGCGAATTTATCGACGACACTGGTTACGGGCGGGGCCAGCATGTCGAGTGGCTCAGGCTGGCGATTATTTCACCTATCAGATCGCCAGCGATTCGATCGAAATTCTGCGGGAAGAGACGGGGCAGGTTCGGGCGCATCACCATGTCAGCGGGTCACAAACGCGGCAGAAAAATCCTTTCGGGGGCAGGAACCGGCTGATATAGTGAGCGTCTGTTCAAGGGATGAATGGAATTGCTCAGAAGTCCTTCTATACCGATCCCAGTATGCCGCACACTTCGATTAGTCTGCTGGACAGAATCCGGCGTGAAACAGATGCCGAGGCCTGGCAGCGGTTCGTACTTGTTTATACTCCCTGGGTGAATCTGGTGCTGCAGCATGCTGCGGTGTCGGCAGATGACGCGGACGATCTGCGACAGGATGTTCTGGCAGTTGTGTTTCAGGAGATCACCCGTTTCCAGCATAACGGTCAAACGGGAGCGTTTCGAAGATGGCTGCGAAACATCGTGCTGAATCGCCTGCGGAGTCACTGGCGAAAACACCGCGGGGACCGGCGTCATCCAGCGTCCGACGATTTACTGCATGAGATTCCCGATCCCTTTCCGGCACTCGAAACACTCTGGGAACTCGAACACGACCGGCATATCACCGAACGATTGCTGAAACTGATTGAGACGTCTTTTACGCGTACCACGTGGCTCGCATTTCGCGGTCAGGTACTCAACGGGCTGACAGCCGAACAGGTCGCCGCAGAAATTGGAATTTCCATCAATGCGGCGTTACTGGCCAAGTCCCGGGTTCTGCGGAGACTGCGCGAGGAATCGGCCGGGCTGATTGACGAGATTTAGAGTCTTTGGGAGACCATTTTCAGGAGGACGCCGACAATTCTGGCTTTTCGTGCGTTTCGGCGGGATTTCCTGACAGATTTGTCGGACTTTTCGACTTTGAATAAAGGACCCGGTTTGGGGTTCCCGCTTCCGTGTTCCTTTGCATCCGGGTGAGAATTGCGAAATTCATGGCAGAAGATTCCGAGTTAAAGCTGATTTCGTCATCAGCAGTTCAGCCCGCTTTTTCTGAGCATCCGTGCGTGGAACGACTGCGAGACTTTGCGCTTGGACGGCTTTCTGAGGAAGAACTTATCCGGTGTTCAGAGCATCTGGAAACCTGCCTGGAATGTCGGCGGGTTGTCGAGTCCGTCCCGGCGGATGTGCTGGTCACGCTGGTTCGAAAGTCGGTCTCAGCTGACGACACTCGGACGGATTCCTGCAGCGACGTTCGTCTTAACCGGGGCTTTGAAATTTTGGAGGAGATTGGCCGGGGTGGAATGGCAGTGGTGTTTAAGGCCAGGCATCCGGACCTCGGTAGGATTGTGGCATTCAAACAGGTCAGGCAGGACCTGATGACTGCCAGCGGTTTGTCGCGATTTCAGATGGAAGCAGGCGTGATGGCCCGCATTCAGCATCCGAACATTGTGCAGATCCATGATGTGGGCGAACAGGCAGGAATCCCTTACATTACCATGGAGTACGTTCGAGGTGGCGGGCTTGACAGGCAACTTCCCGGCAATCCACTCCCGGTTCGATCGGCCTGCCGACTTTTGGCGATACTGGCGAGAGCTGTTCAGGTAGCCCACGATCATCAGATTATTCATCGCGATCTGAAGCCTTCGAATGTGCTGCTGACCTGGCCTGAGCAGATGCCAGCGAATCCTGCGGATGAAAGCTTCTGGGAAAACGTAACACCAAAGATTGGGGATTTCGGGCTGGCGAAGTGGACGGAGCAGCACCACGGACACACGCAAACCGGCGAGATTCTGGGGACGCCCGGATACACTTCCCCCGAACAGGCTCGTGGTGTCACGGACAAAATTACTCCGGCGACCGATATCTTTTCATTGGGTGTCATTCTTTATGAACTGCTGACGGGCAGAAGGCCGTTTTTGGGCACAACCACGTTGCAGACGATTGAAATGATCTGCAATGCCGAACCGGTACCGCCTTCAGAATTTCAGCCCGGCCTGCCTGCAGACTTGAACGTGATCTGTCTGAAGTGCCTGGAAAAGGAGCCAGCGAGCCGCTACCTGTCAGCAGGCGAAGTGGCAGATGACCTGCAGCGATGGCTGGACGGGAAACCGATCTGTGCCCGACCGATTGGCGTCATGGCCCGCGCCCTGAAATGGACGAGGCGAAACCCCGTGAAGGGGCTTGCAGCAGCGGGAAGTGTTGTGGTGCTGGCGGGTTTTACTACAGGAGTTGTTCTGTACAACTGGCGCCTGCAGAAAGAGGTCATTCGAGCCAATAAAAATGAAGCGATCGCCATCGCGAACTTTCGAAGCGGACATGACGTCGTCCAGAAGATGATCGACGATGTCGCAAACGTTTCGGTAAACACCAGAACGTGGCGTCAGCTGCACGAAAACCTCTATTCTCATGCACGCGAATATCACGACAATGCCCTTGAGGGAGCTGACGAATCGAATCCAGACGTCCGTCTGGCGAAGGCCATGGCTCAAATCTACCGAGGATCGATCCTGGTATTGACGGACGGGGACCATCAGGAAACACTCGACCATCTTGAGCCCGCTCGTCGCCAGCTGGAACTGCTGCTGCAACAGACTCCTGACAATCCTGACGTTCGCTCCAGCCTGGCATCGTGCTATCGCAATTTTGGCTGGATGTACGCCAGAAGGTCGAATCCTGCCATCGCCAGGGAATACTTTGAAAAATCAATAAACCATTTGTTACGACTGGTGGACAAAACTCCTGACAATATTGCGTTTCGGCGCCGGCTGGCCGGATTGTATGCTGATCTGGGGGGCGTATATTTTGCAGTTCATGACAATACTCGCGCGCTGCAGTTTTTTACTCAATCCATCGAACTCTGGGAAAATATCTCGCAGGATCCTGCGTTTAGTGATACAGATCGGGCTCGCTTCGGACAATCCTGCAATGACATCGGGATGATTGGACTTCTGGCCAATCGAGTGGTCGAAACTGAGCGATACCTGAAGCGTGCCGAGCTGTTGTTACGACCTGCCGGGAATCAGCCGATCTCACTGCGCTGCGGTAAAGTCCTTGCGGAAACGTACTGGCGGATGAACGAGATTTCTGTCTTCCGCCGTCAGTTTGGTTCTGCGATCACTGAGATCGATCAGGCCATTGAGGTGATCAATGGGGTGCTTGTGGCGGAACCGCTGGAAGAAATTGCATGTGAACAGTTAATTCGCTATCAGAACGGTCGATCAAGTTTGCTTGCCCGGATGGAAGCCTCAACGGAAGCCGCGGATACCGAGGTGTCGCCGGATATGATGATCGGTCCGCACGAACTCTTCGTCGCTGGGTTGAAGCTGGTCGAGCAGTACCGGCAGATGGGGCAGTGGGATGCGGCCGTCACCGAATTGCAGAAGATGGAAGCTGCTCTGCAGAGAATCAATGCGAATTCCAGTGTTATTCAGACGGCACGTGATCTGTCAGATCTGTATTTCGCATGGGGTGAGGTGAACATGGGGCAGGATCAGCTCGATGCCGCACTCGATCGATACGAAAAAAGTATTGCTGCGCTGAACGGGATTATTGCTCAGAGTCCCGACGACGCTGAAACAAAGTTCGCTTTGTCAGCCCGTCATCGGTTAAATGCATGGCACCTGAGTCGGGCCGGACGGACGGAACAGGCAATGGCATCCTGGGATTCGGCGGTTCTGTTCTCCAGCGGCGAAACTCGGTACTTTACGCAAACCGAGCGAGCACTGGAGGTTGCATTGCTGGGGGATCATGCAACTGCAGCACAGGAAGCGAATTCTGTGGCGGGGCAGCCAGAGCTTCAGGACACGACGGTCATCCATCTGGCTCGGGTGTATTCCGTTTGCCTTAAAGTGCTTGGTCAGGACAGTGATCGCACGATTTCCGAGCGGGAGCGACTTGCCGCTACGTATGCGGAATCCGCCGTCAAATGCCTCGATCGAATCTCCCCGACGTGGTTTTTGGAATCCGACGGGCTGGAAAACGTGGACTCCGATTCGCAACTGGAATCGTTGAGGACCACAACCGAATTTCGAAAATGGCGCTTCGCAAAACAGCGATGATCAGTACCGGATTGATGGTTGCGCCAACGTGAACCATGAGTTCTTTCGCACGATTTCCCGCAAAATCGTCTCGCTTTCAGGATTTGCTGACAGGATTCATCGATCCGCAGACTTCTGCTCCTGATGGGTTCCCGGTGGCAACTGACGGAACGATGCGTGAAAGCCTGTTTGTGCTCCGCCGATTTTCTTTTCTGAGTCTGTTCTGAACTGAGGGGATGTAAGTATGCGAATGTTGAGTCTTTTGATCGTAGCTGCATTGACGGTGACGCAAACTGCAGCGGCAGGAGTTGTGTATCAGCAGGTCAATGGGGATTTTGGACGCGGCCCGGCATTCTTCTTCTGGAATCCAAACGACATCGGCTGGTACTGGACTCCGGAGACGGACCTAATGCTGGAAGGAATTCAGACCCAGCTTGCGACAGCGAACAATATCAATAACAACGTCACTTTCACGACGACTCTTTACAGTGACCGGCCGGCAGCTGGTGGAACGGCGCTGGGTTCGTTTACGTGGAACGGCACAGCATTTGTCGACGGGCCCTGGCTTGGCGGCAGTTTTGCCTCAGCTATCTCGCTGCTGGGAGGCACTCAGTATTTTGTCGGCATGACCGGTTGGGAAGCCCCGGGTAATCAGGGTGTGAACTGGACCGATGCCGTCACCGCTCAGAATCTGGGAGGAGGTTCCAGTTACTTTTCCGTTGGTGGTAATCCGCCCGGCACCTTTGAAACCCGCATCAGTGTCGATGGGAGTGTCATTGTTACGGATCAGCCTATTCTGCGGTTTATTGCGGCAGACGTCGTGACACCCACGCCGGTTCCGGAACCTTCTTCACTTGCCATCCTGTCACTTGGATGTCTTCTGGCGGGATGCTTCAGCCGCCGAAACCGAAGATAACGAACCGCAGCTCCAAAGCATGGTTCCCTGTTCCTGGTTCCCTGTGACTATGGAACGGCACGGCGGAACGGCACGTTCACGCGAGGCTGAACGTGTTTCGTATCTCCGTCAGATCGCTGGTCAACTGGGCAAAGGGAGGGTGACAGGCACATTTTCCCGGTGCAGTCTGGATTGAGTCGCGGGCGTTCACGCACGCCCCCGATTCTTCAGCGGGAAAATGAGCTGGTCCCCGGCCCGTGTACGGTTTCACGTTAAGGTTCTGTGTCCCCCGAACTCGTGGGATGGGCGGGGATCGCGACCAATCGCCCACGAGCTTGCCCAGTGGCATTATCACGCCCTTTCGGTTTGCCTGCGCCCACATCATTCAGGGTGGAACTGTCACAGCGAGTCTTGCATCAATGGCGGGCCACTGTTCCACTGTTTGAGCGGACGGAGGAAAGTGGCAGAAAAATTGTTTGGCAGGAAAATTGGGAAGGAACGGACAATGTGCCTGGGAGAGCTCCAGCCTGGTAAGGATTCCTTCAAAAATCACTGAGGGATCCGAAAGCAGCGCCAGAGTGCGAGTCCTAAGGCGCTGTCAGACCATAAGTGTCGCCTTTTGCTCTGCAAAAAGATGCTCTTTCGCGGAGCGAAAGGCGACTATGGCGGTCACTTATTGTTTTCCAGTTCCTAACTCACCGGACATCCGATTTTCCTCCGACTCCAGTGCGGTCGTCTTTGCTCCCAGGAAGCGATTTGTGTGGTATGATGAGCAGCGCTGACCCGATTGCGGGAAGAATGAGATTGACGTGAAGCCTGTCAGGAACATGGCAATGGGGCGAACCGGAGGAACTATGCGGATGTCTGAGATCAGCGAACTCATCAGCAGACACCGGCAGGGTTATAGTCTGGAGCAGGCGTTCTACGTCAGTCCGCAGATCTTTGAGATGGACATCGAGCGAATTTATCGACGACACTGGCTGCTGGCGGGGCCAGCATGTCGAGTGGCTCAGGCTGGCGACTACTTCACTTATCAGATCGCGGGCGATTCGATCGTGATTCTTCGGGACGAGCTGGGTAATATCCGGGCGCATCACAACGTCTGCCGACATCGCGGGTCACGAATTTGTCTCGACGAGCAGGGTCACGCGAAGCGGCTGGTCTGCCCATATCACAACTGGGCCTACGATCTGAATGGCGCGTTGTGTTCCGCGAGGCATCTGCCTGAGTCCGTTGATCAGTCATCGCTCGGCCTGCATCCGGTAGCGGTAAGAGTTGTGGCGGGGCTGATCTTCATATGCATCGCCAGTGATCCTCCGGAATTCGGGGCAACGGCAGCGGATCTCATTGAGTATCTCGCGCCGCATGGGCTCGAACGCACAACCATTTGCCGCCGCGAAGTCGAGATCATCCGAGCGAACTGGAAAGTCGTTGCCGAGAACTTCTGGGAGTGTTATCACTGTGCTTCGACGCATCCGGAATTCTGCTCGGTGATGTCATATGCCCACGCTCAGAACAATGAACGGCTGGCGGACGAACGTCGTGAGTTCGAGCGTGACTGGGAAACGGCTACTCAGCAGCTTGGACACAAAGTCGGTCGCGTGGAGTTCTCCGATCGCGGGCTGCATCAGGGAGGCCGACTGCCGATCCGGCCTGGATTCGTGACTCAGAGCCGGGACGGACAGCCGGTCGCGCCGCTGCTGGGTGAATATACGCAGTTCGACGGTGGCATCACCAGCTTCATGCACCTGCCGCTGATCTGGTATGTCGTCAGCAATGATCACGCACTGCTGACACGTTTTACGCCAGTCTCACCGCTGGAGACCGAGCTGGAGCTGACGTGGCTCGTGCGATCCGACGCTGTCGCCGGCCGTGATTACGATCCCGACGCCGTCTGCTGGCTGTGGCGAGTCACCGCCGAGCAGGACAAGACAATTTGCGAGAATAATCAGCGGGGCATTATGTCCAGCCGCTACCAGCCCGGTCCGTACACGACGGCCGAGTCGTCGGTGAATGATCTGGTCGAATGGTATCTTCAGGAACTTTCCCGAAACGATTGAAGTGGCCATTGTCAGACAATAAGTATCGCCTTTTGCTCCGCAAAAGGATGCTCTTTCGCGGAGCGAAAGGCGACTATGGCGCTAACTTATTGTTTTCAAGGTCCTAACGAACCAGTTCGTGAAACCTGTCTGTGTCTGAACGGGTTTCGATGAAAAGCAAATCGGAGCCGGAAATGAGGCTGTGAACGGAGTCGGTGATAAGAATCGCGCCGAGCGGTGACATATCCGCAGTGTGTCTTGCTGTGTCAGGGGCGGGACCGCTCAATGTGTGGTTGCCGACATCGCAGGCACCAGTATGAGCGCCACAGCGAACGTCCAGTTGAAAACGTCCGGCAAGATCCACCAGCGCGGCGGCTGCTCGAATGGCGCGCTCAGGCCCATCGAAGGTTACGAGGATCTCTGTTTCCGAAATAACCAGATGCTGTCCGCGAAACAACTCAATCGTGCGCTGCACCTGTTCAACATAGTGTTCTGAATGCGGTGGATCGCCGCCGAACAGAATGCACACGACAGTTGCCAGAACCCGGTCGAGGGCCGGAGCATAGTTACATCCGGTCAGAAAGTGCTCAATCGCATCAGCAATCGAAGCTGAGTCGCCAACAAACGGCAGGTGATCTGCACCTGGCAGTTCGACAAATTTCGCCCCCGGAATCCTGCTCGCCAGGTAGCGTCCTTCTTCAACCCGCAGACATTGATCATCGGTTCGATGAATCACCAGGGTCGGAACCTGGATGCTGGAAAGCACAGGACGCACGTCGATCTGCGAGTTCATTTGAGTGAGCGCCACTGCGGCACCGGGACTGGCTCCCATCCGCAGGTAGCTTGACCACCATGCTCTGAAATCCGGATCACCGGCTTTGCTCGGAGCCCTGTCTTCGATACCCACCGGTCCGCCCCAGCTCCGCTCGATCTCTTCCAAAAAAGCGTTGCGCTGTGCTTCCGTTGGTCCCCATGGATAGTCCTCGGTTTTCAATCGGCGGGCATAGGAGCCAATCATGACCAGAGCCGCCACCTTCTGAGGGTAACTGGCAGCAAACAGGGCGCACATGGGACCGCCCTCCGACACTCCGCACAGCACAGCTCGCGTCGAGCCGGCCGCATCCATGACAGCGCGAACATCGTCCATACGCCTTTCGAGTGTTGGAAGATCCCGAACTGGTACCTTATCGGAAAGTCCGGTGCCACGCTTGTCAAACAGAATAACTCGCGAGAACCTTGCGAGGCGCTGCAGAAATTTCGCGAAGGAAGGTTCCCGCCAGAACCATTCCAGATGCGATACCCAGCCCATCACAAAGACCAGATCGCCAGGGCCGTCACCGATCGTTTGCCAGGCAATATTGACATCGTCGCTGCGAGCATATCGAATTTCACTCAGACTTTGATGCAGCGTCGCTGACGGCGCCATCGTCGACTTCGACTTCACAGCCGGTTTATCAGTCAACTCACCGGGATCTGCAGCAGAACCTTTGGTGTCCGTCTGCGAGGGTAACGAGTCGTGTATATCGCGTAATCTCCGAAGAACCTGTTGTGCTTCAGGTCTAAGTTCGGGATTTTTATTCAGGCACTCTGACACAAGCTGTTTGAGTTGAGGCGGGATTGAACGGTCAAATTCTGTGAGTGGTTTGGGTGCTCGGTCGAGAATTGCCGCGATCGTGTCGCTCCTGGTGCGTGCAGCAAACGGATGCTCACCGGCCAGCATCAGGTACAGAACGATGCCGAAGCTGAAAATATCCGTACTTGTGTCAACTTCCTGTCCTCGTGCCTGTTCCGGCGACATGTAGTCGATCGTTCCGATCAGTCCTCCTGCCTGCGAAATCGCCGGAGCGTCTCCAAGAATGAACCCGGGGGCCTGCATAGAGTGCCTGGCGAGACCGAAGTCAAGAATTTTCAGCAATCCATCGGACCGAACCATAATGTTTTCGGGCTTTATGTCACGGTGGATTATGTGTTCAGCGTGAGCGGCGGCGAGTGCACCGATCAGTTGTATGGCAAAGTCAATGGATGTTGCGACACTCGGATTCTCCATATTCAAATGCATGAGCAGCGTCGTACCCTTAACGTACTCAGACGCGATGTATGGCACTCCGTTCTCCTGCCCGACTTCAAATATCGTCAGGATGCTGGGGTGATTGAGTGCGCTCGCGAGTTTGGCTTCGCGATAGAAGCGTCTTAGCCACGATCCGTCGTCTATGCGATCGCGGTTCAGCAGTTTAAGGGCCACCTGCCGCTCAAGACGCGGATCGAAAGCGAGGTAAACGACACCCATTCCGCCTCGTCCCAGTTCTCGCCTGACTTCGTACGGACCAATGCATCGGGGAAACTCACGATCGACCGGCATCGGCTTCGCGCAGTTCACCAATTCGAGAGCTTCGAGAAAGTCTTTCAGTTCAGCGCGATGCTCAGGGAAGTGTTCGACATACTCTTCAATCGATAAAAACTCGCCATTACGACGGCGAGCAGTAAACTGTTCAGCGAGCTGTTCGATAATGTTGAGTGAAGTTTCTTCGTTCACATTAGCACTTTGTCTGCGTTAATGTCTGCGTTAACGGTTCGTTATCCACGCTGAGCGATTATTCCATGAACCCGGGAATGGCGGCCAGGGCTCGTTTCAGTCGAGTCATTGCCCGAACAAAGCGGTTACTGGTCGCGTTTACCGAAAGACCCAGTACTTCCGCCGCCTCAGCGTTTGTCAGCTCTTCGAACGACCGCAGCAGTATAATCTCCTGATCCATCGCATCGAGCGAGTTTATTGTCTCAAGAACCGCTTCCGCCATTTCCGCTCGTATGACTCGACCACTGACTGAGCTCACCTGAGCAATGAGATGGCTGGCGAGGACTACGGTAGCAGAGCTGCTGATCGGCGAACCTCGCACGACTTCTCTTCGTGCGTCACGTGCTTCGACGAGCAGATTTTTTCGGTTTGTAATCAGTACGCGTTCGGTGATTACCAGTCTGATCCACACGAACGGCGTCATAGACTCCTGTTCGCTGCAGAACTTTGGCAATCGTCCTGCCAGGTCCAGGTAGGCTTCCTGCAGCACATCCGCAGGGTCCAGACGCCGTCGCACGCGATGGTCCAGTCGGGCTTCCACGATGCGAAGGCAGCGACCACGCCACAATTCAAGCAGCTCCGCCAACGCAACGGCGTCACCGGCTCGCAGACGGGTAATCAGCTCGTCGAAATCTCGAGAACTCAATGGATCTTCCATCGTCGCGGCTGAGGCAAGTCATCTTTGGCACAGCAGTGTTTGAAACAGCAGTCGTGGCTGGAACAGCATTCGTGAATACGGGAAGCATTTTAGATGATCGCAGCGAATTTCGGAAATAAGTCGGGCGTTTCGGTGGGAACCGGCCTGTCCGTGAGCTTTGAACCAGCCATTCTGAAAAGCGACAGCAATTTTTTGCAGAATTCCTGTGGGCACATCAAAACCCAGCGCAGGCAATACCGGGGCCACTCATACCCGAATTTTCGGGCGATACGCTTAACCTTGTTTCAGGAGTTCAAAATGCGGACCTTCAGATTGTCATTGTTTTGTCTTTTTGCGATTGCCTCAATTGCAGAACATTCCCGTGCTGCGATCATCTTTTCTGCGAGTGCCCCCAATCCCGCCGGAATTCAGTCCACCGTCGATGCCTTTCGTGCCGAACTCGGGAATCTCAACGGTAACCTGCCCCGGAATTTTACAGGCGGGCGGCGCCAGATCGACTGGGACGGAGTGCCCAACGCCTTCGCCGATCCCAATCCATTCCCCGGCAACTTTTTCAATGGCAATGTACCGGGCCGCGCTCGGGGTATGGAATTCGTGCCGACCGGCACAACGACCAGCTTTTCCGTGAGCGCATCTGCAGCATCGGGCACGCCCCCGCGTTTCAATACCCCGGGCGGTTTTACGGCATTCAGCGAAGAACGCCTTTTCACACCTCTGGGTGGAACGACCTTCGACGTGGTGTTTTTTGACCCTGCGAATCAGACAACCCCTGCCCTCTCTCGCGGCTTTGGTTCCGTCTTCACTGATGTTGAGACTGCCGGGTTTGCGTCCATGTCGTTTTACGGCGCCGACGGCAATCTTCTCGAAATCAATGGTTCTCCAGCAACGTTGTTCGTTGCGGCGGGCGTGAACGCAGGGTTGAGCTTTCTGGGCGTCACCTTCGACATACCCACAATTGCACGCATCTCGATCAATGCTGGCATCGGAGGCTCTGACTCCATCGTCATGGACGACTTCATTTTCGGCGAACCAACATCGGCAGCAGTTCCCGAGCCTTCATCACTTGCCGTCTTTGCACTTGGTATTGGCCTGTACGGCGTTGTTGTCAATCGCCGACGTCGTTAAAGAAGGGATTGCGATATTCACCGATCACCCGGTTCTCCGAGGTGATCGGTTTGATTTGATGACCTTTTCCATGCCTGATCACACCGTAACGGAGGGTCGTGGCGGCCTTGAATCGAATTCTGCAGGAAACGCTGCTGGCCATCCGCAGGCGAGCTCACTGAACGTTCTAAATGCCCAGTGATTCCCAGTCGCCGGTAATCGCAAACGTGATCCCCGGTATCTGAATGTTGACGAATAACCACTTTCCGTCCGGGCTGAATGTTGCCCCTGCCCATTCCGAATCCCGATAGTCACCTTGAAAGCCATTCTTCTGACCATTCAGCATCACGTTGTTTTGTGCAAACTCCGACAGCTGACCGGCCTTAGTCAGTACCTGAAGTTTCTGGGGGACTCGATCACCGTCCTCACACAGAACCATTCCGCCACGGGGGCTGATACAAATGTTGTCCGGACAATCAAGTACCTGCGGACCGGGCGATTCGAAGATCAGCTGCAGCGTTTCCGATCGAGGATTGTAGGCCCAGACCTGCCCGTAACCGTTTGGCCCGCCATGGCTGGCCACGAAATAACACCGGTCGTTGCCCCACCAGCAACCTTCCAGTTTCTGAAACGAGGCCGCTCCCTGTTCGTGGCCCTGTTGAAACACGCCGCCTTCGTCTTTTGTTCCCGGTGCATGAGCGCGCTCAGGGTCTGAGATTGTAACCCAGCTGACGTCATAGGTTTTTCCCGGCTCAGCCCTGCGAATCAGATCGGGGTTACCAGCAATCTTCATCATCTGCAACTGCCCGCCAGCTGACAGCTTGCCCGGCTGGACAGGAGTAAAGCGATAGAATCCAGCTGGCTTACGATCTTCTGTCTCGTAAACTGTTCCGGTAAGCGGATCGACAGCGACGGCTTCGTGGACAAATCGCCCCATCGACTTCAACGGAATCGGATGTCCTTTGCCGTCAGCTGGAACCTCAAACACATATCCATGAGGCTGCTCCAGGCGAAGCACGATATCATCATCTGAATCACCGTCCTGCAGAACCGTTTCTTCGCAGCTGAGCCAGGTTCCCCATGGTGTCGGCCCGCCGGCACAGTTCTTCAAAGTTCCGGAGAGACTGCTCCACGAGCGTCCCCATGCACCAGACTTTGTATCAAAAGTCAGATTAACACAGCCAGCAGTCGCTTTGGAGTCATAGGTAATCGACGAAGAACCGAATGCGTGACCCGACCCCTTCAACTCATGGTTACGGCAGATCGTCAATATTCCCTGATCGTCGGAAATCACGCCCATTCCGTCGTGCTGATCGGGTGTTGGGGCTCCATCAATCAACAAGTCGCCAGTCCAGCCAAAGGATGCGTAACGAAAACCGTGAGGTAAATGCAGCAGCGGCAGACCAGTCGATTCATCCGCAGTGGGAATGAGGCGAGCTCGCACAACACTCCGGACCGGCGCGGCAAGCAACTTCTCAAAAGACTGCGGTACAGCCCATGAACCCAGTGCAGCTGCTGTCGAAAGCAAAAACCCACGACGCCGGACAGACGCAAACTGCGACGACATAACATTCTCCGTAGGCAAACCCGAGGACTGTTCAGATCGCAATCCGGACGAACAGCAGATCGATTGCCGAATCATGTGGCTGATTGCGAAGAAAGAATTAAAAGACTGTGAGGAAATTCTGAAATCAGAAAATAATCACCCCCTGGTCGCCTTCTGCATTTCCACGGGCTTACGCCCCCAGGTGGCACTTCACTGGCCACGGCCTGCAATTTCGGCCATTTTCGCGGCAGAAACCGCAAATCAGGAAGCAAAACGGAAAATTTATCTGTTCTTTATATGCGAATGAGGCGTAAGACACATAAGATATGCAGGTGGATTTCGCCGAAATCTGCTCTGTGTACTCCAGCGTGTTTGTCGTCAACTGGGGCCGTTCCTTGCGTTTTGTCAGCATTTTACTGCTCGCAACCTATGGAGTCCTGTCTGTCGCAGGACATGGCGGGTTGCATGCGCTGACGTCAGATCACTCGGCGTGCTGCGGCGGTATTCTGCAGGGATGCTGCCTGGACGGTTCTGACAAACACTGCAGCGATGGCAGCTGTTTGCATGGTGATCAGACGGCAGACTATTGTCCGTGGGGCCATGGCGACTCGAGGACTGCAGAGGGCACGCCTGCTGCGGATGCGACGTCGAACAGAGATCCCGGTGATACGCAGGGTTCCCGGCGACCGCTGCACAATCCTCAGAACTGTCGGATCTGTGAGTGGTACACGGGTGCACAGGCCGTGCAGCCTCAGCAGCTGCAGATCTCTGACGAACTGGCTGTTGAGTTCCGTCTGGCATTGACTGATGGAAGCGCCGGCTATTCATCGCCGATTACCGTGCAGGCTCGAGGCCCACCGATCGGCTAACTTCGACGGTGTGACTGTTCTTCATTGCAGTCCGAAGTGACACGTTCAGCACAAAGTGGAATCGTACTCTCTCAGGGAATTCGGCGTTTTATAAAAGCACGGTCATGATTCCTGTGGCCGTTTTCCGCCGACTCCCGCACGATCCCACTGCCGCACCAGGCGTCAGCCGCCTGAGGCTCAGACAGAAACGGTCTGACCAGCCAAAAAACGAGTCACCATAAAGCGCTTCGTCTGCGCCCTGCGAATGTCGACAGAATATCACGCCGAACCGACGGTGTAAAAATCTGTGGAAACCCGTGCGCTGAAAACCAAAACGAAGGTTGTGTCATGTCGACCGACATTCTCTCCACGATGACCGGAAGTGCGTCTGTTAGTTCTGTAAGTGCTTCAGAACAGGCTTCACTGGCCGACCGAATTCTGATTCGGCTGCGTGATACCAGCAACGCTCTGAACTATGACTTTTGTCCCTGGGCCAACCGCTGGTGCTACTGGCTGAAGAACCCGTTCTGGTGTCTGATTCTGGCGACAGGCATTTCGACTGTCTGCGGCATCATGGTGAAGACCGAGGCATTCTTTCTGACGGCGCTGCTGGCTCTTATCACGCTGGTGGGGGTTCTGCTTCCGTGGATGACGATGCGAGGTGTGGACGCCCACCTGACGTTTGACATCCGTCGCAGCCGAGTTGGAAAACCGGTCATTGTGCGACTTCGGGTTCGAAATCGCTGGCCGTGGCCGGTATGGGGCCTTTCGATAGTTCGGGGTTTTGCGATCCATGATCACATGGACAGTCGGGAAGGAGTATCGCTTGCACGAGTTCCGGGCTGGTCCACTGTTGAGTATTCGTGGCAGTTTGTACCGCAGCGACGCGGTATGTATCCGCTCAGCACCCCGCAGATCGAAACGGGATTCCCGTTTGGATTGTATCGTGCATGTCGGTCTGCGGAGGTCGATGGTCATGTGATTGTCTGGCCGAAGACAGTGTCACTTCAGGGGATGCCTGATTCTTCAGGATCTGATCACACGGATGGCGCACTGGCAGATCGGCGAGTCGGGGAGTTTGGAGACATGCTGGGAACTCGTCCGTTTCGCAATGGAGATTCGCTGCGACGAGTTCACTGGTCACAAACGGCCCGGCAGCAATCGCTGATTGTGTGTGAGCGGCAGGCGCCAGCGATGACATCTGTAAGAATTGTCCTGGATTGCGATGCAGCCAGCCATCCGATTCCTGTTCAGTCTGCGAACGAAAACCGGTCAGAGGAATTCTGGCAGGAACAGGATTCCTTTGAGCTTTGTGTTTCAGTGGCAGCCAGCATTTGTGAATCTCTGAACCGACAGCACGCTAGAGTTGAACTGGTGATTGGTGACCAGCTGCTCGTCGCCGGTGAGTCTGTGGGCAGTCTTCACAAACTGATGGATACGTTTGCCATGGCGTCGCGGCAGTCACCATCAAGGCGGCTGGCCAGCCGCCGCACTGGCGATGATTTTCGCATCGCTGTTACAACGCCGCTCGGACTTCAGCGACTTGGACAACAGCTGGCCGGGCAACATGTTGTCTGTGTCGAAGACGTCGCAGCGGAAGATGCAGCAGCAATTGGCCGAGCAGCCCGATCCACAGCAGAAGACCGTGTGAATATCGGGAGCAGCACCGGAAGACGAGTCGGCAGCAGGGCATGGCTGCATTTGCGGGGTTCTCAGTCGGTGGCAGCCGAACTTCCGCGTCTCTGGAAAGGCGCCTGCCATGGCTGATTCGGTAAGCAGTACACTGGAAAGCCGACGTCTTCGACCCTCGATAAGCCGGAATGTTCGCCATCCGGAGGCGAGTCGAACGAAGATATCAAGCCTCAGTCTGCACTGTCTGACCGTCGCATCGGCACTGCTGGCATCGTCGATTCTGTCGATCACGGAAGCCGATGGACTTCGGTTATCCCTGTGGGCGAAGTCCGTACTGGCAGTAACCTCGCTGACCTGTATTGGGCTGACATGGCAGGTACGTCGCCGCATGGCGTCCAGTGCTGACGCACCTTTTATTTTACCGTTGCTGCTGGCGGTGGTTTTGCTGAGTCTGCTTTGGGAACCGTTTCAGCGAGCCGTCTTTATGAATGGCCGCCCGTTTGAAATGATGGTGATGTTCAGTCAGAAGAACCTGATGCTGGCACTCGCGGTCGTGGGGTGCCAGGCAGGCTACCAGCGGCTGTCGATGCTGATTGGAGTATTCCTTGCGATCTTCTGTGCGGTTGTCTCACGGGATCGAAGTGTTCACTGGATGATTTTCGTTTACGCGGTCATTGCTGTGATATGGCTGGTAACGAATTACTGGGACACGCTGAGGTATCGTCTTCTGACACCGGAAAAGGGCGTGCTTCCGTGGAGATGGATTGTACCGGGAATGGCCTTACTGTTGCTGGTGTTTATGGCTTCCGCGTCGTCGGGTTCGACCATCATTTCTGCGGTGGAAGGTTTTTTGCCTGGATCCGGCGGCACTGGCGGCTCAGATCCGTTTGCACGAGGAGGCGTCAACGACGGCGATGGGTTGGTTGCGGGCTCGAAGGATATTCGCAGTTTCGCTCCCATCGAAGATGCACCGTTCGCTGAGGACGACAAGCCCTCACTGTATGACGTGTTCAACGAGTCGTTTAATGAACCGGTACGAAAGAACCGAACACAGGATCGCTCGATTGCACTGCCACCGGAAATGCTGGCCGACATTCGTCAGAGAATGGCGAAGACTGAACAGGCAGGTCGTGAGTTTTCGACTGTTCGCAGTCAGCGAAAACCTGACAGGAAACGAATTCGCAGTCTTTCCAGCGAAGCATTGTTTTACGTTGCCGGTCGAGTACCACTGCATCTGCGATTCGAGCTGTACGATCTTTTCGACGGGATCAGCTGGACGCCCGAAGAGCCCTCAGCAGATGCGCTGCCTGCACTACAGATGACCACACTGAACGAACGACCGTGGTTGCGGGTTCCAGGCGGCAGCCGGGGTCTGGATTTATACAGTCCGCCGGAGACGCATGCAGTAAAAATTATCAACCTGAAGTCCAGTGTGATCCCCTGTCCTCCGGATACACGGGGAATTCATATCGATCGAGTCGATCAGGCCGATATGTATTCGCTGTATCAGGAGGGCATCGTGCGGATGAACCGGGATTCGCTGCCGGAGCTTCAGGCCATCCAGTTAATGTCTGAACGGGTCTTTTATGAGCAGCTTCAGGATCAGCGAATGATGCTGCCAGTATCGAACGATGTGCTGCATTTGCAGCAGCCTGACATGGTACAAATGGAGTCGGTCCGGAAACTGGCCGCTCAGTGGACATCAGGAATACCGCGAGGCTGGCAGCAGGTTGATGCCGTGATACAGCGACTGAGAACAGACTATGTTCTGGATCGAAATACCCGGCCATCTGCAGACTGCGAATTTCCCGTTGGCGAATTTCTGCTGACAACCCGGCGAGGCCCTGAGTATCTGTTTGCCAGTTCTGCGGCGATTATGCTGCGCAGCCTTGGTTATCCCACTCGACTGGTCAGTGGATTCTATGCGAATCCTGAACGATTTGATTCCCACAAGCGTCACACACCCGTTTTGGCGGAGGACGCTCACATCTGGTGCGAAATCAGCGTGGGTGCCCGGACATGGCTGACCGTGGAGGCATCGCCGGGTTACGAGATTTTGCAGCCAATTCCCACGTTCTGGCAGAGGGTCGTTCAGGGGCTTAAGGCATTTCTGCTTCGGGCTCTGCAGAACTGGATGCTGGTTCTGATTGCGGCGGTTGTCGCAGCTGTTCTTTGGCGTAAGCGTCAGATGACAGCCGATTTTCTGCAGACCTTCTGGTGGACCGTGCGACCCGCCGGAAATATTCGGGCGAGGGTATTACAGACCCTGCGGCTGTTTGAACGACGGCTGCGTTATCTGGGACTTCAACGTCCTGCGGGAATGACCCTGAATCGATGGATTCGAATGCAGTCATCCCTGCAGGATGTGTCGCCCGCACTGCCCGAGTTTTTGAAGCTCGCGAACTGGGCGGCGTTTGATCAGTCAGATGAACACTCGGGGCCTGACACTCGTCAGGCGGAAATTTGCTGCCGCCGAATAGGCTTCGAAATGACGGTCAAAGCCTGTCTGAAGAGCAGAACGGATGGGAAGGTCGTTCAGAATTCAGTGACTGCCCTGCCTTACCGTCAGGTCAGCCAAACAACGGAGGGAGGGGTATTGGTTTAATCGGCCGGAACGCGATTGCGTTCGGTCTTATTTGGAAAAGACAGGGTAAAAATAAACCGGGGGCTGTCGCCGCCGGCGGCCTTAGAATCGAATCGATCAGACAGTCCTTCATTCACTCATATATTCTTTGACCAGTTCCGGCTTTGACTCAGGTTACAATTCTCCAATGTCTCTCACAGAAATTATTTTGGACTCCCGGACTTCAGACTTGCGGGCTGTTGAGCAGCTTCGTGGTCGCCTCAATGAGGCACTGCGAGGCAAGTCCGATGTTGTCGACATGGTTCTGGTTTGCCTGCTGGCCAACGGACACCTGCTGCTGGAGGACAAACCGGGACTTGGAAAAACGACGCTGGCAAAGGCTCTGGCCGATGGAATCGGAGGCCGCTTTTCCCGGGTACAGTGTACTCCTGACCTGCTGCCGGGTGATGTCACCGGCTTTAATATTTACAACCAGAAGATCCATGAATTTGAATTTCGTGAGGGACCTGTCTTTGCGGATGTGCTTCTGGCTGATGAGATCAATCGTGCCACGCCTCGAACCCAGAGTGCCTTGCTGGAAGCGATGGCCGAACGACAGGTAACCGTTGATACTCGCCGCTACCCGCTCAGCGCACAATTCTTCGTCATCGCCACTCAGAATCCTGTCGATCAGCACGGGACCTATCCGCTTCCTGAAGCGCAACTTGACCGATTTGCGATGAAGCTGAGCGTGGGATATCCGAGTCATGCCGACGAAATGCAGATGCTGCAGGACGCTGTGGAGAAAACTGATACTCGCATGACGGGTGAAAAGGGATTCGTTCTGTCAGTGGAGCAACTGGCGGGAATTCAACAGACCGTCCGAAGGATATCGGTGGCCAGTTCGATCCAGGACTACCTCGTGCGACTGGGCAGGGAAACACGCCAGCATCCGAGTATTTCTCTTGGACTTAGCCCTCGAGGTTTGCTGACCTGGCAGCGGGCTGCACAGTCGCGTGCATGGCTGGCCGATCGCCATTTTGTAACACCCGACGATATTTACGACGTTGCTCTGCCCGTTCTTTCAGTCCGAATGGGACTCGAAATGAACGATGCAACCACAGTCATTCAGGAAATTCTGGACGCCGTGGAAGTTCCTGAGTACGCAGTTCCCCAGCCTTCGGAGAGACCACGATGACGCTCAGCGTACAGAGGAACGGCATTCAGTGGCCGGGGCCAACGGTGTCCATGACATGTCTTGCGATTGTGCTGTTGTTTCCGTGTGTCGGATGCGGAAATTTCTCAAAGCAATCGGGCAGTGAAACGAGTGAATCAGATGCGAACGAACACGATGAACACCTGGAGCATCTGATTCCCGCTCATAAGCCTCAAACATTTGAGGCACTTGTGCAGCAGTTATCGATTCGACTGCCGACACTGCAGGGCGCCGGAGGAAAGGACAATGAAGCGCAGGGCGAGGGAGCGAATGAGCATAGCCGGATTCTCACTGAGTATCACGAAATTATCGACTGGATTCCCGAGCTTGCTGCCGACAGCAACCTCAAAAAGAAAGACTGGGAAACGGCAACCGCAATCGGTCGGGAAATTGGGAGTATCTGGGCGAAGCACTTTGGAGGAGTGACCGCGGCACAGTTAAACACCTCGCCAGGTGAAACAAACAGGACGGCGGCCGAGCAGATCGAACCTTTGATTCGAAGACTTGAAGAACTTGTTCCTGAATCACGAAATCCGGAGCAGCGCCGCGAATCACCGGAGGATCAGCAGAACTCTTCCGGCGACAGCAGTGTCAGCGAAACCGACAACACCCTTTGACGGAAATCTGACGAGACACAACGATGGCACAGATGATGTTTTGGGGATTCGTGCTGCGATTCATTCAATGTCTCGCGCAGGCCGCACCGTTTATCCTGACAGGGTTCGTCGTGGGAGCAATTCTGCGGCGGTTCTTTGGTCATGTCGAAACGAAACGACTATTTGGTGGTACCGGCCTGCGATCATTGTTTCGCGCATGGGTAATTGGCATGCTGCTGCCGGTATGCTCGCTGGGTGTAGTTCCCGTGATCCGGGAGTTGCGAAAGGCAGGGCTGGCTGGCGGCACCATTCTTGCGTTTGCCATGTCAGCCCCTTTATTTAATCCGTTGTCACTGCTCTACGGCCTGACGCTCAGCGAACCGGCAGCGATATTGTCTTTTGCTGCCTGTTCGCTGGTCATTGTCACGGTTGTTGGATACGTCTGGGATCGGATGTTTCCCAACTCGGCCGAAGAAACTCTTCAGCTCAGGGGTGTCGCTTACGGAATCCGTCGAGTACTTGCCATAGCGGTGGCGGCAGCCCGAGAAGCCAGTTCGTCCTCACTCGGCTACATCGCAGCCGGCCTTGCGGGAGTTGCATTGCTGGGAGCTGTACTTCCAAATGCCAGCCTTCAGCACGCATTCAACTTCGACAATGCAATGGCACCTGCATGGATGACGTTGATCGCAATTCCGGTTTATGCCACTCCCATGCTCGCAATGTCGCAGCTTGGAATGATGTTTCAGCATGCAAACTCAATTGGTGCCGCCTTTGTCCTGCTGATTCTGGGTGCCGGCATGAACATGGGGCTCGCCATCTGGATTTTCAGGGAATATGGTTTTCGGCGGACACTTGTCTGGTTTGCACTGTTACTGTCTGTTGTTCTGGGACTGGCCTACATTCTGGATAAACCGCTCTTTCCCAAAGATATCGAACCCGCCAACCACACTCATGCATTTGACGTGTACTGTCAGCCTTTCTCTCCCGGAGATCCCGTCACCGGACTGGCATCCCGAACCCTCGAAAAGCTGGATCGAGACATCAATCCTTATGAGTGGCAGTCCGTCAAACTACTGGGGCTGCTGATACTTTCAGGAATCGTACTGCGCATCGCAGATCGCAGGGGACGACTCGAGGCATGGATCGAGGCGGAGCCGGTAACGGCCGGGACGACTCGCCTGGATATCGTCGTTCCCCCGCATATTCTGGGCCTGATTTCACTGCTGGGCCTGGTGATTCTGAGCATTGCCGGTTGTTATGCCTACTACCCGCCTGCCGAGGAAGTCCTCGATCAGATGTACATCGCCAAAGGTGAAGCTCTCAGCGGTGCACTGGGCGGCGACGTCAATCATACAAAGTACTGGATTGAGGTTTATGATGACTGGAGCCGAAAACTTGAGGTGGGTGTCTACTTAAGAAAATGGCACCTGAGTGATTATCATCGCTGGAAGGCTCGCCTGCTGCGTGAACAACTGGAACTGCTGGAGCATGAAGTTGAGGATAACGAAAAAGCAGAAGTTCAGAAACTCGTGTCAGTGATATCTCGCACCCACCAGCGATTACGGTATGCCTTTACAGAAGAACTTGCACACTAATTCTCTAACGGGCAATCGAATAGTAGAGTCCAATCCAAAGAAAATTCCCCAATTGCAATTTACTTGCATATTGACAAACCTGAGTTCTCTGTAGAATGCAGCTCACTGGTCGGGCTCTGGAGTTGCTATTGCCTTCTCTGTGATGCCTGTTTGTTATGTGTAGTTTGCTGGCCCAATATTTTATATGGTTCCTGACATTCTGTCAGCTTTTGCTGGCGGTAGGGTCAGTTCCGTTGCATCGATGCAGCGCCGAAATCGCGAGTTTCGGCTGCAGCGACGCTGCGTTAGCTGGCGTACGCCAGCCCTGTTCCTGCGGCAGCCACTTCTGTGGAAGACAGGAGTCGTCTGCGCCTCGTCGTGTCTCCGGATCCGTTGAAAAGAAGCAGCCCACGAAAGCTGGCGAAGAGCCGTCGAAAGACTCGGCTCCCCATAACTGTGCGACGTGTTCGATCTGTCAGGTGATTGGCCTGCCTCGGACGGTAACCGACATCCCTGATCTGCAATTCAGCAGCGAGTGGATGCCATTTCCTTCTCCCGCGGCAACACCTGTGTGCGGACATCAGCGAGTCGCAGAGACGCACACACGCGGGCCTCCGCAAAATCGCGGTTGAACCACCGCAAAGGCGACCGGCGGTTGAAAACATACCAACCACCGCGGCAGATGCGATGGGAGGGCGAAGCTCCTGCTGAGCCGCAAGTGGCATGGGAGGGCGAAGCTCCTGCTGAGCCGTTCGTTTGGCATGGAACGCCTGTGGACCGCGGCTCGGCGGGAGCCTCGCCCTCCCGACTGGACCGCGGCTCGGCGGGAGCCTCGCCCTCCCGAGAAAGACGATTTTTCCGCTCGCCTTAAGTCTGCCCCATTTATCTCTGCTGAGCTCATCTGCAGCTGCGCCCGTCGCATTTGCAGATGATTTCAGACACAGCGTGAATCCCTGTGCGTGACTGCACAGCGATTCGATGTCCTGTGTATAGCAAGCCCTCTGCCGCGGACTCCGTCTAACAACTCGGGTCCGACCAGTCCTGACAGACGCGAGTCCGCGGCAAGGTTTTGTTCAGAGGCGATATCTCATTCTTATTCAATGTCATCATTGCTCGATAGTGCTAACTGCTTCCCGTTTCATGAACAGCTTTGTCAGAGGAAATACGTAATGAATACATCCAGACCGATGCGACGCGGATTCACACTCATTGAACTGCTTGTTGTCATAGCAATTATCGCAATACTTATTGCTCTGCTGCTGCCAGCCGTTCAGCAGGCTCGTGAGGCTGCCCGACGGACTCAGTGTAAAAACAATCTGAAGCAGCTGGCGCTTGCCGCTCATAATTATCATGATACTCACAATGCATTCCCGCTGCAGGCTGGTGAATCTCTTTACGGGTATTCTGCGCAGGCTCAGCTGCTGCCTTATCATGAGCAGGGCAGTCTGCATTCGATGATTGATTTTTCGCGTCCGCTGACGATCGGAGTAGCATGGAATCCGCAGATTAACCCGGCGGTGGCGGCCGTCGCCGGCAGAACAGTCTCCGTCATGCTGTGCCCCAGCGATTCAGGGAATCCGTTCCACGTGGATGGGGCCGGATTTGCATGGGCTGGCGGCAACTATCTGGTCAACGGCGGATCAGGAGTTGGAACGCAGTATTGCTCCAGTCGCAACGATGGACTGTTCTGGAGGGGATCGAACACAAAAATGCGTGACATCACGGACGGCACCAGTAACACAGTCTTTATGGCTGAGAGTCTGTTTGGAAACCGCGGGCCAAATACAACTGTGCTCGTTGATCCTCAGCGACAGATGAAACGAGTCAATCTGGGCAGTCCATGTGTACCAACCGGCGACCAAATGGTTGCCGGAGCAGGTAGCGTTTTTGAAGGTCGTCGCGCCGGTGCCTGGATTTCCTCGATCGGCTACCAGACGCTGATCCAGGGTTTTCTGTCTCCAAACTCGAAGACTCCGGACGTTGTCCATCACGGTGAGATTGTCTCGGGACCACGCAGCATGCATGTGGGTGGTGCTCAGATTTCACTCTGTGATGGAAGCGTAAAATTTGTGAGTGACAGCGTGGATCTGAACACTTTTCGTAATCTGTTCGCAAGAAATGACGGCAACGTCGTGGGGGAATTCTGATTTCGCTGAATCTGAATTCAGCCCTGCAACTGGCGATAGTTGTTCCCGATCGGCGCCCGCCGCCGGTCGGGACTGCTGTACTGACATCGGCCTTCATTTAGGACAGAGTTATGCATCGCATTCTTTACTATTGTTTGCTGTCTTTTGCGTTGCTGTCGTATGCAGCATCAGCCGGCGATCTCTGTGAAGCCGGTGAGGCGCATGGAGGAGAATGGAACGAGTTTCGAAATGGTGGATCATCACATGCGGCGGGAGAGTTCCCGGTCGTATGGTCGCCGGAATCGGGAATTGCCTGGCAGAAGGAGTTACCGGGATATGGTCAGTCCAGTCCGGTCATTTCGGATTCTCGAGTCTATTTGACAGCAGTATCCGGTCCCATGAAGGACGAACTGGTTGTCATTTGTCTGGATCTCAAAACGGGCCAGCAGCTGTGGAAGCATGAGCAGTCGTCGTCCACGCCGGCTGCGTCCAGTTATATGGCATCACGGGCCGCACCAACTCCGGTTGCCGATTCATCCGGGATCATCGCCTTCTTTGAAAGTGGCGATGTTGTCGCCCTGAATCCGTCCGGCGAAGTCCGCTGGAAAAGGTCGCTGACAGCCGATTATGGTATGTTCGACAATAACCACGGACTTGGATGCTCGCCGGCTCAGACAAAGGACGCGGTGATCATCAACATTGAGCATCGTGGTCCCTCGTATTTGCTGGCGCTGGACAAGGCGACCGGAACAACTCGCTGGAAAACCGAACGTCATTCCGGAAGTTCATGGACATCTCCGATTGTCATGAATGCTGACGGTCGGGAAACGGTGGTTGTCAGTTCCGGCGGTACAGTGGACACCTATGACAGTGCAGACGGACATTTGATCTGGACCCTTGGCGGGCTCGGAGGCAATACCGTGCCTTCACCCACAGCTGTCGGCCCATATCTGTTTGTCGGAGCTCGAATTCCGGAATTCGGTGACGCTTCTTCAGCCGCCCAGTCAAACATGTGTATTCGTCTGGATTCTGATCCGGCACAGCCTTACGAAGTCGTGTGGCGTGCAGCGAAGGCAGTGTGCGATTACGCAAGCCCCGTTGTTGATCGTGACTGCATTTACTTTTTGAACAACGTCGGAGTACTGTATTGTCTCGACAGTACCACAGGGGAACCGCACTATACAGAACGTCTTGGAGCAGCCTGCTGGGCCACCCCGGTTGTCGCTGGTGAGAACGTATTGTTCTTCGGAAAAGATGGAAGAACACACGTGATCCGATCGGGGCCGGTGTTTGCCAGAGTTGCCACAAACGATTTGTGGGATCCCGCGAATCCTCCGAAGCCGGAAACATACAGCGAACATACGGGTGGATCGCCAGCAGGTGGATCGCCAGCAGGTGGATCGCCAGCGGGCGAGAGCCGGACCGGGGCAGCAGAAAGTCGAAGAGGGCCACCGGGAGGTATGGCGGCGATCCTACTGAAGGGAGATACGAACGGAGATGGTAGTATTAGTCGGGATGAGCTGCCTGCCGAGTTTGTGAATATGTTGCCACGGATCGACACGAATCAGGATGGAGTTGTCGATGCGGCAGAACTGAAGGCGATGGATGAAAGTTTCCGCAAGCGTCGGGAAGGTTCGCGAGATTCTGCACGGGATCCTATTGTGTATGGCGTCGCAGCTGCAGATGGTGCCTTTGTCATACGGACGGGCACACGTGTTTACAGTGTTCGAGGTGCACGATTTCGAGGTGCACCATGAGGTGCCCGAAAATCTGCATCCTGCTGCTGCTGCCTGCCATGGCTGCTGGCTGTGGTGGTCAAAGCACCACAGCCATCCCTGTCGCCAGCTGGACAGTGCCCGAGAGTTTTTCAGGCGGAAAATTCACCTGGACACGCATGCCGGAGCTGACAAAAGCGGATGAGGATCTGCTGAACCGATTTTTTCGAAATCAGCCTCAGTTTACCGGAAGCCCGGAACTGGAGGGGACTCCATTGGTTTTCCATTCAGGAAAATCCGATCGAAGATTTTACTGGATCCGGCCGGGCATAGAAGGACCCGTATGGTTCTGCATTCTCTTTGAAAATAATCGGCTGGACACGATCAGCGGCAATGGAGATCCTTTCTCTCCCTGAGAGTAAATGCAGGCGGCCTATCCGGGGTCATCAATTCAACGGCAACATGATAGAATCTGAACCAGCAGACAAGCGGGTCCCTCACGCGACTGAACCTGTAAGAGTGAATTTATGAGGAAAGTGGAACAGCTGATGAAATCTGAAATCCAACCAGAACAGACATGGCAGTGCACGTTCAGTTTCTGTCGAGTCCTGCTGATACTTGCGATGACGGGTGTGCCCGGCATTGCGATCAGTTCGGTGTTTGCGGTCAGCAATCCTGCGACACCCACTCAGTCAGCTGGCAGCCAGTCCGGCAGCAGACCGGCGATGCAGCGAGTGACTCGGCTGGTATGGCAGGATCGGGACAGCGACACATTGAAATGGGCCGACCTGCAAACGGGCAGCTCCTGGTCACTGACACCTGCGGCTGTCAGTGGCTTTCCAAAACTGGATGTCGAAAAACAGGATCTGGTTCAGATGGAACAAGCCGAAGGCATATTGCTTGTTGGTGTGCGTGACAGCGACGGAGGCAAACTGGGAAGTGGCTGGGTGGCCGTCGACTCGGGCGTTCGAGCAGTTCCACACGGGAATCATTCTGACTGGAAGTATCTGGCAACTCCGTCGGTGCGTATGCAAAAGCTGAACACTGATCAGGGCAATCCCGCTCATCTGTATGTCTATAACGACATGTTTTATCTGGCCAACGACGCGAAGAACGGGTTTACGTATTTGTCGCCGAAGCAGCTGGCATCGGCACGTACGCCTGTGCAGGCCACGTTCTGCTCGGGCGGCGGCGGACATATTACTTTGGCTGCCGCTGGTAACACTGTGTGTTATTCAACATGGATTGATGCCGAGGGCCCAAACCGGGGACGCGTTGATGTCATCAGCCTGCAGAAACCGGGAAATGACAAACTGGCCTATTCACTTACTCTTCCCACCGGCGTGATTCACGGTGCGACAGCAAACAGCGGACGAGTCTTCTTTGCACCGGCAGACGGTGTTTGCTGGGTGAATGCTGATCTTCAGCTGAAGCAAAATCCGGAAACCGCACGAATCGGACATATCTCTCTTGGCAAGGATGAGGAATCCGGAAAACCGTTCCGCACAGGTGCATTTGCGAACCATCGTAACTGGGTTTTGTTTACGACAGGATCCGGAGCCGATTCAGCTTTCTGTCTGCTTGATGCCAAAGCAGCTCAGCCAAACCTCGTCAAATTAAAAATCGATGTGAAGGATGGGCTCTCACTGGTCACACCGGAAGTTGTTCTCGCGGCTGGCGGCAAACGATATGCGTTTCTGTTTCAGGACAAAAAGGACGGCGACATTGCTGAAAAGCTGACGATCGTGGATCTGGATCCCAATGGAGATCGAGATCTGTCGGACGCGAAAGTTACGAAAACTCTGGAAACTGGTCCCAGCAGGGTTGAGGGGCATTCAGGCCATCACTCCATTTGTTTCGATGGCGACGGACGGTTTGCCTGCTTTACAAATCCAGGAGACGGAACAATCTGGGTGATCAGTCTCAGCGATCTGGAAATTCGGGGGAAATTAAAGGTGGGAGGCACTCCGGGAGCCATCGCGGCCTTTGGTTCACGCGAACACCATCATTAGCCGAATTTCGGAAAACGGGAGGTGGTGAGCTGATGTTGTGACGTTTCAGCGTTTTTTCCGAGAACCATCGTTCGGACCTGAGACCGGGAACGATATGATGACCACATCGAGCAAGACCGCCGATTTCATCAAAAAATCAGGAAAAACCGACCTGTCGAACGTATTCGGCCCGGTTTTATCCGAGCCCCGACGTCTGAAGAATGGTGTTTCATGAAGCAATTACCTGTCACAGTGTTGTCTGGATTTCTGGGAGCCGGAAAAACAACGCTGCTCAATCACGTTCTGGCTAATCGCGAAGGGATGAAGGTTGCTGTCATTGTTAACGATATGAGCGAGATTAACATTGACGCCCGTCAGGTAGCCAGTGGAACAGCAAAACTGAATCGATCTGATGAGAAACTGGTCGAGATGTCCAATGGCTGTATCTGCTGTACTCTTCGGGAAGATCTGCTGACGGAAGTGAGCAAACTTGCTCGCGAGGGACGTTTTGACTATCTGCTGATCGAATCCACAGGCATCTCTGAGCCGATGCCGGTTGCCGAAACATTTACGTTCACGGACGAAGAGGGTAACACTCTCAGCGAGTTTGCTCAGCTGGACACAATGGTGACAGTCGTCGATGCCGTGAATTTCCTGAATGACTATCAGTCACTGGACGAGTTGGTCGATCGCGGGATTGGGCTTAACGAAGACGATGACCGCGACCTGTCAATGCTGCTGGCCGATCAGATTGAGTTTGCCAATGTCATTGTGCTGAACAAGATCGATCTGGTCACCGAAGAGGAACGCCGGACCCTTACTGCAATTCTCAGCAAGCTCAACCCGGAAGCCGTTGTGGTGCAGGCGGATCATGGCAGGGTTCCTTTGGATCGCATTTTGAATACCGGTCTCTTTCAGGCCGAATGGGCTGAAGAAGCAGCCGAATGGCTGACGGTTCCCCGCGGTAAGGAGACGAGCGAAAAGGATGAGTACGGGATCTCAAGTTTTGTTTATCGGGCGCGTCGACCATTTCACCCGGAACGATTCTTTGACTTCTGGACGGAGGATGATTCCACCGCCAGCATCATTCGCTCGAAGGGATACTTCTGGCTGGCGAGTCGGCATACACAGGCTGGCTTCTGGTCTCAGGCCGGAGGAGTGGTGAGTGCTGGTCCGGGGGGACAGTGGTGGGCGGAAACTCCACGCGAAAGCTGGCCGGAAGATGATCCTCAAATGCTGGCCGAAATTGAATCCATCTGGGACCCCGAAACCGGAGACCGTCGGCAGGAACTGGTGATTATCGGACAGGACCTCGATCAGGCCGCCGTTGCAGAGGCTCTGGATGATTGCCTGCTGACTGACGAAGAGATGGACTCGGGGCCTTCTGAATGGGAAATGATGGAAGATCCGTTTGCTCCATGGCCTGACATGGACGATTCTGAGACCGAGGATTTTTACATGGACGATCCGGACACCGACAAATGATGATTTGCCTGTTTTCGGCCGATATTTGATCTGATATGATAAAGCAGGAATTCAGAGCAGTTGTTGAGTCTGCTTTATCGTTAAATGCACTTTTTGGACTTTCCTCATCGGTCCCGTGTCGATACCTGTTCACTGCATCGGAAAGAAGCAATCGTTATGAAGCATCTCGGATTTGCGGCATCACTCGCAGCAATGCTGCTGTTCTCAGTCGGCTGTGGTACTTCAACAGACGGGCCTTCACCGAAGACTGCTGATGCAGACCATGATCATGACCATGGAGAAGAAGGCCATGAACATCATCATCACGCAGAGACTCTGCCGGATGCAATCACCGAACTGACAGGCATCCGAAATACGATTCGTGATGCCTTTGCAAAGAATGACTCCGAAGCAGCACATGATCCGCTGCATGAAGTCGGTCATGTTCTGGAACTGATTCCGGAACTGGCAGAAAAGCAAAACGTTTCCCCTGAAACCCTGACGGCGATTAAATCATCCGTCGACACTCTGTTTACTGCCTTCGGCAACGTCGATAAAACTCTGCATGGCCAGGAAGGTTCCACATACGCTGAAGAATCAGAAACCATCGACAAGGCACTAAAAGCCCTGACCGATGCAGCTGCTGGCGGGTCAGCCCCAACGCCAGCCACTGAATCACCTGCAGCTCCGGCGGCCGATGCCGCAGCACCAGCTGCTGAAACCCCGGCAGCACCCGCTGCAGATGCTCCCGCCCCGGCAACAGAGGCACCGGCAACAGATGCGCCTGCGACTGAAGCACCGGCAACAGAAACCCCAGCCTCAGAAACACCCGCTCCTGCGAAAGAAGGAACATGAACATGAGTACGTCGGCAGCGAGATTTGTGACGGCGGCGGTCAGCGGTTTACTGCTGACTGCCATCTGCTGTGTGACTTCCGGCTGCGGCGAGTCCGTGAGTGCGGAAGTGCGGGAGTTTCGCAGGCAGTATCTTTCGGATCAGCCAATTGCCGGCGAGATCTCCGTCTCAAAAATTCGCGAACAAATTAAGTCCGGCGAAATCTCAGCGGAAACGCCATTCGTTGTGCGAGCCAGAATCAATGCGGGCGAAATGCCTCCATGGGGAACGGGCACTGCTTCCTTTGTCATCACAGATGCCACAGGTCATGACGGCGATAAGGAACATAATCCCCACGATTGTCCATTCTGCAGTCGTAATATTCAGGAAAGCATCGCTCAGGTCCACTTCCAGGACAAAAATGGTCAGCTGCTGCAAACTGACTCCCGTGAGCTGTTTGTTTTACGGGAAAACCAGCTCGTGATCGTGCAGGGAACCGGGCGAATCGATGATTCCGATACCCTTGTGATTACTGCCCAGAAAATGTTCGTCAAAAACTGAGCACTCAGAGAGCAGGAAATCTCGCCGAAGATTTCCTGCTTCTTTTGATCTGCCTGTTCATGACGCATCCTGTTCATGACAGACTGAACAGTACGGTTCGACATCGTCGTTGGTAAACCAGAAATTCCAGCCGGTCCTGTGACAACGGCTGCAGGACACTGGCTCCATCTGGCGCAACATCGCATTCCAATAAAGCCGGAATACTCGACGAGCCGCTTTGCGCTGAATCTCAACATCGATTGCAACCGCCGGAATCCGGAATTCTGCCATCGCGATGGGTCGAAGAACTCCGCTGATGGCATATCGTTCTTCCAGTTCTGATAACTTTCTCTGCAGTTCCAGTCTGACGACTCGAAGTTTGTCCTGCAGTTCTTCGGCAGACGGCACCACTTTTGTCCGTTTGGAAACCGTTCCGGCTTCTCGCTGCAGTGCCTGATAATAATCACGCAGGCGTTTTCGATCGCGCTGCAGTGTTGCATCGATGCGGTCGAGGAAAGGTTTGGCCTGCTGCATCGTCTCCCGTTGCAGTACGTCAGCCGCAGCCTGCAGCGTCACATCTGCCGGCACCTCGAACTCGCTGGCCGGACTCAGCGTCGCGGTATTCAGCAAGTCGCCAGTACGGACCGGCGATTTCGATTTTGAATTCAGCGTGACGGTCAGCAAAGACTCCCACGTATCCTCTGACTGCAGTACTGCGTGAAACCACCACGAATGATAGCTAACATCGACAATACCGCCCTTCAGCACTTTGCCTCGCGCGTTTTGCCATCCAAACGAGGATTCCACAGCCTTGTCGAATTCTGTCTTTCGAACCGGCAGATCGCTGACTGCAAACGCAGCCGTTGCCGGTACAAACTGACGGATCGTGCGAGAAGCAAGATCAAGAAATTCTCCACCCAGTGTCAGCGACAAACCGTCTTCCCCCGGTGCGGTTCTCACGGGAAAAACATCTTCATGCTGTCCAAGACTCTCAGCCAGTTCTGGCGGAACAATCGCCGTTCCCGACGTGTGATCCTCATCCCAGTCGACCATTCCTCCGGACTGCTCAATCAAATTCCCGGCAAATTCCGCCAGCTGAAGTCCGACATCCGTGCGACTCATTCAAAGTCCTCGCCAAACAGAGCCTCATCAAGGTTCTTCGCGTCCAGATACTTCTCCTGGGCATCCAGCAGAGTTGTACCCAGCGACTCAAACTGTTCATCCAGCTGCTGATCATCTCCCGACTTCATCCACAGCTTCAGCACCAGAGATTCGAATTCGTCCCCTTCATCCATGTTTCCGAGAATCGAACCGACTTCTCCGACGACCAGTTCAAACATTCGAATCTTGTCATTCAGCAGTGTAAGAATTCGCGATTCCAGTGATCCGGAGGTGCACAGATTGAAGATAAAAACATCCTGAGTCTGACCGAACCGATGAACTCGGCCTATTCTCTGTTCAATCTTCATGGGATTCCATGGCAGGTCATAGTTAATCAGAGTATCGGCAAACTGCAGATTTCGCCCTTCTCCACCCGAGTCGGTACACAGCATCACAGGAACCGTCGTCCTGAGAAGTTCGACGGCGTTGTCCTTTTCCGTCGCCGACTGCTCGCCGGAGAATGTGGAAAACGCAATTGATTCGGCTTTCAGCAGAGTCTGAAGTCGATGCAGCGTCCTCAGGGAATTTACAAACACCAGCACTTTATGACCATGACTATCCTTCAACAGCTGCAGCAGTTGCTCATCCTTGGCAGACCTCACAATGTCTTCAGACTGAGCAAGAAGTGTGGCCGCTCTGGAATCAACGGCGGCCAGCGGCTCGAGCGCACCACCTGCAGCTCCCGGATGACTTCCCAGCGACTGCAGGATCGACTGCAGACGCATGCGAGACATTTTCACCGGCCCTTTGACAGACGGTTTTCCAGCCGACATTTCTGCCGTCTCTGCAGATGACTGCCTGTCACAGCCGTCTTCTTCAATACACTCTTCACCTTCTGAACTGCCCCCTTCCGGCAGTCCCACAGCAACCAGTTCTCGCAGGTAACTTTCCACGTCTCGCTGAAACTGCCTTTCCGCCTCAGAAGGCGATGCCACGATGGTCTGAGCATATCGGGGAGGCAGATTGATATCGACAAGGCTGCGAGTATTTCGAATCATCACCTCGCTCAGCAGTTCACGAAGCTTCTGACGATTTCGAGGGTCCCGGGGATTTCCTTTTGTAACGAACTTCTTTTTAAAATCTGCCTCCGTTCGCAGATGTCCCGGCTCCAGAAGGGTCAGCAGATTGTAAAGTTCGATCAGATTATTCTGCACGGGTGTTGCCGTCAGCAGAAACATATGACGGCGAGTGAGAGAATTCACCAGCTGCCAGAGCTTCGTGGTTCGATTACGACAGTGATGAGCTTCGTCAACAATCACCAGATCCCATGGGGCCGCAGCAATCAGCTGAGCTCGACCACCGCTGCGAGCAAACGTTGTTGACACCAGAACACAGTCGGTTTCCTTCCAGAATGCTTCCCGGTTGCTTGCAGCAGTCCGCGGAGGAACTGTAAACCTGAGGCCAAATTTTCCCGCAAGCTCTTCATGCCACTGACTGACCAGCGGATTGGGAACAAGAATCAGCACCCGGCGCACAATGCGTCGAAGAAGATACTCCCGCAGCAACAGACATGCTTCGATGGTTTTTCCAAGCCCTACCTCATCCGCCAGTAAGACTCGACCTCGAAAGCGACGCATGACCTTACGCACCGTTTCGATCTGATGCGGAAGATGCTCGACGCCGTTCAGACCTTCAAGACATAACAGCTCATCGAATCCACGTAGCAACTGCAGTCTGGCCAGCGTCAGATGCAAACTTATGCCAGCAGAATCCGCAATCCCCGGACCGGATGAATATTCTGTCAAATCCGTACGAAAACGAACCGGAATGCCGCCTGCGGTGCTGAACTGATAATCAGAGTTTTCCTGATCTGCTCCGTCCTTCTTCGGGTCGGAGACCGTCGCACCAGACTTCGCCAGGACAATTTTCGAGGACATAATTCTGCCTGTTGGATTCCATTCAGAAGAGGCTGATTCGCAAATGATAAAGCGCCCAATCCTGAGTTACCACTATGGCAAGAGAATTTGGTTAAACGAAGAAGGATCGAGCAGCCCTCCCACGCAATAGCTCCCCTCCCGCGCAGCGAAGCGGAGTGGGAGGGGTCGGCCGAAGGCCGG
>JALHMY010000031.1 GCA_022843805.1 Fuerstiella sp.
AACATCTCCCAGTCTCCGTCCAGGCTCAACGAAGACTCGCCTTTTCCCCTCAAATACCGTAAACAAATCTCACCTGATCAACATCGCAACGCAACCCCAACTTTGCCGCTGTCTAGGGCAAAGCTCCCGCTGAGCCGAGGAAAGTTCAGATTGGAGGGCGAAGCTCCCGCTGAGCCGAGGAAAGTTCAGATTGGGAGGGCGAAGCTCCCGCTGAGCCGAGGAATGCACGGCTCGGCAGGAGCCTTGCCCTCCCGATGAAGAGGAAAACACGGCTCGGCAGGAGCCTCGCCCTCCCGATGAAGAGGAAAGCACGGCTCGGCAGGAGTCTCGCCCTCCCGGTGAATACAATTTTTTCGCTCGCATTACAGCACTGTTCGGCGACAACGATTTCTCTGCCTCGGAGGCATTCCTGACCTCGCAGTTGCACGTAAAGCAGGCAGATTCTACGGTGCGATGCAGCGGGTGTGTTTTTACACGCCGATCTTTCTCCAGAAGCGGGTCCGATTTGCAAGCCGATCGTCAATGGGACAAAACAATTCGTCGGATCCGATGTGAAGCAGTCCCGCACGGTGATCGCAGGATCCCTCGACGCGAAGCCTCAGACGCGTATCGGTATTCGCGTGACTCCGTCTGGTACTGGTATCAAAGTGCTCGCAAAAGCGGAGAACGCTCAGCCAGACGACCTGATCCTGGTGGCACTGATTCAGGATTACGGTGTGCAACAGGTTTCACGAGGCGAAAACGCCGGCGCAAGACTCTCGCATTGCAACATCGTTCGAGAATTCCGCGTCGCCAAACTCACCGGTAGGGATCCGGAATTTGAACTCACCACACCCGAAAACGCCACGCTCGAACAACTTCGAGTCATCGCCTTTCTCCAAACCCGCGCCACCGCTGCGATTACGTCGGCAGTTGAGACAGGGCTGAAACGAAGTATCAACCACGGTCGCCAGTAGCGGACGAGACCGGGTCGCCGGTCCAGCGAAGGCAAAGGAACACCTCGATTTCCCGAACTATGGTCCCAACCAACCCCGTTCCCCGGCGGATTGTGGAGGCCGCAACAATTGCCGCGAGAGTTCATTCAGGTTGATGTTCTCTTCGGTCACGGTCGCGCGCTCAGTCAGGAGGGATCTGCGGCTGTCATCCGAGCCACTTTCTGAGACAGATTCAGGATGCAGCTTGCTGTGCAACGATAAGTCCTGCTATTCGGCGATCAGCCGTTCGATGACGTCTAAGTGCTCCGGATCCGAGGTCCAGGAGATGAAATGCGGCGAAACGACATGCGATTTGGATGGCTTCATACTCTGACTTTTAGAACAACACGCTCGTACCCAAAAATTCTGCTGACGACCCCAGTTTTTTGGAATGAATGCTGCGAACCTTTCAGGCTGGTCAGTGTCAGTTCATGACAGGAAATGCTGTCTCTCGAAAGGCTGCTGTTGAAGGAGTGAACCGAGACCACTTTTTCAGGGACTGATTGTCTCAAAAAGACATTGAAGGCCCACACGGTTTGTGGAAACCGGGTGGGCTTTTTTGTTTGGGAAAGAGAGTTGTGGAAGCTGTCATCTTCATTGGATTGCAGGCGTCGGGGAAATCGTCCTTCTTTAAGGAACGATTCTTCTCGACGCACGTTCGGATCAGCCTTGATCTGCTGAGGACACGCAACCGAGAATGGCGAATAATGACTGCCTGCCTTGAGACGCAACAACCGTTCGTCATTGACAACACGAACCCAACTCGTCAAGAGCGGATCAGGTACATCGACGCTGCAATGTCGGCAAGGTATTCGATCGTGGGTTATTACTTCCGATCGAAAGCCGCGGAGTGTCTTTCTCGGAACCAGCAGCGGGCTCAGCCTGTACCAGAGGCGGGTATCCTGTCTGCGGCCAGGAAGCTGGAACGACCAACACTGGATGAAGGTTTTAATACTCTGAAATATGTCCGACTAACGGAATCCGGTTTCGTAGTCGAGGAGTGGAACAATGAAGTTTGACGATCTTGACAGGAAAATGCGGGTTTTCGAGACGTCTGCTGATCTGTGTGTGCTTCCCGGTATTTTCATGGTCGCGCGTCTGGACGGCAGGAGCTTTACCCGGCTGACTAAAGATGTCTGCCGGTTTGAGGCTCCTTTCGACCTGCGCTTTCGTGACATGATGGTCGTCACTGCTGAGTCGCTGATGACCTGCAGTTTTCGAGTGCTCTACGCCTACACCGAGAGCGACGAGATTTCGCTGCTCTTTGATCCCGAAGAACAACTCTTCGGCAGAAAGCTGCGGAAGTACAACTCGACATTGGCTGGGGAAGCCAGTGCCCAATTCTCGCTGAAACTGGGGAAACCAGCTTGCTTCGACTGCCGAATTTCTCAGTTGCCGACCACAGAACTTGTCGTCGATTATTTCCGCTGGAGGAACGAAGATGCTGCGCGGAATGCCTTGAGTGGATGGTGTTACTGGACGCTCCGCAAGGACGGCCAAACCGAACAGCAGGCCACGAAGCGGATGTTGGGGCTTTCGGTGAGCCAAAAGAATGAGTTATTGTTTCAGTATGGAATCAACTTTAACGATCTTCCCGCCTGGCAGAAGCGAGGCGTTGGATTGTACTGGGAAGAGTACGATAAACCTTCCGTGAACCCAGTTACGAGTAAAGAAGTCATGGCACGCCGTCGTCGGATTCGCACCGACTTCGACCTGCCCATGAAAAATGAATACGGGCATTTTGTACGGTCCCTTATTTCCCGACCCCAAACACAACCCGACCCCAAACACAAGGAGTCTGATGATGGGTGCGTCACACGGTGACTTCACCAAATATCCTCGAACTCCCCACCTGTTTGGTTCAATGGGTACTGAAGATGACAAGCATCTCGGCGAAGCAGAATCACAAAGATTTGTCGCCGACGATTCGCTGATCGTTGAGGAGAAAATTGATGGAACGAATGTCGGCATCTGGATGAAACGCTGTTGTTTGCCAGCGAGCAACCGCTGAGTCATGCGCCGGATCATCTGGCAGGTCCCTGGTTTGTGTATCGAAGACCGTACTTACAGGAATTCCTGGCTGACGTTGCTGAGTATTTTGATCTGGCCGTCTGGTCATCCTCAGGTATCGATTACGCTCAGGCCATTTCGCAATGCATATTTCCCTCAAATTTGAATTTGAAATTTGTGTGGGGACGAGACCGATGTGTACAGCGATATGACAGCGAAATGCAGTCGATCTGTTACGTTAAGGACTTGAAAAAGGTCGAACGTCATGGCTTTGACTTAAGAACCCCTAGCAAAACCTGCGTGAGCCGCGACGTTTGTGGTTGCGTTTCAGGCAAGGAGTGAGGAAGAGACGGGACACCCCGTCGATGACGAATGACGAAGCCTGAGACGCAACCACAAACGTCCCGGAGGGTTGTGTCGAGAGCGGTCGATCTGCGGCGTCATCACTCCTCGACGACATTTGTCGCCTCGTCGCTCTTCCTTGCAGCTCAACCACTCTCGACACAACGCGGCCACGGAGGTTTTGTTAGGGGTTCTTAATCGCATTCTGATAGTCGATGACACTCCTCAGAAATGCGAGCGGAACTACGGAAATGCTGTTTATGTCTCTGCATTCTTTGGTGATCGCAGTGATGCCGAATTGCCACGACTCGCAGGATACCTTCAGTCCCTTGCTTCACTAACCAATGTGAGAAGCGTCGAAAAACGCAACTGGAAGACATGCCGGAACAAATGACACCTCCACGACTCAGCCTGCCTGTGATTCGATTGCTGAGGTTCCTTCTGATCATGAAGTCTACTTCGTCAGCCGCCACTCGAAGCAGTTGCGGCGTTCAGCTCTTTACGCCAACGTTCTGCTTCTTCAGGTTTTTCCATTGCGACATACAGATCGATGATCGCCTGAATCGTGCCGATGTAAAGTTCAGGAGGAGTGGAGGAACGGCGTGTCCTGAGGCCCTCAAAAATTTCCAGCAGGATCGGTTCAGCCTCGGCAAACTTCCGCTGACCCGCCAGCGCGACGCCGATTCCTGGTTGGCAAAAGGGGTCAGGTCCAATAGTGTTCGGCACTGCGATTGCGGTTGATTGACGGCAGCGTGAGTTATGAGAGGGTCGGCAGCATTTGGCAAACCGCTGACAAGGATCCAGCCACATCGGGCAGAGGCGGCTTAAGGCACCGCGCAGCATTGAACGGCCCGGCGTGCAGAGCGCGCGGGTGTCTTACTCTTCAGCTGATCTTATTTTTGCGATGTGCCGTTCCAGTTCTTCGAGCGACGCCCATCCCGACATAGAGAGGCAGATCATTGGACCGGTCGATGTGCCCTCGCCACCCCTCGATCCCAATGGCGTGGACTTAAGCATCGTGCGGATTTCCATAGTCGTTTTTCGCTCCGCGAAAACACGCGAAAACGCTACCTTCGCGGAGCGAAAGGCGACAATAAGTCCACGCCATTGCCCCTCGATCCCCTCGCCCCCCCCACGCTCCGGAAACGCACTTTGTGGTGTAGGGCCGTTTGGTCGTGAGTGAGGCCCTGAGCATTGGAACTTTGAGCAGAATCTGAGGTCGGGTATGTCCGTCTCCGATGAATTTATCGAGGACAAGGCCACGACAGCACACGACGTTGTGCTGGGGGTCTGTAATGAAGCGAACGCTGCAGAATCAAAACGACAACGTCAGCAATGCGTGAATCGAGGCATCGCAGCGCTGTATCGCTGGTACGTGGCCCGTTTTCAGCCAGCGCGCCAGTGGAATGCGGACACCGACTTCCGCTGGAAGGAGATTTGCCGCGATCTGCCTGAAGATATTCTTGCCATTGTGCAGGGATTCTACGCGGTGGAACAATTCATTCCTGACTATGCCGCGGAACTGACCGGACTTCTGAGGATGAATTGCGGCCGATCACGGCCCTGGGAATTACCTTTCGATGATCCGCTTGAGATGCTGATCTACACGGTTCTGCAGGAACGCCCGACCCAGGTCAACTACGCCCGGCTGCTGGCCTTCTTCGAGATGCCTGCTGCGGCGATCGTGCCGGATTATGACCCTTTTATCGATGCACTTTATCAATGGAATGAATGACCTGGAGAACAACACTGTTGAACTCGTGGGGGTGGCTGGTTCTGGAAACAATCGGGCACCAATGCACTGGCAGGTGACCCAGGGAACGAATTTCGCAACGGTCTCAGGCCGCGTGCTTCCGTCACTCACCGCAGGAGCTTTTGTCACGCCCCGCGATGTGAACAATCACGGGGTGATTGTGGGAAGCGAATCCATCGGGAGCGATCCCGGTTCCACGCCACAGGTCTGGTCTTCCGGGCTTGCGGCGGCCGCGGTCAGGCTGCCGGTTCCGGATTTGTACGAGCCGAATTCGTCCGGTATTGCGGATGAGGATACCTCGGTCTGCTCGATCAGTGACGATGGCATCATTGTCGGGTTGGTTCGTCAGTCAAATGTCACCGACCCTCTGACCTGGCTGATTTTCTGGAAAGTCGAGCTGGTCGAAGGCAGTGTGGTGATCAGCGATGTTTTCATCAACAACGCCAATGAGTTGCTGACATATCAGTGGGCCCACAGCAGCAGCGGAGGAGGCCTGGCCCGTCCCAAAGATGCGTTGTGCGTGATTGGCGGAGCCGCTACGGACCTTAGTTCCTTCACATCAACATGGGTTGTTGGCTCAGCGACGGATAACAATCACGACGGCTGGATCGCGGGACGCATCAGGAATGTTAACAGCGTGGAGGTACCCACGGTGATAATCCGATGAATCCAGTCAACCATATCCCGATCATGGTTCATCAGTTTGATCGCCATCATGCTGTTCCTGCTCATTCCCGGCGAGGTGGAGTAGTTGCGGACCCGCGGAGTGCGCTCCCAACCCCGATCGAACCCACCAGCGCCAGCAGCAGCGCGATGCCCTGCGGGTACTGCCGCTTGCTGGAGCCATCCGTGGGGATTTTGACGAGCGATCCGCCCACCATCAAACCGATCGCAAGCCCGACAAGTAGCCCGCCAAACAACAGACGCCACTTCATACGTATCTCCACAACTAGTTTTTACGATGCCTGGTTTCCAACGTCCCACGCATGATCCGGGTCGGGGCAAAAAGTGACGCCTCGATCGTGCGTTGTACTCTTCCGCTTTGTGGATCGTGTGCAACGGGCTGGTGATGGCGATTGGCCATATGCGGAATCAATCACGAGGCCTCGGCGGTGGCTGGGGGTTTACCGGCGGCGGCTGGGGTTGTCAACCGGAAACCGGGACCGAGTAAAGATTCGGCCGCGACGACGATGCTGTCTGCGCTTTCGGCGCAGGACGACTCGTGATGATCAGGCTATGCTCCGGCAAATGAGTGGAAGTGTCAGTTTTACGTGATCGATCTTTCGGATGTGAATCCCATTCGCATGAATTAAACCGATTCGGCGGTGCTGTGGAAACACTCTCCGAATAATGCTGTCCGGTTTTCTGTTCACGTTAAACTGAGCACAGTCTAGACTGCCGTTGACCGAGCCCAATGTTGGGGATAGAAGGTGAGTGGGAATAATGGGAATAATTTGAATAATGTGGGGCGATGGAGGGGGGGGCTTCCCTTCGTTCGGTAATAAAGCAAGGTAAAAATCATCAGAGACTGGCGCGACAGCGGCTGATGAAGAACTAAGTCAACAAGCCTGCGGCTTGCTGGTAAAGGAGATCCTGTTGTGAATCGACTGGTCCTTGCCTGTGTATCCTTCATACCACTCATTGCCTGCGCGAGCGAGCTGCCACCATCAGCGTCAATGCAGCTCAGGCAGGCGTGCTTTGGATGTCATGGCAATGGCACGATGGAAGGCGGGCTGAATCTTGAAGTATTGTCGTTTGAACTGAGCGAACGAACCTTACGAGAACGCTGGGTACGGATCCACGATCGCATTGAGAAAGGGGAAATGCCACCGCAGGCTGACGACCTGCCAGATGACTCTCGAGCGGAACTCGTGAAGTCACTTAAGACGGCGATTCATGATTCCGATCTGGAGGATATCAGGAAACATGGTCGCGGGCCGATGAGGCGGCTGAATCGGGATGAATACGAGCAGAACCTGCGCGATGTGCTGTTGCTGCCGCAGCTGGATATTCGGGACATGCTCCCGGAAGACCGTGAAGGGCATCGCTTCAACAAGACGTCGGAAACGCTCGACATTTCCCGAGTGCAGCTGGCGGCGTATCTCGATGCCGCTGACACAGCGCTGCGGCATGCCCTGGCCAGCGGATCGAAGCCGCCTGTTACCAGGTTTCGAGCGATAGCGACGAACCTTTTCCCCGAACGGCACACCTTCGGCGAACGCGAGGCGATGTTCTTCGCAAGAGATAGCAAGGCCATCGTCGGCAATCAGCTCGACGAGCTGAAGGATGATCCGACGGTGGAGCTGGCGTTGTTTCGGTCGGCTCACTGGCCATACTACGGATATCCTCGCGGATTTATCGCCACATTGCCGGGCGAGTACCTCGTTCGCTTCTCGGCGCGAGCTGTCCTGCAGCTGAAAGACTATCAGCTGACGCCGGCCGTTCAGCCTGTACCGATGACCTTCCGAGCCCGGAAGCCTTCGGGTCCTGACGTTTCGGGCGATGTTCGTGCGACGGGCGGCATTATTGACATTCAACCAGCGGTCGCGACTTATGATACCACGATATGGCTGCGCGAGGGTGAGACCTTCGAATACAGTCTGCTCGGCCTGCCTGTGCCACTGGCCCGCAACGTGAATGGTGGCCCGCCGACATATCGCTATCCGCCGTTCCCTGCAGAGGGGCAGCCGGGAGTCGCTTTTCAGTGGCTCGAAGTCGAAGGACCGATTTGTTCCGAAGAATGGCCTCCGGCATCTCATCGCGTGTTGTTTGATGAGCAGAGTGGGGCGGGTTTCCGGAATGTCGACGAACTCAACGTGGAAAAAAGAAATCCGGAAACTCCTGAGGGTGATCGGGGCGAAGCCAGTCGAGCCGAAGCCAGTCGCCTGCTCCGCCGCTTCGTGAACCTCGCCTCTCGCCAACCAGTGCCTGAAGGGACAGTCGAAGCGTTCGAGCGGCTTATCGATGCGAGGCTTGAGGCGCAGGATCCGTTTGCCGACGCTGTGCTCGCTGGTTACAAAGCCTTCCTGTGTTCGAGCCACTTCCTGTATCTTCGTGAACCCGCGGGAGCCGACGATGACTTCGCAGTTGCGGCGAGGTTATCTCACTTTCTCACGAACACGCGGCCCGATGCTGCTTTGCTGGACCTGGCTCAAACCCGGCAGCTTCGCAATCCGGATGTTCTCCTGAGCGAGACTGACCGTTTGATTGCCAGCCCCGGATTCGAGCGATTCGTCAGGAACTTCTCCGATTACTGGCTAAGCCTGCGTCACATCCGACGTGACGAGCCCGATATCCGTCTCTATCCCGAGTACCGATTTGATGATTATCTTGTCGAGTCGATGGAGATGGAAACACGAGCCTTTGTTACCGCGATGATCCGCGAGAATCTTCCGTCGCGTTCGCTTGTCGATGCCGATTTTGTGTTCGTCAACGATCGACTGGCGCGACATTATGGTCTGGCGGACGCCACGCACGTCACCGGTTCCGCGATGCGAAGAATATCTCTTTCGGCGGACAGCCCGCTGGGCGGCTTATTGACTCAGGCGGCGATCCTGAAGGTTACGGCGAATGGCACTTCGACTTCGCCTGTCGTGCGTGGAGCTTGGATCATGGAGCGACTCATTGGTGAGCCACCACCGCCGCCGCCCGCCAGCGTACCTGCTGTCGAACCCGATATCCGCGGTGCAAAAACGATCCGCGATTTGCTCGCCATGCATACGAAGTCTGAGAGCTGCGCCGGATGCCATGCACGTTTTGATCCGGTCGGCCTCGCGCTGGAGAACTTCGACATCCTCGGTGGCTGGCGCACTCGGTATCGCGGTGTCGAGCAGGGCGAACCGGTGACAGGCATCGACCGAGCCGGACATGACTTTGCCTATACGATTGCCGAACCGGTCGACGCGACGGGGCAACTGCGTGATGGACGTCGCTTTCAGGATATCAATGAACTGAAGATGATCCTTGCTGCCAATCCGCGGCAACTCGCCCGCAATCTTCTGCATCAGTTTACGCTCTATTCCACCGGCTCGCCCGTTCGATTCGCTGACCGCGATGAGATCGAAGCGATGCTCGATACGTGCGAGGAAGACGGTTTTCGGGTGCGGGATCTGATCCATGCCCTTGTGCAGAGCCGGGTGTTTCTGGGACAATAAGTAGCCCAACTGATTGTCTCTCACACCTAATTCGTAGTTTCCCGTTTGCATTGTTCTCAGGCCGACTATGACGCACCACGCCACATCCCGTCGCCGCTTTCTCCGGAGTGCCGGCGTACTGCTCGCCTTGCCTCTGTTCGACAGTCTGATGCCAAAATCGGTGTTTGCGGCGGGAGTAACAAGACCGCGTCGAATGTTGCTTGTCTCCAACAACCTCGGAGTGCTGCCGAAGCCGTTCTTCCCGGAAGCCAGCGGGCGTGATTACGAGCTTTCGCCGTACCTCGCGCCGCTGGCTGCGTTCCGCAGCGATTTCACGGTCTTCAGCGGTCTGTCTCATCCCGGTGTGGCGGGAGGACACAGCACTGAGAACTGTTTTCTCACCGCAGCAAGAGGTCCGACCAAAAGTGGCTTTCGCAATCAGATTTCGCTCGATCAGTTGGCAGCTGAGAAGCTCGGCCCGGTCACGCGATTTCCAACGCTCAACCTCGGTGTGAACATCGACAAGGCGAACCGCAGTCTGGCCTGGACGCGAGATGGTGTGTTGCTTCCGGCGGAAGACAGTGCTCCGGCACTTTTTGAGAGAATGTTTGTGCAGGGCGACGCGGCAGCCGTTCAGAGACAACTGAAAAGGCTCGAAGAACAAGGCAGCATTCTCGACACTCTGCTCGATGACACGCAGCAGGTGCGAAAGCGACTCGGACGCGACGACAAAACGAGGCTCGATCAGTATCTGACATCCGTCCGAGAGATCGAACAGCGTCTTGAAATGGCCCGCGAGTGGGAAGTGCGTCCAAAGCCGACAACAACTCATATGCCGCCGGACGACATCAGGGATCAAAAACTCTTCTTTGAGAAGTTTGATCTGATGCTGTCGATGGCGGAACTGGCGCTGGAGTCCGATTCGACACGTATTGTAACGCTGATGGTTGATGCGTTTGCAACACCATCGTTCAGGCTGGGCGACACGGAGAACTCGACGACCGGCTATCACGACCTGAGCCATCATGGTCAGGCGCCCGACAAGGTAAGGCAGCTTGAAGAAGCCGACCACCGACAGATGGCGCTGCTGAAGAAACTCCTGCAGAATCTCGCTGACAAACAGGACGGCGATGAACGAATGCTCGATCGCACGATGATTCTCTTTGGAAGCAATATGGGCGACTCGAACACGCACGACAACACAAACCTGCCGATCCTGATGGCCGGCGGCGGTTTCCGGCACGGACAGCATCTCGCCTTCAAACGTGACAACAACAAACCGCTCTGCAACCTTTTCGTTACCATGCTGCAACAGCTGGGACTTGAGACGGATGCTTTTGGTTCGAGCACAGGAACGCTTAACGAGATCAATTCATGAAGTGTCTGACCGGGACAGTTGGGTCGTTCGCCGGGAGCGGGACCTGTCAGGGACGCATTTGAACTTCATCCAGACCGAACAGAGCACGAGCCAGTGCCGTCCTGACTGCCTGTTCGACGACCTGTTCGTTTTGAACGGCGGGAATGCTGCTTGTGTCGATGGATGCTTTGTCGATCTGCATGAGTTGCAATGCGGACTGGAGGTCCTGCCGAAAGCGTTCTCGCTGATTTTTTGCGAACAATACAATTTCTTCTAATTCATCTTCATGTGGCGGGCGTGTCAGCATCCGACGAAATAAACGGGATGCGTGCCTTTTGTCGTCGGCGACCCCGACATCAGATGGCTGATCCGCCGACAATGGCTTTTGATTCTCCGGATTCGCGATCTGTTTTCCGACCTCTCGAGCGATATCGAGAAACATGACATCATTCAATAGTGTCAGTGCCTGCAGCGGATTGTTGGAACGCGTGCGACGGGCCACGCAGGCTTCGCCGCTGGGGCCGTCGAATGCCGTAATCATTGCAAATGGTGCCGTGCGTTTAATCAGCGTATAGAGACTGCGACGATATTTGTCTTCGCCTTCACTGACTTTCCAGCCGGGACTGCCGAATGCGACCTCAGTGATCCCGGCTGGCTGAAGCGGACGCACCGGAGGACCTCCAGCTTTTGGAGACAGCAGTCCGGATCCGTGGAGAATCGAATCTCTGATCATCTCTGCATCCAGTCGAAACCGGGGGGCAAAGGCCAGGAGTATATTTTCCGGATCTTTGATATGTGCCTCGCTGCGAACCGCAGCGTTCTGGCGATAGACCGCACTTGTGACGATTCGGCGATGCAGTCTTTTGACAGACCACAGATCCTCTTCCATGAAAGTTACGGCAAGCCAGTCCAGGAGTTCCTGATTTGATGGTGCACTGCCCTGGAGTCCAAAATCGTCAAGTGTTGATACAATACCTCGCCCGAAGAATGCGGCCCAGTGGCGATTGACAGTGACTCTTGCAGTTAACGGATTCCGGCGGTCCACGAGCCAGCGGGCCAGATCGAGTCGATTACCAGCTGCTGATGGCGGCCACGCGGGGAAAAGGCTCAAAGTTGCTGGCTGCACCTGCTCTTTCGGTTGCAGATATTCGCCTCGATGATATCGCCAGGAAGGTCGAGCATTCTCTGGCGGTCGTTCTTTCATAACCAAAGTGGTCGTGGTCTGCGGCCTGCGTCGAAGGCTGAGAATTTCCGCCGCCTCTTTTTCGAAGTGCGGGACTGTCAGCAGGAACTGCTCAAATAGAAGTTGTTTCTCATTTTCAGGCAGTAAAGCCAGAGGACTTTTGAGCAATTGTTCGGCTTCTTCAGGCAATCTGCGAGCAATTGGTTCGTTGCCGGCTTTAAACGAATCGGTTGTGGCCGAAAATCGAAATCTTCCAAGACTGCTCGCAAAATGTCGCCCAAAATTCATCTGAACGGACAACGGCTGTCCCGCAGGAATCGGGGATACTGGAACAAAGACGGCCGTATGCCGTTCTCCCTGTCCGTTGAAAACCGACCATCCCGTCTGAATATCACCGTCCAGAGTCAATTGCGCCGACACGGGGTTGTTGCCATACTGGTTCCTGGCGTAACTCTCTGTGGCTGATCTAAACGGTATGCTCTGATCTCCGGACCGTACATTCATTTCCGTCAGGTAGAAATCTCCGGGAGTACCTTCATACCATGTCAGGCCGGGGCCATGCCCCGGTAATCGCTCATCAGGTATCACTTCCAGCCGCAGTGCCGTAATTGCTCTGTCGGCAGGTGCAAATTCCAACCTGTATTCGTCCTGTTTTGTTGTATCGCCGGAAACAAATATTGAGTCATCAGCTTCGATGGTCAGGTGAGGCAGGTTTGATGATGCAGACACCGGATGCAGAGATTTCCATGCAACGGTTCTCAGTTGCTGTTGCTGCAGCCACTGTTCGAAAGACCGGGTAACAAGCGTTTTTTGAAGTTCCCGAACGGATTCTGCCGACAAACGCATGGTCGGAGTGTTCACAATCTCCGGTTCACTCACTGGCCACTTTGACGGCAGCTGACGAAGTATCTCGTCGGCTCGCTGGCGACTGGCAGCCCACTGAGCTTCATAATCTGCGCCTCGAAGTTCCATTGAGGGCTCGTCCGCGTTATTCATCAATGCCATAAACTGATAATATTCCCGATGGGAAACGGGATCGTATTTGTGAGTATGGCACTGTGCGCAGCCAAGAGTCAGACCGAGCCATGTTGTTCCGGTCGTGGCAACACGGTCGGTCATGGCGTAAAAGCGAAACTCAAGCGGATCAATACCGCCTTCTTCGTTCAGCATCGTATTTCGATGAAATCCGGTCGCTATTTTCTGAGAATCTCCGGAATTCGGCAGCAGATCCCCCGCGATTTGTTCAATGGTGAACCGATCGAAGGGCATGTCCGCGTTTAATGCACCGACAACCCAGTCTCGCCATGGCCAGATGGATCTGTCGCGATCCTTTTCATATCCATTTGTATCCGCATAACGAGCGAGATCCATCCACCGCCGCGCCCAGCGTTCTCCGTATTCGAACCGGGAGAGAAGGTGGTCGACCAGTTCTCCGTATTTCTCTTCGCTGGCCACTGTCTGCAATGCTGAAGGATCCTTCAGTGTGATACCGGGCGATTTTATCCCCCAGATGCGTTCGATCCACGCATCCGCCTCATCGGGTGCTGGCGGGATTCCGATCAGGTCAAGGTAAAGTCGGCGGACTATCGTATAAGGGTCGGCAGGCGATGACAGGCTGAGCCCCTGTTGCTGTAATCGCTTCAGTACGAACATATCAATTTCGTTCAGCGAGGGGACTTCAGCTGCACCACGGTCTGGCTCAGGGGAGCCTGTTGATCGTAATGATCCGGGGAGGGCATTTTGTACAGAATGCAAAGGAGGCACATCTGGTCGAACGGGTGCCACGAACGCCCAATGTGGTTTCCACGTCGCTCCGGAATTCACCCAGTCGACAAGCAGCTGCCTTTGTTCCGTGGTGAGAGAGATTTTAGAATCTGCCGGCGGCATCTGCTGCTCCGGATCGTCCGTCAGGATGCGACGGATCAGTTCACTGCGTTCGGCGTTTCCTGGCACAACAATGTGAAGCCCGTTTCGTTCGCTGAACAGCGTGTCTTCCTGATCAAGTCTGAGATTCGCGGCGCGAGTTTCTTCGTCAGGTCCATGACATCGAAAACAGGAATTTGACAGCAGTGGACGGACATCCGTCAGAAAATCGGGGGCCGTTGGTCGCGTCGCTGTTGCGTCCTGAGCGTTCTGCGCACTTACCTGATTTCTGCACATCACACTGAGGAACAGAGACACTAAAGAAAAGATTCGCCACAGAGTGCCAGGAGGGTTTCTCATACATCACGCTTTTGGAGACGAACAGGGTCATATATCTTCCTGCACCCATGGTATCCGGCACTGGCCTTTCTCGCCACAGGCTGAACGCCGATGAAGTTCCACGAACTAAAAATCCATCAGCCGAAAACTGTCTCTGGTTCACTGTGTTTGAAGGGGATGTGCCCCAGAGGAAGATTGTGGCGTGCTCTGCCTGTCTACAGCAGTTCGATCGTCACTTCATGACTGCCGTGATCGTTGACCAGAGAGACGAAGTTATTCGGCTGCTGAATTCCGTCAACAGTCAGGCTCTGAATCGTTTTCCCATCGCCTCCGTTTTGAATCGTTATGTGATAAACGGTTTCCCGAAATCGATAGTGAATGCGGTATGATGGCCAGTTCCGGGGTGGCGCTGGGGAAAATCGAAGTTTATCGGCATCCAGTTGCAGTCCGAGCAGGGATTCGGTGATCAGCCGATACATCCAGCCTGACGATCCGGTGTACCATGTCCATCCTCCTCGTCCCAGATGTGGTTCCACTGCGTACACATCAGCTGCCACGACGTACGGTTCGACTCGATAGGTGCTGATTGCGCTGGCGGTAGCGCCATGATTGACGGGGTTAATCATATTGAACAGTTGCCAGGCCCGCTCAGTGTTGCCGACAGCGGCGAACGCCATCACGGTCCAGATTGCGCTGTGTGTGTACTGGCCGCCGTTTTCGCGAACACCGGGAACGTAACCCCGGATGTAACCCGGATTGAGGGTCGAATGATCAAAGGGCGGATCAAGCAGTTGTATCAGTCCCGCGTCGGGACGAACAAGGCGACGGTCCACGCTGGCCATAGCCTGCAGAGATCGTTCCCGAGTTCCGGCGCCGGACAGAATTGACCAGCTTTGCGAGATCGAGTCGATCTGACATTCGCTGTTCCCGGATGATCCCAGGGGAGTTCCATCATCAAAGTATGCTCGCCGATACCATTCACCGTCCCATCCGTTATTTTCAATGTGCCCGCGCAGCCGCCCAGCTTCAAGAATGCATCGATCGGCAGTTGCAATATCATGCTGCTGACTGGCGAGGTTTGCAAACTGATTCAGTACGTCATATTGGAAGAACGCCAGCCAGACGCTTTCGCCCTGACCATGCTGTCCGACCAGATTCATACCATCATTCCAGTCACCGCAGCCCATCAGTGGCAGGCCATGAGCCCCAAAACGAAGTCCATTGTCAATGGCACGCAAAGCATGTTCGTAGACCGAACCGATGTCATCAGAAATCGTGGGCAGGTCATAGTTTGCCTCTTCGCTGGCATGAAGAGCGCGTGAGCTCAGAAAAGGAACGCGTTCCTGAAGGACGCCTGTATCGCCTGTCATTCGCACGTAACGACACAATGCCACGGGCAGCCACAGAAAGTCGTCGGAAAAATGAGTTCTGACACCTCGTCCTGCTGGTGGATGCCACCAGTGCTGAACATCTCCTTCACGAAACTGGCGTGAACATGCTCGAAGGAGATGTTCGCGAAGCAGAGCTGGCTCGGCATGTACCAGGGCCATCGCATCCTGCAGCTGATCTCGAAATCCGTAGCCTCCGCCTGACTGATAAAATCCCGTTCGAGCCCACATTCGACAGGCGAGAGTCTGGTAAATCAGCCAGCCGTTGGTCAGGAAATTGACTGCAGGGTCAGGAGTTTCGACGTGCACCGCACCCAGCGTCTGACTCCAGTAATGCCAGACACCTTCCAGTGCAGTTTGAGCATTTCCTTCACCTCGAAATCGCTGAACAATTTGTCGCGTGTTATCCTCGCCGATTCCGGCGCCCATAGTAAAGACGATGATCTTTTCCTGGCCATCGCTGAGCGTCAGCTGCGTCTGGATTGCTGCACAGGGATCCAAACCTGCCCCCGTTCGATTCGACAGCCGTACACGGTGCATTGCAGCAGGATTTGATGGCGATCCGTTTCGCCCAAGGAACTCAGTACGATCTCCGGTTAACGTCCGGATCGGTTCACTGCAGTCAACAAAAGCGATTCTGTCTGCAAAATCAGGGCTGTAGAAATTGCGAGCAAATACAGCACCCGTAACAGGGTCTGTTTCGGTGCCGACATGCATCAGCGATTTGCCTCGTGTTTCACCCAGCACCCATTCCCAGTAGCCAGTGACCGACAGGGGGCGATTACGTCCGGAACGATTGATGACCCTGAGTCTTGCAAATTTTACCGCCGAGTCGATGGCGACGAAGATGCAAAGTTCGGTGGTAATGCCGTCTTCGGTGTAATCGAAAATGGTGTATCCGAAGCCATGCCGGGTGACATAGGTATTGGTGCCGCGGGCTGGCAGTGGGGAGGGCGACCAAAACCTGCCGGATTCTTCATCGCGAAGATAAAAGGCTTCCCCGCTGCCATCGGATACCGGATCATTGTTCCAGGGTGTCAGTCGAAATTCATGGCTGTTTTCAACCCAGGTGTAGGCACTTCCTGACTCCGAGATCACCGTTCCAATCTGTGCGTTCGCTATTACATTTACCCAGGGAGCCGGAGTGGCGGAGTCGGGTTTCAGGATGGTAACGTATTCCCTGCCATCCCGACTAAATCCTCCGAGCCCATTGAAGAAGGTGAGATCCCGCGGGCTCGATTCCTCAGCGGCAATGACGTCGGTTCGCCGTTTTGTCGGACGAAACGACGGGATCGCTGATTCTATCCTCGCTCGTCGTTCTACCTGTTCAGCGAGTGTTCCGGCATCGTCCTGCAGGACCACTCGTGCCACTGTCTGGAGCAGTGAACGGTCTTCTTCTGACATTTGCTCACCACGCCGAACGAAAACGCCGCCAGGACGATCCAGCAGGGCAGATGCCGGACTGGTGGCGAGAGAGTCCATAATGGCGTCCTGAAGCGACTGTCGATAAATCGAATCATCCTCGTTCCATACGACGAGATCCACATACAGCCCTTTCATTCTCCAGTACGAGTGTGCCTGGAGAGCGTCACGCACCAGATCGATCCGGTCAGCATCCCGGATGCGTACCAGCACAATCGGGAAGTCACCGGAAATGCCATAACCCCACAGACCTGACTGGCCTCTTCGATTGCGAATCAGTACGCTCGTTCGTGTTCGTCGCAGCAGAGATGCATAAATGATGGAGCCAGCCAGCTTCCCGTACCCCTGTGCGTCTCTTTCTGAGACGTTCAGGTGCTGAAGCATGATCGGTCCTCGACTCCATGCCAGTTCAAAAACTCGATCGGCCAGACTGGGGTCCCGATACTTTTCCGCCATTCCCTGCACACCCGTGCGGGTTTCAGAAACGCCAGTGACGATGTCAGCTCGCACGGACTCACCAGGCTGCAGAACCAGTCGCTGCCGTATGCTGACAATCGGATCCAGAGTTGAGCCGACGGTGTTGGAGAGTGATGTTGATCGGTCAAATGCTGCAGGATTCGACAGACTGCGACCTCGCCCGATAAACTTCATGCGGTCCGTTTCGAAAGAGGGAACGTCGACCACATTTCCGCCAATGGTCATCATGTGAATCATCCACGGAGGGCGTTCCTCGACTGATCTGGCACGGCGAGTGCAGAACAGGGCGTTCTGTGGCTGGGCAATCTCGGACTGCACAAACAGATTGCTGAAAGCGGGATGGGATTCATCCTGAGCCTGGGTGGCCATGACGACCTCAGCATAGCTGGTGATCTCAATGGAACGAACGCGTTCAGATCGATTGGTCAGTGTAATTCGCCGGAGTTCAATATCGTCCTCGGACGAGACGCTGATTTCCGTGTGCAATTCGATATGTTCATCCTGCCTGCGGAATTCGGCCCGCGCCTGTGTGAAGATCGCTTCATATTGTCTTGAAGGTTTTCCGGTCGGGTGTAATGCTGTCGACCAGAATACACCGCTGTCGAGATCTCTCACATAACAAAAAGTACCCCAGCAGTCGCGAGTCGGGTCTTCGCGCCACCGAGTCACAGCCAGATCCCGCCATCGACTGTAGCCTCCTCCTGCGCTCGTAATGGCAACGTGATACTGACCATTTGAAAGCAGATGGACTTCAGGTACCGGACTGCCGGGGTCGACAAAGACCCGCATTGTGCCTGCTTCCTCGGCAGAAACGCTTCGAGTTGTACTGGCTTCGATCGCATGAGGATATACGGGTACGGTTGCGCGCGGGACTCGCTCATGCAACAGCAGATCAACAGCACGGAACGATGGATCAGCAGCAAAACGCTGCTGCATGGGCTTGCCGAGCAGCAAACTCGACAATGACAGCAGACTCATTCCTGCATGATGAGCCATTACCTGACGCACGGTGATACTTGTCATACCAGGAGGCAGTCGCGAAGGGGTATAGTCGACTGCTTCAAAGAACCCGTATGCGCCGTCACGTCCATCCCGGGACAATCGTTCAAGATTTTTGCAGGCTGCCTCAGGTGCAACCATCAGCGCCAGCAGAGTTGCATACGGTGCGATAACCAGATCTTCCGCAAGACCTCTCTTCAATCCCAGTCCTGGAACTCCGAAGGCCCGATACTGATAATTCAGACTTCGGTCCAGCAGATTGTAGCCGGATTCTGAAATGCCCCAGGGAACTCCACGCTGACGGCCATAGTTTATCTGCCTTCGTACAACCGCCCGACATGTCTGATCAATCAAAGTTCCTTCATATGCCGGCATTACCAGCATTGGCATCAGGTATTCAAACATTGAGCCGCTCCAGCTGAGCAGTGCCGGAGAACCGCCGGCACTGGTCAGCAAACGACCAAGTGCAAACCAATGGTCCTGACTGAAGTGGCCCTGGGCGATCAGTACAAAGCTGGCAAGTCTCGCTTCCGATGCCAGCAGATCATAACATCCGCTGTCGGTCCGATTCTCACTGACGTTGAAACCAATCGCAAACAGATCTCTTGAACGGTTGTGAAGAAAATCGAAGTCCATTTCGGCGAATTCAGCACACTGATCGCTCACCTGATCGAGACTCTGTATTCGAATGGAGGCAAGTCCCGATGACTTAATGCAGGCCTGCTGCAAATGCTGCAGCCAGTCGATCGAAGTCATGATGCTGCCGTCTGAGGCTTCCTTTGAAAGGCTCATTTCCTGCGCGATGCCCTCAATGAGAGGGCAGATGGACTGAGTCAGAGAAGCAACCTCACGGAGTGTGGGAACTTCATCCAGCGCCATCAGCAGCGATTCAAGTTCAGCCAGCCGTTTCTGCTGTTCAGGAATTTCGGACTCCCAGAAGGCTGCTGGTGGAGCCAAAAGTCTGGTCCAGGCGGCAAGCCGATGAAGCTCCTGCAGATGATCGGCGCAGGCACGCACAAATGCGCTCACCCACCAGTCCAGTTCCGGACTGTAGTCAGCTTGTTTTACCTCTGCAGTTGTATCGAAGGCTTCGATAAGTCCTGAGAGCAGCGTCTGGATTGCCTTCAACTGGTATGGACACCGTTCAAGTTCTTCGATGTACCTTTCAAGAAGTCTGGTTGTATTGCCGCTGGCACGAACCACTGATCCGTTGTGTTCAGCCTGTCTGGAGCCCATTGCTTCATCGTACGAAACCCTCAGAGTGTCGGCGAGCCCTTCGCAGATGCGGCGGGAAACGATGCGATCATCGGCCAACCGCTTTAAACCGCTTCCCAGCACCAGCAATTGTCCGGCGAGATTTCCACTGTCTACGGTGGAAACATACTGCGGAGCCAGAGGAATCAGAGTCCGTGTGTCGTACCAGTTGAACCAGTGCCCTCGATAGCGTTCCATTTTCGCCATCGTGCCGAGGGTTTTTCGAATTCGGTCCAGCATGCCGGAAGCAGAAAGATATCCAAAGTCATATGCCGTCAGATCCGCCAGCAGAGCAAGGCCGATATTTGTCGGACTGGTCCGCGTCGCAATCACTTCGGCGGGATTCATCTGGACATTGTCCGGAGGCAGCCAGTTCTCCTGCTCGGTAACAAACGTCTCGAAGTATCGCCATGTTCGACGCGAGAGCTGCCGCAGAAAGAGATGCTGGACCGGCGTTAGTCGGACGGGAGGCGTTGCAATCGATCGACTTAGCCACCACGCCGCCACTGGTGACACAAACCACAATGCCAGAAGTGGTCCGGCGACCATCAGAGTTTCCGGATGCGTCACTGCAAGAGAAAAAGACGTTGCCACGGAAACAAGTGGCGCGATACTCATCGCCCGAAAGAATCCGGCGAGGTCGGAGCTTGCGCTACGCTCGCTGTCGCTGGACGTTTTCCACTCCAGCATCTTTGATCTTGTCCAGTGTATCCTCACGAGCGTACGAACTACCGCATCCATACAAATGAATGACTCGAACGGAATAAACATTAGTGTGAACACGCTCTGTGCGAGAGGACGTCCCATTGATGCGACCGACGAGCGGATGTGTGTCAGCAGAGGCAAGTCGGTTGGCTTGATTGCCAAATCCATGATCGCCGACAGGAGCGACGGCAAAGTGACTACCGCCACGACAAAAACCGTTGCTGCCGAAGCAAATGACGATTCTGCGAAAAGCCATGACAGCAGCAGTACAGCCAGCATGGAGATGGGGACAAAGCTGCGACGCAGATTGTCAAAGATTTTCCACCACGATAAAAGCGAAATCGGATTTCCGACGCGTCCCGCTGAAGAGTTGCCGACTCGGGGCATCAGCCAGGCAGCAATCTGCCAGTCCCCCCGCATCCATCGATGGCGCCGACTCACATCCGCCGTGTAACTGGAAGGATGATCTTCATAAAGGACGACGTCCGTCAGCAGGCCGGAACGTGCATAACAGCTTTCCAGCAAATCATGGCTGAGAATTCGGTTCTCCGGAAAATCTCCGCACTGCCGATCAAACATATCAATGTCGTAGATGCCTTTGCCGATAAACGATCCTTCAGCAAAAAGATCCTGATAGACATCCGAGACAACTCGGGTATATGGGTCAACTCCCGCATCGCCAGCCAGCAGCCGCACAAACCAGGAGCGATAAGCGCTAGGCAGGCTCACGCCGACTCTCGGCTGCAGAATGGTATAGCCATGGATGATTCGACGACCATCAGCATCCGGCACTGGTCGATTCAGCGGATGAGCCATCGCGGCCACCATCTCACGGGCCGCATCGCGAGGCAGCTGGGTGTCGGTATCCAGAGTGATCACGTAACGTGTCAGCTGCAATATGGAACAGTCACCGACAACCCGGGAAAATCGATCTGTCGCACCTCGCAGGGTAGCATTGAGATCGGCCAGCTTACCCCGTTTTCGCTCATAGCCCATCCAGATATTTTCAGGAGCATTCCATCGACGGTTTCGATGGAGCAAGAAGAAGATATCGGTTCGTTCGTCCTGATATTTTTCGGAAAGCTGGCTGATTCCATCGCACACCTGTTGAATGAGATCTGCGTCTTCCGGACGTGTTTCCTCAGAGGCGTCTTCAAGGTCAGTCAGCAGGGCAAAGTGCAGACAGGGGTCGCGATTCGCAAGAAAACGAATTTCCAGGGACTCAAGAAGGCGTTCAATGGATGCAGGGTTTGAGAGCATCGTGGGAACAGCGACAAGAGTACGCTGATCCTTCGGAATACCGTTGCGAAAATCCAGCCGAGGCAGGGCCTGCGGGCTCATCAGTCCGGTGGTCAGCCAGTGCACGATTCCAATCGCAAGATGTCCGGCGGACATTACGATGGGAATTGCCAGCAGCCACAGCAGAAATGTTCCTGGTTGCCGTCCCGAGCCGCTGCTGAACAGAACGGCAAGAATTGCGGACAACAGCAGTGCCACTGCGGTGATATAAATCAGCATCGGAAAGCGGCGTCGCAACTTCTCGACAACAACAGCAAACGTCAGCCGCATATGAACGAGTCGTTCGAGTGCTGGTCGACCCTGATCCACAAGAAAATAGCCCACATGATTTGTTCGATGATTCGGCTGAATTCTTGCTTCTGCCTGCGACAGCTGAATGGCGCGCTGAGCCACATCATATTCTGAACAGGGTGATCGCCGGGCGATCGCTTCCACTGCATGGCGATACCGATCGCGGGTGGCGAAGTCCATTTCTGAATATACGCCCGCCGGGTCGCGAGACAATGTCTGTTCGACGAGACTTTGCTGTGCGACAAATTCTCGCCAGTCATTCATCGCCAGAAATCGGAGACTGGTGATGCTGTTTCCCACCGATACCTGATCGGCCGCCTGGGCAAGCCCTTCTGCCAGAATCAGTTGCTCGGTCGTTTCTCCCTGAATCGCCAGTCTTTGCTCCAGCCAGCTGCTGGCAAACGAGAAGTTGGGATTCTGCCCCTGAAGATGGCGAGTCAGCTCTCCAAGAAACGCTCCGGATAATGTTGGATTGTCGCGAGCCATATCTGCAAGGACCAGCACAAGATCCGTTGGCTTTTGTTCGACCGTACGAATCATTTTCTCAGCCCAGTCACTGGCCTGATCCCGGTCGATGCGTCCCCGCAGAATCCTTGCCGCCACGCGACGAAGATTCTCGATCAGTGCCAGTCGCAGCATAAGCGGAAGCGCCCAAAGCTCACCAAGCTTCAGGGGTACCACGGACTGGTAGGCCGTCAGAAAGCTTGTTAAACCTGTGCACTCCATTCGCCCGTCTGTATGAGCAATCAATTCGAGAGCAATGTCGTAAACTCTGGGAAAGCCAGCTCCCGGACTGTCGGCCAGTCGTGGCAGTTCGCCACTGTAGGATGGGGGAAGGAGTCGGCGAGTGGACCGGATTTGTTCCTCTATCAGATAGAAGTTGTCCAGCAGCCATTCAGCTGCCGGGGTAATTCTTCTGTTACGTGCGGCGGCAGCGGCAATCAGGTCGTAAGTATCCAGCAGGACACGCTCATTCTCGCCAAGTCGCGGCAGCAGCCTGTCGTCGGTTCTGCCCGATGCCAGTCGATGAGCGACGGCAATGTGTCGTGCATGTCGCTCCAGCTGGTCAACATTCAGCAGTTCAGCCCGCAGGGGCGAATTCTCCGAAGGACCGGACTGCCCTTCTATAACCGGTGAACTTTTTCGCCAGTGCAAAAGGTTTCCAATACGATCTCTGATCTCCGGCAACTGCATACGCTCACTTAATTTGGGTGGGAAGGGGCCGACGATTCACACGTGATATTCGTGGAAACGCGTTTGAGAAAGACATCCGACAAAACCGGGTCTGGCTTCCGCATCCATTCGATCCGGATGGAATTCAATCGGCGAGGGTGCCACAGGCGGGGTTTTGTACAGATGTCGAATTTCGTTGTCTTTTTGATAATCAGCCCTGGCTAAACGTGAAGCTTTATTGAAAGCGGGGAGCCTCTGCCAGAGAAAAGACAATAACCTCTTCACCGGTGACGGTGCTGATGTCATGATGCATGCTGAGCACTTTCACTCCGGATGCTTCGTGTACGAGCGATTCCAGCATCGGTCGGGCCAGTTCCAGCAGTTGTTTTCGACTCTGCTTGATCAGGTCTCGACCTTTCTCAGGTGTCTGTGATCTGCCAAGCTGCCGCTCTGCAAGGGTCAGAACGCCCTGAAGCCGGATAATCAGCATGTCTTTGATCAGGTGAGACTGAATACTTTCCGAACGACAGCCCAGATACTCATCCTGAAATCGAATGATGCCATCACAGATTGCCGCTTCGCTTTCGGGCTGAGTGAGAGTTTTTGTGCTTCTCTCGCTCCGAATTTTTCGTGCCTCGCCAATCGGCAGACGGAGAGCGGCTGACTGTGGATGAGCTGGCGGAGGAAATTTTATTGTCTGTGATGTCGCAGGAACAGTCGATCCAATATTTGATAACACCATGCGAACTGCAGCAAGCGTTACAGGCTTAAAGAGGACAAGATCGCATCCGGCCTTCAGGGCCATTGCTTTATGGTCATCGCCTTTCTGGCCCGTAATCGCGACAATTTTCGTTTTGGCCAGGTCCGGTAACTGGCGAAAACGGGACACCAGCGTGCAGCCATCCATGCCGGGCATCAGAAGGTCGACCAGCATCAGATCAGGTCGGAATGCCGTTGCTACATCCAGCGCCTGAATTCCGCCGTACGTTACATGGACCTGATTCTCCAGCTCTTCGAGGAGCAGGCCCAGCGCATCCGCGCCATCGCGATTGTCATCAACAATAAGTACTCGCAGAGATGTCTGCGTTGCGGACATGAAATAATCTCCTGATTTGAGCAAGCTTGCTCTTTTCTTCCTGACATCCGGGCATTTGCCTGAAACGCAACCTCGAACGTCGCGGTTCACGCAGGTTTTGTGAGGGGTTCTAAATCAAACGCTCGTCAACCGTTGCAAGGATCTCAAGCAGATGGTCGAATCTCGCTGGTTTGACGATGTGATGGTTAAATCCGGCATCCTTTGAAGCCTGTCGATCTGAATCCTGGCCGTAACCTGTCAGAGCAATCAGCACAATGTCTTTTCCCTGGGGCTGTTTTCGCATCTGCTTTGCCGCTTCGTACCCGTTTAATCCCGGTAAGCCGATATCAAGCAGTACTGCGTGCGGCCTAAATTCGGCAGCCGCTTGTACGGCTGTTAAACCGTTGTGAGCGGTCCGAACGTCATGACCGCTGGACTTAAGCAGCATCGAAAACCCAAGGACCGTATCCGCATTGTCATCAACCACAAGCACCCGCAGTGATCGCGCCGACTGATTCCCTGTGTCTGCGATCGGCGGCGCTGGCAGAGACCCCTCCGGCCGCAATGGCAGACGAACAATAAATTCACTCCCTTTACCCGGCTGGCTTTGAGCTTCGACGGTTCCTCCATGGAGTTCCGTCAAACGCTGCACAAGTGCGAGGCCAATTCCCAGGCCGCCCTGTGACCTGTCGAGAGAACGTTCTGCCTGAGTAAACAACTCGAAGACGTGAGGAAGAAGGGCTGTCGAAATGCCTACACCCGTATCACGAACACGAATCACACATTCTTCGCGGTCTCTCTGGACGCTGAGCCAGATGCAGCCGCGTTCTTCTGTGTACTTTGCTGCGTTCGTCAGCAGATTCGTAATGACCTGCTCAAGGCGTGCCGGATCGCCATACAGCCAGATCGGCTGCATCGGCAGAGACAGCGACAGCTCATGTCGCCGCTGCTCCATCAGAGGGCGAACCGTCTCCACAGCTCCCTCTGCGATTCCACAGATTGAAACCCACTCCTGCCGCAGCTGAACCCGTCCCGAAGTAATGCGGGAAACTTCCAGCAGATCATCCACCAGATGTTCAAGCTTTCCCAGCTGACGCTCAATAATATTGCGGGACTGCTGCTGTATGCGGGATTCGGTTCCCTGCTGCAGGCTCAGTAACTGCACTGCATTGGCAATTGGAGCCAGCGGGCTGCGAAGCTCATGACTCAGCATGGCAAGGAATTCATCCTTCCGCTGATGCAGATCTGACAGTTCCGCTGCCTGCGCATGAAGCAGTTTTTCAAGCCGACTGCGTTCGGTGATATCCCGAACATTGAACTGGATCACCTGATGAATGCCTTCGCGATATGCATTGGCGACGATTTCGACTTCCACAAGTCGACCATCGCTGGCTTCCAGCGGAAGATGCTCATAACGCAGATAGCCATCATCCTGCAGACTTCGCACAGCCGCTTCACTGGCTGATCGATCGCTGAACAAGCCGATTTCCCAAAGCTGCCTGCCCTGAAATTCCGTATGGGAATAGCCCAGAAGTCCGGTCATGAACGGGTTGGAGTCAACAATCATTCCCGTTTCGAAATCCACAATCAGAATTCCGTCTTTTGCGGCTTCAAAAAGCCGACGATACCGAACTTCCGAAACGTGTAAGGCGGTTTCCGCTTCCTTCATGTCATGAATGTCAGTGTTTGAACCGACCCACATGACAACTTCGCCTGCCTGATTCCGCATCGGCAGCGCCCGACTAAAGTGCCAGCGGTAGGCTCCGTCGTGCCTGCGAAAACGGCTTTCGAATTCGAACGCATCACCCGTGATTATGGACTGCTTCCAGACTCGAACATGCTCGTCAACATCGTCGGAGTGTATGAACTGAGTCCATCCCCATCCCCGAAGTTTCTTAAATGGAAGTCCCGAGAATTCACTGCACTGCGGATTAAAATAGTCAACATCACCGTTCGGTGTGGTCGTGGCGATCTTCTGAGGCATGGAGTCAAGGATAAATCGCAGTTGTTCATCACTTTGACGAAGTCGCACATCCGCATTCGTTCGATGAGCGACGCTGCGTATGGCGATCGGAATCAGGACTCCCTGGCTGGTTTCCAGAAGATTCATACTGACTTCCAGCGACACTTCGCTCCCGTCTTTTCGCAGTCCGCAAAGTTCCACATGCCCGCGAATATCCTGAGTGGCAGACGCTATAAGGCTGTCTCCCGGTGATCGCCGACTTCCACGAAGTGACAGGGGCATCAGTATTTCGACGTGTTGCCCTACCAGGGCACTGGCTTCCGCGTAGCCAAACAACTGAACTGTTTTTCCGTTGACATAAACAATGGTGCCGAACTGATCCACGATCACGATCGCGTCGGGAGCGGACTCCATAAGGGTCTTGAATCGAATATCTGGTTCCGCCAGGGGTCCCGCAGTGCTCAGCATATCAGCCCTCTTTCGTTTTCAGGCGAGGCGGTTCCGGCGGAAAGGCAACAAAAAAGCCGACGTTTGCAGAATCTTTCATGAAAGATTCTGCAAACGTCGGCTTACTCTCTAATCCGCCCGCCAGACTTTCCTGGTGTGCGATTTATTTAGTCATCCGAATCCTCTGAGCATGTCGTTTTGCTTTAACTATTCGACACGTCGATCGCAATCATAACAAATAATTATTTAGCAGCAATGCCATTAAGAAAAGATCAGCAGTTAATGGATGATGTAACGCGGCGCGCGGGCACTTCTTCTGCAGTGCGATCCGGAAAAGCATTTGATTTCATCGGGCCGGCCTGCCGCAAAACGAAGTTTTGTCCGGAGGTTCAGATACAGTGTCTCAGAAGGCGATACGCTTCGGCAGGCAACCTGTTTCGTTTTGTCGAGCCGCTGTTCTTCTGAGCGTTTTCCGTTAGCATGCTCATAGAAAAAATCGGGCGATCGTAATGCGAAGTGACATTCGAAGGCCGCAGGTCATGTGCAGGCGTTCGATCTGAGTGGAGAGTGCACATGATGACTCAGGGCGAAATGGAAGCGGCTGTTTGCGAAGGAATTTCAAAGTTTGAACAGGAGTATATGGGGCGTGGACCGAAGGAGGTACGCTGCTTTCTTGTTGGTGATATGCTGCTGGTCCGACTGCAGGGTGTGCTGACATCGGCTGAGCAGCATCTGGTAAAGACCCTGGCTCCTGAAAAGGGACGAGATCTCCTGAAGGACGTTCGAACTCAGTTGATTGAGATTGCCCGGCCAACTCTCGAAATCCTGATCGAAAAGATTACGGGCACCAAAATCATCAGCCTGCATCATGATATCAGTACGCTTACTGGCGAGGAGGTTGTCATCTTCACGCTGGCGGAGACACCAGTATTTCGGACTCCTGCCGTCAGCAGAAGTCGTTGACCTGAACGACTTCGCTGCGAATACTGTCCGACAGACTCTTCGCACTACAGGATAGATTAATGCTGATTCATGTTGGTTATGAGGTCGCGTTTCTGTTTGAGAAACCGACCCCTATGCTCGCTTTGGGGTTTATTCACCCTTGTATTTCTTCGGGAATTCGCAACGCGGAGCATCTGACTGTCGAACCACCGGCTGCGATCAGCGAATATATCGACGGTTACGGCAATCGCTGTGCGAGAATGGTGGTTCCGGCAGGAAATGTGGTCATTCGCAACGACTCGACTTTTGAACATTCCGGATTACCGGATATTCAGGCGCCCGGGGTTCACCAGCACGCTGTGGAGGAACTGCCCAGCGAGACACTCGTGTTTCTGCTGGCCAGTCGCTACTGCGAAGTTGACAGTGATCTGAAAGACATCGCATGGAATCTATTTGGCAGCCTGCCGGCAGGATGGTCGCTGGTCCAGGCGGTTTGCGATTATGTGCATCAACACATTCACTTTGACTACCAGCAGGCGAGAGCGAACCGGACAGCTCGGGATGTTTATCGTGAGCGGGTCGGTGTCTGTCGCGACTTTATGCATCTTGCAATTACCTTTTGCCGCAGCCTCAATATTCCGGCACGATACTGTACCGGTTACCTGGGCGACATTGGAGTTCCTCCGGCAGCCAGTCCCATGGACTTTAGTGCCTGGTTTGAGGTTTATCTGGGAGGCCAGTGGTATGCATTCGATGCGAGGAATAATCAGCCTCGGATTGGTCGAATTCTGATGGCTCGCGGGCGTGACGCCGCCGACGTCGCCCTGACGACCACTTTTGGTCGGAATCAGCTGCAGTATTTCCGCGTATGGTCGTTTCCATCGGACTCGACGGGCTAACCCGACAGTCGCATCGATCGCAGCAAACCGAACAGTCAGTCGCTGCTTTCGCCGGGTCGATCGAAGCAAAGTAAAAGCAGCTTGCACTCCTTTGTCAATCGCAAAGACAGGAACCACGAATGGACACGAAGGAACACGAATCATCGCAGGCGGAAAGAATGGTCAGGACAGGGATCTTCGATTCGTGTCAATTGGTGTTCATTCGTGGTTAAAAACTCCCGCGACGGCTGGATTTTCAGTGATTGATTCCTGTGTCGCTGAACCGGATAAGCATGCCGCTGCCCGGATGTACGGTCAGCGATTCGCCGTCCTGTCCTTATGCCAGCAGTTCGCCGATTGAATCTTTGGCGGGATCGGCAATGGGAAACGGACGTCCGCCCACATCAAATTCGCCGAGCGAATTGACGCCGACCGCCTGAAGGATGGTGTGGAAGACATGGCCGTGGTCGACAGAACGGTCGACAACCTCGGTGCCATTCTCATTGGTTTTCCCGATGACGGCTCCCGGCTGGATTCCCGTTCCGCCCAAAACAACGCTCCATGCTGTGCCCCAGTGATCGCGCCCGTATGTTGCGTTGATTTTTGGAGTTCGACCGAACTCACTCATCACGCAGATCAGTGTTTCGGCCAGTAATCCTCTGTCAGCAAGATCAGAGATCAGCGTCGCGAAAGGCTGGTCGAATTCACCAAGCTGTTCAATATGAAAATCAAAGTTTTCATGGTGTGAATCGTAGTCAGCGTGATTCACCTGAACATAAGGCACGCCATATTCGAGCAGCCGTCGCGCCAGTAAACAATGCTTTCCGAACTGGCTTGTACCATACCGCTGCAAGTCCGATTCTGACTCACGGCTGACTTCAAACACATGACGCTGAGCCAGCAGTTCGCGGGCCTGAGTAAAAGAGAAATTGAAGGCCTCAGTGTCGGCTGTTCGTCGTCGGCGAGCGAACCGGCTGTTGGCACTTTCCCGAAAGGCATTACGCCGAACATCAGCCTCCGCAGTCAGCGGTGCCGGCAGGGCCTCCAGCTGAGGGGGCTTTGCGTCATAGATTGCCATGCTGGCAAAACGGGGACCGAGGTAAGCGGCTTTGTGGAATTCTGATTCCACGTTTCTCCCGCCGGGCGAACTGCGGATCAAAATATGGCTGGGCAAAGTAAACGTATCGGGCATCAGAGACTTTGCCGTGACTGCCCCGAGATGAGGATAGTCAGTTCCCGGAGTTTCTTTTCGCCCGGTAGTCATTTCCACGACACCGCGACCATGATCGCTGTTGTGAGTGTCCAGACTGCGAACAATCGACAGTCGATGCATTTGCATGGCGGTATACGGCAGCAGCTCGCAAATATGAATACCGGGAACGGACGTCGGAATCGCTCTGAAAGGCCCTCCGGTGTCGGTACCTGGTTTGGGGTCCCATGTTTCCAGCTGACTCACGCCACCATGCAGAAAAACATTGAGCACTCGCTTATGACCAGTCTTCAGCTGATTCGCCACGGCCGTCGAACCGGTCAGCAGATCCCCCAGCCCAAGAGCCAGCCCGGCTGTGCCGAGCGTTCCTGTCAGCAGTTTTCGGCGACTAATGGTGTGCTCTTCCGTCCTGCACCTTTGGTATCGCGTCATTGCGGCTGCCCCGTATTCTTATGGGTGTTGAACCGGTCTGTCCGTCGGTTTTCCCGGCGGTTTTCGTTCAGTATCGTTACACGTTAAACAACCAGTCAGTCGAAAGCAACATCACTGCCATACGCTTCATTCCGTCTGCCACCGTTGCTGAACTGGTCATCGCACCACATCATCCTGCTCCAGCCAGTTCCTGCCGCTGGTAACATCCACGATCAGTGGGACATCCAGCTGCATGGCATTTTGCATGCCGGGGATAATGATATCAATCAACTGATCCCGGTCGTCCTGGTGAACTTCAAACACCAGTTCGTCATGAATCTGCAGCAGAAGGTTGCTGCGGAGAGACGACTTGCCGAGGATTTCGCTGACTTCAATCATTGCCTTTTTAATCAGATCAGCGGCTGAACCCTGAATGACCGTATTAATTGCAGTACGCTCCGATGTGTTGCGCTGGATGCCCGTTGTGGTTCGGATCCCGGAAATCGCCCTTCGGCGATTCATGATCGTCCGAGTGTGACCGGTTCGAACCGTGTCTTCGAGGACTTTCTGACAGAAGCGAGCGACTCCTGAATAACGCGAGAAATAGCTTTCGATAAAGTGGGCTGCTTCCGACTTGTCGATATTCAGTGCAGCGGCGAGCCCGAACGGACTTTGCCCGTAAATGACTCCAAAGTTCACCGCTTTTGCGACGCGACGCTGTTCCGACGTGACCTGTTCAACCGGCACCTGAAACACGTCCGCTGCGACCGCCGCATGAATGTCCAGCCCCTGTCGAAATGCTTCTGTCAGAGCCTGATCTCTGCTGAAATGGGCCAGCACTCTCAATTCAATCTGAGAATAGTCTGCGCAAACGAGTACCCAATCCGGTGCTCCGGCCAGAAATGCTTTCCTGATTTGCCGACCTTCTTCCGTGCGGACAGGAATGTTTTGCAGATTTGGATCGCTTGAACTCAAACGGCCAGTCGCCGCCACAGTCTGATGAAATGTGGCATGAATGCGCCCGGTAGCTGGGTGCACGAGCATAGGCAGGGTGTCAAGGTAGGTGCCCCGCAGTTTGGTCAGCTGCCGACGTTCAATGATTTTCGCTGGCAACGGATGGATCAGTGCCAGTTGTTCAAGAACTTCCTGATCAGTGCTTGATCCGGTCCGTGTTTTCTTCAGCACGGGTAACTTAAGCTGCTGAAACAGCACATTGGACAGCTGTTTCGGTGAATCGATATTGAATTCCATTCCTGCCGCCGCGAAGACTTCCGTGGTCAGCTGTTCGATTCGAATGGCTGCCTTCTGACTCTGTGCCACCAGTTCCGGAACATCGACAGCAATCCCGGTATGCTCCAGAGTCGCAAGAACATGAATCAGAGGGCGTTCGAGAGATTCGTAGAGGTTTTCCAGCTGATCGGAAGCGAGTGCTGACTTCAGGCCGGACGTCACATTGCGAAGAGTTGTCATTCGCTTAATTGCCAGTTCCGAACCTGCTGCTGCGGAGGAAAGGGCGCTCCTGTCAGCAGGATCTTCGTCGAACATTGTCTGCTGCCGCTGTCGTTTAGGTTCGGGGGCTGTTCCGGCGAGCAGGTTCTGTTCGGCATGACGATCGGCAACTTCCGACAGTTCATGTGATCGGGCACCAGCATCGAGAAGGTAATCGGCGATTGAAATATCAAAGAGCCGGGCTTTAAGTGACAGCTTCGCGTTGTGAATCGCATGCAGCAGTGGTTTCGAATCGCCCGTGATCAGTTCTCCCGGCCAGTCCGATAACCATTCAAGAAACAGAATCGGCAAGTCCCCGGAATGGTCGGTTGTCGATCCACCTGGCAGATACCAGGTTGAACCGTCGTCTGAACTGATGAATGCCGATGTGAGTTTTCGGTCGCGAACTGCTTTTCCCGAGATAACGGGATCCAGAAACAATCGTGACTGCCGATTCCAGATCTCTGTGGCGGCCGTGAAGGTGGCCAGCTCCTGCAGCGAGATCAGGGCGGCGTGCGAAGCGGCCAAGGCAGAAGTGCCAGGCGTTCCGAACCCGGAGGCTGACTGGCCGGGTGCAGCAGCGGAACCGGGATTCGTCTCCGCGAGGCTCGTCCCTCCATCGGCAGATTCCGGTCGCATCAGACTGGCGTAGCGGCGAAACCCCAGACGTGTGAAGAGGTCGAACAGAGCCACTTTGTCCGGATCACAGACACGAGCATCTTCCAGATCCAGTTCCAAAGGCAAATCGTTTCGAAGTCGTACCAGTTCGCGGCTCATTCTGGCCTGGTCTGCAAATTCCGCAAGATTCCGCTGAACCATCTTTCCTGGGGCCTGGGATGAGTTCTCCAGAATCGCATCCAGACTTCCAAATTTTTCAATAAGGGCGCGTGCCGTCTTTGGGCCGATTTTGGGCACGCCCGGAACATTGTCCACAGCGTCTCCCACCAGGGACTGATAGTCGACAACCTGATCAGGGCGCACACCCCAGTCTGCCATGAGGCCTGCTTCATCAAGGAATTCGTTCCGACGACAATTGAAAAGCCGGACCTTCGGGCCAAGCAACTGGCGAATATCCTTATCGCTTGAGACAATGACGACATCCATGCCGGCAGCAGTGGCACGCGCGGCTACCGTCGCAATTACATCATCCGCTTCCCACGCCTGATGCTCGATGGCCGGTATTCGAAAACCGCCGAGCAATTCTTTCAAAAGAGGTATCTGCGGAACCAGATCTTCCGGCATTTCTGACCGGTTGGCCTTGTAGGCATCAAAAAGTTCATTTCGCCAGCCGGGGCCAGGTGAATCGAAAGCGCACAAAAGGTGAGTCGGCTTACGATCAAGAATGGCAAGAATGTCCCGAGTAAAGCCGAAAACGGCATTTGTCGGCTGCCCCTGAGTTCCGGTCATGGCCGGAATTGCGTGAAATACCTGAAACATGAGCGAAAATGTGTCAATAATGTAGATGCAGTCGTTACTCATGAGGTTCAAATGTCGATGTTCTGAGATCTGTGGGCAGTGAGGATCGCGAAACAATTTCCCGACAGCGTCCACAAAATCTGCCTGGCCTGCAAATACTGCTGAACAGGAATTTGCAATTCCGCCGGGGTTTGGTACATTTTCACTATCGAATTATTTCTCAATGTGCCGTTGTGCACCCAGAAGGAGGCTGTTTGTGGTTAAGTTGCGTTTGCGTGACAACGAAAGTGTGAATGAAGCGGTACGTCGATTCCGCAAGCTGGTTGAGCATGCGGGAGTCAAGAAAGAAATGCGCAAGCGCGAGTTCTACGAAAAGCCCAGTGATATGCGTCGTCGAGATCGTCGACGTGCCGAAATGCGTGCACGTCGTGCCAACCAGGAACCAACACTGGAACTGACATAGGCCGCATTGATTCCGGTCAGAAGTACCAGGATGTGAGTTCAGCAATTGCCAGAGCGAATCCCGACAGGGTAATTCGCTCTTTTTTTTGTATTCAGTCCGGCTGGCAGACCAGTCGCGGGCGAGCAGAACGTTCACAAAAAAAGGGCCGTTGCGATTTCTCGCAACGGCCCTGTAATTCCCTGGTCAACCCATTCAGGTTATTCTCGTTCTTTTCGTCGACGTACCGGTCGTCCTGTAGCCATTGCCAGCAAACCTGTCAGGAAGCTTGTTGCTCCGGCTTCGGCAACACTGGTTTTTGCCTGAGTGCTGGAAGAAGCCAGTTCAGGCATCGCGGCTGCAGCAGGCACTGACGACTGGGATTCTGGTACTTCACTGAGTTCACCGTCGGCCCACATCTGCATCACCGTATCAATCTCGACTGCTGACGACTCGTCAGCGTTCCCCTGGATCTCAACGGTGTTTGCACCTGCGGGAGCTTCCAGCATTCGCTCAGGATTCATTTGAACGACAGTGCCAGCCGGATGAGCAGCAATGCTGATCACATCGTCTGCATACTCGTACTGAGCGTTAAATGTCGCGACAACCGGAATCAGCTGAACCTCTCCGTCAGAATCAAACGGCAGGAGAGGCTGACTATCGTCCGTTGACGTAACCCGGAAGTCCACAGGCTGACTCCAGGCACCTGCAACACCATTGGAACTAATTCCGCGTACCCACCATCGATAGGTTTGTCCGGGGGTGAGCGACGTCGTTGTCGTGTAAGAAACAACGGAGTTGACCACCGTTCCTGGAATGTTGCTGACATTGATTACTGTCGGCTGCCCACTGGCTGTCAGCTGGGTAACGATGAGCTGATAGGTCGTGGCATTTGCCGCCGGTGTCCATGTGAACGTCGGACGATTGTTACCCGTTGAAATTCGCGGGCTGACAGCCGTCGGAGCACCGCTGACTCCGGCGTTCATCGTGAAGTTCAGAGGAGCACTCCAGTTGGATCGATTGCCGGCTGCGTCGGTCCCTCGTACCCATGCTCTGAAGTTGCCGTTCTCCAGAGGCAGATCCGGCGTATACTGAGTTCCTGTAATTCCCGAAACGTTGATGACCTGAGTCGTCCCGGTAGTCAGGTTATCGACCCACAGCTGGTAAGACACATACTGAGCAACTCCGGTCCACTGGAAGGTCGGTCTGTTCGTCCCGGTTACAATACCAACCGGTGCAGTCATGGCGGGTACCGGAACCGTAAAGTTCGTTGCGGCACTCCATCCTGACTTCGGACCTTCAACCGAATTCGATCGCACCCACCAGCGGTACTGCCCTGGATTCAGGATTCCCGGACTTGTCCAGGAAATCGTTGAGGCACCATTTACATGTGGGATGTTCTGAACACGAATCACCTGGCTCTTGCCACCAGTCACATCATCAACCCACAGATCGTATGATGCAACTCCTTCGACAGCCTGCCAGCTAAATGTGGGAGTCGTATCCGTTGTGATACCAACTGGGGTGATGGTAATTGGTCCAACTCGGAAGTCCATCTGGAACGTTCGCACGTCACTCCAGAGTCCGGATTCACCATCCAGAGCAAGTCCACGTACCCATACGCGATAGGTGCCGTTGGGCAATGCTGTTGCCGGAGTGAAGGAAGTTGTCGTCAGAGCAGTCTGATGGATAATCCGATTTGTTCCGCCTACCTGATCCACCCAAAGTTCGTAGCGAGGTGCACCCACGCTGCTCCAGGTGATTGTTGGGGTCGAATCAAGAGTCGCGGCTCCAGGAGTCAGCACAGTCGGTTTGACGATGCTAAACGTCTTGCCAACACTCCAGTCTCCCACATTTCCATCGGCATCGTACGCACGTACCCACCATGTAAACGTCCCCGGGCCAAGAGATGAAGATGGCTCGAAGGAAGCATTTGACACAAACTCATTGCGAACAACCTGACGGGAAATGCTCGGCAGAGTCTGGTCGACCCAAATGTCATACCTTGACGTACCAGGAATGCTGTCCCATGTAAACCGGGGAGTTGTGTCGAACACGTTGCCGACAGGTGCCGTCTGATTAATTCTTCGAACTTCGAAGACGTATGGAACGCTGGGCGTCTGACCGCTTGAATTTTTCGCGATGACAGTCACGCGATACTGCCCGACCGGAAGATTGGTCGGCGGAGTGAAGCTGTTGGCTGTCAGGCCAGTGCGAGTGATGTAGTTATTGATGGCCGGTGCACCAGCAAAAGCCAGCTTATCGATAACCAGATCGTAATTCTTGATTCCACTTTCCCAGCTGATGGTTGGCGTCAGGTCGGTGGTTACAGAGAACGGTCGGTTAACGACAGGGGCATTCGGTACTCCGACGATTACAGTCAGTGTATCGGTGTCCGTCACTCCGGTGTCATCGGTCACCTGCAGAACAACGGTCTTCGTCCCGTTCGTATTAAATGAACCTGTAACACTGACCCCGGTGGATTCAAACGAACCATTGTTGTCCAGGTCCCATCTCCATGACACAATTCGGCGAACCGAAGGATTTGTATGGGTTGACCGGGAACCGTCAAAGGTAATTGTCTGCCCGATGCCTGCATAGTCCGGAGTGGCGACGCCAATGGCCACTGGCTGACTAACGAACATCTCGATCGCACCGATGTCAATCGTCACGGTGCCATCAAGGTCCGCTTCAATCAGACGCGGGTTACCGATCTGGTCAAACGATGCCAGCAGTGATGCTGCCGGGAACAGAGCATTGTTGCCGTTATCCACGGCAATGCTTCCGGCCTGAAGCGGATGCTGCCATGTCCCGTTACCAGCCGACGAAGACAACGCGCCGATGCCGGTCGCCAGAGGAGTGTCGGTACGACCAAACAGGTCGGAAGTCACCAGGCCTGCTGAAGCAGGAGTTGCAAAGCTGCTGTCCAGGATGCTTACCAGATTGAAACCATTTGAGACAACTGTTCCCAGAATGTCCTGGTTCTTTGACCCTAGTGCGACAGAAGAAGGATCTGTGGTGTTCTGAGCAACAATGGTATTTCCCAGCGATGCTGAACCGGTTGATTCCGTTCCAATGCCACCAGCACGTGAACCCGCCGAGTTGTTCGCGACAGTCACATTCGTCATGCGGGACACTGCGGTTCCTTCGTTGAAGATACCGCCGCCACGAGAGACCGCTGTGTTTGTCGAAATCGTCGTATTCACAAAGTCGGCTGTTCCTCGGTTGTGTACAGCACCACCGCGTGAACCTGCAGCATTCAGTGAAATCGAGCTGTTCAGAGAGTTAATTGTTCCGAGATTATAGATCCCTCCACCCTGGCTGAACGCTTCATTGCCAGCGATGTTGACGCCCCTCAGAATCACGCTGCCTTCATTAAAGATCGCACCACCATCAAATGCCTGACCATTTCGAATCGTTAGATTCTCCAGTGTCAGAACCGCACCTGGGAAGACATGGAAAACCCGGTCCAGATCGGCTGCGTCGATAATGCTGTCACGAGCACTCACACCCCGAATTGTGATATTTCCCCTGATGTCCAGGTCCCCGGTTGCTGCTGCATCTTCGAACCGACCGGCAAGGCTGAGCGTATATGTGCCAGCGGCCAGCTGAATCACATGAGCCCCCGGGGAGGAATTTCCTTCCATCACACCGGCTCGCAGAGAAAAGCTGCCGGAGAGGTCCAGTGCCTGTCCATCTCCTACAACCGTGTCACGACTGTCTGTGAATACATTGACGGAATTCGTTACTGACCAGGACTCTGTAACGTTCGCCTGCAACGCCACGTTGTCAGTATCACGTATGCCTGACCCTGCCGCAGTCAGTGTCAATACATAAGAGCCGGCTTCGCCAGTAAAGTTTCCAAGGTTGAGTGTGTACTGCATCGGGCTGATCTGAGTCACGGAAGCCCCCGCAACAGCAGTCAGCGGTATCGTGACACCCCCGCGTCTCAGTGAGAAATCGGCAAGGTCAACCCCTGTCACATCTTCATTGAAATTGACCGTGACCGTGGAAACCGCCGTGCTGCGAGGATCAGGAGAAACCGCAACGAACGATGCCGTTGGTCCGCCGGGAAGCGAGCCGCTGGCTGTGCCGCCATCACCACCGGAATTTCCAGCTCCTGACTGACTGTCGCCGCCAGAGCTGTCTGCTGCGAAACCAGACGCATCCGCTGTCTGGGAGTTGCCCGATGCACCATTTCCAGCACCGAGTGCTGGAGCGTCAATCGTCAGACTGTAGTTTCGAGCTGTGCCGTAGCGGAATGGTTTACCTACCGCTCCGTCGTCACCCCAGTTCTCAAATTCGTCGCTGAAGATTTCAATGATGTACGTTTTTCCGGACACAACGTTCACATTCATCGTACGGCTGCCACCAACAGGGACAACCGAGTAGTTTGGCGTGCCGTCAGGGCGAATCAGCAAGGCCTGCTCTTCACTGCCGGAATTGTGATTCACTTCGTAGACCATAAAGGTCAGGAAGTCACCCAGGAGGTCAGTTGCACCCAGGTTCACGGCAAGCGGGCCGCTGCCGCCAGCTGTGAAGGAGTAGTAGTCGCGGTCAGCCTTCAGATCGATGTTCAAATTGCTGCCCGTGGCAAGACTGTTCACATTGAACCCGCCTCCGGAGACCGTACCGAGGTTATAAGCTCCGACGAAGCTGTCATTGTCTTCGAGAGAGTCAGGAGCAATCGGTGCTTCGCCAGGCCGCACATTGAAAACGTCGCCGCGATCAAGAGAAAACGAGGTGTTTCCATTGAAACTTGGCGTGTCAACCCCCGTGTCCCACTGGTACGGCATCTCTCCCTCGCCTTCAAAGCCGAGGTTGATGACGTCGAAGAAGTCGCTGTAGCCAAGGGTTGAATTTGTCTGTCCGAATGTGTTTGAATTGACGAAGTCCGATTCGATACGCCATGAGGACGTTCCGAGTCCGTCGTAAGACCATGTCACAACAAACACTGCCGGATCTGTGTTGTGGATGAAGTCGTGTGACCAGTTCGCCGGGTCAGTCGTAATATCGTTAAAGAACTGGAAGCCCGTGGTCCGGGTACCATTTCTTTTTCGTGTTTCCCAGCCCCGATCAAAATGTCCGGTTGGGTTAGGTACGTTTGCAATCGAAACCTGTCGCGACTTGAACACGCCTTCCCAGTTGTCATAGAACGCAAAGCCGTTGATGACATCCAGTGAATTGCCGGTGTTATTTCGGAACACCAGGTCAAGGCGTGCCAATGGGTCACGGTAACCATAGATCCAGCGGAATCGCGGATCGCCCACGTCGAACACGTCGCCCATCTGCCACATGATCTGCGACACGAAGTTATCAAAGTAAACGTCAGCCCCGAAGTTACCGTCAAATCGGTTATCTACAACTTCTGCATCAATACCCGACAGACCAAGTTCGTAGGCCGGATCCGCAGCCCTGTTGAATCCACCTTCTGCTGTACCAACCCGAATGACAAGCCCGCCCAGTGTCCCGGTCTGCTGTGTATATCGATGCGTATGGTCCGGGTGGGGAGAAATGCTGGTGTCATTCGCACTGTTGCTTTCATTGATTGGCACAGTGGAAGTCACTGAAGACGTCCCGTTGGACTGGATCAGGTTATTCTGAACTCGCAGTTCGATGTTTGGATTGATCGCCGTCTGGCCATTTCGGAACACTTCCAGATAGATGTCGAGCGGGTCGTTCGGCCCGTTCTGTCGCTGGAAGTGCGAGGCGGTGTTCATTACATAAACACCCTCATATCCATTGGAAAGAATCTGATTGCCGATCAGCGATACATACACGTCATGCTGAACGCGGTTCAGAACATCAATCCCTCGTTTGCCGTTATTGACAATTCGGGAATTCCTAATCGTCAGGCCGGAGTTATAATCGTAGGCGACGTCCTGTCCGCCCCCGGTTCTTGGAGGGATGGCTGATATGCTGTCGCCGAGGAATTCGACGCCGTCACCACCATTGCTGCTGATGACAGCATCAGCGATGGTGATAAATGTGTCGGTAACAACTTCTTCGCCATGCTGCAGGTTTCCATCTTCACCGTCAGCGACGTTTCCATTCAAAATGCCGTTGATGAAGCCAATCTGAGTGAGTGCTTCGTCTTTTGTGAAGTGACCAATATCGATTCCATCTCCCTGATTGTTGCGGAAGAAGTTTCGATTGGACTGAATATGACGACGTCTGTCGAGCAGTTCAAGGTGTGCACCAGAGGACTGAACGATCTTCAGCCCGTCTTCGCCGTTGCCGTCAAAGTAATTTGCGTTTCCAATGCTTCCATCGCCCAGCTTTGCCGATGTGCCCTGGCCAAGCATCAAACCGCTCTGCACGTTCTGGACGAACTGGGTATTCATGGCGATCAGGTCAATATCCGAACCGCCAACCCGGCGGCGGAATGGATCGTTCTTATCGTCAATGGAAACGATTCGTACCCCGTCTTCGCCGTTGAAATTGAATTCTGAATTACGCCAGTCAAACGCCCCGAAAGCCGTTCCGTGACTGCGGAAGCCCGTCAGGGTATTGCTGTTAAACGTGGTGTTTGTGAATGTTGTTGTCAGCTTCAGAGCATCCAGGAACTTAAATGCGTCGACGCTGAAGCCGTCACCAATGTTGCTGTCAATGTGGGAATTATCCGCAGTGATAATTACATCGACCTGCAGAAATGCGAATATTCCGATACCGCCAGCTCTGTTTGCCGAACCCGGCACGCCATCGTTCGGATGATAACCCTGACCGGCAGGGTTATGACCGTTTCTCAGCACTGAGTTGCGGTCGAACTGAACTGACAGACGGGCGGCTGCCTGAACATCGATACGCAGCCCGTACTGACCGTTATCTGTGATTACGTTTTCATTGATCTGAAAGTCCAGGCGGTCTTTTACCGTGTTGTGGGCCAGCAGCGAGAAACCATCACCACCATTGTTGGTGGCTCGGTTCTTTTCAAAGATCACCTGATTCAGGTCAGCATCTTCGGTACGCTCAAAATGGAAACCATCCAGATCGTTGTTCAAAAACGTATTGTTGGTGACCTGCAGATCCTGAATGCGGCTGCGTTCACGCAGGGCAAAGAACAGTCCATGGCCGTCGTTGCCAAGGTTGTCCACTCCGATTGTGTTTCCGTCGATGACAGAACGTGACAGCAGGGAGACGGCGTCAGCCGCCACATCCTGATTGTCCATCCGAATCACAATTCCATCACCCTGGAACATTGTCGCCGCATTACCGTCGTCCCGGGTGGATGAAATCGTATTCTGTCGAATTTCGAATGAGCCTGTGCCGTAGTCAAGTGCTTCGATAACAATACCGGCCTGAGTATTCTGAGACAGCACGTTTCCATCGCCGGCCGCCGACGTACCAATATTGACGTCGAATCCAAGATCCTGCAGACCAGGCAATGCCAGATTGTCAGCCGGATCCAAAGGCAGATCGGTCCCAAGCCCAAAGCTGTGGGACGCGATGTGGATGCCCTTCTGCGTATTTGAAGAGATATTGTTGGCAACAATATCCGCATTGAACTGAGTACCGGTCTTCAGGTCGACATAGATCCCGGTCATCGTATTTCCGGTGATCGTGTTTTGCCCGATTCTCTGAGGAATTCTGTCGCCGGTGAAAGTGGTGTCCCTGAGAGATACCCACTGACCGCCGCCTCCATAGACACCGTTTCCGGCAGATCCGTCAAGCCGGAATGAATCGGCATTCAGTACGGTTACCCTGAACGTTCCATTGGCAGCCGTATTTCCCAGAACCCCCGTGACTCGAATTTCTTCTCCGGTCTGCAGACCGTGCCCCGGAGATGTAACCACGATGCCAGCGACATTAGTCGCATTGGTGACGACATTTCCTGTCCAGCTTCCAAAACCAGTTGTCGTATCGTACGCCCCGTTGCCAGTGCTTCCATCGAGGGTGAAGCGATCAGCGTCGATCACCGTCACCTTCTGAACACCATTTGCATTCGTATTTCCCTGAACATTGCTGATTCGGACTCGCTGCCCTGTGACCAGACCATGTCCCGGCGAAGTGATTTCGATTGGTCCGGCGTTTGTGGCGGCTCGAATCGTGCCTCGGGGAACCGTAGACTGCATGTCAATCTGAACGAGGCCCCGAGCACTGCCGTCCGGCTGAATATTGGGAACATACCATGCACCACCACCACTGTAATTGACGTTGGCGCCCGTTCCGTCAACCCCCAGAAGACGAAACCGGTTAGGGTCAATTCGTTCGATCGTTCGCAGCCCATTGGCAGGATGAGCGATCGAAAGGTCCAGATTGACCATACCCTGAATCATGATCTGTTCGCCGGTCTGCAACCCATGGTTTGCAGATGTGATCACGACCGGATTGCCGTCAAACACCTGTTGCACCAGTCCGGATCTTGACGACACAGGCAAAATCGAAATCCCGTGGCCGCCGTTATTGGCAACATTGTTGCCAATAATCGCACCAAAGAAATTGCTGTCTGTCATATCCAGCCGGATACCGTCCCGTCCCGACGACGAAAACTGATTTCCGGTGACTACCGCACTGACATCACTGAATCCCTGAGCGTCGATCAGAAGACCGAACCCCGGAGCCCCCACAACTCGGTTGTTGGTGATCGTCGCGTTGGTCACCGGAGAATTTGTCAGATTCAAATTGATGCCGCTGTTGGCCCCTGCTGCACCTGGTCCAACAATAAACTGCGACGCTGCTATCGATGCCGGATCGCCGGCCATTTGCCCTGCTACTGATTTGTTGCCTGAAAAATTGATGTTAACGTCGGCACCAATCAAATCATCGCCAAAGATTGACGCGGGTACGCCGCCGGCAATGTCAATGTCGACCAGAAAGCGAAGAGTCTCGCCTGGAGCAAAGTCAGTGAATGTTGCCGTCAGTACCTGCTTGTTGGCACTCAGAGTTGCACCGGTGAATCCGGTCAGTACTCCCGTGTTGCCGATCGGTGTAAACGGCTTGCCGGTCACGGGATCGATATCAAATTCCAGTCCCAGTCCGGATACGTCAAACACGAAAGTCTGAAGGCGCTCGCCCTGTGTCGCATTATTCGTCAAAACAAACGGCTGAACGAATGTGTCTCCGTCCGCTCTGAAAAGGACATTGGCACCTTCGGCAGCACCAATCACATTGTTGGTAATTGCAAGTCCGTCGATCGCATTGTTCGTGGCATTGATCTGAATTGAGTCGCGATTCAGAGTTGTAATCTGTGTGTTATTCAGAATGCGGAAGTTATCTGCTGCAGCGCCGTTGACGTTCAGCACAATACCTTCAAATCCCGCTCCCGCATTGATTCGATTCTCCGTGATCAGACCATTGTCGATCAGAGAACCATTGACCGCATCCAGCCGGATCCCGGGAATCACCGAATCATCGATTGTGACCGCGTCAGCGTCCGTATTGGAGAGTGTCAGATCAATACCCCGACCATTGGTTGGCGAGGTAATGCTGACGTCTTCAATGGCAATCGTGTGCAATCCGGAGATGTTTGTCAGGTCGATATCAAATCCGGTGACCGTATAGTTGCTGACAAAGATCGATTCAATCGCCAGGCTGTTCAGCGTCATCCCCGAGAGATTTACGGTGATGGCATTGCCGGAGCTGGCCGCGATGTTAATCCCTTCAATGACCAGCGAATCTTTGCCGACCATGTGAGAATTGTTGATGCTGATGCCGCCAGAACCGGTCGTAAACAGTGACTGGTTGTCAGCATTCACCACGAGGGCCGTTAACAGTGCCCGATTTTCGAGCTCCTCGGTCCGCACCCGACGAGATCCGGTTGCTGCCAGCCTTCTGGTTGTGGCTGTCGATAGGAAATGTCGTTTTGCGGCGGAGAGCCAGGTGTTCAGAAGCATTGTCTGTATCCACGTCCAAACGGAACTAAAGATGAACCAGCACTCACAGTAAGGTTCAGGGCATAACACATCGGCGTATCGCAGGCGAGTATGGTGACGCCTGCGAAGGGAGGGTTCAAGAATGATCTGACCCCGACAACCAATCATTGTCAGGTTCAGCGACTTCTGCCGGAGCGCAACGTCCCCTGCAGAAAGCGTTTTCCCCCACATCAATCACTCGGACAAAGTAATTCGCTGTGTTGAGCAAATCAGATCTGCCAAAAATAAATGTGCGACAATCCTGAGATCAGACGGTTGAAGCAGCGTTAACCAACAAATTGTGCTGGCGCTGGTGCAAATTTGGCGTTTTTTCTCCGACCGCCTGATTGTCAGCATCGTTATTCCGGGAAAAATTGTGATAACCGGCAACTTTACTGTTCAATTCAACTCATTCCAGCCTTCGCAGCTTTGCCGATCTGACAGTTCAGTTCGAGGAGGGGGAGGTAGTCTGACCGAACACCAGCGTCAGTTCCTGGTCTTCTCGCAGGCGTTTGGAGCGAATTCGAATCGTATCCTGAGTCAGACGATTGGCCCCCGGTACCTTGATCGCCAGCTGAACCTTGTGATCGACAACCTCCACGCTCTCGGTTGGACGAACCGCCTTGAGTCCGCTGGGAGAACTAACCGCCGCTGCAAAGGGCGATTTTGGCTCATAAGGAATTTTCTGGCGGTAATTGTCGGTTCCCTTAACTTCTCCTGAAAGGTCCGATAACCGATATCGAGACACATCATCCGGAAGTCGAATTTGAATGATAATCAGGTAATTCTGCCCGGAGGCCGGGTTTTTGGGCTCAGTCCACGCGGTAAAACTGCCCCTGGTCACCGCAAGTCCGGCTTCAGGCATCCTGAACACCAGACCATTGCCATTTCCGCCTTCTTTTTCTGACGGATTGGATGCTGTAAACGTTCGCAATGCCTCCGCGGCAACCATATCAATCTGGCCGTCCGGAGAGGTTCTCAGGTGATTTGCCAGCTGCTCGACGCTGGATTCGGATTCCGATTCCCCGGTACTCAGTTCGGTGACTATTTCCAGCCTGGCTGCGTCGTCCACCACCTGTTCGTCCGCCAGAGCTGCCGCAAGTGGCTCCGTTCTCTCCGGCTCCGGATCAGAAAAACTGACACCAAAATGATAAACAAACAGCAGCACACCGCCGTAGGCAATCGCATGCAGGGCGGCAGATGCATAGTAGCCGAGCGCTGCGATGCTGCTCAGCGATCTGCGAACCCGGACCATGATAACACTGGCCTGCTGCGTTGATTTTCCCTTGCCGGGATCCTTCGGTGATAAATCGCCAGCTCCAGGCGCGAGCAGATGCTCCCCCTGCGGCAATGTGGTCAGCTGATTCGATTCCGGAATAGACGACATATGGTGTGGACGATCGTTAAGCCCTCAGACGAACCCTATATTCCTGACGAGTGCCATCCGGCAGCATTCATTGCTGCTGTGTATTATCGATTTCCGACGACCAGTGTCGACTGTGTTGTTTGGATGTTTTTGCAGAACTCGATTTTGTCCAACTCTGTCGGGGAGAGTTTCGGCGGATTAGCCAGACACAGAAAAATCCGAAGTCAACCACTTCTCAAGTGACGTTCGGGTGTTTAAAACGTGTAGTGAACGCTGTGTAAAATCGTTCGGGGCTGGTCAGGACCTTTAAGGGGCGGCCGAGCCGGAAACAAAAGGAACATCAGGAAGTGACCGACTACGTTGAACCGCTCGGCATGCGAGTACTGATTCGTAAAGACGAAGCACGTCAGCAGACTCGTGGAGGGATTGTTTTGCCGGACAACTCAGAGATCCCAACGATTACTGGTCGTGTGGTGGAAATCAGTGTTCAGATTGAGCGGGACGAAGATTTTCCTATTAGAAAATATGACCGGGTGCTGTTTCATCCAAAAAACGCGATCCCGGTGGATTTCGAGTCTGACAACCTTCTGTACGTGGTACCAGCATCGGACGTTGTCGCTGTCTTTCGTCGATTGCCGAACGAAATTCCCCGACTTGAATCTTCGTCAGAACGGGAACAGTTTGACAGCGGCAGTTCAGATGCTGACCTGAAGTGATGTTTTCATAACGGCAATTTACGGGGGTTAACACCCGGACCGAAAGCTTAACTTCGCCAGCCTCGCCGAGATCTTTTGTACCACCATCCGCTTGAGTATAGGCGGCTCATGATTCGTCGATTTTTGAAGAATTACATCCCACGACATCGCAATCGCTTCAATCAGATTTTGCATCTGATTGGAGTTCCACTGACATTTGTGGGGACCCCCTGGTGCATGATCTCCGGTACGGCGTGGTACTGGGCTGCCGCCTGTTTCTTCATTGGCTATGGATTGCAATTTGCCGGTCATGCCGTTGAGGGAAACGATGCCGGTGAGGCTGTCTTTGTGAAGAAGATGCTCGGAATGCCGTATACCGAGTATGGGCCTCATTCCAATTCGTCAAGTGCTTCGGATTGCTCCGTCGATACGACTCAGGGATGAATCAGGACCACTTCAGGTCCTCGGTCAGTGCTGCCGTCTGAATTTGAGCAGCATTGGTCCGTCAGAGTCCCCGGCACATGGATGTGTCGGTAGATGCTTCTCCATCGGTTGCAATGACTCTTCAGCACACGAGTGCCGTGAAGAGTGTATTCAGCGATGTTGTATCTGATCAGACAGGGAAGTCAGATGATCAAAGACATTGGGTCCGACAGGTTTATCAGGTCCCTTCGCGAGATCTTTCGCAGGACGGTTTCGGCGGCCCTCTGTTCAGGGGTGCTTCTGAGTGGCTGTTCGACGACCGAGAAAGCCAAAGTTGCAGATCTGCAGTATTTGTGTGAAGGCAGCGGTCGGTCTTCGTACCGTGGACACAATACGGCGATGGAACACCCCTGTCTGGACAACGTCACGGCAGAGGCTGTTCAGGTCAGCGATGAACCCAGAACCCTACAGCGCCGTGTGGACGATGAAGTTCGGGAAATCACTCTTCAGGAATGCATCCGTATCGCCGGCAGAAATAATGAGGTGATCGAACAGGAAGCGTTCGGCGGCGTCGGTGCACAGCTGGTTCTTTCGAGTCCGGAAGGATCCAACACGATTTATGATGCAGCAATTCAGGAAACCGGAGTTCTGTTCGGACGACGAGGTCTCAACGCAGCCCTTGCAGAGTTCGACACAAACTTCTCTACGGGCCTGACCTGGGGACGCGGTATCAATCGCCTGAATGTGATCGACACGCCAATCGCCACTGCAGAAACTGCCAATTTTACCTCCGGACTGAATAAGTCGTTTGCGACGGGTGCGTCAGTTTCAGTGTTTAACGACTGGTCCTATGCAGGTACAAACCTTAATAACACGTTGTTCCCCTCGGCTTATCGTGGTTCAGTGGGTGCAGAAGTCAGACAGCCACTGCTTGCGGGCAGCGGAGTCGACTTTACTCGCATTGCTGGTCCCGTCAATCCTTCGTTCGGATCCATTGCAGGGGTTAGCCAGGGCGTGGTAATTGCCCGAATCAACCAGGATATTACTCTGGCTGACTTTGAACTGGCGATTCGCAATGGGATACGGACGATTGAGAATGCCTACTGGGATCTTTACGGTGCGTACCGGGTATACGACACGGCTGTTGTGGCATATGAAAGTGCCTTTCAAACGTGGCGCGAAGCACAAACACGATTTGAAGTGGGTACTCTGAAGCCCGCCGATGAATTGCAGGCACGTGATCGTCTTTATGAAACCCGAGCCCAGGTAGAGCTTTCGCTTTCCAACCTGTTCCGAGCAGAAGCCTACCTGCGGGTTGTTCTTGGAATGCCCATGAACGACGGCACCGTGATGCGGCCCATTGACGAACCTGTCATGGCCGAGTTTAAGCCGGACTGGAAATCCTGTATTATTGACGGGCTTACGAATCGCACCGAACTGCGACGACAAAAATGGCAGATCAAGAGTCTGCAGCTGCAGCTGATCGCAGCCCGCAGTCTGGTGCGTCCTCGTCTGGATGCCGTGGGTTCTTACGGCATGAATGCGTTCGGAGACCAGCTGGGAAGTCAAAGTGTCTTCGGTGCGAACGCCGCTCCTGTCAACAGTGCGTTCGGATCGTTAACTCATGATGGTCTGGAGTCCTGGACGATGGGCTTCCAGATGAGCATGCCGATTGGCTTTCGACAGGCGCGAAGTCAGGTTCGCAATTACGAACTGCAGCTGGCCCGGGCCAACGCTATTCTGGCGTCCCAGGAGAAGCGTGTTGCTCATGATATCGCGGTTTCCATGCAGGAGATGTCAGCAGCATGGACAGCCGCTCAAACCAATAGTCATCGAATGAAGGCGGCTGCTGAACGCGTCGAGCTGCTTGAAGCAGAACGTGAAGTCGGAACGACCACGCTGGACCTTGTACTTCGGGCTCAGGCGAGCGTTGCGACTGCTGAGGCGTCCTATTATCAGCAGGTCGTCCAGTACATGAAATCGATTACAAACCTGAACCTGGCCACCGGCCGGCTGCTTGAAGTACATGGTGTCTATCTGGCAGAGGGAATGTGGACGCCTGCGGCGTACGAAGACGCTGCGATGCGGGCATCCGAACGTCGCAATGGAATTGATAACCCGAATCTGAGCACCCAGCCGCTGGAATTTGTTTCTCCCGGTCCTCCAGGCACAGTTGAACTGAGAACTCCCTTCCGGCAGACGGTTCCCGAGGCACCTGAAATTCCCGACGCACCTGCAACGTCTGACTCAGAAGAAACGGAAGCCGTCGAGCCGAATGTTCAGTAACGTACTTCGAAATTCCATTCGCCTGATGGATGTCCGCCGTGCCATTCGGCATGCTGGTGCCGGATCCCACGGCAGATTCATGGTTCATCATGTGAGCCTGCCGACTGCTTGACGATCGATGCGCGTATCATCAAACTCTACTCGCCGATAAGTTCACCGCCTGATCAACAATCCGGTCACTTATCTGGTCCGAGTACACGATGGTGAGTGCGGGAATGAGACAGGTATTTTTAGATTGAAGAGGAAAGTTCAATGAGTGGACCGATTGTTCGAACCGGAACGAATCCAAAGTTCTGGAAGAACTGGGACAATGTGTTCGGTGATAAGTCAGCTGCAAAGGGCGGCGACTCAAAGGCAGCAGCCAAAGAGGCAAAGCCTGCCAAAGCCGCTTCTAAAAAAGCAGCTCCCAAAAAAGCGGCAAAGAAGGCTGGCAAAAAGAAGTCATAGTGTGCGAACACTCCTGCAGCGAAGCAGGTAACAGGATTCGCTTCGAATGAAACAGGCCCGGCATTTCAACAATGCGGGGCCTGTTCTCTTATGCAGATGTGGCATTCTGCCAGCCAGCAGATAAATGGCTGACGTCAGGCCAATACCGTTATTTTGCCAGCTGGCGAAGGACTGTGTGAAGAATTCCGCCGTTGCGATAATAGACCACTTCAACAGGCGTATCGATACGGCAGGTGGTTACAAAGTGAATTTCGTCGCCATTGGCTTTGCGGGCAGTGACTTCCACTGCCTGTCGAGGTTCAAGCGAGTCATCCAGACGAATGTCAAAGATCTCAGTGCCATCCAGATCCAGACTTTCACGACTTTCACCTGTTCGGAACTGCAGCGGAAGCACTCCCATGCCAACCAGATTGCTGCGATGAATTCGCTCGAAACTGGCCGCAATGACTGCTCGGATGCCCAGCAGGTAGGTTCCCTTTGCGGCCCAGTCCCTTGATGAGCCTGTCCCGTACTCGGTTCCGGCCAGAACAACGAGCGGAGTTCCGGCTTCGCGATACTTCATCGCGGCATCGTAAATCGACATTTTCTCGCCGGACGGAAAATGAAGGGCCACGCTTCCTTCGGTTCCCGGAGCGATGAGGTTTCTGAGGCGAATATTGGCAAACGTTCCGCGCGTCATCACGCGGTCATTACCGCGACGTGCTCCATACTGATTGAAATCTTCCGGTTTGACGCCTCGTTCCTGCAGATAACGGCCGGCAGGTGAATCTTTCTTGATTGAACCGGCCGGACTGATGTGGTCGGTCGTTGTGGAATCGCCGACCGACACAAGGCAGCGAGCCCCCTGGATGGCAGAAATCGGGGCAGGTAACAGCGGCATATCCACAAAGAACGGAGGTTCCTGCACATAGGTGCTGTCTTCATCCCACTGATAAAGGTCACCATCCGAACTTTTGATCTTTTGCCATTCTTCCGGTCCGTTCGAAGCCTGACCGTATTGTTCAATAAACATCTCCGGCGACATTGATGAACTGACCGTATCTGCAATTTCCTTCTGTGATGGCCAGATGTCCCGCAGATAAACGTCCACACCGCTGGAATCCTTACCCAGTGGCTGTGTGGCCAGATCAATATCGACTGTTCCGGCAATTGCATATGCCACAACCAGTGGCGGACTTGCCAGGTAATTGGCCTTCACAAGAGGATTAACCCGGCCTTCGAAGTTGCGATTTCCTGACAGAACAGCGGCCGCCACCAGATCGCCGGATGTCACAGCCGCGGCAACTGCATCCGGCAGCGGACCACTGTTGCCGATACAAGTCGTGCAGCCATATCCAACCGTCTGAAAACCGAGTGCATCAAGCGATTTGTCAAGGCCCGCTTTTTGCAGGTATTCAGTGACCACGCGACTGCCAGGCGCCAGACTGGTTTTAACCCATGGCTTCTGATGCAGACCTCTGGCCACAGCGTTTCTCGCCAGCAGCCCCGCGCCGATCATGACACTCGGGTTACTGGTATTCGTACAGCTGGTAATCGCGGCAATCACTACGGCGCCGTCTGAAATCGCCGACGCGGATGTGCCTCCATCAACTTTCACCGGAACCGAAGCCTGTGCTTTGCCAAACGCTCCGCTGAGCGACTTCTTCCATTCCGAGTACATGTCTTTCAGAAGAATGCGGTCCTGAGGACGTTTCGGGCCAGCCATTGATGGTACAACCGCCGCCAGGTCCAGTTCCAGTGCACTGGAGAACCTCGGCTCTTTCGAACTGGCAGTTCGGAACAGCCCCTGTTCCTTACAGTATCGCTCAACAAGGTCAATCAGCGACTTTGGCCGCCCCGTACGTTCCATGTACCGCAGAGTTTCCGCATCAACCGGAAAGAAGCCCATCGTCGCTCCATATTCCGGAGCCATGTTGGCCAAAGTAGCCCGGTCCGCAAGGCTTAGAGCATCAAGCCCGGGGCCGTAAAACTCCACAAACTTTCCAACCACTTTGTGGGCACGCAGCATCTGAGTAACAGTCAGTACAAGGTCGGTGGCTGTTGATCCTTCAGGCAGTTCACCGGTCAGCCGAAATCCGACAACTTCCGGCGTCAGCATGTAAATTGGCTGACCCAGCATCACCGCTTCTGCTTCGATCCCGCCAACTCCCCATCCGACGACGCCCAGCCCATTAATCATGGTTGTGTGGCTGTCAGTTCCGACGAGACTATCCGGGTAGGCCACACCATTGGATGTCATGACAACCGTGGCGAGATACTCAAGGTTGACCTGATGGACAATTCCGGTCGCAGGTGGAATCACTCGGAAATTATTGAACGCCTTCTGGCCCCAGCGCAGGAACTGATAACGTTCCATATTGCGTTCAAATTCAATCTCCACATTCTTCTGCAATGCAAACCGACTGGCAAATTCATCCACCTGAACACTGTGGTCAATGACGAGATCACAGGGAACCAGCGGATTAATCTTTTTCGGATCGCCCCCCATGCGCACCATTGCACTTCTGAGTGCGGCCAGATCCACAACGGCCGGTACTCCTGTGAAGTCCTGGAGAACAACTCGACCGGGCTTGAACGGAACTTCCACCTCCGCTGGTTTTGCCGCATTCCAGTTTGCCAGATTGGTGACGTCTTCCGCACTAACCACAAATCCGTCCACATTTCGCAGGCAGGCCTCCAGCAGCACTCGAATCGAATAGGGCAACGTTTCAATGTCGCCTATTCCTTCGTCGACCAGTTTGCGAAGTCGATAATACTTCACAGTACCGGCGGCAGTGGACAGGGAAGCTTCAGCACCAAACGGATTAGAACTGGTCATGTGAGAACTCGTGTCCTGAATTCATGTGTCGGCAACGAAACGGAGCGTGGATCGTGAATTGTAGAAAAGTCAGACAAAGTCGCAATTCTGCACCAGGTGGTCACTGCTGCGGATTCACTGAGAATCGAAAATACGGCTTACAGGCAAAAAATGCAGCCACGAGTGAGAAACTAAAAATTGCTCAGCGCCTCATCAGCGCAAAGATACATTCAGGCCTTCTGTAAAGACTGCTGTCGGGCGAGCTGCAAGCCGTAAACCGGATGCAACGTCGACAACTGCACAGGCTACCGCTGCACAGGCTACTGATACAATGTCAGACGTGACATTGCCACGGCTGAAGGTGCTCCCGCAGGAGTTGGCTGCGAAACCGGAATCTGATAGCGATCCGGCACATCGGGAGGAGTGAACCGATCGAGTCTCGGTCGGAAGACGACCAGCAGCAGCAGGGGAAGGTACCAAAGCACATAAGCTCCAATGTCATCCGGATACCATAGCTGAGCTGTGACGACGAGTGCTGTGGAATTTGCCAGCAGATTCTCAAGATTTCGAGGTCGCGGCAGGACTGTCATGGCCGTCAGCATCACAAAGAACACCGCGGCCAGGGGAATTCGCACAAATAACTGACCAAAAGGAGTTTCCGGCGCACTGCCGGTTTCATCCAGCAGCCGGTAGACCGTCCAGTTCATCGTGGTTACCAGTTTGTTCATGAACGAGTCAGCATTGCTGGAGGTCAGCAGCAGGCAGACCACCAGAATGGCGGCAACTCCCACAAGCGACAGGCCAAAACGAACTGATCCTCGCCGTCCGTAAAATGCTGCCCATACAGGGAGTAAAAATACGGCGAAGAACAGAGTGCCACAGGCGAGCCCAAGCAGTACACCAGCGACGACCGGTTTGCGATAACTGGCGATCGCCCAGGTCAGACAGGCACCCGGCAACACATGACTCAACTGATGAACGTTTCTCGCGGTACACGGCAAAAGCAGATACAAACAAGCCATCGACAAGCCGAGCTGCATGCTGCTGAAGTGATGCTTGCCGATATACAACAGACCGAAAACCACCACGGTATGCGAAATCACCACCAGAACCTGAGCCACCCACGCCTCAGCACTATTGTCCGGTTCTGCCTTCGCCTCCTCATCTGGTGGTAACTGACCGGAAAGCTGAGCGACGCCAGCCGCACCGGCAGCAATCAGCGTGGCCGTCGGCGCCGGAGGCTGCTCACCAGGCGTTTCGATCTGAGACTGGACATCCAGTCGCTGGAGTAGCGCCCTTCCCTGTTCAACGGCAGCCAGTGCACTGTTGGGAGGTGGTGCAATAAAGATGCCCACTGTCAGCAGAGCGAATGCGGGAATACACAAAAAGGTTAAACCCGCCTGATTCAGATTTTGCTCAAGCCGTGGCCGACGGGTGAGCGATTCGTCGAAGATCAGCCTGAGTATCAGGAGAAACGACAGTACAAGCGAGATTCCGGAACTCCAAAGGTAGACAGGATGAAACTGTGGTCCGCTGGCCGAAACTTCCTGCTCTGCGCTCGCGTTTGCCTGATCAGCCGACAGCTCTCCGGCTGCCTGACCTGAACTGGGTTCATTCGCACTGTCCGTGGAACTGGTTTCTGACGTCGCGACCGCATTTCCAGCCACCGTGCCGGTACTTTCGTCTGTGCCGGTATTCACGTCTGTTGCGATGTTGTGACCATCTGCCCCAGGAGCACTGCCAGATGAATTAGTCGTATTCGAATGGTCACTCCCGCCATTTTCTGTTTGTGCGCCTGCCACGTGTTCAGACTGGGGTTTCTCAGCGATCGATTCCGAGTAGACAGTTGATGGCGACGATAAAACGGCGTGGGTTGACTTGCCATTGAGTGTATTGGAGGCGTCCGAGTCGGCAGGGCCGGACTGCGATTGCACTGCACCATCAATCTGAATTCCCTCGAGTCTGGTGCCGTTCGACTTTGCGACGGAATCAGCCGAACCCGGAGGCGCAATGTTCTTCCACGCGCTGGCGATCACCAGTGACGTTGAAAGTGCCAGAATGAAAAGCACGTCCAGATTTCTAACCGTAAACAGGCGGGAAAATCTGAAGAAGACGGCCAAAACCAGCACAGCGATGTACACCAGCCACGTAGGATTGGATACATCCACGAACAGAAATTGTTTTTCCATTGTAGATCGAAATTGCGAACGACAAACAAATGGAACTCTCCGGGACAACCCCTTGCCCGAAGCACCTGTCCATCTCGCTATTCACTTAGAACGCAACTTCCCGCTGCGTTAACCCAAAACTTCTTGTCCCCAACAGTATTTGATGGGCCGGAGCGAAAATTAGCAACCATCTAAAAGGCGAAGATCATTCTTTAAAGAATTTTTGGCAAACGGCCTCATCAAACTCTTGACAGTTTGCCAAATCGATATCTCTGGCCCACTGGCAGCTCCGAAGCGTTTCTCAGCGACCATGCTGTTTGGATAGAATAAGGCAGGCCATTGGGGATTTTGTTTCCCATTGACGATTCGTCACGGAAAGCGACAGTGGACAAAACAGGACCGTCACCGGAACCGAGCAGGATTCCGGACAGACTGACCGTCGGCAGATTTTTGCTTTTTTCTGATCGAATACATTCAACACAAGAATTCACGAAAGCGATCGCCATGATTGTGGGTGTGCCTCGGGAGATTAAAAGGGATGAATATCGTGTTGCGATGCTTCCTTCCGGAGTGGAAGATCTGACTCAGGCCGGGCACGAGGTACTGATTGAAGCAGGTGCCGGCCTTGGCAGCGGTATTTCTGATCAGGAGTACGCGGCTGCCGGAGCAACAATCACTGCTGCTCATGCTGATATATTTCAGAATGCGGAGCTGATTGTTAAGGTCAAGGAACCGCTTGAGAGCGAATGGCCGTTGCTTCGAGCTGGAACAACTCTGTTCACGTATTTCCATTTTGCTGCCGACCAGAAGCTGACGCTGAATGTTCTCGAATCGAAAATCAACGCCGTTGCCTATGAGACACTTGAAGGGAAGGCTCGTGACTTACCTCTGCTGACCCCGATGAGTGAAGTGGCGGGGCGCATGAGCATTCAGCAGGGGGCGAGATTTCTGGAACGACCACAGGAGGGGCGAGGCATTTTGCTGGGAGGAGTTCCTGGTGTTGAACCAGCTCATATCGCAATTTTTGGCGGAGGTGTCGTCGGAAAAAATGCGGCCCGTATTGCCGCTGGCTTCCAGGCCGATGTTGTGATTCTTGATATCAGCATTGATCGGCTGAGGTATCTTGAAGACATCATGCCGCCGAACGTCAATACTCTGTTCAGCGATCGTCACAATATTCGCGAACAGCTGAAAAAGGCGGATCTGGTTATTGGGGGCGTACTGATTCCCGGAGCCAAAGCGCCCCATCTGGTGACCAGCCAGGACCTGAAGCTGATGAAACCCGGCGCCGTTGTGATTGATGTGTGTATTGACCAGGGTGGTTGCTTCGAGACATCGCGACCCACCACGCATTCAGAACCCACCTATATTGTTGACGGAATCGTGCATTACTGTGTCACTAATATGCCTGGGGCCGTGGGGCGAACGAGCACCTATGCGCTTTGCAACGTTACGTTTCCGTACATCCGAAGAATCGCCGATATGGGATTGTTTGCAGCCAGTCAGCAGGATCCAGGGCTGGCAAAGGCCGTCAATATGGTCAGCGGACGCCTGACGAATCGTGCGGTTGCTGATACTTTTGGTATAGAATATCGGGAATTTTCAGGAAGCTCCATGGCATAGTGCATTCAGGGGCATCTAAAACGGATTTATATCGACTCAGCAGAATCACACGTTCAGAGGGAGTTTTGCGATGTCAGTGCTTGACGATTTGCTGGAGCGACTTGGTGTCGGGAGCTGCTCGGACGCACTGCTTGTCGATTCTTCCCGACAACGGTGCCACGGCGAGACCTTTGTGATTCGATCGCCTGTAGATGGGCAGTTGCTGGCCGAAATTCCGTCGGCATCGTCAGACGATTTGAATGCAGCAATCCTGTCAGCACAGGAGGCGTTCCTTGAATGGAGACAGGTGCCCGCTCCGGCACGGGGCGAACTGGTGAGACGTTTTGGCGAAGTTCTCAGACGACACAAGTCAGATCTTGCATATCTCGTGACGCTCGAATCCGGTAAGATTCTCCAGGAGGCGCTCGGTGAAGTTCAGGAGATGATTGATATCTGCGATTTTGCTACCGGCCTCAGTCGGCAATTGTATGGCCTGACAATTGCCACCGAACGGGTTCGACATCGCATGATGGAACAATGGCATCCGCTCGGTCCGGTTGGCGTGATTACGGCGTTCAATTTTCCGGTTGCCGTCTGGGCATGGAACGCGACGATTGCGCTCGTCTGCGGAAACCCGGTGATCTGGAAACCTTCCGAGAAGACTCCTCTTTGTGCCATGGCCTGTCATTCGCTTCTGATGATGGCGGCCGACGAAATGACGGCAGTGGCTGGAGCTGTGGAGGTTCCAAACGGACTCTCATCGGTGGTCATTGGTGGTCGGGGCATCGGAAAAGCCATGGCGGCTGACCGTCGAATTCCTTTGATTTCTGCGACGGGAAGCGTGGCGATGGGGCGGGCGGTCGCCCAGATTGTTTCCATGCGTCTCGGTCGGTCTTTACTGGAACTTGGAGGCAATAATGCGTGTATTGTTACTCCATCCGCCGATCTGGAACTGGCACTCCGGGGAATTGTCTTTTCTGCAGCGGGTACCTGCGGGCAACGCTGTACATCTCTGCGTCGTCTGATCGTTCACGAATCTGTTGCCGAAAAGCTGACGTCGCGGCTGAAGACCGCCTATGCGTCTTTGCCAATTGGCAACCCTTTGGAAGAGCGAACACTGGTGGGGCCGCTGATTGACCGGGCCGCTCTGGACCGGATGCGAACTGCTCTCGACGAAGCTCGCCATGAAGGTGGAACGGTTTTTGGAGGAGACGTTCTGGAGGTCGGTGTGCCCGCAGGTGGCTGTTATGTTTGTCCGGCCATTGTTGAAATGCCGCAGCATTCAGAAATCATGTTTCAGGAGACTTTTGCGCCAATTCTGTATGTGCTGAAATACAAACAGCTGACGGAGGCGATTGACCTGCAAAACTGTGTGTCGCAGGGACTGGCATCCTCGATTTTTACGAACGATTTGCAGGAAGCCGAGTATTTTCTGAGCGCCTGTGGCAGTGACTGTGGAATCGCCAATGTCAATATCGGGCCGAGTGGAGCGGAAATTGGCGGGGCATTTGGTGGCGAAAAAGACACCGGCGGCGGTCGTGAATCCGGGTCCGACAGCTGGAAAGCCTATATGCGACGCGTCACAAACACGATCAACTACGGTTCGGACCTGCCGCTGGCCCAGGGGATCCGATTCGGATGATCTACCGACGTTGTGCCATTACGCAAAACTCCCGCTTTAGCTATACTCAACTGCTCATGCAGCAGCGTGGCTGCATGCTGACTGCATTCCTTATTTTTTGATGGCTGCCTGACGATGGCAGCTGACTGCGTGGCAAAGGACGCCTGTTGTGGCTCGACGACGATCTTCCGGTAAGAATGATTCCGGGCTTTTTGGTGAGGACCCATCTGCTCTCAACCCAAACGTTCAGTTTATTCCCATCAGTGAAGAAACTCGGCGTCGCTATTTGAATTACGCGGTTTCGGTAATCACTTCCCGAGCCCTGCCTGACATCCGAGACGGACTCAAGCCGGTACAAAGACGAATTCTGTACGTGATGTACGATCGACTGCGTCTGACGGCGGACAGTAAGACAAGGAAATGTGCAAAGATTTGCGGGGATACCACTGGCTCGTTTCACCCGCACGGTGACATGTCTGTCTATGATGCACTTGTTCGAATGGCTCAGGATTTCAGTCTGAGATATCCTCTGGTGATTGGCCAGGGAAATTTTGGTTCCATTATGGGCCTTCGAGCTGCGGCGTCACGCTATACAGAGGCGAAACTGTCGAAGCTGGCGGAGAACCTGATGAGTGAACTGCGTTATCAGACGGTCGAAATGCGACCGACTTATGACGCGGCTGATCAGGAGCCTGTTGTGATGCCCTCCAGATATCCGGCCCTGCTGGTCAACGGCACATCCGGAATCGCCGTTGGGATGGCAACGAACATGCCGCCTCATAACCTCAGCGAAGTGACAAAGGCATGCGTGCACCTGATCGAGAATCCGGATGCGACCGTTGCCCAGCTGATGAGATATATCAAGGGCCCCGACTTTCCTCTCGGTGGCCGCATTGTTACGGATCGCAACGCATTGCGGGAGGCATATGAAACGGGTCGGGGAGCGATGCGGGTTCGAGGCGAATGGCGATTTGATCAGGAGGGCAAGAAGGAAATTCCCAACCGGATCATCATCTACTCGATCCCTTATGGCGTTTCCACCGGTCCGCTGATGACGGAAATCGGCGATCTGGTTGAAGCTCGAAAGCTGCCGCAGCTGGTATCCGTCAATGACGACACCAACGAAGAGAACGGTTTGCGCATCGCGATTGAGCTCAAATCAAAGGATGATGCAGAAGCCGTGATGGCATATTTGTTCCGCCACACGTCGCTCGAACAAAACTTCAGCTATAACGCCACATGTCTGATTCCGGACGAACGCGGTTCGCTGATTCCCCGCGTTCTGAATCTGAAGGAGCAGCTGCAGTATTTCCTGGATTTTCGTTACGAAACGGTGAGACGCCGGCTGGAGTTTCAGCTGGAACAGCTTCGTCGCCGTATCCATATTCTGGAAGGCTTTGAGATCATCTTCGATGGGCTCGATCGAGCTCTGAAGATTATCCGAGCCAGTAGCGGGAAGAAGGATGCGGCCGCAAAGCTGATGGCCGAATTTACTCTCGATGAGCTTCAGACTGATGCTATTCTGGAATTGCAGCTTTACCGAATTTCTCGCCTTGAGATCGACAAGATCCGTGAAGAGCTGGCCGAAAAACGGGCTGAGGCTGCCGGGATTGAACAGATTCTGAAGTCAAAAACCAAAATGTGGAAGCTGATCACTTCCGAACTGGAAGCCGTTGCGAAGGAGTTTGGCGATGCTCGCAGAAGTGAACTCGGTTCCTCGGAGGAAATCGTCGAATTCGATCCTCAGGCGTACATTGTAAAAGAGAATACCAACGTTGTTGTGACAAAGGACGGCTGGATCAAACGAGTGGGGCAGCTGGCCAATGTATCTCGCACACGAGTACGCGAAGGAGACTCTGTGCTGACCGTTGTGCCGGGCAGTACTCTGGACAGCGTCGTATTCTTTTGTTCCGATGGAGTTGCCTATACGCTGCCGATTGATCAGCTTCCGGTTTCATCCGGTTATGGAGAACCTTTGGCAAAGCGTGCCAAAATGGCGGACGGAGTTTCTGTTGTGTCGGCATTCACGACGGATACCCGGTTCGTCACCTCGCTGGAGGATTTCGGAGACGGCGTGGGCGTACTTCTGCTGGTGGCAACTCACATGGGAAACGTGATGCGTCTGCCGTTCGAAATGTTCCGTACGCCCTCGACTCGGGCAGGACGGAAGTACTGTCGACTCAATAAAGCAGATCATGTGAGTTATGTGGCTCTGGTGAGCGAAGCGGAAACAATGTTCATGGCGTCCCGAAAGGCGAGGCTGCTGCATTTTCGCATCGACGAAATCCCTGTTCTGAACAGTGCCGGAAAAGGCGTACGAGGCATCAAACTGGAGGTCGGAGACGAGCTTCTGGGTGTCGTCCAGCTGGCCCGGCCAAGCGATACACTTCGCGTCAGAAACGAGAACGACAAAGTGCTGAGTTTCGGGCAGACCAAATATCAGGTGACATCCCGAGGCGGTCGCGGTGTAAAGACCAGTATGAGAACCGAGTTCGTGGAACTCATTCAGCCAGAAATCGAACTGACGGACTGGAGTGAAATGGGAGGCGTGGCGGAAACGTAGATGATTGGTCTGATCAGTCTGATCAGTCAGATCAGTCAGATCAGTCAGATCAGTCAGATCGGTCAGATCGGTCACTTCTGTTTCTCGGCTTCCATACGGCGCCAATCCCAGGGAGATACCGGGTCAGACCCTGCCCAAAGGCCAAGCTTTGATTCCCTCGCCTGTTTTTCACTGTTGGCCAGTTTGGAATTATCGGGGGCAAAACGAACAAAATGCCATGCGAGACCTTTCGCGACCAGATGGTCGTTTAAATGCACTTCAGGTTCGTCTTTATCTGACGTGTCGCTCCGAAAGAAGACATCTCCGATAACTTGTCCAATTCGGTCTTCTCCCTGAGTGACCACTCGCACTGTCTTTTCCGCGACGATCAGAGAAAGCGCTTCGCGGGACTGTGAGCCGAATGGCTGGTTCATTTCAGGAGCATCAATACCATTCAGTCGGATTCGGAATTTTTTTCCATTGGCTGCAAGCAGTTCGATCGCATCGCCGTCAGGAACATTCAGCACCCTGCCAGAAAGCTCGGCACCCTTTGGAAGTTCTTTACGGTATTCAGCAAGATAATGAGTCGAGTCGGGGGCCGATTTGAACTCGGTTGGAAATGCCTTTCCGGTGACATCATAACAGACCCGTAACAGGTCGGGTTTTGTCAGTTCAAAGATGGCCAGAAGAGTCTTCCCCATATTCGGGCCAACAGTTCCGGTAATCGTCATACGGTGCGGTTTCGTGGAAAAATCCAGAACGCACGTCCCCTTATCCGGCTGGCCATTCACAGTGACCGAATACTGATCTCCGGAGAGTTTCAGCACGACACTGTCACGAAACTCTTTAGGCAGCTCTTTCCCGCCCAGAACCGCGGAGACTGGATGCCAAATGCCATCGGTTCCGTCCGTGGGCTGATCTCCCAGCAGCCTCTGACTGCCAAAAAGGAGACTGCCAAAAAGGATGGCCAAAACTGCAACCGGCACCGCTGAAAAACGACTCATGACGTGCTTCCTTCTATACCTGGTCATGACATAACGCTCAGAGATGATAGACGCTGCATCGAGCGTCCGCCACCAACCACGTAGCAGCGTCCCCCGAGACGCTGGAATCGGCGTCAGATAATAAGTGTCGCCTTTTGCTCCGCAAGAGAACGCTCTTTCGCGGAGCGAAAGGCTACTATGGCGGAAACTTATTGTTTTTCCAGCTGGCTGATCTATTCCTTGCCGGTATGGCAGAGTTCGCAGTTGGCTGTCATCGACTGTGGATTCATGCGATGGTGGTCAGCCTGATACGGAGTGAGTTCACTATGACATTGCCGACAGTCTCGCCCCTGCTCTTCCGTGGTTCTGTGAACCTTTTGAAAATGCCAGTATCCTTCACGATCTTCTGCGAGCAGTTCCTGCATGTTATGACAATCCCTGCAGCCTGATTGATTCAGGGGTTTTGCAGTTGGTTTCAGTGTAAGCTCCTTTAACAGTGATTTTGCAGCAACTCTGCCTGTAACGATACAGGGGCCCAGAAATGTGCCTTCCAGAGCGGCTTTGCCGTTGATGCCCGCCAGGCCCGTCAGTTCTCCCACTGCGTATAGTCCCGGAATCGTTTTTTTCTGAGCATCAAGAACGCGACATTCCAGATCGATGGCCACACCTCCCATGCTTTTTCTTGTCAGGGGAAAGGTCTGCATGGCATAAAATGGAGGGACACTGATTTTTGGTGAAGTATTGTTGGAGAACTCGGACTTTCCCGGACCAAATCTTCCGAAGTCGGTGTCTTCGCCTTTTTCTACCATTTCGTTGTAACGAGAAATCGTCGCCTGCAAATTCGCAGCTGGCAGCCCGGCTTTGGCAGCCAGTTCCTCCAGAGAGTCAGCTCGAGCGACAAGTTCGGGATTTTGCAGAATCAAAGCATCCACCTTTTTGAAGTCTGCCCAGTCTGAACCGGAGACAATGAAAAAAGGCTTTGAAGCTTCATCGAAGATGCACCAGCAGGTGGCATCCTGTTGTTTCAGCAACACCGGCATGACTTCTTTTGCCCACCCGTGAAAGTTGGCAAACCGTCGTCCTTCAGAATTCACGAGAATTCCGTAAAGGTTCGTCGCATTTAATCCTCGATCCGTCCCGGGATATCGAGGATCCGGAAGCCCGGTAAAATAATTCCATTGATAGTCCATGCGGGATAGTTCGCCGCCGACGGTTTGGGCGAGTTTGTGTCCGAGTCCGATTGAGTGTCTTCCCGATCCGGCCAGAATACGATCGGGAAAGCGAAACTCGGCTGGCCAGAATTCGCGCACCATCTCCAGATTACTCTGAAAACCACCTGTCGCCAGAATCACCGCACGACTTCGAAGTTCTCGTACCTGCCCACTTCGAACGTCGCGGACGACAACGCCTGAGACTCGCCCGTCCTGCTGCAAGAGCCGTTCAACCTGACTGTTCCATTCGAACGAGACGTTCTCCAGTTCGAGGCACGCGCGATAAATCGGCGTCACCAGTCCGATTCCGCGACCCTCCGGCTGATGTTCCCGGGATACACTGTTTCCGGACGACGAGACAACTCCCGAAAAACGAACACCCAGTTCAGTCAGCCAGTCGTAAATGTCGCGACGGGAGTTGTCGACATAATATCGAACCCAGTCGGTTGCAGGATCGTCACCCCAGCGATGAAAATCCTGAAATGCCAGTTCAGGAGAATCCCGGATGCCCGCGAGTTCCTGAACGGGTGATGCCACGATGCTGACACTTCCCTGGGACATCACGGCATGTCCGCCGAATACGGAACTCATGTCAGCCACAGTGACTCGGGCACCGGCTCGACCGAGCTCCAGTGCCGCTGAGAGTCCGGAAATTCCAGCCCCTACGATAATGACGTCGTCCAGTCGTCTCTGTACTTCAACATCACTGTCATTCGAACCACCGTTACCGACATCTGACACTGTATTTCTCTGGTCACTCGATCCTTTGGAATTCCCGGATTCCCCAATTGTGCGGGTGCTTTTCCCCGGCGATGACCAGCCCAGCATTGCGGCAACCAGCAGCAGCGAGACCGTTGCGAGAACCGAGTTTTTCAGTAAGACCATAAAAATTTATGCCTGTGGTCGTTTGCCATGTTCCACAATGACCGTTGTCCGAATTCCTCCGCGAGGAGTAAACGCGGCATCAATGCGCATCCATCTTGGGCGGGTCACTGCGACCAGATCGTCCAGAATCAGGTTGGTTACCCGTTCATAAAATGCTCCGTGGTTACGATACTGCTGCAGATAAAGCTTTAGTGACTTCAGTTCAAAACACTGACGGTCAGCGATATAAGTGATGGTCAGCGTGCCAAAATCCGGCTGTCCGGTTTTTGGACAAAGTGACGTAAACTCAGGGCAAACAGTCTCAATCACATAATTACGATCGGGAAACGGATTGTCGAACGTTTCCAGAGTGTCACGGGACGGGTCAGACAAAGAAATCGACATCAAAAATCTCTTTCAGTTTGAAAGTTGAACATCCGCGCAGAAGAAAACGGCGGACAATTTCACAATTTACCGCAGAACACCGCGAAAACGAGCGGTTCTACGATGATTCCACGATTTGACAAGCTGACAGATTCAGAAAAACTGGCCAACACAGCTCTGCTCGCGGATCTGGGATTTGAGACTCCGGATTCGGCCGTACAGATGCTGATGCGAATTCGTCGCTTCTGGCTGAGCGTTCAGGAGACACAAACAGGAACCATATCGCCCGATAATTCAGGAAGGTCGGTCATTTCGGAACAGCCGATGAACGTCCTGCCGGTTCCTTCCGGACCGGTCTGGTATGACATGCTGCTAAGGGTGCTGAGAGAGGCGCCGTTGCGCGACATCGTTCTGGGAGTTGTCGAACAGTTCATTCGAAACGCATCGGAGCAATTTAATCCGTATGAGATGTTTGAGCAGACACCCAGAGCGCTGGACGTACTGGCAAGAGTTGCGTGTGGGAGTCCTTTTCTCACTCAAACGCTGCTCGCTGATCCTGCATGCCTGACATCCCTGACCACAGGCGGTCGAACGGCGGAAATGAAATCTCGAGATCAATTCGTTAGTGAAGCGGAAGCAGCGATTTCTGTCGGCGCGACGAGGCGACAAAATCTTACAGAACTTCGCCGATTCCAGCGTCGTGAAATGCTGCGAATTGGTATGTGTGATGCATTCGGGCTGCTGGACCTGCGTTTTGTTACTCTTCAGTTGTCACTTCTTGCGGATGCAATGGTTCAGGTCTGTCTGAACCTCGCCGCCAGGGAATGCGGTGAAAATCCGGATAGTCTGGCCGTGGTGGGGCTCGGCAAACACGGCGGGGAAGAGTTGAATTACAGTTCGGACATCGACCTTATTCTCATTGCTCGAAGCGACTCTTCGGGAATTCAACGGCTTGCCCGACTAACGATTGATGGGCTTTCTGACAATTTGCCGCCTGGTTTTCTTTACCGCGTTGACCTCAGACTGCGTCCGTGGGGAGATGCGGGGCCGCTTGTGACCACGTCCGAATCGTATTCCCATTACCTGCGATCGGATGCGGCATTGTGGGAAAAGCAGGCGCTGCTAAAAGCTCGAACAGTTGCCGGCAATGCCATAATCGGGCGGAATTTTCTGGAAACGATTCGACCTCTGCTGCTCCTGGAGACTCCCGAATACGTGCGCACCAGCATTCAGCTGATGAAGGAACGAATCGAATCACGCCTGCGACAGCGAGGAAAACTGAATTCCGAAGTGAAGCTTGGGATCGGCTCAATTCGTGATGTTGAGTTTCTGGTTCAGTGTCTTCAGCTGACTCATGGTCGCGAAGAGCCTCGCATTCTGAGTTTTAATACGCTCGATTCGCTGGTCAGGCTGGCGGAATTTGGGCTGCTGAGTGCCGCCTGGTATCGACAACTTCGGGAAGGCTACGTATTTCTGAGAACTCTGGAACATTCGCTGCAATTATTGCATAACCAGCAAACACACGAAGTTCCAACTGATCCGCGGCAAAGAGAGTGGCTGGCGAATCGACTCGATTATCCCAATGCCGCCACGCTGCTGCAGCGATTCGAAGAACATCAGACGGCTGTTCGCGCAATCTTTGAACATTATCTGGGAAAGCCTGGAGGTGTGCATGAGCTGCCAGCAGAACGGGCTCAGTCGCTCGCTGCTGCCAGCATTCCAGCTGCTTCGGTGGCGCCAGCAGAACGGCGACTCGAAGAACGGCGAATCGGTGTGTCTCAACCGTATCTGGCGGAACGTGAGCGACGCCAGGCGATTGTTGAACAACTCTGCCAGCAAACGGCGGGTGGACCGGGAGCCGCCGCTCATTGCAGTGCAGTGGCCGGTGAAGACGGATTGTTGGAACTGATCATCTGCGGCACCGAGTTTTCCGGATGGTTGTCTGTGATCTGCGGTCTGCTGTCCGTTTACCGACTCGACATTCGAAGCGGCGACGCGATGACTGGCCACGGCTTTAATCGTTATGGACTTGAATGTCCGGGCAATCGTTTTCTGGCACTGTTTTTTGTTCGCACAAACTTTGGGATGATGCCTGAGAGTTCGCCGGGTGCTGACGGAGAGGCCGCTCAGGCTCGGGACGGACTGTCTCCACTCTCGGCGCCAGTTGCCTGTGGAACAATACAGAGATCGCCAAACCAGCTGTCAACAGGCCTGCAGCGGGAGCTCACGCAGCTGATTGAGCGAGCTGCGGCAGGACAAGTGGAGGAGATCCGTGCGGAACTCATATCACGATTCTGTGAGACTCTGCCCCAAAAGCCTGTTTCAGATGCCACGCTGGCAGCCGTTGAGATGACAGTTCGACAGGATCAGACAAAAGGGGAAACTCAGCTGAATATCTCTGGTGCAGACGTACCTGGATTCCTTTTTGAGCTCGCACATGCCCTGTTTTTCAGCCGATTTCGCACGACGCGAGCGATGATTGATTCCTTCGGAGATCAGGTGCGGGATGTCCTTCACGTTCAGGAACGCGACGGGTCGCCTATCCTTAACGAAGCACGAGTTCAGGAACTGCGTGTGGTGGTTGTTCTGATCAAGCAGTTTACTCACTGGCTGCCGTCGACAAGCGATCCTCACCATGCTCTGGTGCGTTTTCGGGAACTGATTACACGGTTGCAGCCCGAGTCGCAGTGGACAAAGAATATCCAGTCACTGCAGCAGCCTAATGTGCTCTATGCGGTCGCCAGAGTCCTCGGCATCAGTCAGTTTCTCTGGGAAGATTTTCTGCGATCGAGACACGAGGAGCTCTTTCCACTGCTGGCGAATGCCGGCGAGCTGGGAGACCGTGTATGCCGGGAATCGTTGTCACTGCAGCTCGATGAGCTGACGACAAATGTGGAAACTTCTGCTCAGGCGTGGTCGGCATTAAACAACTTCAAGGATCGACATCTGTTCCGCATCGATATGCGGCATGTGCTCGGACATTGTCGTCCTTTTGGAGCGTTTTCGGAGGAGATTACAGAACTGGCCGATCTGGTTGTTTGTCGGTCGATCGATCTGGCATGGCAGCAGCTTGTCATGGAATTTGGTCATCCCATGACCGCTCGTTCTGCTGCTGGCCAGTCAGCTGGTTCAGACGGATCAGCTGGTTCAGACGTTTCAGAGGAAATGGAAGAGGTTGTATGTCCGTTCATGGTCGCCGGACTTGGAAAATTTGGTGGCGTTGAAATGGGGTATGCATCCGACATCGAACTGATGCTGATTTATTCGGGCGTCGGGCAGTCGTCCGGTGCAAATTCGGTTTCCAATGCTCGATTTTTTGACCTGCTTGTAACCGCCATCGCCAATGGCATATCCGCCCGACAGGACGGGATTTTTCAGGTCGATCTGCGAATGCGTCCATTCGGCCAGGCGGGGTCTGCTGCAGTCGCTCTGTCAGACTTTGAGGCCTATTATGGTCCGGACGGGCCGGCATGGCCGTATGAGAGGCAGGCTCTGGTGAAGTTTCGGGCTGTATCCGGTAACCGCCAGTTTGCGGCGGAGGCAATGGCGATCTGTCACCGGGCCGTCTATTCCAGCGGACAGTTCGACTTTACTGCGATGCGAGCAATGAGAGAAAGGCAGATACGGCAGCTGGTTCGCGGTGGAACAGTGAATGCGAAGCTGAGTGATGGTGGACTGGTGGACTGTGAATATGCTGTACAGGCACTGCAGCTGACTTTTGGGACAACATTACCTGAATTAAGGCATTCAAATACCCGTCGGGTTCTTGGGGAGGCTGCCAGACTGAGCCTGATTTCTCCCAGACAGCGAATGGAAGTGGAGGATGCCTATGTGTTTCTGCGCGAACTGATCGACTGCCTTCGGATGGTCCGCGGAAATGCTCGTGATTTGACGATTCCGAACCCCGGATCGCCCGATTATCAGCAGCTGGCTCGTCGAATGCAGTCGATTCATGATTCGCGAATTCCGCTGGAGGATCTGGAAACACAGATGCAGATTGTGCGGCGGTTTTCCCGGGAGGTGGAGCAGCACTGTCGGGCCATGCGCATGAATTCCGGGGCGACAAGAAATCCTTCGCCATAAATTCGCCGGATTTGGTTACGTAATTCTGCGGATCAAGAGAAAGCTGCCGGTTTGTCCGTGGCTTTTAGTACCGAGTTTGGTGAACTGGAGCAGGCAGGGCTGAGATCGTTTTGACCGGCGGCGGGACCCGACTATGATTCAGACTTCAGCGGCCTAACATGCCGTGTTTTTCCCTTTGCAGGCGATTCCCTGGCGGAATCATTTTGCGGAAAAATTCCTGGCGGAATCTGTTTCCGCTCATCGAACTGAACATTCCGGCATGGAAGAACTGAATCACGAATGCGGCGTGGCCGCTATTTACCATTTAAAATCCGACAAAGTGAGCCCTTTGGTTCCCGGCGGGGAACTGAACCGAACGTCCCGGCTCATCCCGGGTATGCTGCTGGATATGCAGAATCGCGGGCAGCTCGCGGCAGGCTTCACGACCTACAATCCTGCCCGACATCAGCTCATCGACACACACAAGGATGTCGGCGGTGTCGCGGAAGTCTTTCGGATGAATCGTACGGATCTCTATCAGAAACTGATGGAGGAATATTCCGGGTATGCGGCAATCGGTCATGTCCGATACGCAACCTGTGGCAAGGATGACCGAAGTTACGCTCAGCCGTTCGAACGTCACCACATTGCCCGGTCTAAATGGTTCAGCTTTGCATTCAATGGTCAGCTGGCCAACTATCTTGAGCTCAAGGAAGAGATTCTCAGGTCCAGCGATTTTCATCTGGCGAGAGAAACGGATACGGAGGTGCTGAATCACCTCATTTCTCACGAATTGTCACTTGATGCAGAGATACAGCCGGTTCCGCTGCTGAAGAAAATTGCAGAACGAGTGGATGGTTCGTGGAATGTTGTGTATCTGAATGCCCGAGGTCAGATGTTTGTGTCACGTGATCCGCTGGGCATTCGACCGCTGTGCTATGCGGTTGAGGGGCCGTTATTCGCTGCTGCCAGTGAAAGCGTGGCGCTCACACATCTTGGGTTCGCCGACGAGAACGTTCACAACGTGCCTCCCGGTCATGCGGTGATCGTGGATGGCGAGACTGTACGAGTTGAACAGTTTTGTGCGAGTCCCCGAAAGGCTCACTGTTTCTTCGAATGGATCTATTTCGCCAATGCTGGCAGCTCGTTTGACGATGCCGGTGTTTATCTGTCCCGCAAACGGCTGGGAGAAGAGCTTGCGGCGAATGAGACGATTCCCATTGCCGATGACGTAATCGTGGTGCCGGTCCCCGACACCGCCAAGGCGGCGGCAGATGCTATGGCCTTCAAACTGGGAGTACCGTCTCAGGAGGGACTGATTCGCAATCGTTACATCGGTCGAACGTTTATCGAGGGTAATAACCGGGCCGACAAGGTTCGGATGAAGTACACACCTTTGCCGGAAATTATGGAAGGCAAGCGAGTTCTGCTTGTGGATGACTCCATCGTGAGAGCCACAACGCTGAACGAGCTGGTTGCTTTGCTTCGACGTCGGGGCCGTGCAAAGGAAATTCATGTGCGTATCGCCTGCCCACCGATTATCGCGCCGTGTTTTTACGGCATTGATATGTCAACGATTAAAGAACTGTATGCGCCCCAGTTCATGGCCGGTTCGGTAATTACTCCGGAAGAAGAACTGGCGATTGCCAAAGAGATTGGTGCCGATTCTCTTCGATATTTACCCGTTGCTTCTTTGTCACGCTGCGTCGGACTTCCTGAAACATCTCTCTGCCTGGCATGCGTGAACTCGAGCTACCCAACACCAGCCGGAGAACGGATGTTTCTGAAGGCACTGCAGGAGAATTCCAGTGGGTGCGGGGGCTGCGGGAGAACATGGGAAAATGGACCTGCATCCGGCATGCGGTAAATCGCATTTGTTAATCAAGAGTGACCAGCATGGCCCGCAAATGGACGTTCCATCCGCACGATGAAACTGCAATTCGACGTATGTCGGCACAGCTGAAGGTGTCGCCACTGCTGGCGCAGGTCCTGATTGCCCGCGGAATGAATGACGCTGAACCTGCCCGCAGCTTTCTCGACGCCCGACTGGCAGACCTGTTCGAACCATCTTTATTGCCGGGAGTAGATGAAGCGGCCGATCGGATCGTTTCGGCGGTCAACAGTAAACGGCGTATTACGATCTATGGTGACTACGACGTTGATGGAGTGACCGCCACCAGTCTGCTCTGGCACTGCCTGCAGCTCTGCGGTGCCACCGTGGACTACTATATTCCCTGCCGCATGGAAGAAGGTTATGGGATCAATAAGGCTGCAATCAGCCAGTTGCATGAAGAAGACCCCTCACGCCTGCTGATTTCTGTCGACTGCGGAATCTGCAGCGTCGAAGAGGCGGATTTGGCGCGAAGTCTCGGCCTCGAACTGATCATCACGGATCATCATCATCTCGGCACAACACTTCCGGAAGCTGCCGTCCTGGTTCATCCGCGACTTCCCGGGTCCGCTTATCCTTTTGGCGATTTGTGCGGAGTGGGAGTTGCTCTCAAGGTTGCATGGGCCGTTTGTCAGCGACTGGGAGATGGAAAAAAAGCCAGCCCCCGGATGCGGGAATTTCTAAAGTCGGCTGTGGGCCTGACGGCGATCGGAACCGTTGCTGACGTTGTTCCGCTGATCAGTGAAAACCGTGTGATTGTTCGATATGGACTGCAGAGCCTGCGTGAAAAGTCTTCACTGGGGCTTCGAGCGCTGATGCAGGTGTCCGGATTGACAGAGAAGCCTCAGCTGAAAGCCGACGACATCGGATTCGCACTGGCACCCCGAATCAACGCGGCCGGTCGACTCGGCCAGGCAAGACTGGCTGTGGAACTGCTGACCACAGAGAGTTCCGAGCGGGCCATCATGCTGGCAAACTACCTTGATGAACTGAACCGCAACCGGAAAACGGTGGAACGCCGGATTCTGAAACAGGCAAAAGAACTGATTGAAGCTCATCCGGACTGGAATGAACACAAAACCCTGGTTCTGGCTCATCATGAATGGCATCCGGGTGTGATTGGTATTGTTGCGAGTCGCGTGGCCGAAGAATTCAGCAAGCCCGCAATCCTGATCTCTCTGAAAGAAGATGGAACCGGCACGGGTTCCGGCCGTTCTTACGCAGGATTCGATTTGTACAATGGATTGTCAGCCTGTTCCGAGTTCGTTACCGGCTTCGGTGGACACCAGGTGGCCGCCGGCGTTCGACTAAATGCCCGACAGGTCGACGGCCTTCGGGAATCACTCGCCAGTTTTGCGGAAAAGAATTTTCATCCGACAGAAGCGGATACAGAACTGCGAATCGACGCTGAGGTGCTGCTTTCAGAGGTGACCGTCCGTGCCGTTCAGGAACTCGATCGGCTCGGCCCTTTTGGTCAGTGCAATCCCACTCCACGGTTTGTTGCCAGTCGAGTTGAACTGGCAGAGCCTCCCAAAACGATGGGGGAAGGCGATCGCCATCTGGCAATTCGTGTTCGACAGAATCGCACGGCAATGCGAGCCGTTGCGTTTGGTCGGGGTGAATGGGCAGCAGAATTGAAAGCCACTTCACGACCATTAAACGTCAGCTTCGCACCGGTGATCAACTCGTTCGGAGGATTTGATCGGGTTGAATTACAGCTCATCGACTGGAACGAGTCCGTCAGCTGAAGACCCGTTTGCCCGGCTGAGAATCTGCTGAAACTTTGCAAAAGATTCCAGAAGGCTGGCTGGCCGTGCTGGCTGTGCAAGTACCAGAGACATTTCATCGGCTGAAAGTCTCATCTGGCCAGCGATTCCCGGAAGGCTGATGTGACACCAGGTGGCATTTCGATCATAGTCAAGCGAAATCCCGCTGGTTTCCAGCTGCTCAACGTCGTCAATAAACTGCGGAAGATTCAGGTCGGGGAACGGCTCCATTTCCACGATATTGAACAGTGTTCCGAAGAGCATGTCGGTGGCTGGTGAGAGCAGTTTCTGCGGCTGTCTGAAAGAGCTGAGTGACCGCTTCCAGACGACCTGCGCGGGATCATCGTCAACCAGCGAAACGGCAATCTGATAGTCAAACCACGGGGTCGAGATTTGAGCAGACCCATCGTGAGGATCAGTGGTCTGCATATCCAGTCGACGGAACTTCAGATGTTTTCGGAAGTCGGCAAACCAGCGTTCGATATCTTCGTTCAGTTCAGGGACCGCGATTTTGCGGATAAATGAATTGGTATGATCGTTGACTTCCGTCGGTACCTGATGAGTACGGCGAAAACCGGAAAGATCCCGAACTCGAGACTGCTGCGAACATGCAAGCCGCAGTCCGGTAAAACTGGTTTCATCAGAGACGGGCGTCATCAGGTCAATTTGTACCCTCGGTTTGAGTTTATCGTTTTGGTGATCGCATTGGGCCTGACATGATCGCTTCGATGCGGACGATACGAAGTTCTTCCATCCTCGTACTCATACCCCATCCTGTCAACCTCCTGGGAGATTGCTGCGAATTATCTGATGTCCGTTGAAGACGGTTTACGCCTTGCTGTGTGTGACTGCTGATACTGAGTGTTCCGCGGCAGGCAGCATGTTGCTGCGAATTTAAGTTACCGTCAGGCTGATCAATACCGTCAGGCTGATCAATAAGGAGTGAATTCCATGTTTATTCGCAAGCCGTTCAAGCCGAGCGTACTTTCCATAGCCCTGATTTTGATGGCTGGTTTCTCGCAATCGACCGAAATGGCACATGCTGGTGGCCCGGCAGGTTCAAACAAGTCGAATTCTGTCGTCACGGCAAGTTCAAAGGCCGGCATGTTGCTCCCTTCACTTCGCCCTGCACCGAAAACACCATCACATATCCTGCTGCCGGCGCTATTGCCTGTTTCAAGACTGCAAGGCGCTGAAGAGTTTCATTTGTCGCAGGAATTCCTGATGACGGATGAACAGGAATTCCTGTTCTGGCTGAATTTCTAACGGCGATCCGTAAACGTGGCGTGGAAGGCAGCTCGCCGTGGAATGATGGGTTCACGGCGAGCTGTTTTGGCGGAATGACATACATTTTGAACAAATTCCCCAATAATCGACCTGCTATTTCCTCGTCACAGCATTGATTGTGTGGCCCAAAGTCGCTAAATTCCTCGACTTGGCTCATGGGGCTGCCGATTTACCACCGGTATTTCCCAGTGTATCGCAGTGTCTTTGGCTCCTGAACGAATTTGAACACAGGACCGACTCAGCTGCGATTGTTTCTTGCTTTACTGATCAGATGAACAGTTGCCGTAATGATACGGCTCAGGGGATGGCGGTTCGATGCTGGCACTTGGTAAGACATGGATGGCGAAAAAAGAAGACGTTTGTGATCCCACGTGGTTTGTGGTTGATGCAGACGGGCATATCGTCGGTCGCCTGGCAACTCAAATTGCGATGGTGCTGATGGGTAAGCACAAGCCGGATTACACTCCACACGTTGCCAGCGGTGACTGCGTGGTGGTGACGAATGTCGAGCGAGTGCGGTTTACGGGCGGAGCCATGCAGCACTCTGAGATCCCTTATATGTCGACGAAGATGAGCAACAAGCGTTATGCTCGGTATACAGGATACCCTGGTGGTCATCGTGTAAAAACGGCCGTGGAAGCATGGCAGAAGCGACCGGAGCAGATTTTGCGTGAGGCCGTTCGTCGTATGCTGCCCAAGAACAAGCTGGGCAGTCAGATGCTGACTCGTCTTCGGCTGTTCGTTGGCACGGAACATACTCATCAGGCTCAGCAGCCTCAGCCATTTCCGGCCCATATGTTGCCGGACCGAAAAATGGGTGAGTAACGATAACTGAATTTCGAAATTGTTTTGGCTGGGCAGAAGGATAGCTGCGAGTCAAATTTGCATTTGTTTCATTTTCCCGATTTGATCTGAAGCAAGATGAGTATGGGTTCCTCAGAAGACGAAAATTCAATGGATGAATCAGTGGCTGTTCCGGAAGTGCCGTCTTCCAGTCTGCCAGAACTGACGCTGGGTACCGGTGCTCCGGGGGAAAGTGCTCCAGTTGACCCGAACTATCAGCCAACGATTCGCGGCAAGATCGATCGTTTTGGCGTGGCGATGGGCACAGGTCGCCGCAAGACTGCGGTGGCTCGAGTTCGCATTAAGGAAGGCAGCGGTGCATTCCTGATTAACGGTCGGCAGATGGAAGAATTCCTGCGAATTCAGCGAGACCGTGAAAGTGTGACGGCACCCCTGAAGGTTGTTGGTAAGCTCGGTCAGGTTGACATCAGTGTTCGAGTTGATGGTGGTGGCACAACGGGTCAGACTGGTGCGATCATTCTGGGAATTGCCCGAGCTCTTCAGGGCATGAACGAGACATGGCATCACTCACTGGCAAATGCGGGCCTGCTGACTCGCGACGACCGAATGGTCGAACGCAAGAAATACGGCAAACGTAAAGCTCGCCGAAGCTACCAGTTCTCCAAACGCTAAGGACTCATGTGCTCCGTTTCCCGTTTGGGTGACGGCAGCAGTTATGGTGTTCAGATCCCTGCCGGGTTTTCCGTCCCGAGTGCAGGGATTTTTTTTTGGGTAACCTGCCATGCTGGATGCATATCGGTCACTGATTCTGCCCGACGTTCAGCAAATGCTGAATGAATCGGACCGGCACGGACTGACTGCATTCTGCAAAGTCGTTCATCCTGTCGTTGTCGCCGAGATTCTCGAAGAACTGGACGACGCTCAGGTCTGGACAGTTCTTGACCATGCGGATCTGAATCTTCGAGTCGAGATCTTTGAGCACATTTCGCTGCGGCGGCAGGCGGAACTTGTTGAGACACTTGATTCCGGTCGCCTGTCAGAGCTGCTCGAACAGATGTCTGCGGACGATCGCGTTGACCTGCTGACGCGCATGCCTCAGGATCGTCGTGAAGATGTGCTGAGACTGATTGCCAAGGCGGAGCGAAACGACATTCGGCGGTTACTCTCGTACGATGCGTCCAGCGCCGGGGCAATTATGACGACGGAGTATGCGTCGCTGCCCGCAAATATTACCGTCCGCGAGGCACTCGACAGGCTGCGATTGCAGGCACCAAACAGCGAAACCATTTACTACGTCTATATTCTTGACGAAAATCGTCGGCTGGAAGGCCTGATTTCGCTGAGAGAAATGATTCTGGCACGCCCGGATGCCGTGCTGTGGGACATCATGGAGCGTGACGTTATCCGTATGAAAGTTACGGAAGAACGTGAGGTCGTCGCTCAGGAACTCGCCCGCTATAACTTTCTCGCCGTGCCCATTGTGGACAACGATGATCGGCTGGTAGGAATTGTTACTCACGACGACGCCCTGGACGTTGTTCAGGAAGAAGCGACCGAAGACGCCTATCTGCAGGGTGCCGTTCAGCCGCTCGTCGATTCTTATGAAGATACTCCTCTGCTGACCATCCTGTGGAAACGCGGCATCTGGCTCGTGTTTCTGTCCTTTATGGCTCTGACCAACGCGAGAGTACTGGACTACTACAGTGATACGTCACAGGAACTGACAGTACTGATCCTCATGTTCCTGCCGCTGGTGATGGCGAGCGGCGGAAACGCAGGTTCACAGTCAGCCACTTTGTTTATCAGAATGATTGCCTTGCAGGGTGGAGAAACGCTGGATGATTCTCTGATTGGCCAGCATCGCCCGGTGATTGCCCGCGAACTTCTGGTCGCATTGTCACTTGGCGTGATTCTCGCTGCGATGGACAGCCTTGTTGCCTGGTTATGGTTTCAGAAGTCCCTTGCCGAAGCATCTGTGATCGGATGCACGGTTGTTTGTGTGGTCATTATGGGAACAGCGTTTGGAGCGATGTTGCCCTTAATTCTCCGGAGGCTTGGAATGGATCCGGCGATTATGTCAAACCCGCTGATTGCTTCGATTCTGGATGTTCTGGCCGTGACAATCTTCTTTCAGATTGCGATTATGGTGCTGTGAGTTTCCTGCCGGAGCTTGCGATATTCGGGCAGACAATCCAGGAAAATGCATGACAGACGAGGTATTCTCGGCAGAAGACATTCTTGGTCAGCACGGCGTTATTGCGCGCCGCCTTGCCGGGTATGAACCACGTACTGAACAGCTGGAAATGGCGAAAGCTGTTGAGGAAGCAATTAAGGGACGCCGGCATCTTGTCGCGGAAGCCGGGACCGGGGTTGGTAAGAGCTTTGCTTATCTGATTCCCGCGATTCTGGCAGCTCAGGAATCTCAGGGCAGTGAAGAGAAGAAGCGACGCATCGTTGTTTCCACTCACACAATCAGTCTGCAGGAGCAGCTGATCAACCACGACATTCCGTTTCTGCAGGCTGTTCTTCCCGTCGAATTTTCCGCTGTGCTTGTCAAAGGGCGGGGAAATTATATCAGCCTGCGTCGCATGCAAAAGGTGTCTCAGCGTTCAAGCCAGCGAGCGTTGTTTGACATGAACGGAGAACGCAGCCTTTCGCAGGTTCTGAACTGGGTACAAAAAACCAAAGACGGCAGCCGTGCTGACATGAATTTTCGTCCCGATGCTGATGTCTGGGATGAAGTGGCCAGTGATCATGGCGACTGTCTGGGCAAAAAATGCCCGACTTACAACGACTGTTTCTATTTTAAAGCGCGGCGTCGAGTCTGGAATGCTGACCTGCTGATCGTGAATCACGCGCTGTTCTTTTCGGATCTGGCACTTCGTCGGGAAAATGCCACGCTGCTGCCCGACTATGACACTGTCATTTTCGACGAAGCACATACCGTCGAATCCGTTGCAGCTGACCATCTGGGGCTTAGTATCTCTGAAGGACAGATTGAATATCTGCTGAACCGTCTTTACAACGATCAGTCACAGCGGGGATTGCTGCTGGTTTACAAGCTAACCGAAGCGCAGCAGCTGGCTCAGGCTGCTCGCAATTGTTCCCGGGACTATTTTGTCGCGGTCAGTGAATGGTCGAGTCGCTTCTGCAAATCCAACGGACGACTGGACAGGCCGGTGGAAATTATCAACACCGTCTCACCTCGGCTGCAGCAGTTATCCAGAATGATTGCACTCGCGGCGGAAGCAAGAACGAACGAGTCCGAAAAAGTCGAGCTGGCGGCATCGGCTGCAAGATGTCAGATGCTGGCCGACAACATTGCCTCATGGGCGGAACAAAAAGCGAGTGACAGTGTATTCTGGGTCGAACGATCCGGCACCCAGCGTCAGCGACTGACTCTGATGAGCGCGCCTGTCGAGGTCGGACCCATTCTGCGCGATCACCTCTTCAACGAAGTTCCATCTGTGATCATGACCAGCGCAACTCTGGCAACCGGATCCAAAGACTTTCGCTTCTTCCGCTCGCGAATCGGACTGACAGAAGGGCGTGATATTCGACTCGGAAGCCCATACAACTATCTTCAGCAGGTACGTCTGATTCTGTGTTCCAATATGCCCGATCCTTCGCTTGATGCACGAGCGTTTGAAACCGCCGTATGTCGACGCATGCAGCGACATCTTCTGGAAACCGGCGGGCGGGCGTTTGTGCTGTTTACGAGTTATTCCATGATGCAGGGTTGCATGGAACGTATGATGGGCTGGATGGCCGAGCACGATTTGACGCTGTATTGCCAGGGCAAGGGGCTGCAGCGATCAGCCATGCTGGAAAAATTTAAGGAGGATCCTCGAGCCGTGCTGTTCGGAACGGACAGCTTCTGGCAGGGAGTGAATGTACCAGGGGAGGCATTGCAAAATGTGATTATCCCCCGACTGCCCTTCAGTGTGCCCGATCATCCCCTTCTTGAAGCCCGAATTGAGAAAATCAAATCGCGGGGAGGAAATCCGTTCCGGGATTATCAGGTTCCGGAAGCCATCATCAAACTCAAACAGGGTTTCGGGCGGCTGATCCGACATCGCAACGACAGTGGTCGAGTCGTTTTAATGGATCCCCGTATTATGACAAAACACTATGGACGACTCTTTGTGCAGAGTCTTCCCGAATGTCGGCTGGAAATCGACGACGGGGAATCTATCGAAGCCGCCCCCGGGGATTGAGCATTTCCATTGAAGTCTCGTGCTCCTGCTCGTACTCGAAATCCGCGCGGAGCGATCCCTGACCCGACAAATCTATCCTTCGTTCTGTTCCACGATGATTCCCGGATCGAGCAACTGTTGATCACGGTTCCTGGCGATCAAAACACGATTCGTTGTAACAGTCTCTTTCGAGCACGAGCACGAATCATTGAGGGAAATCGATGACAGCCGACACTTTGCCGATTTACCTGCTGCCGGGAATGACGGCCGATTTCCCGCTTTACAACAGGTTGCTTCCGCTGTTGCCGAATGCGAAGGTTGTGGAATTTATTGCCCCGATCCCGGGAGAAGCACTTTCCGACTACGCTGCGAGAATGGCTCCGCTGTTCGTTGCGCCCTGTTTTATCGGTGGAGTGTCATTTGGCAGCATTCTGGCACTTGAGATATCACGTCTGGTTCAGCCTGCCGGGTGTATTCTCATTTCAGGCATTCAAAAACCCTCAGAACTTCCCCCGTGGCTGCGTGCATGGCGATTGATCGGCGGTCGTTACAGTGCTCATGTTCTGAAACTTGTCGGCGACTCTGCACGAATGGTTCCGAGAGCATTTCGAACAGCCGCAACGCTGCGATTAACAAAACTCGGCGGTACTGAAGGTTCGTGGCACCGCTGGGCCACTTCAGCAGTCCTCGACTGGACCCCTCGTCAGCCAGTGTTGTTTCCGTTACTACAGATTCACGGTACCGCCGACACAACATTTCCTGTTCGCTACACGCACCCGGATGTGGTGATCGCAGGTGGCGGCCATACACTTCCTGCTTCACATCCGGTTGAAACGGCTCATGCGATACTCAATTTCACAGGTGCGGCACAACACCTGTCGCCGATCCGGAAATCCAGTGTCTGACAGGCACCGCAATTCGTTATCAGCAATGAGTCTTTGACGTCGTATTGGCGCATCAATCGCCCACGAGCTTGCCTCGTGGGTTTACCTCGCCTTTGCGCCAGGCGGAGTTCCTTCGAACGCCCTGAAAGATCTGCCCCCAGGATCAGTGCGATCCAGCTGAGTCAGACAGCGGCCGAGCAGGTACGCCTTTTGCTTCTCTTCGAGCAGGTTGACGAGAGCTGCAGCCGTGAAGAAGCGGACGTTGTGTCCCTGGCGACACGAGGCGGCGGCGAGTGAAATCACGAGATGCGTTTTACCCATCCCGGGAGGTCCGCCCAGAAGAACATCACGGTGCTGAGGTACGAACTTTCCGGATGCGAGATCGAAAGACAGCTTACGAAAAATCGTGCGATTGAGCGCTGTGGCATTGTGTTTTGTTGTCAGGGCACATTCTGCGTGACAAATCGCTGGGTTGTGTGGTAAGATGGAGGCATGTCAACAACCACCAGTTTTCTTGACCGAATCGGCCCGAACCTGAACGTCCGAACGAATCTGAGCCACCGCAGAGCCCCATTCCGGCTTCGACATCAATACCGTCTTCGAACGATGACTCAGCAAGTACGTCAGTCGCTCAGAGAACCAATCCCGGAAGACCGGGGCAATTGTTTTGAGGCATCTCCGCTGAGGCAATGCTCTTGCAAGGGGCAATCTTCTGTCGTAGCCTGACTCACGAGGGACCTGATCATGTTCAGACATGCCATGTACTTTATCCTGGCGGTCAGTTGCCGCGTCATTTGCGCTGACGATTGGGGGTCGGTCGACGGACAGATCGTTGTCGACGGTGAAATCCCCGCTCGGCAGTTTCTGTTCCCTGTCGACGCTGAAGTGAAGGACAGGGAAATCTGTGCTGGAGCTGGTCGGGCTGCAGATGATTTGCAAATCGATGACTCTTCGAGAGGGCTCGCTAATGTCTTCGTATATCTGAGCTCGTCCCCGGCTCAGATACACCCGGATTTTCGGGCAGGGTTAGAAAAGCCTGTCACACTTCGCTCGCGAGAGTGTCGGTTTGTGCCGCATTGCCTGATCTGTCGAACGCGCCAGTCGATTGAATTCCATAATGATGACGCGGTTGCCCACCACGCAAACCCGTATCCCCTTAAAAACGCAAAAAGAGGCTACCTGATTCCACCTGCGGGGAGTCCAATAAGATTCAGTTTCGAGCAACCTGAATCAAGTCCAGTCAGGATTGGTTGTGACTATCACCCTTGGATGTCTGGTTATTTGCTTGTCGTTGATCATCCATATGCAGCGATCACTGATGCTGAAGGGCGATTTCACATCAGGGATCTGCCGGAAGGTGATCATGAATTCTGCATCTGGCACGAGCGAAGCGGTTACCTCCATCGTACGTTCAGGGTCACCGTCGTCGGCGGTGAGTCAATTTCTCTCCAGCCACTGATGGTCAGCGTCGAAAGGCTCGGTACCAGGGATACGAGTGGTGGTGCCAGGAAGTGAGAATGTGGCTCGGCGAACCAATTAATCTTTAACTTCGCTTTGGCAGAGTCAATAAACGAACAGATTTTTGCGGTAGAAGCGGGGTTCGCGCCCGTGATCGGATCGCGTCAGCCCGAAAAGTGTCGAAAAGGCTGTGTTCAGGATGCCCAGTGAGTTCCGGAGGCCCTAAGGACTGCATCATATGATGCGCGTATTGGAAAAAGCAATTGGCCTCATCTGTCGCGTTAGTTGCCCACGAGTTTGACTGATGGGTTTATCTCACCGCTGCGCCAGGCGGGGTTCCTTCGAGCGTCCGTGTTCCGCGGGCTCGAGCCTGGCGCAAAGGCCCTGCGAGCCCACGAGATGAACTCGTGGGGGGCTGGGTGATGCGATTGCTCGCCCACGAGCTTGCCTCGTGGGTTTACCTCGCCTCTGCGCCAGGCGGAGTTCCTGCAAGTTTCCGTGTTCCGCAGGCTCGTCCAGGCGCAATCGCCCGACTTTCGTGCTGCAATTCCATCAAAACCGCCCCGCCGGGACAACGGCTTTCTGAAGCAGTATTTGCCCTGATTGTCTTAATATTTGCTCAGATCAAACGAATCAGATGTATACAATCGCAGTTTTTGAGCGTTCTATTTCTGTTTTGCCAAAGTGTACGAGCATCATCGAACGTCTTCTCAGACCGTCTGAACAGGTTGAAACAGCCATGGCTTACTGTCCAAAATGTAAAGGCGAAATGTTACCGACCGCGATCACATGTCCGCATTGTGCATACGATTTCCCTGCGGACAAACAGAATGGCCAGTACAGCAGCGCCAACGGCGGTTTCGCCTATTCAACGTTCGCGGACATAGCGCTTATCGTCAGCACGTTTGCCGCCAGCATTGGAGCATGCATTACCGCAATTGCGTGCATCGTATCCATCTTTCAGGGACAATTCGCCAACGGTCTCGTTGTCTATCCGATCGCATTCCTGATGCAGGTCGGGATGCTCGTCGTATTTCTGCGCGTTCAGCAGTAAAGGCAGCCGCAATGGTTCGTGGATGAAAACAGTCTACGAGGCATGAAAAATGCCGTCGTCTTAGGATGTTCGTGAAAAGGGTCAGCAGGAGCAGTTGTGTTTTCGGCCCAACGGGCCATCCGTTTCCATAGCCTGGTCCATCGGACCAGGACCGGGAAACCACAGAGTTGCCAAAGGCCCAACGGGCCGACCGTTTGATGCGTTTTTGTCGCTCCCAAAACGGCCGGCCCGTTGGGCAACGCTGTGAAGCATTTTTTTGAGTGAAGACAGTGCGATTCAACCGGGAACGGGTTTCACCACATCGCCAGGGGTCGACGCGAAGTTGGGCCGGAAACGGATTCCTGTCCTGTGTTCTTTCGTTCCCCCCATTTTTCTGCCCACAAAATTTTTCTGCCAACCCGGGTCTGCTCTCTCCCCCACACGGAACATTCTCCGCCCGATTCGCCGCCAGACGATATGTGCCAGCACACCGAGTGACATTCGAGGGCAGCCCGACTTCGGTATGACTGATCCGAGGATGACAAGGTTTTGGCAGAAAAATTTCAGGGCAGAAAAATGAATCGCAAAGGAAATGAAGAGGACCACGAGACGTCTTCCCTTCACCTCCTCTGCGGAAAAACTCTGGCTTTTCCCTGACAAAAATCCTTCACAGCGTTGCCCGTTGGGTCGGAATCGCATGCTTTCGGACCCAGGTGCTGACCTGCCGCTCATATTTTTTCACACAAATGATGTGTCGTACGATGAGCTCTGAATGCCAGACATTCAGGGCAATTCTGACGGAACGTTAGTTTCAACCTCTTAATCCCAGCAACAAAGTCGTTCAACAATTGCGGCCGAGCCGTCGCGAAGCCAGCCATCCAGTTGAGCCGGGTCCTTCAGCTGTTGCCCGCGAACTGTGGGTACTCCAAGGAAGCCGCATTTGATATCCGGCAGGGCCGTCATATCGCCCCACAATTTCTCAAACTGTGACACCGGAAAGACGTCTTCCTGGCCATTTCCCCAGCGTCGTTTGACATCTTTCAGGGTGATGTAGGTGGGGATACGGCGGCCAAGTTCGCGGATGGCGTCATCCGTTTTCTTTTGATCTTCGAGACACTGTCGTGTCAGCCCAAAGCATTCCAGCAGCCGATCAATCGAGATCCACGTGGTCATCGAGTTGTACCAGGAAAGTGCGAATTCGTCTTCTTCCCGTGGCATGGCAAGTCCTTCGACCAGACGAACTCGGCCATCAACTTTGGCAAGGCCGCCGCCCCGGTCTTCCAGTCTTCGGCTGATCACTTCAAAGGACAGATCAGCATTTTCCCGAATATGTAATCCGAGGCATCCCGGGTCAAGTGACGCTCCCAAAGTATCAATATTGTGCAGCAGCAGGTATTTGAGCTGCGGACGTTCCGTCAAAACTCGCTGCAGCGTGCCATTTCTGAGCAGATTGGGAAACTCGTACCAGTGCCCCACAGGGTGCATACACTGCGACGGCAGATTGTCGGTGTAATCACCTGCTTCGCCCGCATTTCGAGCCCACTGAATCAGAGCATTGCGAAGGCTGCTGCGGACCTTTTCCTTTTGCTGATCGAGAACCTGCTGGGACACGACTTCCCATGCATACTGCAGATCTCTCACTGCGGGAATCATTCGCAGGCCTACAGAGGCACCTCGGGAAACGTGAACATTGCGATTCGGAAATCGCTGCAGGATATGATTGCGAACCGGGTGATCGGTGAGGTAGCCGGTGGTGACGATATGAATGGGGGCGTAATCAAATGTTTTCGACGCCTGATTCGATTTGGCCAGATGGATATCCAGAAAAGATCGCCATTCACCTCCCATTCGGCAGAACGGATTGATGGCTTTGACGACACCGGCGCCCTGTGTCCATCGGCTTCCCACACCGGCGGCGAGTGTAATGACTCCGACTTCACCGCGAGCCAGTGCCTGTCGACCCAATTCAACGGCATCCGGCGGAATATCGCCACGTACGTCGATCAGGTCAGACGCCTCGACATCTTCAATTTTTGCTGTTGATGGCAGACGATTCTGCGCCAAACCGAGACGCCCGGATTTCAGGTCCTCGCGCAATTGTTCGTGCGCAACAGGATCAAATCCGTTTTCCCGCAAAAGATCTTCCAGCCGAGCAGACTGTCTGGATTCTTGAGACGTTGCTGGCAGTATCCGACTGATCAGTCTGACGGCAAGCGTACTCTGCACTGAGTCACGACATGCATTGCCCACTCTCTCCAGCTCTGCTCGTACCAGCGGAGATAGCTCATGCAATCCCTTCTTCAGCCATCCGGGTACCATCAGTGCATGGTAGCCCTCGGGCACATCTCCATCGGTGCGCAGTTCGGCACAGGTGCCATGATCGTTGATTGCAAAATCGTAGACGACCGGATCCATCGCAAACGGTACACTGGATTCCATGCTGCGTTTAACGTTAAGCATGGTCAGTTGCAGCCAATCCTGCGCTTCGGGTCTGACGGCAGCATCAAAGATGAATCCCATACCACCGCCCGCCATTCCTCCAAGCATCCAGAAGCCATGGAAGCGGTTACCGTACTTTGAGCGGCATTCCTGAATCAGTCGTTCCGTATAAGCATTGCTGCACCACGGAATAATCGTCTGCAACGGTCCATGAAAATTTCGATCGGTTGCCTGACCTGTGCGTTGAATACTGCCAGCTCGAAGCGAATCACGAATTTCGTCAAGAATCTGAATGGCATTCAATCGAGCGTGCCATTCATTTTCGCTTCGCAGCAGATACTTCTCTGTCACCATCTCCAGAATCGGGCCAACGTTCTGAGCCATCCCGCCGTGGACCAGTACCAGGGAGTCCTGTAACTGCTGCCGAGTCTCTGTGGACACTTCAGATTCACTGAAGACATGGTGTTCCGGCATCAGTCGCCCTCGACTAATGCCATACTCCGGGTCATTCAATTCGGCCACACGTCCCTGTATCAGCTTAATACCCGGCCAGATTCCACCGGAATCCTGCCAGCCGCCTCCCGAGCCTCCGATCCATTCTCCCAAAATGGCTCGAGCTGCAACGATCCTGCGGTCAGATTCTTCCAGTGGCCCCGTCAGGCTGGCGACCTGCCCTGTGGCTCGCATGCAGATAGAAATCAGTGATCCCAGCAAATTGGTCGAAACAGCAAGACGTGATCCTTTAGGAATGTCGTTGACTCGACTAACGATCTCCAGGCCAAGTCCGCTGCCAATCATCCGTGCGAATACATCGCTGATCCGACCACCACATCCTTCCATTCCCGGCGGAATCAGGCCTGCAGCAATGACCGCTCCCTTCAGAAGGCCCAGATAGTCTCTCGCGAAGTCGAACACTTCGTTAATTTGTTCGATATCCACTTTGGCATCAAGGTCGATGCTGACGAGACGCAGCACGGGTTCATCAATAACCCGGAGACTGCAGTCAATCGGTGGAACAGGATGCTGATGCCTGCCGCGGACGGCGAGGTCAATCGAAGCATTGATGACTCGGGCTCCCTCAGGAAAATCCATTCCGAGAAAAAAGATATCGCTCCAGCCACTGTGCGAAAAGTCCATACGCACGGCTGTACGTTCACGCAGTACCGGGTAACCGGAGGTTTCGTCACTGCACTTCAGCAACTCTGGTCGAATTCGAAGCGGAACGTCTGCCGGATGTCCCGTGCGAAACATCCACTGATTGCCTCGAACCGTGCGGACACTTCTCCGAACCTGATCGGCCAGTGTCTGAAACGCCAGCTTGTGATAGGCCTCCGACAATGCGCTCGAAAGAGTTACCGACGCCCCATCGATCTGTTGCCTCTGCAGAAAAACATCAATTGCTTCCGGAAATCGTCGATTCAGAAGATGCTCATACCCGTGAAACGGAATTTTCCCCGTCTCACGTTCATTCAGTCGGCCCGGAAGATGGAATCGATGAATTGCGTACAGAAAAAAGAGTGACCGAACACGCTCATACAGATTCTCGGCCTGCCGCCGAAACTGATCCAGCAGGGAGCATTCAGCGAGCAGTTCCCGTGCGCCAAGGCTGCGACATGCGGAATCCAGTGACTGATTTCGCACTGCGTCATCGGTCGATGTAATGATTTTAAGAAGATTCGACATATCACAGGCGTCTGACAGAAGGATGAGTTAAAGCGTTTTGCAATGACAGGCGGACAGCAGTACTTCGCTTTGAGTACACTAAAAAATACGGGACGCTTTTTCGGTACCTGAGAGGTTGATCTGCTGCCGACTGTTAGCGGGTCGCGAGGAGATTCACGAGTTCGGTCAGGATCAGATCTCGATCGTTGCCACTGAGTGAGATTGCCAGCTGAGCCAGAAGCAGACCGTACTTATAGCTGATGTTGTACCGGGTGCCGTCAATTTGCAGCGCCAGGTACCTTTCGCACTGAGCCAGTTGATTCAGAGAAGCAGACAGGTCGATCGGCTGTCCGGGCGGCGCCTTACTCAGCGATTCTGCCAGCAGCCGCATAATCGAAGGTGTCAGTACGTGCATTCCAAACATGCAAAGATAATAGCCGGCACGCTGACCTGCGACGATCAGCCGCTGCTCCGCCACTGTGGGGGTGGGCTTTTCGATCACGGTATTCACTGTATAAAGCTGATCCTGCTGAGGAAGTGGCGTACCGCCCACGGTCCCAAAGAAAATCACTTCGTTTTCCCTGGTCGGCTGGATTGCGCTGACGGAACATTGCTGAATTTCAGCCGTTTGAATCAGCTGTGAAGCACAGTTGACATCCGTCCGACTCAGATACAGATGATCAGAAACGAGATGAAGGAATGCGTCTTCTCCCGTAAAATCCCTGGTGCGCAGGATCGCATCGCCATAGCCGCGAGGGTTGTGCTGTTCAAAAAAAACGAGACGAGGAGCGTGGGAGCCCGCAGCCGTGAGATACGGTTCCGCCTGCCCAGGCCGAACGATGATGGCAATTTCCTCAATCCCGGCACTGACGATTTCGTCCAGTGTGAGACGCAGGGCGGGGCGAATTTCACCGTGACGATCGACCAGAGTCTGCAGAGGAAGTCGGGAATGATGCTCTCCCGCTGCTGTGATGACAGCCTTTCGGATGCGCATACGGAAACAATTCCAGTCAACGTGGAAACATGGATACCGCGGAAATGCGGAGTGGAGATTTCCTTTCATCAAACACTATTTTGAGCGGAACTGATGCACAAAAACGGCACGATTTTCATGAATCCTGGCGTTTTTCATGCGTGCGGCGGAATGAGCAGACCGGTTCATTCCGCCAATACGCTTTTCCCGAATTTCGCTGAAAGTGGTCTGGATGTAAATTCGGCAAAGCTTGTAATATCTGCAAAACCTGCCGCACGCTTTTGGTGTGTGGCAGGATTCGCCGAATTGCAGAAGGAAAAGTCACAAAGCCTGTCACAGTAAATGATTACGCTGGCGGCTTACGTGTTTCTTCAGTTTTTTCGTTCTTTCAGGTTCATGGTTTGCTAGGGAAACAAGCGACGCAGTGAATGGATTCGCTGCGATTGTCAACGAAAAGTCATGTTCGTTGAATTCATCATTAGATTCGTGGCCAGGGTTACGCAAAGGAAGAGCATGGACGCTCTGAGGATGCGAACGATTGTTTTCGCGTTGTGCGCTGTTTCATCGCTGTGCCTGCCAAAGTGGGCGACGGGGGCAACCTTTCAGACCCGTAATTTTGCTGTCACCGCTGATCGCTCGGAAGTCGCAGAAAAAGTCGGACAGGCAGCGGAAGAGTATCGACGACAGCTGGCAATTTTCTGGCTGGGTCAGCCACTCCCCAACTGGAGCAAGCCCTGTAAGCTGAAAGTTAAAGAGGGTGCATTCGGAGCAGGCGGACAGACGACGTTTCAGTTCGTCAGAGGCGAGGTTTTGAACTGGGATATGTCGGTACAGGGCAGCCTGGAACGGATTCTCGATTCTGTACTTCCTCACGAGGTGAATCATACGATCTTCGCATGTCATTTCCGTCGGCCACTTCCTCGCTGGGCAGATGAAGGGGCCGCCACTCTTTTTGAACATCGTTCAGAACAACTCAAACAACTTGCGTTGCTGAACGAGGTGATTTCCAAAGATCGTGAGCGTTTTTCGCTTCAGCAGCTGTTGAGCATGAAAGAGTATCCGCAGGGCATGCGACCCATGCTGATACTCTATGCTCAGGGATATGCATTGGCCGATTTTCTTGTGCAGCAGCGAGGCCGAAAAGCTTATCTGCAGTTTCTTTCTGACGGCGAAAAGATTGGATGGGAAGAGGCCATCAGAAAGAACTTTGATCATGCCGGTATCAATGCGCTGGAGCGTAACTGGAGCGGCTGGGTACTGGCTGGAATGCCGAAACTGACCATTCCGAAAGATCAGATGGTGGCGGCCAGCTCTGCTAATGAAATGCCGTCACAATCCACCGCACGCATCGCTCCGAATTCATCTGACCCATCGAAAGCCCGGTCCGCAGTTTCCAGTGCCTGGAGTGAATCTGGCGGCGCCGAAGCAGTCACTCTTGCCCGACCATTTTCAGGGCGGGCGTCAAAGAATGCCCTGGTACGATCGCAGAGTCCTGATGACACTCCTGATTCCGGAATTTCCGCGGATTCGGAACCTGATAGAAAACGCATCGACAACGCCGGTCTCGAATCTGACAGAAACAGTTCAGACGATGCAACTGGTATTTCGCGGGATCGCAATTCCAGCCCGACTGCAAACGACGAATCAGTCAACAGAGACGGCAACGCCAGCTTTAGTGTCGATCGACGAGCCACAATTCAGGCCCCGGTGCCACGTGTGAGACAGTCGGTTCGCGAAGCGGACCACGCAGAATCGGATAAGCACACTGCTGGTGCGCGGCAGACATCTGCTGATTTCCCGAATGCGGCAGATCGAATTCGTTATCTCGAAAAAGTTGATGGCGACGGTGACGGCAATGGTCAGCGAGTGGTCCCGCATGAGGTTACGGCCGCCAGTTCAGTCGATATCGAATCAGAAAGCGAGTTTCCCGGTACGGGAATCCTGTCCTCATTTGAAAGCGTCCACCTTCCTGGGAAACGCAGCGTGGTTACCGGCGGCAAACCTGAATGGGCCGGTTTTCCCGGGCAGAAGAAGTTGTTCTGACTTCGTGTGAAGTTTCAGCAGCGAACACGCCAGTCCGCTGAGGCTTTTGTGACCTTTTCTCCTCCGGGTCATGCAGGCCGGACTTTACAGACGCCAGCGTTTCCAGCTTCGGGCGAGTCATCGACACCCGCAACGATGACTCGCCCGATTTCCTTTATGTGAAATTGCCGGGACCGGACTTACTTGGGCCTGCAACCCAAAGTGTCACTCACTTCTTATGAAAACCGGGAATCACAACGTCGATTGAGGGTGTGTTTGCCTCGAATCCGTTCTTTACTCAAATCCGTTAATCCGATTAAGCAACGGAATAACCAATTCCACCAGATTGGGTCTCAGATAGAGGCCGGAGGCTGGCGCCGCAAATAGGGGAATTCGAGAGTCGTGTTGCGACTGGGCTGACCTGTTCCTCCGGTTCGAGAAACAATACATTTCTCAATCACGGACGTGAGAGGCGGCGTGCAATTTCTAATTTGGTGACATGACGAGTGAGACTTTTGGCCACTACCTCGCCCAGCCTTACCGGGACTGCGTTGCCAATGAGTCGTCCAAGGATATTGAATCGTACGCGTTCTCCTTTTCTGAGAAAGCGATATGACCTTGGAAACGTTTGCAAAAGCGCCGCTTCCCTTAATGTAATGGCACGATGTTGTTCGGGGTGTCCAAACCGTCCGTTGCCATATCCAAAACACTGCGTGGTTACAGTCGGAGCCGGTGCATCCCATTCCATGCGCCCATAAACACTCGGGTAGGTCGCTCCTGTCACCTTCGTGTGGCAGTGTGCAACAAGCGATTCATCCCAGTCACGCCAGGTGCCTCCCGGTATAGAAGCTTTAATACGTCGAAGGTTTAGTTCGCTTAGCTTGCACGCGGAATGCAACAAATCTTTTGGGTCCGTTTCGCCCGCGGCGAGTGGAGGCAGATTTGAAATCGCTCGGCGAACAGTCGCTCTTTTTCGATTCCGGAAGTACCCCGGGGGCAGAATCATGATTGGGCCAAGTTTTGACGCAAGTAATACAAGTCGCTTCCGAGTCTGTGGCACACCGTAGTTGGAACACTCAATAACACCGTGCGAAATGTGATAACCGCAAAGCGATCCGAGAAACGACTGAAATACCCTGTGATCCATTAGCTGGGGGACGTTTTCCATCGTCACCAAATCTGGCTGCGATTCCTGTATCAAGCGACCGAAATCGGAAAGGAGATCCCACTTGGTGTCCTCCCTCTGTTGTCGCCCTTTCTGACTATAGGTTGAGAATGGCTGACACGGAGCGCATCCGGCGAGAAGCCGTATATTTCCGCTTCCCCACAGATTATGCACATCTTTGCCAGTCAAATCATGAATATCAAGTTCAATAAACTTTGCGGAGTTGTTGTATTCATAGGGAAACTTACATTGAGAATCGATATCAACGCCCGCCACGACATGGACGCCACCTCGATTCAATCCATGTGTAAGTCCTCCTATGCCGCAAAATAGATCGACGCAAACAATCATGTTCCACCAGCCACCGGCCTCCGGGCCGGAACAATGAATTCGTAAGCTGCAATGTATTCACAAAACGACTCGACGATCTGTCGTAGGTAATTTCCGGTTGATTCCTTCATTTGGCGAAGTTCAGCGGCAGTGACTCCTTCTCCACATTCCGTAAACGACAGACTACCGTGCGCTAGCCTATTCCTGAAATCCCGAACGAGTCCCAGGGCGCTCTTGTCGTCCCGGATTCTTCGCTTGACACCAGTACGAACCTCCGGGCTTAGCCGAACTCGGCACCCTATTCGTTCAGTCATTTCTTCGATCAGCAAATCATCCCAACTGCCTGCACTTCGTCGCTCGATATTCCAGGCTGCCACTGGAAGTGATTGAATTAGATGCTCGCAGAACTCGATAGTCGTTGCCAACCGATTTTCTGCATTCAAATCGACATGAGTGCGGGCCTTTGTGCGAATCCACTCTTTTCGTAACTCGGACGTCAAGTCTCCTGGAAGCCAACGACTACTCTCTGCAGCGGCCGTACAAACAGCATCTAAGCACCAAGTCACCGTGGCTTCAACAAGGTTATAGAGTTGCAGGTAAACTGCGGAATACAAAATCCTCTGTTGTTGAACGGTAATTCTGCCCCGTCCGATTCTGGGCGGCCCATCATGTACCTGTTGCTCCAGCGCATCGAGTAAATCGAGGTAGGCGTCAATTTCCTGCAACCGCTCTTCGAACGTCTCCGTGAGCGTATCCATCTTTCATTTTCCTTTCAGCTTGTCTCTCACGAATGCAATTCGTCCCCTGAGTCTTCCGATACCATTCGCCCCATCTCCGCCAGTGATCGTTCGGAATTCTTCTTCCATCGCCCAGGATGTATCTGGAATCGAACCCGCGGCAAGTTCAGGTCGATCTTTCAACGCCAGGTAACATCCAATCGCAATTGCCTCAAACCGAGCGCGTGGCGAGGCAATCCCGTGCGGCGTTCGTCTGAACCCATGCGGAAATGCGCGTCCCACGAACATCATCGTTTCATGGAATCGGTTTCGGTACTTCTCGATATCGTTAGGACTTTCAGCGAAGTACTCATTCATCTTTTTCACGTAGCGGAAAAGAAATTCAGAGGGACGATCATGATAGTCTTCCAGCCCATCGCCGTACGCGAAAAATCGAGTGACAAGTTCTTCTCGCTCGCGAAGTTTTACGCTCTTTGGCGGAACCGGGGCAAGCTCGGCAAACGCGGCATCTTCGGCCAATTCGATGGCGAGGTCGAGAAACGGCCCAATGAGAGCACCCCGACGAACTTCGGCCTTATTTGCGACCATACTACCCGTATTGATGCGGTCAAAGATATCAAAGCGAGCCCGTTCGTCGGCATGTTCATTCAATACGATGCCGCGAATGGATCGGTTTTTGATCTTGCGCTGTCGCGATGTCGGAAGGTCACAGAAACGTAATCCTTCAAGTTGATCTAACTGATCAAGTTCACCAAGCACGAGGGTATTAGCGAGAAATTGCTCAATGGTGCGGAGGCGTTGCGATCCATCAACAATCTCCAATTTCCCGGTGGTAGGACTTTCCCAAAAGAAGAGAAATGGGATCGGCAACCCCATCAGCAGTGATTCAATGAATCGTGATTTTCGATCTGGCTCCCACGTGTCTTCGCGCTGATACTGCGGAATGATGAAATCGCCATTTGCCATTTTCGATGCCAGCAACTCGACCGAGTACTCCGTTAAAAAAAACTCTATGCGTTTCGATTGTTCAACGATCTGTGCCTCGGCGGCAGCTATCTTGTCCGGCCGCAACGGATCGGATTGTATTTCGTTGGTGTCAATCATCGGTGTTCCAACATCAGGAGTTTCGAGGAACGCAATTGCTGTAGTTGCGATGATTCTCGGTTTTCAAGCGATTGAACGCAAGCAAACTGATCGGGTCGGAGCAATCGCGTCTGGAACTGCCTGAGCATGCCCAGTCGCTGAAGGCGCTGGTAAATTGACTCATCGGATGATCGCAGCTATGCACCACAGAGCTTACGCAATCAAGCTTCGTTTCGAGTTCTGCTCCATCAAAGGTTTCTCATCAATGGATTTCGTTTGTAGAGGAGCACATAAATCTAATCGCAGAGTTACTTTGTTGCAGTCGCCGACTTTACGGCCATGAGATATTCGCTGAGTCGTTCCATATTCCGACTGAACAGCCGACTGGACAGGAACTGCTGATCGGGTCTCAAAGATGGATTCAGCGATGCCGGTTTTCCCTGCGAATCTGCAATCCAGCGGCCCTCTCGATCAAGCTGAGAAAGGATCTTCTCCGCGTCCCTTTGCAGATTCCTGAAGCGGTCACTGGCAGCCGTACCAGTGTTTTCATCAGCAGCGGAACGGCCTCCCATGCTCAGCAAATGAAAACGTTTTTCCAATAAGGCTTTGACTTCGCGGCAGGCGGAGTGAGAGCGCAGAGTCAGTTTGGTGGTGGAGCGGAGAGGGCTCGTGGTGGTGAGAGCCCGTCAAGCCGAAGCTCAAGGCCTTTGTTCA
>JALHMY010000032.1:0-71872 GCA_022843805.1 Fuerstiella sp.
GCGGGACGAGGGTGTTATTGGGGCGGCGTTGAGTGCTACCCGCGGCGGGCCCTCCCCCGGCCTTCGGCCGACCCCTCCCACTTCGCTTCGCTGCGTGGGAGGGGAGGTTTTTGCGTGGGAGGGGAGGACTCTGCGGGAGAAATCGAGCGAACGATTACAGCGTCACGGCAGTCGTGGTCTCAGCGCGCCGGGCTGCTGAAGTTTGTCGGGATCTTTTAGCTCCCGCAGCCATTGCTTCAACAGGTCCACTGCTCTGCGATCTGTAACTCTCGAGGCGATGTGTGGCATTCGGCCGAGGCCCTGCAGTTCCATTCGGGTTACGATCAGTGAACGATCCGGATCGCCGGGGATAATGATGCGAGGGTCATTCAGCTGAAAAGTGCCCTGCCCCGGTGCTGTATTTACGACACCAAGAGCAGACAGGGGTGTTGATGCGTGCAATTCAAATTCGGCGTTGCCACCTCCCCAGCGACGGTGACAATGTGCACAATTGGCGTGCAGATATCCCCGGGCTTTCAGATGCAGATCGGCCGACTGATCCTCATAATCGGCCAGCCTGGGCAGTTCGTCGGGAACCCTGGGCAGTGGCTTCGTAAAGACTCCAATATGTTCCAGTGTTGCCAGCTGATTTGCCACAACATCGCCGTAGCTGTGGTCGCGATTCATCTGCAGAGTTGTCATGCCCAGAACGTACTTCGAAGCCATTGTATGGCACAGCGTACATTCCGCTCGACTCGGAAATCTCCAAACCTGCTGACGCCATCCGTCAGGTGCCGCAGGATCGCGAATGTTCAGTGTGCGATCCAGTCCATCGGCATCCAGCAGTTCGGCATCCGTTTGTTGTTCGTTCCAGACATATGTGTAACCATGCCATACCTGAGCACCGTATTCGTCATCATTACCCGGCATTTTGCGATGCTGCAGAATTCTGGTTTCGAGCCGTTTTCGACTTGCAGGGTTGCCGGCTTCCATTTCAAGTGAGAAAGTCTTGACCAGTACAGAACCATCCGGAAAACGCCATCCTGGATCCGGGTACTCGGCGCCATGCGGATAGACGACCGCATCAAATTCGATCTGTGAATTTTTGGGAAGTGCCAGGAAGCGTTCCTTTTCCGCGCCGTCCGACCAGAGTGGCATGTTGACGGAATAGGGAATCAGTCCGGTTGCCGGACGATTATCCGCCGTGGAACTGAAGAGTCCGGTCTGACTCAGCAGCCGTGGAAACGGTTTATCCGTCTCCTGGGGAGGTGCCGGCTTCAGACGGTGGAATTCACCCCCGACGAAATCCACGAGATAGATTTCACCCTGCGGGTCACGAGCAAATTCAACCAGACGGATCTGAGTGTCGGCAAGCTGTCTGTGCTCTAAAACCTTACCCTGCTGATAACGCAGACTCCACAGACGGCCGGTATCATAATCTCCGTAGATATAGGCGCCCTGCAGCTCCGGCAGGCGGGGAGAATCGAAAGTCGTCCCGCCAGTAATCGAGCGAAAATCATTGTGAGAGTGTTCAACGATGGGATCCTGAAACTCGCCTGGTCCCCGATCTCGCTGCGGTCGAAACGGATGGCGACCCTCACGGACGCTCCAGCCATAATTTCCACCTCGCCGGATCAGATGGATCATTTCCCAGAGATCCTGACCCACCTCCCCGGCCCAAAGCTGCCCCTGAGGATCAAACTGAAACTTCCACACCTGTCTCAGTCCCAGTGCCCAGATTTCTCCGCGAGCTCCTGCAAGATTCACAAAGGGATTGTCGGCCGGAATCGTGTAGGGGCGTTTCCCGTCACCCTGATTCACATCGATTCGCAAAATGGCACCGCGAACGTCAGTAATGTCCTGACCGGTTTTCAGCTCGTCGGCAATCCCACTGCCATCGCCCGTTGACAGATAAAGATACCCATCCGGTCCGAATCTCAGGCAGCCCCCGTTATGTCCTCCGGCCGGCCACTGAAAGATAACTGTTTCGCTCTGAGGATCTGCAGTCAGACGCTCGCCCCGCTGTACTACGAATCGGGATATGCGACTTTCCAGTTCTCCGTTTCCGAGGTCGAAGAGGGACATCACGAACATCCAGCCGTTTTCTTCAAACTTCGGGTGAAACGTGAGCCCGTAAACTGTTCGCTTCAGGTCGATCACCTGGTGTGCCTGATCAACATCCGGACGAATGTCGAACACATGGATTTTTCCAGGGCGTGTGGCTACTCCGAATTGATTGCGTCCGGGAACGACTTCCACGGACAGCGGCTCATTGAGACGCAGAAGAGGAAACGCGCGTTCGGTGGTATAGGGGTCCGGTGGATCGGGTGTCCCCTGCAGATTTCCCGTGGTCCACAGTTCGCGTTTTTCAAGTCCATGAGCGCGACGAACCGGTTCAGTTGCTGACACGGTGGAATGCAAAATCTGCTGATGGAGGCAACTCAGCAGCAGAACGGATGTCAGAAAACAGCGAATTCGCGAGTACCCCGGAATGCAGACCATGGCTGACCTCAACACCGAGTGATTTGAAGATGACAGGACAGGATGTCCTGCTGGTGGCCAATACTCTACATCCGACAGTTGGCAGCAGCAATTCTCAATGGCATGCAGAAACAACACACCTGCAATTCTGGCGAATGCCGTCTTCCGAAAGGAAGCAGTCCGAATTTCTCCTTCCGTGGCACGACATAAAGTCTTTTGTTTCGTGATGGAAAGCTTCCAGCCGCCGGTTTCGAAGAGACGTCTTCGACGATGACCGGCGGCTGGTATGCTGTCAGTTTCGGCGGGCAGAACCTCCGACATTCGGCTCAGAGTCTGGAAGCAGAAATCGGAGGCTGTCGTGCTGTCGCTGATGAATCTTATTCAGTCAGCAGGCCGATTGTGAGGAAGGAAGGTTCAGATGGTTCCAAATCGATCCGCCAGTGTCTGAAAAACGCTGTCAACAATCGCTTCGAAATCAACCGTGGTTCCTTCAAACTGTCGGATGGTGGCACCAGGCGTCGTGGTCAGACTGAGCAAATTATCGCGTCCTGCACCGCCGGAGATCCGGACCTTTTTCATGGCGGTCACTGAGGCACCGAGTGCCATGGAGTCGTTTCCGCCACCCAGATCGATGTCCACGTCACCTCTGACCATGATTCGATCGACAGCAAATCGATCGTTGCTCCCGCCACTGCGTACCGTGAGATTTCCATTCACCGTGACGTTCTGAATTGCGTTATCGTCACCGTAGTTGAGTGTGAGATTGCGGCCAATCCAGAGATTGGTGATTCCCAGATTGTCGACGCGGCCCCCGCCCGTGTTAATGGTCGCATCTCGTTGAACAGCCACACCTGCCAGCGCGGCTGCGTCACCGTCTGCACCAGTGTTTACCCACAGATCCCTGCCAAACTGAATCGCCTGAGCTGCTGCTGTGCCACTGTTGTTGGGGATTGCCAGTACCTCGTCGGTTGTGCCGATCGAATCGAGTATGGCTGCGTCCCCTATAAACACATTGTCGTTGCCTTCTCCGGTGAATATCCACGCGCTTCCTGCAACCCGGATTGTGGCATCGTCTGCCAGTATTCCGACGGAGTCATCACCAGCACCAGTCGAAATATCCAGCCATCCGTTCACCGACAGTCGCGCAGTCGCTGAAACCAGCAGATCGTCGTTCCCATTCGCCGTGTGGATAGATACGTTCCGTCCCACCGTCAGAGCTGAATCGACCTCTGCCGACATTGAGTCATCACCACCACGGAGCGAGACAGAGATATCCCGAACATTCAGACCGGATGGCAATGACAACGGCACTCCGGCATTAAAAGTCTGATTCTGAAATCTTAATCGCGTTCCGCTCAAACCGGTGATCCTTATTCCCCCGGCAGTCACCTGCAGCACAACCTGGTTGCTGTCGTTGTCTCCAACTACAGTCAGGTCGCCCGCTGAGGAAACCGAGACTCCCACGACCCCGGCCAGCAATTCTCGGGATTCGAGTGATTCACTGACGAGCACAGAAACTGTCGCTCGCTCCCCTGACCGCCGTCTTGCTGCTTTCCTGAACATAAAATATCTCCTAACTGAATGAATCAAAACTTTCAGGCGGTTGATCGACGAATCGCGAACTAACCAACCCGCCACTCACTTCTGCGAAGGATTTCCACCCCCTGGTATTTCGTGCAAGTGAGTTGATGGGGTATTTGCGTAAAATAGTTAAAAAACTCCGAAAGCAATTCGACGCAATATGTGCATCTGCATCTGCGATCGATTCGACAAAGGCTATCTCAGATCCGCCGAAAGGCGTGTGTCCACCGAAAGGCTCACGGGAGAAGTGAAGGAGAACTTCAGGGGCGAATGTCATGGGGCCGGGCTCGCGATGCTCCTCCACGAGGAAACCATTGAATTCCCGGAAACGCTATTTCCGTCCCGGTGTCGGCCGGCATCATCAGCTTTGTTTCGCGTTAAAGTCATCTACTGTTTTTTGGAAAAAGGTACGGGAAATTGTCCATGGCGGCATACCCGTTTCACGAGTTGCCTTCCTCCGAACGCCTTCGTTGATGAGCAAAACTGCTGTCGTTAGGATGGCGGCAGCGAGGTTCTGAAAACAGGTCTTGAACGGGAGGGTGAATCGCATGAACAGAGTCGTAACGGCACTGCTGCTGGTAGTTTTCTGTGCCGCAGGAAATCCGACGATGTCCGTCGCTGCAGCAAATCATCCGATTCGCTGTGAGGGAACGTACCCTCACCATCTTCAGGGAGTGTGTACCGACAGCAGTGATCCTGGTAGCAGTGGTTCCATCTTCTGGAGTTTTACAACAACTCTGCTGCGAACCGACACTCGCGGAAAAGTTTTGAAGTCGGTGGATGTGGCAGACCATCATGGGGATTTGTGCTATCACAATGGACGTGTCTGGGTTGCCGTCAACCTTGGAGAATTCAACCAGCCGGCGGGAAAGGCAGATTCCTGGCTCTATGTGTATGACGCGAATACGCTTGAGTGCCTGCAGAAGATTCGTCTTCCGGAAGTCGTTCATGGGGCAGGCGGAATCGCTTTTGGGAACAATCGGTTTCTGGTGGTTGGTGGTCTGCCCGAATCAGAGTCCGTGAATTATGTCTATGAGTACGACGGTGATTTCCGTTTTGTCGGGCGTCACCAGTTGCAGTCCGGTCATACACATCTGGGAATTCAGACGGCCGCTTTTTCTGATAATCACTGGTGGTTCGGCTGTTATGGTTCTCCAAAGATACTGTTGAAGGTGTCCGGCGATCTGCAGCAGGTGCAGAAGTATGAATTCGATTGTTCACTGGGAATCATTGCTGCTCCAGGCAATCGTTTTTGGGTAGCTCGCGGAGCATTGATACCGGGCCAGGGGTACACTGGAGAACTGGCAGAAGCGATTGCTGATCCACAATCAGGATTGCGGGAGAAGTCATAGGAGAGACCGCAGTTTGAAATTCAGGTGGAAACTGTGCTTCAGGGATATGATGGCAAATCCTGCTGGGTTCATCCAAACGCGGGAATCATTCCCGGCGATCGTCCTGAGGCTGTGATGACCATGTGGAAGTACTGACAGACAGTGAATTGCGAACTCCTGTTCGGTTGACCATACTCCCGAGCAGGCTGTTTTCCGGCTCGTAACGTTTTCAGCGCAGGGTCGTCAATCGACAGCCTGGCGATTTTATTTTCAGTTCTTTCATCGGGCGACGCTTACCTCGGCGTCGATCAGGTTCAGCTGTATGCAAAACACTCTGAAGCGTGTTGCTCGAAGGATTTCTGCTGGAATGATGCGTTCTCGTATTCCGTTCGGCATTCTGCCGTCTGTAATGTCAGCTTTCCTGACGGTGGCGACAGGGACGGCCTTGTTGCAGGCAGACGAAGCATCAAAGGATAAATTCCGGCCGCTGTTTAACGGTACCGATCTTTCCGGCTGGGTGCTGGTGAATACTCCGCCGGAAACATGGTCGATAAAGGACGGTATGCTTGTATGTACCGGCAAACCGATTGGTGAAATTCGCACAGAAAAGATGTATCAGAATTTTGTTCTCGAGGTGGAATGGCGTCACATGGTGCCGGGGGGCAATGCGGGAATCTTTGTCTGGGCAGATGACATCACGGCGAGGGGTGTTCCGTTTCATCGCAGTATTGAAGTGCAGGTGCTGGAGAATGCGTATGGCCAGTCGGCCGGTCACACGACTCATGGGGATATCTTTCCGATTCATGGGGCCACGATGACTCCGATGAATGGCCGAGGTGGCGGGAGCCGGGCATTTCCGACTGAAGAAAGATCCAGGCCGAGTCCGGAATGGAACCATTATCGAATTGAATGTCGTGACGGAGAAATTTCGCTGGCGGTCAACGGCAAGTTGGTTACTCGGGGCCGGGACGCCAGTCCGCGAAAAGGATATGTGTGTCTTGAATCGGAAGGTGGCGTCGTTCATTACCGAAATCTGAAGATTCAGGAACTTCCGGAGACTCCGGTTGATGAAAAGCATGTCGCTGTGGCCAATCGGGGATATCGCAGTCTGTATACCGGACTGAACCTGAATGGCTGGGAGGTTTCAGATGAAGGACGCAGTCACTGGAAGGCGAATGACTGGAACCTGACATATGACGGCAAGGCAGCGGCGGATCAGGCGACCCTTTCCACATCCGAGGAGTTTTCTGACTTTGGATTTGTCGCCGATGTGCGGGATGCGGAACAATTCAAGTCATTGCAGATACTTCTTGGAGACGCGGTTATCACCACCCTGGAAGCTCAGAAACCAGGCGACTGGCGGCGATTGGAAGGAACCGTCACAGACAACATTCTGAACCTTTCGATCAACGGTAAAGAAGTACTGAGCAATGCGACTCTTTCCGGCCGGTCGGGAAAGTTGCGGCTGAAACCGATGGGGCCTGTCAGTCTTGCAAATATCTATGTGCGTCCTCTGAGCAAATGATAAGTTTTGCTGCACCCTGAATTCGACAGACTTCGTATTTCCGGCTGACGTTTCAATTTACTTCGGACACTGTCGTTATGTCCCGCTGGCGCTGTCTTGATTTCATGTTCGTTCTGTTAGTTGTTGCTCCTGTGGTGGCAGCTTCCGCGTCATGCGTTCAGGCGGCGGATGGACCGTTTGAAGTGGGAGCGGCGATGCGAGTGATCACGCCGGACCCGCTGCTTCCGGTTTCAGGAGGCGTTGGTGAACCGAACGCGGTCACGGAGAAACGTGGCGAACTGACGGTCCGTGTGATGGTGTTTCGCAAAGCTGATACGCTTGTTGCATTTGCCGGGATTGATGTTCTTGGCTTTCCGTCAGTTCTGGGGGATCGTGTACGAAAGCAGGTTCCGAGAATCCCGGGATCGCACATTCTGATAGGAGCTTCGCACACGCACAGTGCCCCGGACTGCTATGCATTTCCGCTGCCGTCGGGAGGTCATACCGGTGACCTCAAATACATGGAGTTTGTCTGTACGAAAGCGGCTGAAGCGATTAACGAAGCGATCGACCGGCTTCAGCCGGCTGTGCTGCAGATTGGTACCGATAAGGCGGCTGACCGCATTGCCTACAACTATTATGCGCCTCAGCTTTATGATCCGCGGATGAGTGTAATCCAGGCCAGAAAAGCGTCGGACGGCACTGTGATCGGCACACTGGTGAATTACGCGATTCACCCGGAAGTACTGGGGAGCGACGCCGGAATTGTCAGTCCGGATGTGATCGGTCCAATGTGTGATCGAATCGAGCAGAATGCGGGCGGGATGGCCATGTTTATGAATGGCGCACAGGGTGGAATGGTGACCGCCGACAATCGCCTGCTGAATGAAAAGGCGGATGCACTCAAAGGAGTCTGGCAGGACGCTCGCACATGGGATGAGTGTCTGCGGATTGGCCATCTGATGGCGGACGAGGCGCTGCGGATTGTCAAAGATCGTCCAGTGCAGAAGGAGCCGGTACTCGGTTGTCAGGCGGTTCAGGTGCGTTTTCCGGTGGAGTCTCCGCTGATGTGGGCCATCGTTGTGGGGTCTCCGTTGAAGTATTCGTATCGTTCTGATCATTCGATCGAAACTCAGATCAATTTGGTCACACTCGGCAACTCGAAAATCCTTTCCATACCGGGCGAAGCACTGCCGAACATCGGCTTTTATCTGAAACGGAAAATGAAGTCTGAAAACCCGATGTTGTTTGGTCTGACCAATGATGCATTTGGCTATATTCTGACGAAGGTGGATTTTTCCAGTTTCGACCGCTATTCGTATGTGAGTCGTACCAGTCTGGGCGAGATGACCGGTGAAATCCTGATTGACGAAGCGATAAAACTGATGGAAGCAGGTTCTGACGGGAAATAGTCAGGGCACAAACTGGTTTACGCTGATGCGTGGCGAATCGCATTGTCGATTGTTTTTCGAGTCGACCAGGGAATACGAACAGGATATGCTTTGCTGCAGTGTTTCACTGTGACGGGAGACCCTGATGCGAACAGAAAATCACAATCAGTCGGCGGAAGTTTCCGGTGCCACGATGTCAACTCGCCGGAATATGCTGGCCAGTGCCGGACTGCAGATGGCGGGGCTGGCGGGAGTCAGTCAGTTTTGCCGGGAACTGGCAGTGGCGAATGAAGTTTCGGCGGCCGGAGCATCGGCTGAGAAGCCTGGGAAGAAGCCTCGTCGGGCTCGTTCTGTCATTCTGATCTTCAACTGTGGCGCTCCCAGTCACGTGGACCTGTGGGATATGAAACCACTGGCCCCGGTTGAGATTCGCGGGCCATTTCAGCCGATTTCGACGAGTGTTCCCGGAATTGAAATTTCCGAGCTCCTGCCGAATCTCGCTCGGCGAATGGAGCAGCTGTCGATTGTTCGCACCGTGCATCATCGTCATGGCGGACACAATTCCGGCATGCACTGGTCGATTGTCGGGAAACCTTATCGCATTGACAGTACGCTGATCAATCCGGGTCGTGCCGACAACCCCTGTTTCGGGACGCTTGTGGGCTGGCTGGCTCAGAGAGATGGATATACCGGAAGTGTTCCTCCGTACGTGATTACGCCGTTTCCTCACTGCGACAGCATGAAGTATCTGACGCCGGGGCAGTTTGGCGGGTGTCTGGGAAGTCGATTCGATCCGTTTGTGCTGAACGCGGACCCGAACGCAAAGAACTTTCAGGTGCCTGGTCTGAAGCTTGATCAGGCTGTATCGATGCAGCGTCTTTCGGAACGCAGTCAGCTGCTTCAGTCTCTTGATGCTCAGGGTGTTTCTCTGGCGACTGGCCAGGCCGCTGATCTGGATGTGCAGCGAGCTGCAGCACTGGGGCTCATCAGTGCGGATGTTGCCAGCGAAGCATTCGATCTGTCGAAGGAACCGGCCAGTGTGCGGGACCGTTACGGACGCCACAGCTGGGGGCAGTCGCATCTGCTCGCCCGGCGGCTTATTGAGGCGGGCAGTCGCTTCGTGACGACCGTGAATGGCCCCAGTATTACATGGGACACCCACAAGGACAATTTCAATCAGCTGAAGAATCGGCTGGTTCCTCCAATGGAGCAGGCATACTGTGCTCTGCTGGATGACCTCTCGGAACGCGGTCTTCTTGATGAAACGGTTGTGGTCTGGATGGGAGATTTTGGTCGCACTCCGGTCATCAACAAGGAAGCCGGGCGGGATCACTGGCCTCAGTGCTATTCCATGGTACTGGCTGGCGGAGGGATCCGTGGTGGTCAGGTGATTGGAGAATCTGACAAACGCGGCGCCCATCCTCACCTGCATCCGGTCACTCCCGCCGATATCCATGCAACGGTGTTTGCCGCTCTGGGGATTGACGGCCAGCATATCAACTATCACATGAACGACGGACGTCCGGTCCCTGTGTGCGACGGGAACCCCATTCAGGCGCTGCTGTGAACGTCGGAAAAGTTAAGAGGTCAACCGTGCAGGATTTGTCAGTTTCTGGTCGTATGTCATTTTCACCAGCCCGACTGCAGAATGACGTTGCGAATGCAGCACGAGTGAACCGTCGCGACCTGATTCGCGCCGGTGGGCAGGGAATGCTGGGGCTGACTCTTCCGGGACTGCTGCAGGCACAGGAGCTATCGGCCGCATCCTCAGCGTTGCGCGCTCGTGCGAAATCGGTGATTTTTCTGTTTCAATGGGGTGGGCCAAGTCATGTTGATACTTTCGACATGAAGCCGAATGCGCCGGACGGCTATCGATCCCATTTTCGGACGATTTCCACAGTTGTGCCGGGAATGCATGTCTGTGAGCATTTGCCGGATACCGCAAAGGTGATGGATCAGTTCGCACAGATTCGAACGGTCCATCACACCATGAATAACCACAACTCGGCCGGCTATACGGCACTGACCGGGGTAGAACCTCCTGTTGACGATCAGCGACTGCGTGATTCTCTGGATTTGTTTCCGGGTTATGGTTCCGTTGTCGACGCTGTTGCTCCCGGCGCCAGCGACATGCCGACATACGTATCGTACCCCTATCGGATTTCTGACGGATCTACAACACCGGGGCAGCGAGCCAGCTTTCTGGGGAAAATGCACGATCCGTTTTTCGTACCGAATGACCCGAATGCAGCGGACTTCAGGTTGTCTCAGTTAAGTTTGCCGTCGGACATTTCGTCCGAGCGATTAAGTGATCGACGTCAGCTGCAGCAGATCATCAATCGTCAGACGCGAACACTGGAAGAATCGGCAGCAGGTGAAGGGCTGAATGCGTATTATGACCGAGCTCTGCGAATGTTGAATTCGGAACGAGTGCGGGATGCCTTTGATTTGTCGAAGGAGCCGGACGTACTGCGGGATGCTTATGGTCGCACAACCTATGGTCAGGGCTGTCTGCTGGCACGTCGACTTGTACAGTCAGGCGTGAAGTTTGTGACGGTCTATTTCTCCCGCAGCATTGGAGGCCGAAGCAAGACAGAAGGTGGCTGGGATACTCACGGATTTGATGACACAAGAATGTACGAGATTCTGCCGTCATTTCATCTGCCGATCACGGATCACACTTTGCCGGTTCTCGTGAACGATCTGCGGGATCAGGGGATGCTGGACGAAACACTTGTCATCTGGATGGGCGAATTCGGACGCACGCCAAAGATCAACAAAAGCATCAGTCGTGATCACTGGCCGAAATGTTACACGGTACTGATGGCAGGTGGAGGTGTTCAGGGTGGCGCTGTTTACGGAGAATCCGACAGGTACGGTGCAGTTCCGGAGCGGGATGGTGTGACCACTGGCGATCTGGCCGCAACAATGTACAGTCTGCTCGGAATCGATCACAATATTGAGGTCAGGGATAAGCTCAATCGGCCGCTGCCTATCGCCAAAGGCCGGCCGATTACCGAGATTTTTTCCTGATTTGTATCCTGCGATCTGCTGTATTGCAGAGTCGATCCGCAGAATCCCGAATTTGCAGAATCGCTGGCTCGCAAAGGCTTAAGGCCCGCACAGGAACTTCCCGGATGAAAAACCAGCGCGATCTGATTCACCCGCGAGATGAAATTATGCAGACGATGGATCGAATCTATCGTTATCGTATGACAACGACTTCCGGAGGCAATCTTTCTGTTCGCGAAGAGAATGGGGATGTCTGGATTTCTCCGGCCCGGGTTGATAAGGGCAGTCTGACTCGCAGCGATATCGTTTGTGTCAGATCAGACGGACAGATCGAGGGCCTGCATCGACCCTCGTCCGAGTATCCGTTTCATCGGGCGATTTACGATGCCAGGCCTGATGTTCGAGCGATCGTACATGCTCATCCGGTTGCTCTGGTGGCATTCAGTATTTGTCGAATGGTTCCGGATACTCGACTATTTCATCAGGCTCATTTTGTCTGTGGTCAGCCGGGTTTCGCTCCGTATGCCCTGCCCGGCAGCCAGGCGCTGGGTGCCAGCATTGCCAGGGCATTTGCAGCGTCCTGTGACAGTGTGATTCTGGAGAATCACGGTGTTGTTGTCGGGGGAACGTCGCTTTCCCATGCGTTTCAGCGATTTGAGGCATTTGAGTTTGCCGGCAAGACGGTCATCAAGGCGCGTCAGCTGGGTGAGGTTCATTATTTGTCGGACGAGCAGCTGGTAAAGGCGCAGCAGCGAAAAGCGGACCTGCAGACTTTTGAACCTGGTGTCGCTTCGACGGTGGAAAGGGAACTTCGGCGGCAACTGGTGAGTTTTGTGCGGCGAGGATGTCGACAACGACTTTTGATCAGCACTGAAGGCAGTTTTTCCGCTCGAGTTGATGCACATTCATTTCTGATTACACCTTCTCAGCGAGACCGCGAATCTCTCGAAATTGAAGACTTCGTTTTGATAAGAGACGATCTGGCAGAACTGGGAAAGAAGCCCAGTCGCGCAACGCTCGCGCATCAGGCGATTTACCGTCAGCATCCACAGATCAATGCGATTGTTTTTGCTCATCCGGTGAACGCCACGGCATTCAGCATCACTCACACGGCATTTGACGTTCGCACGATTCCTGAGAGTTACATTTTCCTCCGGGATGTTCAGCGAGTTCCTTATGGAGTGCAATACGAAACGGAGGGGCAGATCGCCCGTTGTATTTCACCATCCAATCCGGCAGCGATCCTTGAAAACGACGGAGTGCTTGTCACGGGCAGCAGTGTTCTGGACGCATTTGATCGTCTGGAAGTTCTTGAATCGACGGCGGAGGCGGTCATCAATGCCCGGGCGCTTGGTCCCGTTGCTCCAATGCCCGAGGCTGTGATTGACGAACTGAAAATCGCCTTCCCAGGCTGATGTGGGGGATATCACGTAATTTTTTTTGGGGAATGCTTCCCTCAGGCATTTCTGCCGTGCTAGACTGCCCGTCCTGCCCAGACAGTTGCTTTGGGACAGCCTGAAACCTCAGCCGTTTCCGGCTCTGGTCAATAGGTTGCGTGGAGGGTTGTTGCCCTCGCAGTTACGCTGGCCTGCGGAAAGCAAAGGCCTTGTTCGGTTTAAAGTGAGGGCCATCATGCGTTCATTTGAAATGAGAACTCGGCTTCTTGTGGCCATAGCGGTCGTGGGAATTTTGAGTTTCGGGCCGAACAACGAGCTTGCGGGGCTGGCAGCCGATGAAATGACTGCTGTCTCTCATATTTCGTCGAGTAATGGTGGTCCCAGTCCTTTTTCCGGCATCAACATCAATCAGTTCCTCGGGGCGACTCGCTTTTATAACGCGGGGTACGATGGCACCGGGGTGCGACTTGCCAACATTGAAGCAGGACATGTCGATTCGAACCATTCCACACTCACTCACGTGACGACTCGGATCACCGGTACTGGTGCGGTCGGCACTGTTCAGTCTCATGCAACGAATTCCACCTCGGCAATGGCTGGCCGAATCAGTGGTCAGTTTCCAGGAACATATTTTGAGCAGGGTATTGCGTCTGGCGCCACCACTTATTCCGGAGCCATCGCAACCTCTTTTGGAGCAGGTAATGCGTTTAATTTAACGAATGCTTCAACGGCCAGTGTATATTCAGCCATGATCCAGACGGGTACCGGATTGCCCGGTGGTCAAACCGTTGATGTTTTCAACAGCAGCTGGGGATTCACAGACCCGACAGGATTCAATCAGCTGACGGCAGGGGTAGATGGACTGATTAACAACACGGGAGTTGTGTCGGTCTTTTCTGCGGGAAACAGCGGTCCTGGTGCGAATACCGTGGGGGGCATCGGAGCCGGCTACAACTCGATCACCGTGGGTGCTCTTGGAAGTGACCAGGCGAATCCGGCGTATAATACGGTCAGTACATTTTCCAGTCGCGGGCCCAATGATTTTTTCAATCCGCAGACGGGTACTCTGATTCCAGCGGCAACGTCTCAGCGAGCGGCCGTTGATATTTCTGCTCCGGGCCAGAACCTGACTCTGGCGACCGCCGGCGGCAATCCGAACCTCTACGCAGTTAACGCTGCGGGCACCAGTTTTGCAGCTCCTCTGGTTGCTGGTGGTGCTGCACTGGTTGTCGATGCGGGCAAAGATCTGTACGGTGGAGGCACGTCGATCGATGGACGTGTCGTTAAGGCCGTACTGCTGAATTCGGCGGACAAGACAGCTGGCTGGAGTAATGGACTGGCAGCCAACAATAGCGGAGTACAGACAACGACTCAAAGTCTGGATTTTAATGTCGGGGCTGGCCGCATGAATCTGGATGCCGCCTTTGATCAGTTCGTTAATACGACGAATGGCGGAATGGCGGGGACCACGGACCTGACTTCGGGTAACGAGATATCTAACGTCGGCTGGGATTTCGGCAACGTCGCCGCCGGTGGCAGCCAGAATTACTTTATCACGGATCTGCTGGCCGGTGGGTCCACCTTTAAGTCAACTCTGACCTGGTTCGCAGATCGGAACCCCGGAGCTCTGAATAACTTCAATGGAACAAGCGAGCTGCATTTTGCGAATCTGGATCTTTCTGTGTTCCAGTACGACGGCCCTTTAACCAAAAACATTCTGAGTACCGTGGCACAGTCCATCAGCATGTTCAATCTGGTTGAACATCTGACATTCAATTTGAGTGCCACCGGATATTACGGACTTCGAGTCAGTTACACGGGTGCCCTGTGGAATTTTAACGGACAGACGAGCGAATCTTACGGACTGGCATGGTCTTCAGCGTCGGCTGCGGTTCCCGAGCCGTCAACGACCGCTGCACTGATGTTGTTCTGCGGAGTCTGGATGTGGCGACGGAGATCAGCCCGTCAGACAGATTCTCTCACACACGCCGAAGGATGCTCTATTCCAGAGTAGCCACTTCGCCTCCTGAGATCGTTGCCAGTTTCTGATAGACGTCAAAGTCCATGTTCTCCGAAAGAAATCGGACGGTTCCATCGCCCATCAGAAACTGAGCACCACCGCTGTGCAGACTGCTGAAGCGAACGTCGTTAAAGAGACGGCTGGGATTTCCAGTGACCCAGCCGGATGTTTTTCCCAGCGGGAACGCAACGTTTTTACACGAGTAGCTGGCCGCATCATCTGCCGCATTGCTGGCGCCCTGCGTCCATGCTCGATAGCTGGAGCTCCATCCCGCGATGTTTTCTGCAGAAATCTCGCCGATGGCCAATGTGTTTGACGTGCCGTCGGTCACATCACGAAATCGCAGAATGCGATTGCGGACCAGCAAACCATTAGTTGAAAAGCCGCCGTGATCCGTTAATGAGTTCCCTGTGTGCGGGAAGGTTCCTGACGCTGGAGCTGGAAGCGGGCCTTTCGCTCCTGCAACACCGATATAATGCATTGTGGTGTATGTGTGTGCGTCGCCGACGGCTTCCGTACCGGTGCGATCAGCAGTGCGGGATGTCGGGCAGAACTGGGCGGGAATCCGCTGTTCCTTCAGGCTGTAGTTGGTAAAGCCCCCGGGAATCAGAGGTATATTATTGTCATAGTGTGCTGAAAAATTAAAATTTGCATACATCGCGGCCTGTTCAATATAGGGCAGCAGACGAACGTGAAATCCAAAGTTGTTGGCCGGAGTGGCGGGAGTGTTGTTTAACCCCATAGCGCCGATCGGAAAACTGCTGGCCGTGTCGTGATAATTGTGCAGGGCCAGCCCCCACTGTTTGAGATTGTTTTTGCACTGGGTGCGACGGGCAGCTTCCCGTGCCTGCTGAACGGCCGGAAGCAGCAGCGCCATGAGAATGGCGATAATGGCAATCACCACCAGCAATTCAATTAATGTGAATCCCCGACGCCTGCTGGACCGCATGAAGCGTACTCCTGACAATCGAACCGAAAGATGAGACGAACCGAAAAATGAGCGTACGCAAGAGCGGATGCAATAAAAATAAGATCGTTAAGAAATTCGAGCCCCGCGAATCATTGCCCGTTTTTTGCCTTCTACCGCACGTCTGAAAACGAATTTGCTCAGAATAATCCGCTTTGTTCGCTCAGGATTGCCGGTTGTTGCAGTGGTTTTACCGGACAGGAAGCAAAACTCTGGCAACGTGTTGAGAAACGTTACCTTGTTTCGGAGTGACCATTGTCCGATTCAGGGGTCATTGGAACGACGTTTGACGCCTGTGTTCTCAATTTCGCCCTCGCCCGTGGATTCAAGGTTCAGAACTTCCGGAGAAATTCCACTGGATGAGACTTCGACGACCAGTCCGGAGGTGACAACATCGGAATAATACCGAGGAGTGATCCAGCGAATATTGACGGGGACTGCAGCCGGATTTTCAGCGTTGTAGTTTGGCGGAATCTCCTGCTTCATGACGGCGACCTGATATTTTCCAGGCGGAATTCCTTGAGCATCACCATAAGCTGAGGGTCGGTAACTTCCATCCGCGTCCGTGACCGCGCGACATGGTCGACCAAACTGACTGGCACCCTGCTCAATCAGCTTCATCGCGACCGTTGCACCTTCCAGTGGTTTTCCATCCAGCGTCACTCGTCCGCTGACGGATACCAGAGTCGGACGGTCGCTGCCGCAGCCGATGAGGCAAAGCACATGAATAACCACGCAGGCAGAAAATGTTCGTCGGGACACCATCATTATTGAAACCAGTCAGAATTCGCCCAGGGGATTTTTGTCATTGATGTTGAAAATGTTCTGGTACACAAAGTTACCGCCAGCACCGAAACTGCCCGTGATCGGGTTTGCATCGATATTCTCACTGACAAATCTGACGGACCCATCACACAGCAGCATATGAGCTCCGCCGAGATGCGCGCTTGCCAGTGATACTCGGCTAACCAGGGTAAAAGGTGAGTTTTCCTGATAGCAGTTTGTAGCTGCCACGTGAGTTCCGTCGAACGCAGTATTCATGGGACACTGGGCAGCAACCACGTTAATGCGATCTCCGCATGTGTGGCCAGTCGCCCATACTGCTCCAATGGATACTAACGGCTGTGACATCAGAGCCTTTTCCCCCATCAGCAGAGTATTGGACAGTCCGTCGATCACGTCAGTGAACGGGGTGGCACGAGCTCCCACCTTGTGGCCGGGCTGAATGAAGATCTGATTATTTCCTCCATACATCAGTGTGCCCATTTTTGCCTGATACTGATTGACAGAGGCTCCATTTGCTGACGGACAGAGAAACACAGACAATGGAGTTGTGAACAGTGCTTCCTTTGAACCGCTGGCGGCCGTCGTGTAATCGTTTGGGTTTGTGAGGGCCTGACGTGGCACAAGGTTCGTGCTTCCAACTCCAATCTGATTGTAGAGTGTTGATTGTTCCAGATTTGGCAGCAGCATCAGCGGGTAAGCCCAGTTGTTGTCAACCTCCTGATTGGCCACTCCCCCCGCAACAGCGTACGGCGGAAGACAGCTGAAGCTGTCATGGTAATTGTGGAACGCGATGCCAAGCTGCCGGAGATTGTTTTTGCAGGTCGTACGCCTGGCTGATTCTCGGGCCTGCTGAATCGCTGGCAGCAACATCGCCATCAGAATGGCAATGATGGCAATGACCACCAGAAGTTCAATCAGCGTAAATCCTCGCCTTATGTAAAACTTCATCCGGGAAAACTTTCAGAAAAGCAATACGCAGATAACATAGCCTGGTGGCAATGTGCACTTTCGAAGACAGTCCCGCAGCAATATCAGACAGTTTAGGGACACGTTTATCCGGATCCATCTGCATAAACGCTCACCCATGGTAGCACAGACAGGTGGGCATACCAGCAAAACTTTTTTGCCCCGCCTGCAGTTCGCTTCCCGAACTGGCTGCTGGAGAACATCTGCTCGTTACGCTAGAATTCGTGGAGAAATCCGCCTTTCCGGGCCTTTTATTCAGTTGCACAGAAAAGTTTGCCAGTGGTGCCATGTCCGGGTGACATTGATGATATACGCAAAATGTCGAGCAGATGTGAGCTGGTTTGTACTGGCAATTGTTGCAGTCACAGTGGCCATGCCGTTGAATGCGTCCGGGGCACCTAAAGATGAGATCGGATCGCCAATTGCGCCAGGCGACGTTGAAAATAAGGCTCCGAGCTATGGACTCGCTCGGAGCAGCGGGATCGAACAGGAAGAATTTCCCGAAAGTCCTTCGTTTCGAAACGAAGTCATGGCGATTCTGTCTCGAAATGGTTGCAATCTTGGGACATGCCACGGAAATCAGAATGGCAAAGGCAGTCTGAAACTGTCGCTGAGGGGGCAGGATCCCGATACAGACTTCCTGACACTGACTCGTCAGCTGGCCGGACGCCGGGTGAATAGTCTGCAGCCGGAGGAAAGTCTGCTTTTGCAAAAGCCGTTAATGCTGGTTCCGCATGAAGGCGGACGACGATTTGACGAGCACAGTCGGGCGTTTCAAGTTCTGAGGACCTGGATTGCGGCAGGTCTGCCTGCAGATTCTCCGCATGCCGCCAGTCTGACAAAACTTGAAGTTTCTCCTGAACACGTGACCGTCCAGTATCCGCAGAGGTCAGTGTCGATCAGCGCAAGTGCGACTTTCAGCGACGGTACAAAACGGGATGTCACGGAACTTGCCGTGTTTGATTCTGCCGCTCCGTGGGTTCGAGTGAACGCCAGTGGTCTGGCTGAGAGCGAACAGGCAGGGCAAACCACAATTACCGTTCGATACCTCAATCAGCAGAAAGCCGTCCGTCTGGAGTTCGTGCCTGACGTTCCTGATTTCCGCTTTACAGCAGAATCCGGCTCCAATCCCATTGATCGTCTTGTGTTTGAACAGCTGAAGCGGCTGCGAATTCATCCGTCCGATGTTTGTGACGATACCACTTTTATCAGACGAGTATGGCTGGATGTCACGGGTCTGCTGCCCCCTGCAGAGAAGGCACGGGAGTTCCTGCTGTCAGCGGATCCTGATAAGCGTAATAAAGTCATTGACGAACTTCTCGCATCAAATGAATATGTGGATTGTCAGAGTCTTCGATGGGCCGATCTGCTGAGAGTCGAAGAAAAGACGCTCGACAAAAAAGGCGTCGAAGTTTTTCAGAAGTGGATTCGGGATTCCATTGCGGCTGACAAGCCAGTTGGCCAGTTTGTGGCTGAGATTATTGCTGCCCGGGGAAGTACCTATCAGGTGCCGCCTGCCAACTTTTACCGGGCTTTGCGAACGACTGAGGAACGGGCCGAATCCACGGCGCAACTGTTCCTTGGGATCCGCCTGCAATGTGCCAAATGTCATAATCATCCATTTGATCGCTGGACGCAGGATGACTACTACGGCTGGTCAAATTTCTTTGCTCGAATCGACTACGAAATCATCGAAAACAAGCGGCGGGACACAAACGACAAACACGAGTTTGATGGCGAACAGATTGTAAAAATTAAGGGCGAAGGAGATATTAAGAATCCCGCCTCTGGTCTCGTGCCGCCACTCCGGTATCTCGGCGACGGCTCCGCCCTTCCCGTTTCGGAAGCACACTCAGACGGACAAACGCCGGATCGGCTGATGCAGCTGTCAGCATGGATCAGTGACCCTCAAAACGGGCGATTTGCCGCTGCCCAGGCAAACCGTGTGTGGTATCAGCTGATGGGTCGCGGAGTTGTTGACCCGATCGATGATTTTCGAGCGACGAATCCGCCTGCGAATCCGGATTTGCTTGATTATCTGCAGAGCGAGCTGGTGCGGAATAATTTCAGCACGAAAAGTCTGATGAGACAAATTCTGACTTCAAAGGTCTATCAGCTGTCCTCGGAAGTGAACTCAACGAACGAAACGGATGAAACCTGCTTCTCTCGCGCAGTGGTGCGTCGGCTGACGGCCGAGCAGACACTGGATGCGATGGCTGCGGTCACCGGTGTACCGGCAAAGTTTGGCGGACACGATCCGGGGATCAGGGCGGTGCAGCTGATTGGCGTTCGAAACGGCGGACATCGCTACAGTCCTCCGGAAATTGGAGATCGATTCCTGCAGCTGTTTGGTAAACCGGACCGACTACAAACCTGTGAGTGTGAACGCAGCGAAGAAACAACACTTGCTCAGACCTTTGAACTTGTCAGCGGCGAACTCATGCATTCTTTGCTGAGCAGTGAAGCCAGCCGAATTGCACGGGCTATCAGTAATAATCAGTCGGATACCAGTATTCTTCAGGAGCTGTACTGGTCCGCTCTGTCACGTCCGCCTTCAGCCGCGGAGACGGCAGCGCTGGAGGAGTATCTGCGTTCGAAGCCTGATCGGCGGGGTGCGCTGGAAGACGTCGTCTGGGCACTGCTGAATTCAAATGAATTCCTTTTGCGGCGGTGACGGTCTCGTTCGCCAGTGCGACATCGTCTGCCAGTGCGACATTGACTGCCAGTGCGTCGCACAGCTCTTTCCCGAACCACGCGATTTCAGGGAAGAGTCAATACGCGGAACCAGCCGTTTCATTGAACCAGACGCACGCTATATATGTACCGGTTGGCAGTTTCAGGTATTGCTGGATTCATAATGGCAGTTGCGGTCGTGAGGATGCATGGCTGCAGAGTCACTTCCACTGCCGATCGGCTTTTCATTCTCACGTAGACGACCCTTGCGGCCACTGGTCTCGTCAGCTGAACCGAGGATGGGGAATCATCCGCGGAAGCTGAATCGCTGAGACACCAGATGAGTTCGCGGCCCTTCATGGCGGCCAGCATGTCGGCGATGGAATCCAGACGCTGCAGCGGAATGCGGCAGCAGCTGACCGACAGCGGGAACTGAATCTGCGACAACCCGATGGTTGAAAGATCGTTCCGGCTGATACCATGCTGCAGCTGATCTTCAAGTCGGGAGTTTTCCAGAGGATTACGGCAAAGGCTGACTGGTATCAGGGAACCGAACTCTCCGCCTTCCGTTTCCGCACTGAGTATCAGCGTGATTTCCGGAAGACCATCAGGGCCGTTTGTCAGCAGTTGAGTGTCATTGTCCCATGAAAACTGGTCAGCCCCGTTTTCATGTTCAATCAGCCGACTCCACGAAAGTGGTTCCTGAGCAGAGCGGTCGTCGGGAATACAAAAAGGCGCCAGTGGAACAGTGGCGATATCCGCAGGTTCAAAAGCAGCAGGAGAATTCTCAAGTCTCACCGATGCCTGAACACCGATCACGGCATTTCGAATGCCAGTCAGCCCGGACAGGAACAACGGTATTGAACTCTGTCGATCTGTCGCTCCGAATCTGACAGTCACGAGTTCCGGCGTCTGTGCTGAACCCGTAGTTGAGTTTGCCGAAGCCTGCCGTTCAGAAGAATCACTGGAATTTATGGTTTCGCCTGAATGAAGATACAGAATGTCCTCGGCCACAATCGGCGGCACCATCATCGTCTGCCGATAGTTTTCTCCCATGGAGACAGCTGCATAGCGGCTTCGCTGCAGTCTCCCTTCCTGCTCAAAGGCCTGCCGCGTGCTTCTGAGCAGATCGTCCGACAGCAATTCGTGTCCGGCAGCCAGTGCTGCGGCCTCCGCACATCTCAGAGAATCGCTTCGCACAGCGCTGATCCACAGGTGGTTAATAACCAGTGCGGTGCACAGGCCTGCCAGCAGCATGCCAAAAATGCTCCAGGTCGTCAGCACTCCCCGTCGATTTCCAGAGGTTCGAATTCCACATGTTCGGACATTCGCGGCTGCACGGCGCGGGCGTGTTTCGCAGAGCAGGAGAGCTGACCCGCGTGTCTTTTGCATCGGACGACATCCTGTTGTTCACAAAGCATTAAAGAGCTGTGACGGTTTTCTTCTGAGTGACGCTGGATCCTGGCTCGTCCGCGGATTTCGGCTGAACTGCGGAATCTCGTTTGATCGAATCGTTTTTTGTGCTGAAGCCCCAGTCGTCGTTGCCCCCGTGGAGCGGCGTTGCATCGTTGCCCGAATCATCAGATCCGCCCACATAGTTAACTCGGCGTCCGTCTTCAAAGTAAGTGGTTGAATGCCCGCCGCCGCGGTAGTGTTCCGTCATGAAGGGCTTCTCTTTTTCCTTTTCTTCCTTCACGCCCAGGATCTGCTGAAGCGTGACGCGGTCTTCATCGTTACTGATGTGAACGCCGCCATCGCCCGGTCCATTGGGATTGAATGCCAGAGCCACGGTGCCCTTCTGACTTGCCAGCATAACAATACGCGACTGAACTTCGTCGAGTTCCAGAGTCACGTTGTGGCCGCGGTCCACGGTGCTCTGGCTGTAGCTGCGATTCATGGCGACGACTCGCACGCCTTCAAACAGTGTCAGAGTCATGGCATCGGTGCCTCGCAGGCGACCTCTGGCATCGCCTGAGGTTTGGTCAACCGTCAGATTCACATCGACGTACTGTCCTGGCTTGATCAGGCCATTCACCATCGCCGTATCGTCACCAACATTGATCGTGACCGCCCGCATGTTCTCCCCGACTTTCAGGTCGGGATGGTCACCCGGAGCATAGAACTGTGAGCCGCGCAGAGGCTGGGCAGCCGTAATTCGTTCACGAGCAATCCTGCCCAGAACGCTTTCATAGTTTAGAAAGGTGTCCGAGCTGAGATCGTTATCTTTCCACGGACCGTTCCCAATGTGCGAACGGGTAATCACCGTTCCCGGCTCAATGTCCGTAACGGCCATGGGAAGGGTTCTTGCTTCAGGCCTTGCAGCGACCACTTCTTCCCGAGCAGTCAGTTTCTTGAACAGGAATCCAACCGCCAGCAGGGCGATAACAAGAAATGACGCTACAGTCAGCATCCACGGCGTAAGCTTCACGACGCTCATCTCCAGACAATACAGTTCAACGCAGGGGAAGATTCTTCAGGACGCCCAACCAAAAAACTGCACAATCCCTGCGCTGTGACAAAGTCTGCTGACCTGCCACATGTGTTCCGTAATTGCCCATCAAAAGCATACGTATCCGGCCTGAATCTTCGGCCAGACTGCTATCGTTCTTTATTCAACCGGCCGTCAGTGACTTCAGTACCTGAGAAACCGACGACATTAACTCATTACATTCGCTGCAGTTCCTCTGACGCAACATGTCGCTCCATGACCATCGGTGCATCGACATGGATGAAACGTTCGCTGACGCTGAATCCCGTCATCCACAGCAGATCAGGCGATGCGTTCTTCATGGGCACCTGAATGTGCACGTTGCCAACACCCCCGGCATATTGCGAGGGCTGTATATCAATTCGGCACCCCTGACTGAGCGAAGTGCCCAGCAGTTCGACGATCATTGCCTGAACGTCCTGTGTCGATCCCCCTGAAACACTGATAACGCGTGCTCCGCTTCGAGCTGCGTCACTGATGCGGGTTCGAGCTGACATCAGCAGTGAAAACTCCACCAGGCTGAAGATAAGCAGCATGAAAATGGGCAGTACCAGCACCAGTTCCATTGTCAGAATGGCGCCGCGGCGTTTCCGTGTTCTGATACTGAGTTGCTTCATGTTTCGGCTCTGGTCAGTAAACGCAAACAGAAACTGCAACACGGTTGCAGTCTCTGCAGACAGTTCCATATCGTTTGTTCGGCCTTTCATCATGGCCAAATTCAGTGATTCCCACGTGCTCCCTATCACCATTGATTTCGAAATAACACTAACACGCACCACGTTGCAAGTGCTACAGGCATGGCAAACGCCATGACTCGTCTCTTCGCCCGCTGTTCAGATGTTTCCAGTGTGCGGGTTCCGTTTGCTCCTGCTTTCACATACTGAGCCTTCGTTTTTCGAAGACCTTTGGACATCAGACTTCCGACCAGCATGGCTCCGGTACCCACCACAACAAAAATCAGACTGCAAAACAGGACCTTCAAAGTCAGACTCGCACCCAGCCAGACGCTCAGTCCGCCCAGAAGTTTCACGTCACCTCCGCCAGCCGATCCAATCATCCACAAAACAAACAGAATTCCGAAGCCGACCAGAAAACCCAGCAATGCGGCTTTCAATCCCGGTAATCCAAAGAAGGACACCTGATAGATGAGCCCCGCCAAAAACATAGGTACTGTGAGCCGGTTGGGAATTTTGCGAAATCGATAGTCCGAGATCGCAGCGATCGTCGTGTACAGAGCGATGGCAGCAAGGAAAATCATCTGAGCAGTTGAAAGATTGGACATGACGAAACACTCGATATGAAAACTCAAATGTAGAACGAGCCCGCGTTTCCAGTGAACTGGCATTCCGAATAACGGCTGCGGTTCCAAATCGAATCAATTGTTGTCCGAAGAACACAAACATCCTGTGGGTTTTCCAGGCAAACAGCGAACCACAGAACGATCCAGTCTGCTCAGACCACAGAATCGTCAAAATGGCTGCAACCGGAATCCATAAAGAAGCCGGGACGACTTCCGGATCATCGCTCGGAGTTTGACGCGGGGGCGGAGTTTTCTTTTCCGACAGGTGGTGTCAGCATCAGCCAGCAGGCCGCTGCACACAGATAAACAGCGCCAAAAAACGGCAGGATGGAAGACCATCCCAGCAGCGTGATGAGAAATCCTACGACGATTGGCGAAATCGCGGCACCAATATTACCGCTCATATTCATCAGGGCAAACAGTGTCGCGGAACGCGATCCTCCCAGATCCATATTGATGGCGTAACTGGCAGAACTTCCCAAAGCAAAGACGAAGGAACCCAGAGAAATTAAAAGGACTGCCGGTATGGGATCGATGACCAGCTGAGCAGCGAAAATCAGAAGCCCGCAGATTGCATGACTGGCGACTCCGATGCCCTGGCGAGCGATTCGACGGCTTCCCGACCTTTGCTCAATCCAGTCACTGAACATCCCCCCCGAAATTCCTCCCAGAACGACGCCAAGCAGAGGCAGACTGCTGAGTAAACCGGCGGATGTCAGGGAAACCTGGTGAACTGTCTTCAGGTAGGTTGGAAACCACGTCTGATAGAAGATATAGCCTCCCGCTCGGAAAAACTGCTGCCCGCAGATCAGCCATGTTCTGTAATCCAGCAGCCATTCGGGATTGTCGAGCGGTGCCAGCACTGCCACACTTTCATCAGCAACAGCATCTTCCGCGTTTGGTACAGACGGGGCCTGATAAGGATTCGTCGGGTTCTGATGGTCCTGGACGGAACTGAATGCCTGACTGGCTCCACCGCTCGGCCCCAGCGGCCGAACCTGATCGGTGACATTACTGGCTTTCGAATCTGAAGCCACCGCCTGCATGGTTTTAGAAGCAAACGGATCAAACGACTGACCTCCCGGTGGATCATCGCGGAACCATACGTAGAAACAAATGGCCCAGATGACGCCGGGAATCGCATACAGCACAAACACCAGACGCCATGCGGAATCGGTATGAGGTGCGAGCTTCATCAGCAGCCAGCCGGTAAACGCGGCTGACAGGAATCCACCCACCGACATCGCACTGGCAAGTGCTCCGGACGGAAAGGCACGCTGATTTGCCGGGAACCACTGAGTGATCGACTTCACGCAGCTGGGGAAAATGCCAGCGATGGCAATTCCCGTCAGCAGCCACACAATCGAAAACTGGCTGGCCGTGGATGTCAGTGCGACCAAACCTGCCAGAACCGAGGAGGCACCAACGCTGAAGGACAACATAAAACGAGTGCCATAGCGGCGAACCAGGATGCCAGCTGGCAACTGGCTGAACGCATACGCCCAGTAATAGGCGCTCATCACAAAGCCCATCATGGGGGCGGTCAGAGAAAGCGAATCCTGAATCTGCGGGGCAGCCAGGCTGATGGCCGTTCTTTGGATGTAGGCAATCACGGCTGCCAGACAAAACCATGCCAGAACAACAAATCGCAAAGTCGATGCCGATGAACTCCGCCCGGCCGGTAATAAATGATCGGGAGGTGTGATCGACGTCATTATTTCGGAATCCCCATGACGAACTGCTGACGAACTGCTGACGAAACACAGTGCAATACCTGCCGAAATGTAGCAGATTTCGCAGAGTTCCCGTCCGATTTCAGTTGATCTTTGGGAAATCTCTTCCGAACTATTTTGCGGACACCTGAAGATCCACGCAGGTCACCGCCTGGTCATCTCGAAGAAACAACTGGCCGCCCGAAAGTGCAGGCGCCTGACGAGTTGATTCGAGAATCGTTGCTCGCGACAATTCCTCGTATCGCTCCGGATTCGAATTGACGACCACAAGTTCGCCCTTCATGGTGGTCAGGTAAAGCTTGTTATCGGCTGCGATCAAATTTCCTTTTCCGAAACGATCTTTTCGCCACATCGTTTTGCGATCCGACAGTCGAAGGCAGACCAGATTCGTAATTGGGCCAGCGTTGCCGACATTATCCATTCCATACAGATATTCTCCGATCACCACGGGTGTCTGCCATTCTGCTCGCAGCTGACTGTCTCTGCCCAGTGAAGTCCATACTGCCGACGGATCAGGCGTACCAGTTTTGGGATCCATTGTCAGGATGGCGGTTCCATGATTCTCCCCTGCTGAAATCAGCAGCGATGTCTTGTCCAGCTGTATCGGGCAAGCCGTATTGCAGTCGAAGTCTGTGGCAAACGGATACGTCCAGAGTAACTTTCCCGAGGCAGGTTCGATGCCCAGCAGTTGCGCGCCGATCAGCGACACCAGTTGCGGCTGATCGGCAAAAGTCATCAGCACTGGCGATGAATAACCAGCGGCCCCCTGCCCTGCTTTCCACTGGAGCTTACCGGATTTGCAATCGAACGCCGCAACAGCGGCGGTTGCAGTTCCCGCATGAACAATCACCAGGTTCTCAACCACCAGTGGTGAGCATGACATGCCGTACTCTGACGGCTCGCCTTTGAGCAATTCCGGCACGTTGACCGACCACAGGAGTTTTCCGTTCTCCCGAGTCAGACAGGCGAGAATTCCTTCTCCCGAATACACGAAGACTGAATCGCCTGAAATGGCCGGAGTGGCACGTGGACCGTTGCCCATAGCGTTCTCATAAGCCGGGCCAATGGACGATCGCCACTGTTCGCTTCCATCCGCTTTCTTCAAGGCGACCGCGTATTGATCGCGTTCGTCCTGATCCAGAGTTACTACGAGGTCATCGTGAATTGCGAGGCCCGACATCCCGGTCCCAAGCCGTGTTTTCCAGACGATTTTTGGTCCCGCCGTCGGCCATGTGCCAGCCAGCATTTTTTCCGATGAGACCCCGTTACGGCTGTTGCCAAGAAACTGTGGCCAGTTGTCAGCGCGAACAGCTGTCAGCAGCAGGCAGCAAAGCAGTGGCATCGAAACACAAACAAAAGGAGATCTGCTCATGACGGTGGCTCCATTCACTCATTCAGGTAAACCGGTGCGATAGTCTGAATCCTAATGATCATCCGCGGAATTGACAGTGTCCCAGGGGTAAAACGGCCGCCAGCTGGTTTGCGTGTGAGAACGAATACGGCATCAAAACATTGCATTCCGGAGGGAGCGAAGGGACTGTAAAACAGCATCGGCCGAGCTTCGTCATGAAAACTGGGGAGTACCGCCGTGCGGGCACGTGAAAGCGATTTCGGCAGAAAAATTTTGTGGACAGAAAAATGAATCGCAGTGAAACACCGGACATCTGACAAGTTTAATCGCCAGGGGTTCCCACAACGCGTTGCCACTCCGATCCGTGGAAATTTTTCTGCCAATGAAATTTTTCTGTGGCCGGTCATGCCATCACGCTCGTTTCGAGCACGAGCACGAGCAGAAGCACGAGCAGAAGCAGGGAAATCAAAACATTGCATTCTCACGACAGAAACAACCTGACCGTCCCGAAATTGTCTTTTCGTGCTCGTGCTCAGCAACGCGGTGCTCGTGCTCATGCTCGAAAGAGACAATAACAACGAATCGCGGTGTGAATGCCGGATCTGGCGAGCCAGTTACTGCACTCTTCTCCATAGTTATTGATGGTGTCGCCAGCCGACGATATTGAGGTCATCCTTCACCGGATCGGCCGAGGTAAACACTCCGGTGTGCGGGTTGTAGTGGCGATGATGTGTCGCGTACTGGAGTTCCGGGCCGGCGTTCGGGTCTTTGCGGCAGGCGAGGTATTCGCCTTTCCAGAGCTGCGAATTGGCCGTGCTGCCGGTTGTGCTGATCGGGTTGCCCCACGCATCGAAACTGTAATCATCCGTGACGACCTGAGCGTCATCGGTCAGCTGGCGCACGTTGTGGATGCCGTCAAACTGATAAAACGACGATTCCGGATCCCGGTGCTGACTGAGCACCTGCGCATACGGGGCGGGCACGTACGTGAAGTCCGCTTCCACCGTGCCGACATCATCCAGTTCCAGCACGACGTTGTTGCCATCGTAAACGTAGTGCGTTTCCGCCACGCCATCATCCTGCAGCACTCGCATCCCGTCGACCATTCGCTGTCGCAAAGGAGCTGAGCTTCTGGTTGTCGGGGAAATCTGCGTCATGGCAATTTGTTGACACGGTTTCAATCGAATACGAGCCTCGACAATGACTCCATTTATTACATCAGACGGGACTTCACTGTGAAGCCCGGGCAGCGAAATCGGCGTTTGTGTTCGTCTCAAAAATCAGACTTTCCCATCATTCATCGCCCCAACAGTGAACAAGAGCTTGAGCAAAAAGCCCAGGCCGCCGCCGACTGTCGTGCCGCCCCCAGGGAACAACAACCCTGCAAGCCGTGGAAGCCTGCGGAGCCAGCAAGGCTGCAACCCTTCACTCCGGCACAGCCTGCGAAATCGTGATGTAGACAGCCTCACGTAAAGCAAAGTTCCAGCGAGGAGGCATGACGATCATCGAAACGATCATCTTTTTTCAAGGCGTTAAGAAACTCCTCCCAGCATTCGACCACTCCATTGAACAATTCATCTGGCAAGCCACTGGTACTGCGATTCTCCTTAAACGCCTCGAACGCCGATGAACAATTCCGGAAGAATACGCCAAAAGCGTCTTTGAAAAGCTCGTCCAAAGCGATGAATTCAAAACCGTGTCGCAATGGCGAATACGTTTCTTCGAGAGTCCCTTGTTCGGAAACATTAAGTCGTTGCCATGTCCGTTCGACAATACTCAGAAGTGCAACCGTACCGGTTGTCCAAATGTCGTCATCGGTGATGTGAATTGTGCCTGACATTCTTTACTCCATGATTAATGATCTTGCTCGCAGAGCTTCCGGCCTTCCACTGCGATTCATTTTTCTGCCCTGAAATTTTTCTGCCAACAATCGAAGTGCGTCTGCGTCCCGGCACGCCTCATAAGCAATTCCTGCGTTTCCTCTGTGTTCTCTGTGTTCTCTGTGGTAGAAATTGAACCGCGGATGAATCACACCAACGCACTGTCGGTTTGCCGACGACCACATCATTCAGGGTTGGAACTGTCACCGCGAGTTCTGCATCAATGGCGAGCCAGGGTTCCCCCGCTTGAACGGTGTGACGAAGGTTGGCAGAAAAATTATTTGGCAGAAAAATTTGGGAATCGCATACCGGGAAGCTGACGCATCCCGCTCGCCAAAACGCTTTGCGATTCGGGGGGAATCGCATACTCGGGAAGCTGACGCATCCCGCTCGCCAAATTGCTTTGCGATTTGGCGAGCGGCCCGGTGTCAACCGGCCGGTACAATCTCTCAGGGCCGGATTGGAGTCTTCAGGATGGAGCTGTGGACCTGCGGGGCGTGTTCGGCCCTGATTACGTCCGAAAGGCAGGGCCCCAGTCGGCAGGCGGAAATGAGACTGTCACCGGACGGCCCGGTCCACAAGATCGCGTTTTGCTGCAATGCCGGAACGCGTCGGTCTGTCACAACGCAGGCCGACAGAAGTACGTCCGTGCTGTCGGCAATTCGGATTCCATACGGGGCGGAATCCAGAATCTGGCAGTTGCTGATGGTCATGTTGGAGCAGTTGAAGACTTCCAGCAATGCTTCTCTCTGCAGCTCCGGAGTGTCAGGGAAAATATGCTGACCGGTCTGGCAATCCTGAAGCAGGTTGCCATTCAAAATACAGTCGCGACTGTTTCGAAAAGTTACACCGGTGCACAGTTCCCGCTCGACACCATAATCAGCATTATGGCCAAAGCAGTTGTCTCCCACGATGATCTGCACGCTGCTTTCCACAAGCAGATTTCGATTGTGTCCTGAATAAATGTAATTGCCGGTGATTGTAACACCCTGAGCAGCAGTCAGATGAATGTTGTTCCACTGGCTTCCAATCAGATTACCGCTGATCGTCCACATTCCCACTTTTTGATTGCTGTCAGTTCCCTGCCCGATCAGTCGAATATTGGATCCGTTCGGACTGTAGGTGGCCTGAATCGTGTTACTGCAAATCGTTCCTTCACGGATGGAGCCCGTGCTGGCATCGAGGTAAATCTCGGCTGTTGGTTCGGCATCTGCATCAGGCACTTTGTGTGCTCGATTGTTGTTGTATTCGATATCGTTGCCTGTGATCTGCAGATTTCGAATTTCACTTCGTTCGATACGGATCCCACCGAGCCGACAGTAGCTGATGTGCGAACCGCTGATAATTGTCTGATGAAGATTGACTCCATCCAGAAATACGCCAATGCCAAGGTTATGATAAATGTGGCAATGACTGACCAGTACGTTTCTGGCTCGCCCGGAAATATGAATTCCATGTCGCAGCTGGCGCAGTAGGACTCGGGTGATCGTGGGCTGAGTGGCTCCGATGATCTGAATACCGTCGGCCTCCGGATTTCGGCCGGTGATCTCGAGGTCGCTGACGATCGGCATTCGTTCGTTTGACCAGACGGAAGGCTGGTAGCTGTTGGGATCGGCACTGCCGGTATGAGTGCCCTTCAGCAGAATCGCGGGGCCGGACCCTTCCATCACGATTGTGGCGGTCCCGCCCTGGCCGATCAGAGCTGTCAGTCCCGCTTTCTGCAGGTCGACAACGATCGTTTTCGTAATGCGGTAAACACCGCGCGGAAAGCTGAGTTCGCCGATTGATTCATCAACGGCGTGCTGAATTGCGTCAGAATCGTCCGTAGTGCCGTCACCGGCAGCTCCAAAATCAGCAACAGTTGTCATGGCAGCTTTCTGCAGTCTGTCGAAAATCAGCGGACGGTCACGACCTGCAGCTGATTTTCGACTCGAAGGTTGGGATACATCCGGCGAGCCGCCGTTGTTGCAACCTGCTTAGCGTACCATGAACCAGCCCGACCCGTCAAAACTACTGACTGAAAACCTGCGTCCACATGCAGATCCTGAACAACCACACTGGCCAGCTGATGGATCAAATCCATGCAGCGGTCTGTTTCAGGGCTCGTCCTGGGCTCGATTCGCATCGGTATCCTCCGTGACGCGCATAGAGAAACAAAAAATACCAAAGTGCGAATGGTCGCTTGCCGAACCCCTGACCTTCGCACTGCCAACAGCCGACAGATTACCGTCCGCCTTTCAGTTTTTGCAGTGCAGTTCCCAGAATTTTCGTCATCTTTGTCAGTTGTGGTCGACTGCTGTCAGAGTATAGGGGAACTGCGGAGTTCAGAACGAAATCGGTCCCAGGTTGATGGCCGATTTTCGGCCAGGCGAAATGCCATTCAAAGTTTGATCGATTGGTTTCAATCTGTTATCGCAGGCGATCGGCGGATGTCCGAAGATTGGACGAGGCTGCTCGAAACGAAAAGGCGGCCCACGTCCATAAGATGCCACCGGTCCAGCCGGCAAGCACATCTGTTGGGAAATGTACGCCCATGCAAACTCGGCTGATCCCGACCAGAAAGGCCAGGAAAAGCGGCAAAAGAACCAGCAGCAGTCGTACTCGCGAATCGGGAGTGTGTCGGGCGAGCAGAAGTCCGATCGTCAGGAAAATTACGGCGGACATCATCGCGTGACTGCTGGGAAAACTGCTGGTTTCAACATATGACAAATGCGGCACAATTCCCGGGCGTTCTCTTCCGACGAGCTTTTTCATGAGCATACTGCAAACAAATCCGCCAATCGAAGTCGCCAGAAAGAATCGAACATCGCGACGCCCGTGTATCAGGCCCAGAAGGATTGAAAAGCTGATGATTGTCAGTACAAGAACGCCGTAACCTCCGAGCGCCGTGAAGTCCCTCATCATCTCCTCCAGCGCCGGTGGACCAATCATTCGACTGCCATCACCGTTACCCCGCAGCAGCACGATCACGCGGTGGTCGAGATCACCGGCTGATGGCGGCTGTATACGAGAAACAATCTCGAATCCGAACCAGAGCAGGCCGACGAGTGCGAGCGTTACGGGGAATACACGCATCAGCGAACCCATCTCTTCAAAGGCATCAGGTCCCTCGACTTGGGCAATTGGGTTCAAGGTTCGTTTCGCTCCTTATCCAAAAGACGTCGTTTTCGAATTTCTTCGAGACGCTGCCTGAAGACACCTTCGCGACCACGCGTGGTGGGCTCATAATATCGTTTGTCAACTCCCAGATAATCCTGGCTGAGCCATCCGCCCGGGGCATCATGCGGATACTGATAACCGGTTCCGTGTCCCTGTTCGGCTGCTCCCTGATAATGGGCATCGCGCAAGTGCATGGGAACTGGCAGCACGCTGTTACTGCGAATGTCACTCAGTGCCGCATCAATCGCCACATAAGAAGCATTCGATTTTTCTGCACAGGCGAGGTACGTGGTCGCCTGAGCGAGGTTAATGCGACATTCCGGCATACCCACGGATTCTGTTGCCTGCTGGGCAGCCATCGCCACCATCAGCCCAACCGGATCGGCGTTTCCGATGTCTTCAGATGCTGAGATCACCAGACGCCGGGCAATAAACCGCGGATCTTCGCCAGCTTCGAGCATTCGCGCCAGCCAGTACAGGGCAGCATCCGGATCGCTGCCCCGAATACTCTTGATAAACGCGCTGGCCACATCGTAGTGGTCGTCCCCTGCCCTGTCATAACGGACAACTCGACGCTGAAGCGACTCCTGAGCAACGGCCAGATCCACATGTCGGCTGCTCTGCGCGACACTCAGAACACCAATTTCGAGTGCCGTCAGGGCTCGCCGCGCATCACCGTCTGACAGTTTTGCAATCAACTGCAATGCATCGTCGTCCACGGTTACCCTTTTGTCTCCCAGCCCATGATGGACATCGGCCAGGGCGCGATTCATCAGCTGTACGAGATCATGGGCATCGAGCTCACGGAATTCAAAAACCTGACTGCGGCTGATCAGCGGAGCGACAAGAGAGAAAAACGGGTTGGCCGTTGTGGCTCCAATGAGCGAAATGGTACCATTTTCCACATCCGGCAACAGAATGTCCTGCTGGCTGCGGCTGAATCGATGCAGTTCATCAATGAAAACGATCGTTTGTACACCGTCCACCGACAATCGTTTTTCTGCGGCCTGCAGAAGATCACGGACGTCTTTCACGCCTGCGGCTGTGGCATTCAGCCGTTCAAATCGCCTCCGAGTGTGCCTTGCAATGAGCTCCGCAAGTGACGTCTTGCCGGTTCCTGGCGGTCCGTAAAAAATGACACTGCCAATTCGATCAGCATCCAGCATTCGCCTCAGCAGCATGCCATCACCCAGTATGTGCTGCTGCCCTGTAAATTCGCTGAGCTGTCTTGGGCGCATTCGAGCGGCCAGTGGCATCACTCGTTCTCGGTTTTTCTTTTCTTCTCCGGAAAAAAGGCTCATGAGGTGACCATTTGTCGTGTTTCGTCTGCCGCACTTAAGCCGTTTTTCATAAAATCCCTGGAACTTTATGTGCGAATTACGGATTTTAGAAAGGAAGCGGGAAAAATGTAGTGTTCATCCCTTTTGCAGATCTTCATGATATAAAAGCTGCTAGAATTGCGGGCCGATCCGATTGTCTTCTGGCGTGCGACGCTCTTTCGTGATCTCCCAGGGCCGGGTTTTGAAAGGTGAAAGGTTCAATGGTTGCGGTACTACATCCACTGGGCCCGGGACGACAGATTGTGCTCGACCGTGCCGTTGTGCTGATCGGTCGAAGCCCTGACTGCGATACCGTTCTGGATGTCAGTTCCAAAATCTCTCGGATTCACTGTGCCCTGGTGCAAGTCGATAATTCCTATTTCATCCGTGATCTGGGAAGCATGAACGGCGTCTGGGTTGACGGAAAGCGAATTGAGAAAGAGTGCCTGCTGCAAACTGGTGTCAGGGTCGCCATCGGCGACGTTCCGTTCCAGTTTCATGAAAATGTTCAGTTGGCTTCCAAATCTGTTCAGGGCCAGCATCGCCCGACCGCTGTCGCGGATACCAGTCAGCAATACCCGGTATTCGTTGATGAACGCACAACGACAAACGTCCCCTCGACAAGCGATGTTATGGAAGTTGTCGATATCATTGAAGATGTGCAGGTCATTGAAGATGTGCGGGACATTGAAGTCGTTGAAGATGTGCAGGTCGTTGAAGACGTGCATGTGATTGAAGACGTTGAAGTTGTTGACGACGCATCGGATGTTGAGGTGATGCCGGTCCGACCACTGCGTACTCGTCCCATTGTACCAAAGCGTTCGTTTTATCCGCCACCATCCAGAAACCGCAATGCCGGAAACGACGTTGTTGAAACGCCGCCTGGACGGAGGATGACCGGTCCATCGAAACCTGCGGAGCCTCGGAAGAAAGAAGCGGATGATCGAGTGCCGCCGACATTGCCGCCGGTTATCCGGCCAACGGTGATTGGTGATGACGAGGTTCTGGATGTGGTCGACGTGAACCGAATGTCTGATGCCAAAGCTCCCGATAGTGAAATTCGGGAATCAGAGATTGGGGGCGATGTGGAAGTTCAGAACGTGGAAGAAATCGAGACTCGGGAACCTCCTCCGTTCAGTCCCCGTCCTCGCCGACGTCGCCGCCGCTAAGGTCTTTCTGATTGGGATGTGTACACCTTGTGGGATGCGACACCGTGTCAGGGTGTCCAATCGTCGCAGATCGCCTTCCGAACCAGCGAGCGATTGCGGAGCGATCCACGACTTTGGGCGGCGGCCGGAGTCTGCGTTAAGAATTCCGGATTCCGACAACAACGCCCTGCTGGTAACCCACGGCAATCAGCGAAAATTCGGTTTCGGCCTGTGCTGAGGGGGAATGCATTTCGAAGTCGTGCACATGCATGGGCGCTTTTTCCTGCGCAAGCATTTTTCCGTCGACTGTGCTGAAGACACTGATAAAGCCGTCGTTATTGCCTCCGGCAGCAGCCAGCCACTGATTGCCAGGTGCGAATCTCATGGCTTCCACAAGACCCTTATATTTGTTGTCTTCGATCAGGCACTGACGCTCACCCGATTGCCAGCGGAAGATTTCGATCCGCGAAACGCCATCCAGATGGTCAATGTTATCGACATGTCCAATGCCGCCGACTGCCAGCAGTGCCGAGTCGCTCGAAAATGCCAGTGAACGCACGCCACCGATGGAATGACGGCGTGCTTTCGGATCCCATGTGTACATTCCCGGCGATTCAATGGTGGCAACAATCCGGCCGGTCGCTGATTCCCTCACAAGGACTTTGCCTGTCCGGTCGCCGGTTGCGAGCCATGTACCATCCGGAGAAAACGTCACGGCATACAGCATGGAGGGAAAATGATGGGGCGTCTTCAGCGCGTAATCACCCCACACGGCCAGGCACTCCCCGCTGCTGAAATCCCACAACTTCGTTCGCATGTCGTCGGCGACGCTGGCAATGCGTGTTCCATCCGGACTTACCGCCAGCCTTCGAATCCATTTGTCATGGGCATTTTCAATTCGCCGCAGCACTTCTCCGGTCTGTGCATTCCACCAGATTATCGCACAGTCGTATCCTGCTGAAACGAGTGTATCGCCGTGCCTGACGAGACCTGTGACATAACTGGAATGTCGATTTTCCGACAATACACGGGCCTCAACTTTTTCTGCGGTTGGGTCCACAGCATAAACGCTGAAGTCAGATGTTCCGACATAAACCAGCGGTGAAGATGAAGGTCCTGCGGCAAGACAGAATCCAATTGCCGGCAACGGAAATGTTTTGTCAATCTTCACCGACGTCGGCATGCTGACAGCCCCGGAAGGCTCGACAGCCGCCTCTGGTGTTTGTGAGGGTGACGGTTCGACATTGTCCTGCTGATTCATGGGGTCAATCCGAAATAATGCGGTGCAGCGGCCTGGTAATCGGCAATCAAATTTTGAAAAGCGGCTTTTTGCAGTTGTGTCTTATGCCAGCACTTCACGAATGGGTTTGGCCCCAAAGTCGGCTAACGGGACAGGTCGAGCGCCCAGCATGTATTCATGAGAGTGATCAATGCCGAGTGCCTGCAGGATGGTTGCAAAGAGATCGGCGGCACCAACTTCTCCTTCCACGACAGTCTGTCCCAGATCATCCGTTTTACCCCAGACAGATCCTCCGCGAACTCCGTGCCCCGAAAGACTGCAGCTCCAGGCGCTGGCAAAGTGGTCTCGGCCGAGGCTGGCATTGATTTGTGGCGTGCGACCAAATTCCCCCAGAGTGATCACCAGCGTGTTTTGCAGAAGACCTCGTTCTGCGAGGTCATCCAAAAGTACTGACATCGAGTGATCCAGGTCAGCACACAGTTCCTGATGCGTTTCGAAATTCTGCCCGTGGCTGTCCCACCATGCCCTGGCGACTTTGACAAACGGTACACCGGCTTCCACAAGTCGTCGGGCAATCAGGCATTGTTCGCCGAACTGAGTACCACCATATCGCGCGCGAACGTCAGCGGGTTCCTTTTCGATGTCGAACAGCTCCGCGCTGGCCATCAGGCCGTTGACTCGCTGATAGGCGGATGTGTGACTGTCAACTGCCTGACTGCGGCGAGCATTCGCGAATCGGCGTGACAGAGCGTTTTGCAGAGCAGCTCGATCCTGGTGTGCGATCTCTGTGATCGAATCCTGTCGAACGATGTTGGGCGGTGTCATGCTTTCCGAAAGAAACATGGGCGCATAACGAGCACCCAGAAAACCGCTGGTTCCTTTGCGACGTCCTTCGGTGGCCGTGTAAAGCGAAACATAATCAGGAACCCGGCTTTCCAGCCTGCCCAGTTCCCGGGCAACCACCGCTCCCAGATCCGGGTATTTCAACCCCGGATCGTTCAGCCGACCACATTCCATCAGGTCGGCCCCCTGGCCGTGATCGGCGATCTTTGTATTCAATGAACGGATGACGGCGGTATGCTGCATTCGAGTTGCGAGCTCCGGGAGCAGTTCGCTGATTCGAACGCCCGGAACGTTGGTTGGAATGGCCCGGAACGGCCCACCGGTTTTGACACCCGGCTTGGGATCCCATGTTTCCAGCTGACTGGCACCACCGGCCAGCCATAACAGGATGACTCGTTTTTCCTGTTTCTTAAGTTCATCGGCAACCTCGGCTGAACGCAGCTGATTCAGAAATGTCATGTCGGAGGCCACTACCGCCGAGGCGCCAGCGGCAGCGTTTCGAAGGATGCTGCGCCGCGTTATGCCCTGACTGGCTATTCCCTGACTGGTCATGTCCTGACCGGTTATGCCCGGACCGGGTTCAATCGGTATGGATTCACCTGATCCGGATGCGCGGGAAGCAACGGGGCGTTGTGGTGATTGCATAGATAACCTCTGACTATTCTCAATGAATCTCAATGAAGAAGTACGTCGGACAGGTGTCAGTGATTGAATCGCATTTCAGCGCCTGAGAGCAGCGCCCAGGCGAGTTGTTGCAGAGCATGATTGTGGTCGTTACCGGAGCGCCCCAGCCAGTCCTGAGCCATTTGAATCTCGTCTGCATCGGGATCACGGTTCAGGATATTCTTCCAAAGTACGTTTACAGCTTTTGTATTGTCTTCAATGGATTTCAAATATCCGAGAATGCGGTCATCGGAATCTTTCAGCAGTTCATTCTGCAGGCGTTCACTGTTGCTGAAAAACAGAGCTTCGTCGACGGCAACCTGAAAACCATCAAACGGCTGCTCGAATTCCCGCACCAGCCCATTTGCCTGATCATCAAGCTGTTTACGACGTGCGGCCCATTCACTCGCTGTATTCTCAGCGGCCGGGTCGACGACTGGCCAGCGATCCGGATGCTGAATGGCAACGGTAAGGGAAGCAGCCAGTTGCCGCGGAGTCAGCGCTCTCGTTTTAGCCACTGCAAACGTCTGGGCTGCCGGGGGGGCTTCCGTTGACGTCCATTCGCTGGAGCGAGCATAAGTGTTGCTCAGCACAATTCCTCGTACCAGCCGGCGCAGATCATATTCATGAGTGATCAGATCGCGTGCCAGCCATGACAGAAGTTCCGGATGACTGGCCGGATTTGCGGAGTGCATCTGGTCACCGGGATCGACGAGTCCTGTGCCGGTCAGTCGTCCCCATGTGCGATTGACAATGTTTCTGGCGAGAAACATTCCCTCTGTATCGCTTAGCGCCGCATCGATGAGTGACAACCTGGGGCTAAACGTCGGAGCGGTGTATTCGGGAGGCTGATCTTCGCGTTCCAGTTTGCGAACAGCTTCTTCCAGCTGTTTCCGCTCCTCATCAGTGAAGGACGGGGTGCGATCCTCAACCACTGCTCCGGTCAGAAACATCATCGCTGCCGTTTTCTCGGCTCCGCCCGTCGTTCGAAACTTAACTTCACCAAAGTGCTTTTCCGTCAGCGTATTCTTTTTTGTCGGAAAGGTTCGGCTGAAAAACGCCTGCATGCCATAAAAGTGATCCTGTTTCCAGTCCGCCACCAGCGGATGATCATGGCACTTGGCGCAGCTGATATTCACTCCAAAGAACAGGATGGCCGTATCGTTCGTAAGATCATCCAGCTGTCGGGCACGAGTTTTAAGAAACTCGGCGGCCCCCTTTTCCGGCCCTTCTGAGTCTGCAGCGGTCAGCATGTCACGAAACATCTGATGCCATGGGCGATTCTGCTCCAGTGCCCAGAGCAGGTAGGTTCGAAACTCATTATTGAAAGGCCGATTCGCCAGCAGCATTTCATCCAGAACATCACGCAGGTGGAGATTAAAATCGGGCAGATTCATCAGGCGATCCACCAGCAGAGTGGTTCGTTCTCCCTCGCACAATGTTGCGTACCATGTCTGCTCGGCCGCAGTGGGAATACGTCCGGCAAGGTCGAGCGTCATCCGACGCAGCAATACATAATCCGTCGCCTGACCCACGACCGGGATTCCGCCCTTCTGGTTTTGCTGATCCACATAGTGATCGATCACCACCGGTAACGCACTGTCAGCCGGAAGAAGGCCTTCTGCCGGAAGACCGTCTTCTGCCAGCAAAGCACTGGTGGAGAGTAATCCGGTTGAGATCACCGCGGCAGCGAAACACAATCGGTACGCGGAAGCCAGCATGGCGAGGATCCTGACGACGGACAGAGGCGGGAGGAGTAACCGTGGAGTCTGAGATTGAAGAGTTTGCGCAAAGAACTCAGAAAATGTAATGATTTTCAGGAGTGATTTCACGCCGAATCATTTGTTTCCCGATGGCTGAGTCAGTCGGGTGAGAATATTTGAAGTGATCTTTTGCACGACGGGATCTTCGCCCCTCAGTCCATGAGCCCAGTCTGTGGATCCGCAGGTGAATACGGTACCGCCTTTCGTATACACACCCAGACAGGCGGCAGCGGTGCGGCCTTTCTCCCACTTTTCGTACCATTCGCAGTCGTCGGGAGCCCATTTCGCGGGGCATGTGGCCAGCACCTGAAACGATTCCGGCGTGCCGTCACGGAACGTGGGAAACGGCAGGCCGTCTTTCCATTCCAGTTCACAGCCGTCACATTCATAGCCCACGATGGTGTCTTTTCCGCCAAATTCTTCGTCCCGTTTGATGTCGGTTCCTCCGAACACCCAGTGGTCCGCATGATGGACCCTGAAAGCGCCGGTTCCCTCCATAAACTGCCCGTGACTGCGATGATAACCTCCGAACAGAAAGCCGACGCCCGTTAACTGGTTTTCAGGCCGACTGACCAGATGGTGGCTCCAGATGGTGCTCAGCAGTCGATGATCATTCGTTGCGTAGACCGGGTCCAGATTGAAGGCCTGTTTGTAACAGGTCAGAGCCTGTCCGTTTTCTTCCGGTCGAACCTGCCAGCAGCATGTGTTGCCACTGAAAAAAGCCATGTTGCCGCCTCGGGCGATATAGGCTTCCGCCTGATCTCTCATTCCGGAAGACCAGTATTCATCATGACCGACACTCAGAAGCAGCGGGTAATGCGCCAGCAGCTCCGGATGTTCTTCCAGATCCATATTGGTACAAAAGTCGAGAGCGAAGCCGTTGTTTTCGGCCCATACGGTGAATGGCAGTTCCCAGTTGCTGAACTGAGATGCCTGGGGTCTTTGAAATGAAACTCGGTGCCCCTGCAGATTGGCTCGGCCATGGTATGCATACAGGCTGCTGCCTCCCCAGTTGTTGTAGGCATTGTATGTATTGGTGGAGAGCTGCAAAAGAATCTTTGCACCGGTACCCGGCTGTGAAGGTCGAACAACAAAAAATGATTCGGCTTCGGCAGTTCGGCGATTACGAACAACAAACTTGCCTCCGTTGTCAGCAACCTTAAAGGTGACCGAATAATATCCGGACTTCCAGTCTGCCGGGACTGTTGTCTTATAGGTGACTGGCCAGCCGCAGCCATTGGCGCTGGCGTTTTCAGGAATGGGATGAAGGCCTCCGCCGGGAATGCGGGACTTTTGAAACACTACTTCTCGCTTCGCGCCGAGTCGTGCGATTTCAATGCTGTATTCCGATGCGGTCGTTGATGTATGGAAAGCCAGCGGGTCTCCTGCAACAACGCTGATGCGGTCCGGATAAGCTTCGATTTGCAGGCCCGGAGGAATGTCAGACTGAGCATACAGCCGAGTACCGTTTGAGGCCAGAACGGCAATTACCATCGCAGTGCTCAGGAACATCGTTTGTCGCAGCGAGTTCATCAAATGCCTTTCATCGAAAATCGGGGTGACGAATTTTTCCGCAACCACGGTGTTTTTCTTCGCAGATCTGACAGACGTACGGAGACACCTGAACTGTGTTGTGGCGGTTTTGACAGGAACTGTAAAGAATTTTTATTCTTTCCGCCGTCGTCAGACAGAAAGTTTCGGTTTCTCAGACCCTGGGTTTTGTTTATGATAAAAGCATGAAAGTCACGCCATATCATCCTTCCTCGCTTCCCGCCCTGCTCGCCTTTCTGTTACTGGCCTTTGAAATCATGCCAGGTGCTGCAGGACAGGAGCAGTCTGCGTTGAAGGCCGTTCCCGTTCCCGAGGGAAATCACTTCGCTCAGAAGGTTGTCCCATTCCTGAAGGAACACTGCGTTTCCTGTCACAGTGGCGAACAGGCGGAAGCCGGTATTCCCTTTGATAAGTATAAGGACTCGGCGAACGTCCAGCAGGAGTATGAACTGTGGGAGAAGGTGATTCGGCTGGTGAATGAGCGGCAAATGCCTCCGGCGGATGAGCCACAGCCGACGGCATCAGCCATGATTGAATTCACGTCTGCGGTCAAAACCGAATTGTCAGCGTTCGATTGTTCCGGTGAAAAGCATCCGGGGCGAGTGACCATTCGCAGGCTCAACAAGGCCGAGTACAACAACACGATACGTGATCTGACGGGATTGAATCTGACTCTTGCAGATGATTTTCCATCGGACGATGTGGGAAATGGGTTTGACAACATTGGTGCTGTGCTTTCCATTCCACCACTGCTGCTGGAAAAGTATCTGGCGTCCGCTCAGGTGGTTGCAGAAAAAGTCTTCGCTGATCCGGAAGCCCGCAGTCGCATTCTGGTACATACGGCTTCATCGGATGCCGAACGGATTGATGTGGCTCGCCGGAATATTCGCGAATTTGCCGCACGTGCATTTCGTCGTCCGGTGACTCCGGAAGAAGAAGAACGCCTGTTTGCAATCATGCGATTTGCGTGGGAACAGGATAGTTCAGAGAATGAGATTTTTGCCACGGTGGTGACGGCAATCCTCGCGAGTCCTCATTTTCTGTTCCGCGTGGAAATGGATCCGGATGCCAGTGATGCCGATGGTATCCGCGAGCTGAACGATTACGAGCTCGCTTCGAGGTTGTCGTATTTCCTGTGGAGCAGCATGCCGGATGAACAGCTCTTTAAAGCGGCCGCAGCCGGTGAATTGAAGAATCGCGAACTGCTGGCTGTTCATGCCCGTAGAATGCTGGCCGACCCCCGATCCAGAGCTCTCGTCGATAATTTTGCCGGGCAGTGGCTACAGCTGCGTGATGTTTCTCGTCTTGCACCGGACCCGGTCCGCTATCCGACTTTTGATCCGGCACTGCGGGCTGCCATGCGTCGGGAAACCGAAATCTTTTTTGAAACCATGATCCGGGAGAATCGCAGCATCCTGGAGTTTCTGACGGCTGATTTTACTTTCGTCAATGAACGCCTCGCAGCTCATTATGGGATCAGTGGTGTCAGTGGAAATGAGTTTCAGAAGGTTTCGCTGCCGACTGGTCGGCGAGGAGTGCTGACTCATGCCAGTATTCTGATGCTGACATCCAACCCGACAAGAACATCCCCGGTCAAACGCGGCAAATGGATTTTGGATAACTTTCTTGCTGAGCCTCCTCCGCCTCCGCCGGCAAACGTCCCGCCGCTTGAGGAAGGTCTGGAAACTCTGGGCTCTCTTCGAGAACAGATGGAGCAGCATCGTTCCAATGAAGCGTGCGCGGTCTGCCATCGTAAAATGGATGCACTGGGTTTCGGTATGGAGAATTTTGACGGCATCGGCAGCTGGCGAGACAGGGATGGTCAGTTCGATGTTGACGCTTCGGGCGAACTTCCGGGCGGAAAAAAGTTTGCTGGTGCTGCCGAATTGATGCAGATTCTGGTTGAGGACAAGAAAACTGAATTTTGCCGGTGCCTTTCAGGTAAGATGCTGACGTATGCACTGGGTCGGGGTGTGAGTTCCTGGGATCGCTGCACAATCAACGAGATTGTGTCGCAGCTGGAACAAAATGATTACCGATTTGAAACACTGGTGACGACGATTGTTAAGAGTGATCCGTTTATGCTGAGAGAAGCAGGGAGACCATAATGTCCGCACGCTATCATCGTCCTTCCCGACGAACCATGCTCCGTGGCCTCGGCCTGTCTCTGGCACTGCCGTGGCTTGAATCGATGGCTCCGCGAACTGCCTTTGGCGGCTCCTCCGCTGCTGCCGCGGCAGGAGTATCCCAGAAGATGGCCTTCATCTTCGTCCCGAACGGTGTGCATGTGCCGGACTGGATTCCCTCAACGGAAGGTTATGGCTTTGAGTTGCCGTATATTCTCGAGCCGTTGAAAGCTCTGCAGGATGACCTGATGGTTATTAGCGGACTGACTCATGATAAGGGTCGGGCAAACGGCGATGGACCGGGTGATCATGCCCGCAGCGCATCCGTGTTTCTGACAGGGTCGCAGCCTCGCAAAACGGATGGTGCCAATATTCGGTCGGGGATCTCCGTCGATCAGGTTGCCGCTCAGATTGCCGGAAAGGAAACGCGTTTTGCCTCTCTGCAGTTCGGTTGTGAATCCGGTCGAAGTGCGGGCAACTGCGATTCCGGCTACAGCTGTGCCTACAGTTCCAGCATTTCCTGGGCCAGCGGTGCTGCGCCCCTTGGAAAGGAAACGAATCCGCGATCTGTGTTTGAACGTCTGTTTGGCAATGGCAACCCTAAGGAAATGGATAAGAGTCTTGTGCGACGTGAGACTCTGAAGAAAAGCATTCTCGATTTCGTATCGGACGATGCACGGCGACTTCAGACACGACTGGGGCGTGATGACAATCGCAAACTGGATGAGTATCTGTCGGGCGTCCGCGAGGTGGAGCAGCGTATCGACCGAGCGAACAGCGTTCCGGCCGATTCGGTGGCTCCCGAAGTCGATTATCCTCTGCCGGAAGGCACGCCAAAAGAATACGCAGAACACATTCGTCTTCTGTGCGACATGATGGTGTTGTCATTCCAGACAGACAGTACTCGAATCGCGTCGTTTATGTTTGCGGATGCGGGCAGCAACCGCAGTTATCGACACATTAATGTGGCTGATGGACATCATGACCTTTCTCATCATCGCGGAGACGCCGCAAAGCATGCGAAAATTCGTGAGATCAATCGGTTTCACGTTTCCCAGCTTGCGTACCTGCTTCACAAGCTGAAGACTACACCTGACGTTCAGGGTTCGCTTCTGGATAACTGTATGGTGTGTTATGGCAGCGGGCTGAGCGACGGTGACCGACACAACCATGATAATCTGCCGGTGCTTCTGGCGGGACACGGTGGTGGAACGATCGATACCGGACGGCACCTGCAAGTTGAACCGGAAACACCGATGTGCAATTTATTCATGTCGATGCTGGATCGCTTTGGTACATCGGTTGACTTTGTGGGCGACAGTACCGGACGAATTTCCGAACTGCAGATCTGACGGAGATTCTATCTGGCGGAGATTTCAAAAGTGTGGCTCAGAAAAACAGGCCTGCGAAGTATTCTTTGTTCATTGATCGTCCTGACCGGGTTGTTCACGAGTTCGGAATGTCATGCTCAACAGGCAGACGAATCGGACTCCGTGGAAAAACTGGCGGCCGCACTTTCAGGCAGTGAACTGAATGACCGTAGGGATGCGGCTTATGCTCTGGCTGCTCTGGGACGCTCAGCGGTCCCCGCCATTCCGGCGCTCATTAAGGCGCTGAGTGATAATGATGAACAGGTCTGGAATCAGTCGGCAACGGCACTCGCCAGGATCGGTGCTGATGCCGAACCGGCAATTCCGGCGCTGACTGAGGCGTTCAGCCATCGGGATAATCAGCGGCAATATCGGGCGGCCTGGGCACTCGGTCGAATCGGACCGGGCATCATTCCCGCCATGCAGCAGGCTCTGCAGGCAGAACGTGCTTCTGTTCGTCGAGGTGCTGTGGACGCACTTGGCTGGATTGAGACTCACGAAACCGTCGTACTCACCGAATTATCAAAAACACTCACCGATCGCGATCCCTCAGTTCGGTTACAGTCAGTCGCCTCACTGTCCCGGCTGGGCACTGCTGCTGCGGAAGTACTGGCCACCGGTCTTGACAGCTCAGACGAAAAAGTTCGGGCAGCCGCAGCACAGGGACTGGCAAAGTGCGGGCCTCTGAACGAAACAATTCAGCACCGACTGATTGATATAACGGCGAAAGACGATTCCTCAGCTGCACGAGCGGCTGCACTGATTGCTCTCGCGTCATCCAGTCTCGATCGAAACAGGCTGATGGAACTGATTGCTGGCGCGCTTACTGATGAAGAGAAATCTCTGAGAAGTGCTGCAGTACTGGCTCTGCGAAAACTGGGTCCTGACTCTCAGCGAGCTGTTCCGTTGCTGACTGACTTACTAAAAAGTGAAAACGCCCGTACTCGTTCCGCAGCTGCATATGCACTGGGATCACTGGGCTCAGCAGCTGAGTCAGCGCTTCCTGAACTGGTCTCGGCAATGAAACAGACGTCCGAGGACGGTGCCGAAATCGTAGCGGCCATCAGCCGAATTGGTGCGCCTGCCGTTCCGGTTCTGCTGGCAGCATCTGCAGATCCTCAGCAATCCAGAGAGCGCCTTGCTGCCGCACTTTCTGGTGTGGGACCGGCAGCGACAGCCCCGCTGATTGCGGCACTGAGCAGTCAGGAATCTCACGTGCGGATCAGTGCTGCTCAGGCACTGGCTGGTATGAAACCTTCGCCTGCACAGGCCGAATCCGCGTTGCTGGATGCGCTGAAGGCAGCGGATGCTGAACTGCGGGCCGCGTCTGCGTCTGCATTGGGCAATCTCCAAAAGCCTGGTGAGGATGTTCAAAAATCCCTGATTCTGGCATCGGATGATTCTGATGAACAGGTGCGAGCCGCAGCGGTCTACGCGGTTTCAGTTGTCTCCGGTCCCGCGGAAGTCGTTCTTCCAATCCTCACACGGGCACTGAAAGATCCTTCAGCAATAGTTCGCAGCCAGGCCATTTCGGGGCTGGCAAAGCGAGGTAGTGACGCTGCCGGGATTCTCAGCGATCTGGTGCTTGCGCTGAAAGACAGCGAGTCGGAAGTTCGCAGCAGCGCGGCTGCCGCAATCGGCGGATTGACGGAAGCAGCCAGTTCAGCGACTCCGCAGCTGACCGAGCTGCTGAAGGATGAAAACGCAGTGGTGCGGGCGAACGCTGCTTCTGCTCTTGGTGCCGTGGGGGCACCAGGCAGCGAGTTGTCTGCCGCTCTTGCCGAATTGCTGGGCGATACGGAGACGAACGTACAACTGGCCGCTGTTTCCTCGCTGGCACGCATGGGAAACGTGGCAAAGGATTCTGTACCATCGGTCAGAGAATTACTAAAACATGATCGAGCCGATGTTCGTTCTGCCGCCGTGCAGTGTCTTGCTGCCATTGAATCTGACAAGTCGGTTCTGGTTGGTTTGCTGACCGAGGTACTGAGCGATAAAGACTGGACAGTTCGTCGGGAATCGGCTGTGGCATTGGGGACGATTGGTGCTGATGCAAAAGCTGCGGTGCCGAAGTTATTTTCAATGCTGGAAAGCGATGAAGATCAGGACGCCGTGCGAGGAGCATTGCGGGCCATAGATTCTGCCGGACCTGAGGCTGTCCCCGTTTTGAAAGCCGGGCTTGAGATCGAGGACAATCGCCGACGATTCTTTGCGATCTTTCTCCTCGGTAAGATCGGGGCTCCTGCAAGTGATGCCCTGCCCCGTCTGAAGGAACTGAGAGATGTGGAAAAAAGCGATCGCATCCGGGAATCACTGCAGCGTGCCATCGACCAGATTGAAGGCAAAGCTGAGCCAGTTAAGGCTGCTCCATGATCCCGGATGCAAGTCACCGAACTGACTGCCGGAAGACTCTGACTATTCCGGCTTGCCCCAGTGATCCCTGTACTCACGACGGACAAGGCTGTTGGCTTCATCGTCGCCGATGATTTGCTCCTGCTGAGGATCAAAATTCAGAGATTTTCCAAGGCGAGTCGCGATGTTGCCCAGATGACAAAGCGAAGTTGACAGATGTCCGGTCAGAGCATCTGCATTCAGAGTTTCTCCGCTGCGAATTGCCGCCAGAAAATTCTTTACATGAGCGGCATCGTTCTGCGGCTCGGGATTCACGTCCAATTTGACCGGCTTATTTTGTGCGTTCAGAACCTGAATCTTGCCACGTCGGCTCAAAAACATCTGGCCGGACGTCCCGTAGAATTCGGCCCCGCTGTCGACGTTAAAAGGATAGTTGGTGCTCCACAGCCGCTGTTCGTAAATCAGCATTCGCCGATCACCAGGCTGGCCATTGCCCGGATATTCAAACGTGACCTGCTGAGTATCGGGGAACTCCTGGTCGTCATCCTGGAAAAACTTGCCTCCGGCAGCGGCGACTTTTGACGGATGAGTCTCCACGCCAAGCCCCCAGCGAGTGTAATCGATATCATGCACTCCATCATTGCCCATATCGCCGGTTCCGAAGTGGTACCACCATGTCCAGCGATTGTGCACTCGGTTGGTTCGGTAGGGAATCATGGTTGCAGGGCCGACCCACGTATCGTAATCAAATCCTGCGGGTGGATTTGTATCCTGCCCTCGTCCGATGGATCCTCGTTTCTGGATATTCCAGCATTTAGCCACCAGAACGGTACCGATGATACCCTCACGAAGCAATTTGACTGCATCGATCATCATTTTCGTACTGCGACTCTGCGTCCCATGCTGAACGTTCACTTTATTTCGCGCGGCTGCATCTACCAGAATGCGGCCTTCACGAATATTGTGTGAAATGGGTTTCTCCACATACACATGTTTGCCGGCATTGCAGGCCAGAATTGCTGCCGGCGAGTGCCAGTGATCGGGCGTTGCCACGACCACGGCAGTGAGAGAATCATCTTCCAGCACCCGGCGAAGATCAGCAATGGCTCGGTCAGCAGGAATGCCGAGTGATTTGGCCAGGGAAGCTCGCCGAGCATCATCGGGGTCACAGATCCAGGAAATCTCCACATCCGGATTGCTGCGGAACAGCTGTATGTCATGAGTTCCACGTCCACCACAACCAATCAGAGCGACCTGAACCTTGTCCGCACTTCGTACCGTGTTCGCTGCCGCGACCGCCGGATTCGCGCCTGCCGATGGAGCTGCCACTGCTGCCGCACCGTGCGACACCGCGGCAGCTGCAACAGATGCGGACATCGTCTGAAGAAACTGTCTTCGATCGCCTGCGTTATGCATGGAATTCGCTCCTCTTTTAATCGATGGACTTCTATAGACTGACTTCAGTTAACCGCCTGATTGACCGAACCACCTGACGCAAACAGAATGCTGATCCTGGTGCTCCGTCAGGATAAAAAAATCGGGTTGGAGGTAGTGGATCTTGCTAAAGATCCTCTGGCCGCAGGACCTTTAGCAGGGTCCATTACCCAAAAATCAAAGCTTGACAAAGCACCAGGATGCCCAATCACATTTGAGTCACTGACAATGATCATTTTTGTTCTGAAATGCAATACAGTCGCTCCGATGTGCGGATCAGCAGACGATGGCCGACCAGTGCCGGAGTGGCCATACACATGTCATCTGAGTCCAGCGGATTCGTGTGCAGCACCTGAAATTCGCGTCCCGCTTTAATGGCACACGTCATACCATCTTCATTCAGGCAATAGATCGTATCTTTGAAAGCCCATGGCGAAGAGGTGAAATTTGCTGCTGGCAGCCGCTGTTTTTCGTAGACAACTTCGCCCGTTTTTGCATCGTAACAGGCAAAGAATCCGCGGTCATGCAACACGTAAAGCAGATCGCCCCAGACGAGTGTTGACGGGTTGTAAGGAGCCGCCTGTTTCTGACACCATGCAATCGACTCGTTGCTGGTCTGGTCATCGCCAAGAGTGATATCTCCGGCAGCGCCTGGCCTGATTGCCCAAATGGGCTTCTTCTGGTCAAGAACATAACCCGAGCTGACATAAAGCATGCCGTGAGCAGCATAGGGCGCAGCGATTGTGATGCTGGACGCCCCGCCAAACTCATACAGCAGCTTTCCGTTCAGGTCGTATGCTCGAGTCTTACCAGTCCCGGGCGTGATGATTTCTGTCCGCAGGGAATTTTCCCAGATAAACGGAGTGGCCCAGTTGCTCTTCTCATCGCGTTCGATCTTCCAGATTTCCTTCCCGGTTTGCTTGTCCAGAGCCATCAGGCTGGACTGTTCTTCGTTGTCATCGACAACATACAGTCGATCCTCATGCAGCACTGGCGAGGCCGCTGTTCCCCAGCCAAATCGCATTGAGCTGACTTTCACCGGATGTTCCCAGACAAGTTGCCCGTCCATGGTGTAGCAGTAGAGTCCTCGATTTCCGAAATACGCATATACGTGCTGGCCATCTGTCACCGGAGTCTCGGAGGCCATGCTGTTCTTCAGGTGGATGGGACTTTGCGGGACTGCATGATGCGCCAGATGGTTCCAGAGGACTTTTCCTGACTTCAGATCCAGGCAGATGACTCGCCACTGATGCATGGATTCCGGAGGCATGGGGCGATCGCCACCAAAATACAGGCCCTTTTTCGGCGCTTCCGACTGGCCTTCGTTTACGACAGTTGTCAGATAGACGCGATCTCCCCAGACGACCGGTGACGACCATCCTCTTCCAGGCAGATCCGTTTTCCATTCGACATTCTGTGTGGCACTCCACTGCGACGGCAACAGCTGGTTTTCGGAAGTACCTCGTGAATCGGCCCCCCGAAACTGAGGCCAGTGTTCGGCAGCATCAGCGGGCATGGACGAACAGGAACAGGCGACAATCATCAGAATCGCGACTGGCAGCGAGAGCCACGGTTTGCTGGTAAAGTGATTCATGGGTTCATGGGCTTTCTTATTGTTGCTGTTTGTGGTGTTACGAATCACTCGGACCGACAGGCATTGTGAAACTTTTGAATTGTAGTAACTTATGTGCTCACTCTACAGTCCCTGATCGAGGCAAATAGCGGCAGTGTTCCGGTTCGAGTTTGTTTCGAAGGACACTGCAGTTGCCGGGCAGGTACATCGCCGGGCAGGTACAGTCTGCTGCACGAATCTTTTCCTTTCCGGAGAATACTGTGGAAATGCATCGTCGACATCTGCTGAGCCTCGGATCGCTCGGTCTACCGGGCCTGTTGCGAGCTTCTGTAATGGCCGACGGGCTGCCAGGCGGACCGGGCCGATCCGTGGCTGCTGACGCCGATCGTGCTGGCGCTGATCATGCTCGCGCCGATCATTGTATTGTGCTGTTCCTGAATGGCGGGCCCAGTCATCTTGATATGTGGGACATGAAGCCGGATGCCCCGTCGGAGATTCGAGGGGAGTTTCATCCGATCTCCAGCAGCCTGGCGGGTGTTCCGGTTTGTGAACACCTTCCCCGCCTGGCTGCTCAGATGCATCGAACGACTTTGATTCGTTCCATGCATCACAGCGTCAATAATTCTCATGCAGCTGCTGTTTATGCAGCTCTGACAGGTCATGATCGGGGAGAACAGGGAGGCGGCGCAAAACCGTCCGATCACCCATCACCTGGTTCCGTCATGGCACGCCTGCGACCAGCATCCAACCGGACGCTGCCTTATGTCAGTTTGCCTTACAAGACGAAAGAGGGAGCAGGCGGACCACTGCAGCCTGGATTTCTCGCCGGGTTTATGGGGCCGACTTTTGATCCTTTCTGGGTGCTGAACAATCCCGATGCAAAAGACTTTCATGTGGACAATCTGGTTCTGCCGGAACGGATAACGGCCAGCCGCATGCAGGATCGATCTCAGTTGCTTAGCAGCCTGGGATCCGGTTTGTCGATTCGCAATGAGCCCGCTCTTGCGGCGATTGACGATTTTCGTGCTCAGGCGTTTGAACTGCTGACATCGGATGCGGCGCAAAAGGCGTTTCGTCTGGACAGCGAACCTGCGGAAATGCGGGCTCGCTACGGTCGAAACATTTATGGGCAGAGTACCCTGCTGGCTCGACGACTTGTGGAAGCCGGAACTCGCTTTGTCACCATTTCCTGGGCACCCGATGCCAATGCGACATGGGATACCCACGGTGACAACTTCAATAAGCTGAAGAAAACGCTTCTGCCGGAATTCGATGCTGCATGCAGCAGTCTGCTGCAGGATCTGGATGATCGGGGCCTTCTGGATCGAACTCTGGTAGCTGTTCTGGGCGATTTTGGCAGAACACCACGAATTAACGCGGCTGCCGGGCGTGACCACTGGAACTCATGCTATACGATCATGCTGGCAGGCGCCGGTATTCGTCAGGGATTTGTATATGGAGCGAGCGACCGGATTGGTGCTGTGCCCGCTTCGTCTCCGGTGACTCCTGGCGACGTGATGGCAACGATCTATCGGCTGCTGGGAATTCAGTCCACAACCCAGATTCTGGATTCGCTGGGACGGCCCCACGAAGTTGTGCCCCAGGGACGTGTCATCAGCGAAATTCTCGCCTGAATCCTGCGTGTTTGATGTAAGACGGGCATCTGTGGTTCAGTGAGAGGTAGAAATCAAACTACCTGCCGTTCGCCGTAACAATGTTGCTGATATTCAAGGACAACCGGAAGTCATGATCCGATCATTTATTCACCGACGTAATGTGTTTCAGACGCTGCAAATTCTCTGCACCCTTTTCGCTGTCGCAGTCGTCGGTCTGATTTCCTGCTCGCCAGTCGTTATGGCACAGACCAGCGAATTTCGAGTGGCGACGTTTGCTGCCGATGTTACTCCCCCTGCTGGCAGTCCGCTGTGTGGCGGTCTCGTCAAACCAGTTGCTGATGTTTCGGAACCGCTGCAGGCACTGGGTATCGTGATCTTCGGCTCAGAAAAGCCAGTTGTGCTCTGCGCCGTTGACTGGTGCGAAATACGCAATCGCGATCATGCGGTCTGGCGTGAAATGCTTGCTGAAGCCGCTGGGACAACTCCGGATCGTGTTGCCGTGCAGTGTCTGCATCAGCACAATGCTCCAATTGCTGACACAGCCGCAGAGGAGTTTCTCAGTAAGGCTCCGTCTCCTCTAAAGGTTCAGGATAATGTCTGGATGCAGCAAATTGTCAAAGAAGTGGCGATGGCAGTCCGGCAGTCTGTTTCCGCTTCTCAGCCACTGACCCACATGGCGACTGGTGAAGCGAAGATCAGCGAAGTGGCATCCAATCGGCGAGTGATGGGGCCTGACGGAAGGGTTAAAGCCGTACGAACGAGTTCGACGAAAGACCCGGAAGTCAGAGCGGCCGCCGAGGGAACCATCGACCCCATGCTTAAAACCATCAGCCTTTGGAACGGCGAACAAAAGCTGGCTGTGCTGCACTATTATGCGACTCATCCGATGAGCTACTACGGTGACGGCATTGTGTCGTCCGACTTCGTGGGAATTGCGAGGGAACGACGCACGGCTGAAGACAAAGTGCCCCACATTTACTTCACTGGCTGTGGCGGCAATGTGACCGCCGGAAAATACAACGATGGCAGCAAAGAAAACCGACCTGTGCTGGCGAGCAGAATTCTGGAAGGCATGCGAGCATCAGAAGTGTCTGCCAAAAAGATGCCGGTCGATCAGCTGGTATGGCGGTCGAAGTCGGTATTTCTGCCGGTGAATCCGGATTTCCGCGAAGATGAAACCAAAAGAATCATGAATGACGAAAAGACGTCATCCAGTAATCGCATCGCGACAGCAATGAAACTGTCGTGGATGAAATATGCTTCTGAAGAAACGCCGATTGTCTTCAGCTGTCTGCAGTTGAATGAATCGGTCCGCATCCTGCATCTTCCCGGGGAACCCTTTGTCGAATATCAGCTGTTTGCTCAGCAGGATGCTTCCGGAAAATTCGTGGCTGTGGCAGGTTACGGCGACGGCGGTTGCGGTTACATTCCGCTGGAATTATCGTTTGCTGAAGGCGGTTACGAACCGACATGGGCGTTTGCCGCACCGACCAGCGAAAAGATGATCCGTCAGGCCATGGCCGAACTGATGGCTCCGTAATCGCCGCTGGCCTTTCATTGTCGATAGCTTCGTTGTCAGAAATCACCGGTTTTCTCTGTGCAGATGGAAAATTCTTCCTGCTGAAGGACTCAGGATCAAAAATGATCGTCGATAAACTCACCAATGCTTCGTTGTATGCGCCACTGGGTGAACGTATTGCAGTGGCTTTAAAGTATCTGCAGGAAAACGACTGCACCAAACTTCCGCTGGGAAAAATCCCACTCCAGGGCGATCAAATTTTTGCACTCGTCCAGGACAATACGACCAAACCGAGAGCAGAAGGAGTCTGGGAAGCTCATCGTCGATACATCGACGTGCAGTTTGTTGCGGCTGGTGCAGAAGAAATGGGATGGGCCAGTATCAACAATCTGACGGTAAAGAAGCCCTACGACGAAGCAGCGGATTATGCATTGTTCGAAGGAAATGGCAGCTTCATTCACGTGCCTGCGGGTAGCTTCACGATCTTTTTTCCTGAAGACGGACATATTCCCGGTTCGGCAATCAGCGATGTTCCCTCAGCCGTTCGCAAAGTGGTTGTGAAGGTTGCTGTTGCTCAGTAGAGAAGACGTTTTTTCTAAGGACTTGTCCACAATCAACTTCGTGTGTTTCGCTGACGGAACCTCCACCGCTGCAAAATCCCGTCGGCGGAGCGACGGGTGTACTGTACACCCGTCGCTCCGCCGACGGGATTGTTTGCAGTTTCTCCGGCGGCGGTGAATCGCCCGTTCGATTGAGTGCGTCGACGTCAGATTGTCCTTGTAACGGTTTGTAGTACAGCACGGGTGTGACCGCTGGCTGCGGCAGGGAAGTTTGGGCAGAAAAATTTCAGGGCAGAAAAGTGAATCGCAATCATACCTTCGGCCCGGAGGGCAACGCTGAGACGCGCCCGAAACTGGATAAGACTCACATCCTGCCATTTTGGGGTACAATCAGGAGTCTTCACCGGGATGCTACCTTTTATCCTGGTGTCCCTCAGTAGGACCTTGCCAGCTCCCAAAGGCCGAAATAGAACCCGTGGTAGAGATCTTATTAGGGAACTTCCCCCTGATAATTACATTGCTCGCTGCAAAAGAACACATTCAGGATTGACGCGATGAATGCAGCCAAAGGCAGGCGGGTTTCAATCGCATGCACAACACTTCTCGCACTGATTTGCGGTTGTGGTGGACATCCCGATCCACACGCCCGCCACGGCAAAATAATTCACTACGCAATTGACGATACGGTGGTTGGGGCAGTCGAGCGATCAAGTCTGTCAGATGCTGAACTTCAGTTGTTTACGTTGATTTCCGAGAAACGACTCAGTGAATTGCCCCTGAAATCGCTGTCCGCTTTCTTAGCGCACGCCAGTTGGTCCCGAGAAGTCAACCCGTATCTAACCGTCTATGATTTCGATCTTCGTCATGCGATCCCGATCGAACCGTTTGACGATGGCCTTGCACATTCGTATTCAATGCAAATTACTGTTTGCAGGCAGTGTCAAACGCTGTCGCATGGTTGCGTGCAGAGCGCGCGTTTTTAATGTCGATAGTAGTTACCAAACCCTGGGCTCGACCGACACAAGGTCGGTCGGGGCCTTGGGCTTTGCGTGTTGATGTGGCCTGTAGTTTTCAAACCTGGGCTCAACCGACACGGGGTCGGTTGGGGCCCGGGGGGCTGCTGGCCTTGTGTTCGCGATGTTCAAGTTGCAAGTGGTTGTCCACAGCAGGCTGTGGACTCGAAAGCGGCAGCAGGCTGCCGCAGTCCAGGAGAAGAATGTGGACATCGCCCTCCGTGGTGTCGGTGTTGAGATGGCTGAACGGCAATCGACAACCTGCCTTATCTTCAATCCAGGCTTGACTTTCCTGAGCATCGGACCATGTCCTGAAGGTTGTCCTGCTGCGACTGTACAAACAGCATTGTCGTCGCGAACAAATCTTTACTCGCTCCCAATTTCCGGGTGACAACCCCAGCTGCCGCCGAGTGTTCTTGATTGATTCCGCAGAGGGACGATCGCCATCATCAGCGCCCTTGCACCCAATCCACAAAGCGAAAAAGTTCAACGCACGATCGATGCGTCGGCTAATCGCCAGACGCATCGATCGCAATTCGTTCGCCGACTCCGATTTGAACCGTTCTTGTCACGCAGTTTCTCTTCGTACAGTTGCGTCGCACGTCGAACGGCATCCTCTGTTTTCCTGGATACCATTTGCACACTCCTGAAAATTGCGATTTCGACGTCACCTGCAGTATACTCGTGCGCTGCTGGCGTGCCAGTTACGCCTGACGCATGAAAATCGTCGCGTTCATACTTCTCGCATGCGTCGCATTCGCCGGTTGTACAACTCAGGAGGCGTCAAACCAGACTATGGAATCCAGCGTCGGTGTCTTTTTGGCCAGGGCCAACAACGATCTCATTTCACACTGCAAGTGCGAAAAACCGTTCATCGGTGCTCCGGCTCAGATGGATTGCCCCTGGTGCGGTTGTGGCTGGCTCTTCGTTTGCCCCAAATGCCGCAAGGCGTTTACATTTGCCCGAGCTGAAGAGTGCGAATTGACATGGGAGCAATTAGCCCACAATGACCTCGATGGCAAATACGGCAGACAGCCATGCCAGGAAGAAATTGACGACTGGATTGGCTTTATGAAAGTGCTCACGAAAGACATTCAACCTGGAAAAGTTTACGTCTATATTGACGGGTGGGTCTTTCCAGCTTCCGAAAAGCAATTGCACTTCGAGGGCATGCACGCACGGCATGATCTTCCCGTCGTCCCACAGGCTGCAGCATTGTCGGATCGTCAATCGCTTGAGAAGACACTGGGGAACAGAGGCTACTGGGACGATCGCAAACTCAATCGTGAATGACGGCGAACTCAGCTGGGGCACATCCATCATCGAGCGGCGACGTACGGCGGTGAATCAGTAGCTGCTGGGAGCCGGATGCGTTAACGGCGCACGTCCGGATCTGCGACGGGTAACCTCAATTGTGCATGGATGAAATATTGTGACACCACCACGGGAAACCCGGTGGCCAACAGGGACAACAGACCGTATCCTGAACGCAAGAGAACAGCCCTGCTCTCTGCCGAGCACGCAATCGGCCGCATTTTACAGGGAAGCCCTGCTCGCGCGTGCCGGGTGATGGCTGCCGTTCGCTGATGAATTTCCAACATGCCTACAGTCTACATTGAAGCATCGATCATCAGTTTTCTTCGGCAGAAAGTGTTTGCTGTCGAGCGTCTGAAATTCCTCGTTCAGATTCCACTGCTTCCAATCGGGGAAGACATTGATCGCCTTGCCTCAGAGATTATCTCGCGGGCGATTCTCCCCCGGGATGCATTGCTGGATGCTTTGCATATTGCGTGTGCGGCTGTCAACCGGGTAGATTACTTGTTGACATGGAACTGTAAGCATATTGCCAACCCAATGATTCTCCCTCGATTTTTCCGCACGCTGGATGATTTTGGGTTGCCATTTCCGATCATCTGCACACCGAAAGACATGATGGACGAGTAGAATGACGAAGAAATCGATTGATCCCATCATTGAAGAGATTCACGAAACACGGGTCGAGATCGCGAAACGATTCAATTACGACATCGGGAAGATTTCTGAAGATGCCCGACGCCGTCAGGCGCTTGAGGGCAGACCTCTATGGCAGCCTGAATCGGTGAACCAAATGATGCATCCGAGCGGCGGCGGATCGACTTCTGATGGTGCATCATCAACTCCCGCCGCTGGGTGATCATTGTCGTTCGCCTGACGAAGCACCTCATCGAAAGCCATACTTTGGTTGATGCCTCTGATTCTCACTTGTCGCCGTATTCTCCTCCGGCAGTTATACCGGCGGTCGGGAAGCGTTCATGCAGATCATTGCGGATTCGTTTATCAATTTGGATTGCACGAAGTTCAATGTGCTGCCTCCTGATCGCCATGGTTCTGCCAACTGACGACGGATCTGAAATGATTCTGCCAGGAATCGCATGCTTCATCGGATCTATGATTTTTGCTTTTTCCAGTCTGACAGTCGGAGTAATAGCGTTGAGCAACGCTGGGTTGGTCGTGTCAACAGTGCTAATTCTCAAGCAAGGGTACGAGGGGGCCGGTTGTTTCCGTTCAATGCTGGTGTCTGCAGGAACCGTCATCGCTGCGTGTTTACCGTCGATTGGCTTCACCGAGCCACGTTCCGGCTATTACTTCTGGCTTGCCGCCTTCTTTCTATCCACAACTGCCCATTGGTTACTCTATTCGAGATCCGGGGATCTTGACTCGAATGATAGCCCGCTGTTTCATTAAGTGCATGGATGAAATATGGTGACACCAGCACGGGAAACCTGGTGGCAAACAGGGAAAACAGACCGTATCCTGAACACAAGAGAACAGCTCTGCTCACCGGAAGTGGCGTAGCGGAGCGAAATTGAATTGGTACGTTTCTCGTCGCCCAATGCACGATCGCCTTCGTGCTCCAGCACCTTGATGCGTCTCTTCATGTCAAACCAGTCGATAACGCACGTAAAGGTGCTCCCCCGTGAAGCCGGTGTCTATCCAGACATCCAATCGTTCAGGAAATTCATCCGGTGACGATCGCGTGGTATGTGCGGTATTTTTCGCCGTAGTGCCGTTACAATATTTGGAAACGTAACCACTCGAGGAGGTTCATGTGACTGCTGAACAACTTATCATTGATGCTGCATCATTATCCGTGTCCGAGCGGCTTCGCGTTGCCCAGGCCATCTGGGACTCTCTGCCAGAGAACATGGTTCCGCCACCTGGCTCAGAGATTAAGTCGGAGTTTGATCGTCGGATGGAGAGTTACAGACAGAATCCGGAATCGGCAATGAGTCTCGACGAACTCCGGCGCCGACTTGATGCTGATCGATAAATATGAAGATCCGACTTGTAGACGAAGTTTATCATGACTTGCGGGCCGCTCGGGACTGGTACGAGGAGAAGTGTGGTGGTCCGGGGGATGAATTTGTTGATCTGGTCTTCACTGTTGTGAACGGTTTGCCGGATGGGGCGGTGCACTGTTCCATGGATGATACCGGTTTTCGCGCGAAGCGTATGCCGAGATTTACTGCTGTCATTTATTTCGATGTGACCGATTCTGAGATCGTCGTTGTCGGTGTTCTGGTGAATGGTCGAAGTACTTCAAACTTAAAAGGACGCGGATAGCCAATTAGGCTTTGAATTCGCGACGGCTCGAGCTCAGGGTTGTTGTCGTCCGAATGTGTCAGTCCCTGCTCACTGTCCGGGGCACTGCGAGCCGTTTCTGCTCGTTCATTATGCAGCCTGGCCCCAACCGGCTTCACGCCGGTTGGGGCCGGGGGGTCTGCTGGCCTTGTATTCGCGATGTTCAAGTTGCAAGTGGTTGTCCACAGCAGGCTGTGGACTCGAAAGCGGCAGCAGGCTGCCGCAGTCCAGGAGAAGGATGTGGACATCGCCCTCCGTGGTATCGGTCTCAAGATGGCTGAACGGCAATCGACAACCTGACTCATCTTCAATCCGTGCTCGAATTTGCTGAGCAGTGGATCTTGCTCTGCTGCCCCAGTCCGCCGACTGAGCGTACTGCTGCTGTCGACGGGCATGGATGACACATTCGAACGCGGCCTGATCGCCCCGAGTCGTCCTGCCGCGACTGGACAGACAGCATCGTCGTCGTTACCGAATCTATACTCGGTCCAAATTTCCGAGTGACAACTCCGGCCGCCACCGGTAAACTGCCAGTGACTGTCGAGTGCCCGTGATTGTGGTTTGCGGCGGCGGACGAGAAGGCGGCAAGCCGAAGGGGTTCGAGAAGGCTTTGTTCAGGAAGCCCGGTGAAATCAGGGCGGTCGATGGATTGCGGCTCACGAGTGCGTATAGGGTAAAGCAATCGGCACTGACGGTCGGATTGGGCCATCGAAATGACGCTGAGAAGCGGGGCTGGTGGCCGAACTTGCGAATCACCCGTTCTGATGGCTGGGTGCGGATGCCTGACCGTGCGGAGGTCCGGGCGATGCGGTCTGTTTTTCTCTGATTTTCACATCCAGCGCGCACCGACAGCCGACACACTGGCGGAGTGTTTCAAAATCGGATCGAAATGCTGTTGACTTTCCCTCGATCGGTTGTTCGATCCCGAATCACAATACGCGAACGCGTGTTGTGGAAGCGATCGTCTCCCGAGTACGCTTCCGCTGGCAGCGACAATCGTTGTCACACTCAATGGCACCTTCAATCATTCCTTCGCAGAGCGGCCCATTGAGGTACGGAGAGTGCATGAGTCCCCGCTCGGAAGAGGCTCGCACAACAGTCAGCGGACTCGAAGTCCCATGGCAAACGTCAGCCTTTCCCGCTACAATTACATGTCAACAACCCCCGCCGCGACAGCGGCTTATTTGAACCACGAGTTGAACGGGAGCCGCCGATTACGCGTGTTTTGAAATCATACTCCTTCGGCGGTGGCCTCGTTACCTCCGTCGATCTGCCCTCCATTCCAGGCACTCGCGAATGATCTGGCTGCTCGACAATCAATGTGTCTCGCAATGAATACCATGAAGCCGAGGGAATAGATGAACGATCAACAACTGCTCCAACGCATCGCGTGTGATCCACGGGTCATGGTTGGCAAGCCAGTAATCAAGGGTACGCGACTGACCGTCGAATTCATTCTGAATCTTCTGGCCCACGGTTCATCCGCTGCCAACATCCTCGACGAATATGACGGACTGACGACAGAAGATATACAGGCATGCCTCCTCTTTGCGTCGCAATCGTTGTCAGGCACTTCATTCATGCCACTGGTCGCGGAGTCGGCATAAATGCGGTTCATTGTCGATGAATGTACGGGCTCCACCGTCGCTCGATGGCTGCGAGATCAGTCCCACGAAGTCTTTTCCGTCTACGAAGAAGCGAGGGGTACGGCCGATGATGACATTCTCGACAAGGCATATTCGGAGAACTGGATTCTGATCACGAACGACAAGGATTTTGGCGACAAGGTCTATCGTGACAAACGGCCACATCATGGTGTAATTTTTCTTAGACTTCAAGACGAGCGAGCAGTGTCAAAGATCGACGCGATTGAGAAACTTCTTGATGGATACCAGGATCAGCTTGCAGGTGCTTTTGTTGTTGTTACCGAAACGCAGGTTCGATTCGGCCACAAGTGACGAACGTGACCGAACTATGCGGTTGCAGTCGGGATCGCGCAGGCCGAAGGGTTTCGAACGGGCTTTGTTCAGGAAGCCCGGTGACATCAGGGCGGTCGATGGATCGCAGCTCGTGAGCGCGTATAGGGAAAAGCCATCGGCTCGACAGGCTGTTGACTTTCCATGCATTGATTGTTCTATCCCGAGTCACAATGTGGGTGCGCGTGATCTGATCGCGATCGCCTCGACAGTGCGACTCCGCTGGCAGGAATCCGACGCCCACGAGCCGGGGGACTGTCGTTTTTTGTTCAGGTATTGAGCGCAGGTTTTGGAGACGGCAATCGACGTTATCACGCTGGATTGCCCGGCCTCGACCGGCTTCACGCCCAATGGCGTGGACTTAAGCATCGTGCGGATTTCCATAGTCGTTTTTCGCTCCGCGAAAACACGCGAAAACGCTACTTTCGCGGAGCGAAAGGCGACAATAGGTCCACGCCATTGGGCTTCACGCCGGACGAGTCAGGGTTTGAAACTACACTTCCCTGCTCAACGCAATCTTTTCCGGCGCCTGATCCACCATGCTGTAGTTGCCAAACCTGGGCTCGACCGACACAAGGTCGGTCGGGGCCTTGGGGCGCGTGTGTTGATGTGGCCTGTAGTTGCCAAACCTGGGCTCAACCGACGCGGGGTCGGTTGGGGCCAAGACCCCGCTGGCCTCGTGCCAGCGGTGAACGGGTTTGGAAACCACAAAGCAGACCAGCCACAATCGCAGCGACCCCCTTCGGCCTTGTGCCGATGGAGCTCGGGTTTGGAAACTACACTACCCCGGATCAACGCAACATCTTCAGGTGCCTGGTCCACCATGCAGTAGTTGCCAAACCTGGGCTCGACCGACACAAGGTCGGTCGGGGCCTTGGGCTTTTGTGTTGATGTCGATAGTAGTTACCAAACCTGGGCTCAACCGACACGGGGTCGGTTGGGGCCGGGGGGCTGCTGGCCTTGTGTTCGCGATGTTCAAGTTGCAAGTGGTTGTCCACAGCAGGCTGTGGACTCGAAAGCGGCAGCAGGCTGCCGCAGTCCAGGAGAAGGATGTGGACATCGCCCTCCGTGGTGTCGGTGTTGAGATGGCTGAACCACGGTCGACAACTTGCCTCATCTTCAATCCGTGCTCGAAAGAGACGATTACAACGAATCGCTTCCGGATGGCCAGAAGACCTGATCAATTGCGTTTCGCTGAGCTCGCCGGGTGGCGTCGAAAGTGATTCTGAAGCATTCTTGAACGATCCACGCGGGATTCGAGCACGAGCACGAGCAGGAGCACGAGGGGCGAGGCTGCGATGGGATTGGTTTTATCACGGAATATCCAGCTGAACGACAGCCTGAGAAACAACCGGCCAGCGGTTGTCCTGCAGGATCGTTGACTGAATCGTCATTTCCCATTTCCCCTGAAGCAGGTCCGAGTCGCCAACTGAAACTCGGACAACCGCACTGCTCTGAGCTGCATCAAGTGTCAGTGGTTCGGCACGAATGAGTCCCTCCGCTTCTGCCGGGACAAGCAGCTCAATTTTCGCTGGCAAGGGCAGCTTCGAGGACCGAAGTGCTGTGATCGGGATTTCAACCACCGTATTGCGTTTTGCCGTGACATCCGTCGTATCGGCCGCCAGCTTTAACAGCGCACCCTCCATGATCATTGTAATGCGGGCATCGGCCGCTTTCGTTACATACCGGCGATTGCCCTTCGGATCACTGATCGCTGCCACTCCGTGAACCACGATGCGACGCGTGAGATCGGTTGAAAGCCATTCAGGCAGGAAGACCGGATACCAGGCTGTGGTTTCGCCCGCCGGAACATTCAGTATCGGGCCTCTCATACCCATTCGCTGCCGATCCTGCTGCGCGGACATCTCAATGGAAATGTCGCCCTGAAACCCTTCCTGTCGCACAATTTTCAGTTCGGCAAGATACGTGGTTCCCCGGTGCACATCGCGCTGACGTTCTCGATCAACCACCTGAATCTCAAACGGAGCGGGCATGGTCATTGCCAGCAACAGTTCGCCTGTTTGTAGTCCTGCGGCGGCGGCGGGACCACTGTCGACGGATGCCATCACCGGCCGACGAACAGACTGCTCCTTCAGCGGAGCTGTTCCGAAAAGGTGAATCACAGACGCTACGACGGCAGCATCAGCTGCCGCCTTCAGTTTGACTTTTGCTTCTGTTTGTCCGGCTGGAATTTTCCAGTCGCCTTCCATTGAGACACCGGCCGGAAGTCCTTCAGCGGTCAGAACAATTTCACTGTCGAATCCTCCGCGACGAGTCGCCTGCACGGACAATGTCACATCACCTCCGAGCGGCAGGCTGATTTGCTGAGCACTCGTGAGCAGGAAATCAGGATCGCTTTTCTGAACCAGAAGACGGAAAATATTTCGAGCATTCGTTATCGGCATGGAGTGGCTGCGAACGATGACCGTGTACGTCCCCGATTCTTTGCCCGAATGAATTTCCAGTTCGGAATCTGTGGTTCCTGTTCCGGCTGCATTATCATTTTCTGCCAGCCGTGTTCCATCAGGTTTAAGAACTTCGATCGCCATATCCAGATCGCCACCGAAGGACAGAGATTCCAGCTTCAGCAGCCAGTGCTCGTCTGCCTGAACCGGCCAGGAAAATCGTCGCTCGGATTCATCCGGAAGAATCGTCCCGGTGATAGCAACCGAACCAGCCGGAAGCGGGAACTCGGCGGATAATGATTCGCTGACTCCGGCTGACGTCTCCGTGACGACAACCTGCACAGCATCTGACGAAGATGACAGCACCATCTCCGGCACATCACTCAGCGGAATCTTCACCGGGACTGATCCCACGGCTGTCTGCAGCAGATGGGTATGTTCAGACGACATTGGATCCGTCGGGAAACGGACAACAGCAGTCACCGATTCCATGAAGTTCTGGCCCGAGGCCAGGCCGATTCCATGAAACTGCACTTCTCTTTCCGTTCCTCGCTGTCCGGCAGCTGGAATGGTTGAGACGACCCGGGGGCCGGTCAAAAACGACAGCCGATAGACGTACGCGCGATCACCTCGAAAATCGACGTCGTTCAGGCACACCGTATAGTCTTCTCCGGCTTTTGTCGCAAAAGTGATCTCGCCGTCAATGCCTTCCGTGTCAGCATAATCCGCGATAACCTGTCCTGAAGTGTCCCGAACCTGCAGCACGCCGTTCAGATCTGACCCGAACGGGCGCGCCATCAGGCTGGCGGTTACCGTTCCGGATTCTGCTGCAGTGAACCGGTAACGGTCCACTTCCGTCAGTCGACTCAGTCGGCCCGAAACAGAAACCGGCAGTGCGGGAAGGACCTGAGGCAGGTCGCGTGATCGCGATTCGGTGATCTCATTCGTCCGGCTGACATAAAACAATGCTGTCGAAGAAGATCCGCTGGCATTAGCTACCTGACAGCGGACAAACCCTTCTTTCGCATCTGATGCTGTCACGATTCGCCCGGAGACTTCCCGTGGAACCGGAGGTGACGGCATACTGGCTCGAGGGCCATGCCAATAGGGCGGCGGTGTCAGATGGTAGTCACCCGGCTCGCTCAGAATCTCCAGTCCTGCACGATCGTCACCTACAAACCACTGCAGGTCGACAGTAAAATCATAACCGCCAATTTGCACATCAGCCGTCTGCCCCGCGCGAATTGCCGGAGGATACACATAACCGAGCCCCGGGGCTTTCTGAGCCAGCAGTGAAGATACTGGCAACAACAGCATTGCGACGAATGTCAGCAGTCGCACCATGTCAGCGAGCCTTTGCATGAATCGAATCCACAGCAATCAACATCGTTCCGGTCAGGGGTCTGGTTTGAATGTGATCAGGGTTTTGACGCGGTCTGACCGGCGAGAGCTGCGTCCTTCAGAAGTCGCAGAGCTTCTTCAACCATCAGTTCACCGGATCCCGGCTGCACGGTCGAATTCGTGACCTCATAACCACCACCGACATAAGCGGCTCGAGTCGGGATGTAACATGTTTCAACGCTGTTCGAAAGTTCAACAACCAGCGTGGTATCAAACGGGGAGCCGCGTTTGATTGCCAGTCCGAGGTCCACAAACACCTCTCCTGGAAGGCACACGATTGCCAGTTCCTTACCCACCGTGATGACGTTGATTTCCACGGGAAGATTCTCACCCACGGCTGCCAGCTGATGAGTAAACAGCAGAGAACCGGGATCATTCGGTCCGGCATATTGTGGAGAATTCCGCATGCGATCAATCAGCAGTGTCTTATGAGCGGTCACATGGTCAAAGAAATCAACTTTTTCTCCGGCTGCCACAGCCTTCATAATGCGGACGGATTCCAGAACAGCTTCCTTTGATGCCTGCTGCAGAGGCAAATGAACGACCGACTGGCGAACCTGCAGAGCTGAACTGCTGACAGGCTTTAGAGTTGTCAGGGACTGCTGAATCGTGGTGCCGAGTGAACCGCCGATGAAATCCGTTTTGTTTCGTTCTGTGGCATGCGGGTTGGAATGGTTGATATCGCCGCAACATCCTGTTCCAAACAGAGAAATACAGTCTGGCCCCAGTGAGCTGCGAACAGCCTGCTCTATGAAATACGGATAGTCGGCGCTCCACTGCATTCCTCCCACGGTATCCAGATGGAGGGCAAAGTTGCTGAGCAGCCCTTTGGGCCTGCCTTTATCATCTTTTACCAGAACCATACCGATTTCCGGATCAATCGGGCCAGCAGCACGAACGACATCCGGATTGCTGTAGTTCATCCATGTGCGGATACTTCCATCCCTCATGACAAAGCGGCGGTTAAAGGCAACCGGAGTTTCCTGCGTCCCCTTTCCTGTTAGCAGTGTCACGGGAGCGGCGGCTTCGCTGGCTTTTTCGATGGCTGTCGCGGCACCGTCGATGAGCCGCGTGATATAGCCGGCTCGCATTTCATTCGATTTGTCACCCTGAAGATAATTGTGAAGAGTTCGGTAGTAGTCAGGGCCGGTGTGCGAGTGTGAAGCTGAGACGGCGATACTGGCAGCCGGAATTCCCGTTCTTTTTTCTGCCAGTTTGCGGATTTCCACGGCCAGATCAGCGGAGACACCCGTCACATCACAAACGACAAGTGCCGCCTGTTGTCCATTTCCCCGAAAGACAATTGCTTTGGCTTTCAGCGGATCGGTCGTGCCGGTCGCCAGTCGTTCATGAAAGTAGCCGGCAATCGGAAAACCGATGGGTGGAGTAATATCCGTTTCCGCCATACCGACACGAAGATCGTCGCCTGCAAAGGCGATCAATGCACCTGTCGAGCCCGTCAGAATCGTGGCTGTCAGTATCGCAGCGAGCACACCCTTTACCGGCAGTTGTCGACGTTTCATTAGAATTCGGGACGGCATTTCCATCATTTTTCGGTCCTTCGGAGTCTTTTTGAGTCTTTTCGAGTCGTTTAATCTGTCAGACTGTCAACTCGAATCTGAGCGCTCATGACATGAGTCTGACCGGGCTGCAGTTCAATCGCGTTGTCTGAAACGTTTGCGGTCTCGATGCACAGCATGCCGGGCCACTCGTCGTTTCCAAAATCGGGCATTCGGACGCTCTTATCGATCCATGGATTCCAGATCACTGTGGCATCGGAACCCGTTTTACTGACTGTAATCTTACGGTGCTTCAGTGGGTCAGTCAGTATGCAGTCCGCTGTTGTATTCAGGTAGACTCGGTCCGTTTCACTCTCGAACCGAATTGCCTTTCCCGTTGCGGGCTTCCTGGTAATTTCACCCACTTTGTCGATATAAGCGGATGTTTCGAGCCCCGTGATTTCGACCTGGGCAATTTCAGACACCGAAAAATAGGTGTGCAGTGCCGCTTCGAATTTCTCCGGCTGCATTGCGAATTTGGAAAGCGTCACCTGCAGCGACATTTGCAGGTCATGTCCAAATTCTACTCGGAATTTAACCTGAAACGGATCGAAAGTATTTTCAAGCTCGAGCCCAACGCCACCTTCATTGATCGGAAACGCGGCTGTCAGATTCCACGGCGTGATCCGTGCCCGGCCGTGTGCTGGCTCAGATGAGTTGGAGGGATGAGGGCCAAACCACGGAAAACAGATTGGTACTCCTCCGCGAATGGGTTTTCCTCGCTCAAAATATGACGCTGAACTCATCCATAACACTGCGCATTCGCCAGCCGGATTCCATGCGGTTACATGGGCTCCCTGGAGAAAAATCTCTCCCGAGGTCAGGGGTGTGTCCACGACCGCTCGAACCAGTCCTCCGGGGCCAGTGTCGAAACGCAGCCCGGGCACTGAAAAGCGAGCCGCGAGGGATTCCGGAGTGATCATGCAAGTGCCTCTTCAATGCGATGTCCGCCGCTGACAATCGGAACGGGACGTCCCAGAGGCGTGTGGTAAACGCGGTTAGCATCCACGCCCATCAGGTGAAATATCGTTTTCAGCAGATCCTGGATACCGTAGGGCTGAGTAATGGGCAGACTGGCAGTCTCGTCACTCGCTCCAATGACAACGCCACGTTTGATACCTCCGCCAGCCATGATGACCGTCTGGCACTGAGACCAGTGATCCCGTCCGGCATCTTTGTTAATTCGCGGAGTGCGACCCATTTCGCCCATCATGATTACAAGAGTCTCATCCAGCAGTCCTCGCTCATCAAGATCAGTGATCAGTGCACTGAAAGCGCGATCGGTGGGTGGCACAAGCGCTTTCTCGTGGCTGGTGAAGTTGTCAAAGTGAGTGTCCCAGCTGCCGTGGTCAATTCCGATAAAACGACAACCGGCTTCGACCAGTCGGCGTGAAAGCAGCGCACACTGCCCGATTGAGGTGTGGCCATATCGCTCCCTCATTTCAGGAGATTCCGCCTGGATATTAAAAGCTTTCCGAGCCTGTGGAGAGGTGACCAGATCGATGGCCTGCTGATAATACGACGACAGCGTTTCGGCGCGTCCGGTCGCTCCGGCTGCGGCCCCAAGCGATTCGGCACTGCTGAGCAGCTGCTGACGTCGGGCAAAGCGATCACTGCTGACCGTGCCAGGAATATCCAGATCCCGGACCTTAAAATCCGGCTGCACGGGGTCATTGTCAATCGTGAAGGGTGCGTACTTCGCTCCGTAGAATCCGGGCCCTCCTGGACCGAGTGCATTGGGCATCTCAATGTATGGCGGAACATCACCGCCCGGACCAAGTTCGCGGCTGATAATCGACCCGATCGAAGGATACAGTTCGTTAAACGGAATTCCTTTGGCCTGACCATCAGCGAAGGCTGGAGGATAGCCGGTCAGCACCCAGTGCCGTCCCGTCTGGTGCGCGTTATCCTTATGGCTGTGAGATCGCAAAATCGTAAACTTGTCGACCACCTGTGAGCACATCGGCAACAGCTGACTGATCTGAGTGCCGGGGACAACAGTGGATACCGGCTGAAACGGGCCGCGGATTTCTGACGGTGCCTCCGGTTTCAGATCCCACATATCAATGTGACTGGGGCCCCCTTCAAGCATCAGGAAAATGCAGGATTTGGCTTTTGCCTGTGTTTTTGTGGCTGCTTCTGCCTGGAGCTGTAACAGCATCGGGAGTGTCAGTCCGCCAAACAGCCGGGTTGCACCAGCGCTCAGCATTCGACGACGGGTTATTCCGTCACAAAACTGATCGTCTTTTCCAAAAGTCCGACTCCACATTTAACACCCGCTGCCTGTTGAGACTTTTCTGTCAGTGATTAAAAACGAATTCCCGGGTATTCAGCAATGTCCACAGAATATCTTCGATCGCTTCCCGGCGACTGGGTGAAGTTGTAAACGCTGCCTCCATCAGATTTCGTTCCGCCGGGACAGGAAAGCGTGAATACACGGACAGATACAATTCTTCGACCACGGTCGTCGGCGACATCGCTGATTCTGTCAGCTGCGTTACTTGCCCATGGCGATTCTGAATCTTCAGGGTGGTGGTTTCCGAATTCATCAGATGCAGCGCCTGCGCGATACTTGGTTCCGAACCACGTTCACACGCACAAACTGTCTGGCGGCTGGGCCGACCAAAAACCTCAAGAAAGTGAGACGGCAGTTTATTGTCCCAGACCTGAATGGCCCGATAGCCAATGGGCCAGCCATTAAATTCCTCCGGTACTCCGGTGATCTGAGAGATGGCGTCCAGCAGCACTTCCGCCGGAATCGGCTTCCATAACGCGCGGGAATAATTCTGCTCGTCCGACTGCCCTGGTTCACCAGGTTCCGTGCCAAGCTGATACACGGCGGATTCCAGCAGAGTGCGAGTAAAGGCCCGCTGGTCATATCCGACCGCCTGCATATGCTCAACCAGAGCCTGCATGAGCTGTTCACTGGATGCCGGATTTGTGGCTCGAAGATCGTCAATCGGCTCAACGAGCCCGCGGCCAAGGTAATGAGCAACCAGTCGATTCACAATGGTCCTGGTGAACCATGTGTTCTGACGGCTGGTGAGCCACTCCGCCATCGCCTCACGTCGATCAGTCTGATTGTTGGCCGGAGCCGGTTCAGCTCCCAGTCCGGCTGCGGGCACTGGTTCGGCGGTTCTGGGATGTTTCAGATTTTCACCGTTGATGCTGCTGATCCTCAGGGATCCGGCAGGCCCTGATTTTCGCTCAATGCCGGTAAACAGACCAGCCCATGCATAATAATCCTTCTGATCCCAGCGTTCGAAGGGATGGTGGTGACACTGCGCACATTCGATGCGGACACCAAGAAACAGCTGACTGACAGCTCTGGCTGCCTTCTCGGCATCCGACTGCACCTGAAAAAATGCGGCCGGGGATTCTCGCAGCGTTGATCCGCGAGCTGTCAGTATCTGCCGCACAAACTGGTCGTAAGGAGTATTGCTGCGAATCTGATCATGCACCCAGCGAGTCATCGCCACGGCACCGCGTGGCGTGACAATGTCCTTGTCGACCTGCAGAAGGTCAGTCCACTTTTGTGCCCAGAAATCCGAATATTCAGGACGTTCAAGCAAATCTGCGATCAACCGCTTTCGCTTGTCCGAAGAAGTATCCTCAAGAAAACGGCGAGCTTCTTCAGACGTGGGGAGCGTACCGATCGTGTCGAGAAACACTCGACGCAGGAATACCGCGTCGCTGGCCGGGGCTGCTGGTATGACTCGCAATTGTTCCAGCTTATTCCAGACAAGCGTATCGATGAAATTGTTTTCCGCAGGTCTCTGAAACGAAGATGCCCTGCCCGGCCGAATAACACGGCAAACAGCCACGTGACCCATGTAGCGTACAAGAATGGCACATTCGCCAGGGATGTCTGATGCCTGAATCAGTCCGTTGCTGTCAACTCCGGCGATCACATCGTTATTGGACTGAAAATCTGCTTCAACCGTCACGGAAAGTGTTCGCCCGTCTGCTCGGACCGCCTCGACTCGCAATTGCTGTGTTCCATGTTCGTTCAAAGTCACTTCTGCAGGCTGTGCTCGGATGCTGATCACGGGGCTCATGGACTGAGTGTCCATCGGCATGCCTTCCGCAATCCATCGCTTTATCAGACGATGCCAGCGAGAATCCCGATCCATTTTCTTTCCGCCACCATGGGGGACCTGAGCGGTGGCTTTTGTCAGCAACAGGCTTTGTTCGGGAGCGGCCGGGAAAACTCGTCGCCCGCGGCCATCACGCACGAGGGCGTCGTAATCGGATTCCGCATCGTAACCAAAGACACTCAGTTTGAACCCATTTTGCCCTTCCGCTTTACCATGGCATCCGCCGGAATTGCAGCCAGCCTTTGACAGGATCGGAATCACCTGATCGCGGAAAGAAACCGGTCCGGGGCTCTGAACGCCGCTGACGCTAACCGGAATCTGAAGCGAAGCATTGCCACTTCGTACATGAATGCTGGTATTGCCGTCTGTGATCGGTGTTACCAGACCGCCTGCTGTGACTTTCACAATGTGATCGTCAGCGACGACGTATTCGCACTGGCGAGTCACATCAGTTTGATCAGCCTGACTGCCCGCGTTTGACGACTGGTCGACCGTTCCAAAAATCAGCAGCTGTTCTGACGATTCGGGACTATCCAGCGACACGGCTGGTGTCAGCGTTTGCAGCATCCGAGGTTTTGCCTGATCGGCCAGTGTTTGCGCTGCCGTGGCAATCATGGCTGCAGTCAGGCACCACGTTCGGATGCTGGTGAGAGCGTGCACCATGGATAGCTCGGTGTGGAAATAAGGGAGGGGGAAGGAAGAAATCAGTGGGAGGAGATCATTTAGTCTACAGCACGCACTTCCCGCACTCAATGTTCTGTATCAGAATTCAGGGATTGTTTCGTCCGCTGGCCAATCGGTATCACTCGAACGGCCCCACGTGCCGATGCCAGCCTCGCATCAAACGTTCAACCTGATATGCTGGTCATGTGAACTGTCCACCCGAATACTGTTCTGATTGTTACTGTTCTGATTGTCGGAGTGAGTCCAGATGCGATCTGACCGAAAGATTTCATGGATAATCATGGCTGTGCTCATGTTTCCGGCATGGCAATCAGTCAATGTCCTGCCAGCCGCTCGCGGAGACAGTCAATCACCCCAGGCGGAAACGAAGGGCCGACCCAATATTCTGTTCATCTTTTCTGATGATCATGCGTCCCAGGCGATTAGTGCTTACGATCATCCGCTGAAACTTGTGCAGACCCCGAATCTGGACAGAATTGCACGGGAAGGCATGCTATTTAATCGATGCCTTGTTCCCAATTCGATTTGCGGCCCATGTCGAGCCGTGATACAGACGGGAAAATACAGCCACCTGAACGGTTTTTATCGGAACGGAAACCGTTTCAATGGCGATCAGCAGACGTTTCCCAAATTGATGCGAAGTGCCGGATATCAAACGGCTGTCATTGGGAAATGGCATCTGGAAACGGACCCCCAGGGTTTTGATTACTGGCACATCCTCCCGGGACAGGGCGTCTACTACAATCCCCCGATGATACGCAACGGGGAACGTGTAAAGCATACAGGTTACACGACTGACCTGATCACCGACTTTTCGCTGGAATGGCTTCGCGGCCGGGATAAATCCAAACCGTTCATGCTGATGGCTCAGCATAAGGCGCCGCATCGTGAGTGGTCACCCAATCTGAAGCATCTGGGATGGAACAAGGGTCGGACATTCCCGGAACCACCGACTTTGTTTGATGACTATTCAGGACGAGGCCGAGCTGAACGCGAACAGGATATGACACTTGAGAAAACCTTTACACCACTGGACGCCAAGCTCGAAGTTCCCGGATCATTGAACGCGGAACAGCGAAAGATCTGGAATGCCTTCTATCAACCTTTGAATGAAGATTTTCAGAAGGCAAACCTTTCGGGAAAAGACCTGACTCGCTGGCGATATCAGCGATATCTGCATGATTATCTTGGCTGCATATTGTCTGTGGACGAAAGTGTGGGTCGGCTGCTGCAGTTTCTGGATGATGAAGGACTGGCGGAGAATACAATTGTCGTTTATTCATCAGACCAGGGGTTCTACCTGGGCGAACATGGCTGGTTTGACAAGCGATGGATCTATGAAGAATCTGTGACAACTCCCCTGATGGTTCGCTGGCCCGGGGTAATCAGTCCTGGGACGAAGAACTCTTCGCTCGTTTCGGTGCTCGATTTTCCAGAGACGTTTCTGGACGCTGCCGGCGAGCCTGTACCCGCCGACATGCAGGGTCGCAGCCTTGTGCCCATTCTGAAGGGGCAGACTCCGGAAGACTGGCGAAAGAGTTTTTACTATCAGTACTATGAATATCCCGGCCCGCACAGTGTTCGCAAGCATTACGGAGTGGTGACGGATCGATATAAGCTGTTTCACTTCTACGAACCAGACGTCGACTACTGGACGCTGATCGATCGTGAGAAGGATCCGCTGGAGCTGGAAAACGTTTACGACGAAGAGGCGTATGCTTCCGCGCGGATGGAGCTGGCGGCGGAGCTAACAAGGCTGCGAACCGAGCTGAAGGTTCCCGATCAGGATCCTGCCGATTCACTGGCGCCGTCGCCTGGAAATGCTCCCGGGAAAAGAAAGAACGCGAGGAATTGAAGGTTTTCCGGGGTTGAAACCGTCGGCTACCGTTGAGGCCTCGCTCCGCGAGGAGTGGTATTCCGTGTTGCGTGCGATTTGCCGCGGAGCGGCATTTGAAGGTAGCCCGGCCTTTCAAGCCCGGGATCGCATCCCTAAAAGTCATCCCGTCGGCGGCGAGTCGGGGGTTCAGGGAAAACGGCACC
>JALHMY010000032.1:71882-90287 GCA_022843805.1 Fuerstiella sp.
GGAGCGACGGGTGTACGGTACACCCGTCGCTCCGCCGACGGGATTTTGCACCGGTGGAGATTCCGTCAGCGTATAACACGAAGTTGATTATCGACAAGTGTTTAGCGTTTTTTGATAGGTAGATAGGTAGTGGTGTCGTGTGAACGGCAAGGCATCACGGGCGGTTGAATCCGGCCGTCACGCTGACGGCATAGGTCAGCTCACCAGGCGCAGCGCCGATCATGTGCATCACCGGGCCGGACTGGCTGAGCTCCTGCAATAGCTCGGTGATAAAAGCCTGACTTTGTTCGGATGAACCATATTGTGACAGAAGGGGGTAATACGATGTACCGTATCGGGACCCCATCGCGGAAGTTCCTGATGGCGAGCTCTGTCGAACGGTGCCGATACTTCCCAGTGTTGTGCCGGTGGCTTCCGCCAGTTCGCGAGCTTCTGCTTCGGCCCGCTGAAATGCCTGTTTCAAAAGGGCAGCTCTTTCCTGTGGTGTGACTTTCGCAAGAAATACAAAGACGGGTTCCCGGCTTGTATCGGCCTCTCCTGAGTCGGCAAACATTCTCGCTTCTTCAAACAGCTCCTGCTGTTCGGGCGGCAGCTGTTGCTCTGATGAATCTTCGGTGAGCTTTGCATTTCGCACGGCCGCCTGCAGTTCGCTCGCCGCCGCCAAAAGTTCCGGGCCGTCTGTAGCGATCAGAGCCCAGTCGGCTCGCAGTGAAGTCGTTACAGTAACGACCGCAGTTTCCGATTCACTCTCATCGACCTGAGGCGACTGATTTCTTCCTCGCATAAGTCCCTGCTGGATTCGCATCATACGCTCACGCACGTCTGATGCGTTGTTCGTCAGTGCGATCTCGCCTGCTTTTAGTGACTCTTCCTGTGCTCCCAGTTCCTTCAGCTGGACTTTTGCTGCAGCAATCTTCTGCTGCAACGCAGTTGTGGCGGCTCGCACATCAGAACCACTGGCCTGCAGAGGAATCCATGTGACCATCCGATCGGCCAGTCGCTTAATCTGGGCAGTTCCCGAACCAGCAAACGGTTCAGGAACGGATGTGGCTCCGCCCGGGAATTCCTGCGCTGCGGCTGATGAGGCAAAACTGCAGCTAACCAGCAGCAGCATGGGCAGAATACGAAAATCGCCTGTATTCATATGTCGTCCTTTTGATTGTTCCAGCTCTTCGGACTGGCTGTTCAGGATCATTTCAAGTTCTACCGCAGCCTGTCTGCGCCCTGTTCTTCGCGAATTTTCTTTCTGAGCGCGATTACTTCAGGGCCGGTCATTGTACGAATCGTCCAGTAAAAATCGGCCATGTTCGGATTCCACTGAGCCTGTGACATCTGAAAGTAGAGTTCTTCCAGGATCGGGACATACTGAGGATCATTGGTGGCTGAAATGGCCTGATAAAGCATTTTCTGAGCAGACTCGTCTTCCGGTGCTGTTCGCCAGTAGTCGATCACGACGCTCAGTCCCTGCGGATTTTTCATAAGAGCCAGCAGGTGGGCAGCACTTGCCGCCACGTCTGCGCGGGCCGACTGAAGAAATGGAATAACCTGCTCGGCAGTCAAACCTTCCGGCACGCTCAGTATCACAGGTTGCTGTTCTCGTTCTGAACCGGACCGTATCACCTGGCGAGCGATCCGTGCGGATATATCGTTGACGTCGGTCATTCCGCTCTGCCCCAGCGAAAGAAACTTCAGAGCCGTCTCGGAGATTTTTGGTTCCGGATCAGACAGTAATGACAGACCCAGTTCCGCGGCTGCCGTGGCTTCCAGATTGAACAGTCGAAACTGGAGAGCCACGGTTCGAAGTTCAGGTGTCAGAGAAGTATCCGTCAGAGTTGTCTGTGCAACATCGGCAACTTCTGAGTCTTCACACCAGGCCATCATGTATAGCCCGATTAACTGCTGAGCGCCCGTGCCCTGTATTGCATACTGTTTTGCCTGCTGCAGGATCAGTTTCTTCGTTTGGGGTGTCACATCAGAGATCTGATACTGTGTCCCGGGCGGGTAGGAGCTTTTCAGTGGATTGAGCAGGAGGACGGCGTCGCTTTTCGTGAGGTTCGGTTCGGCAAGCATATTCCAGATCTCCAGCGTGCTTCTGGGATCAAGGTTTTCGGCCAGTATTTGGGCCAGCATCGCTCGATCGTCTGCGGAAGCTGCTGTGGTCAGCAATTGCCGAAACAATTCCTGTCGCTGAGCCCATGGCAAAGCGGGCAACAACGCTGCAAGTGACTCCATACGGCTTCTCGCCGAGGCCGACTGCAGCACAATCGCAAAGGCATTCGAGTCGCCGAGCAAAGAAAGAAACTTTGCGGCGGCCAGCTTTTCTGAATGAGTTTCGTTCCGGAGACCGTCGTTATCCGGACTGTCTTCCTGGGGAGTGTCGTTTCGGGGATCGTCGTCCTGAATCCGTTTCAGAAGCAGGTCTTCGAACTGCGACACGGAAAAATTGAGCGATCGGTCGGTGATCACTTTATGAAACACCGTATCGCTCTGTTCGGCCGTGTACTGCAGCGGATCAACCTCCGTGACGGATGCATCAGAATCCGCGGACAGGCCAAAGTCACCGGCCGGGGCATCTGAACCAGACAGCAGACCGCCGATAATGCTCAGCAATCCGCTTTTCTTTTGCTGGGGGGCAGAATCGTCAGGGAGCTCAGCCGAATCCGGTAATTCTTTGGCTTCGGATGTCTCAGACGGCTGAGTACCGGCGGCGATTTCCGTGATTCGCGTCCGGACAGTCTCCAGAATCTGGCGGCGCAGGTCTCCTGTCATCGCATCGATTGTTGCCACTCTTACGCTGAGGTCATCATCGTTCAGGGATATCTCCACGTCAGGCCATGCACCGTCATGGATTCCGCTGACCAGCTGAGCAATGGCAGCTGCGCGAATCGTGGCCACGTCGTCCCGGCACAGTTCACGAAGTTTTGCGATAAAGTCCTGATGGGTCCACAGATAGCTGAAAGCCTGTGACAGGATTACCCGTGCGAGCTGTGGGTGGCGGTGAACGGCTCTGTTGAGTGCACTGAGCAATTCAGCTTCATCCTGATCGGTGGCTGAGATGATATGACGGATACCTTCTGCAAGTTTGCTCAGAACGAAGCCATCCTCATCGTCAAGTCGACTCAAAAACCGTGAGGAAATCTCTTTTGCCACGGTCGCCGGGATTTTCGCCGTGTCGGTCGCAAGATATTTGATGATTCCTTCCACGGATTCCGCCCGAACGCGCCAGCTCGCATGATCAGTAAGCGGCAAAAGTGCGATTGCAGCGTTCGCATGTTTAACTTCCCTGATGCCGCGAACGGCATGAACGACGAGATCCACATCGGTTTCAGTGCTGATATACGCGGATATGGCCGGGATCAGACCGATTGATTTGGTTTCGGCGAGGTGTTTCAGGACGGCGGAACGCACGTTCGGATCCGGGTCCCCCAGCATCTTTACGAGAGGACCATCCAGCCGGGTTCCACCGATCCGTCTGAGCGCTCCCAGAGATATTTCTCTTACCAGAGGGGCGGGGTCGGTAACAAGTTCCGCAAGCAGCCGTTCATCGCGAACGGTCACGCGACTGCTGAGCTCATGCACAGCGCTGACACGGGTTTTGAAATCTGCAGACGCGAGACGCATGATTCCATCGGGCCATTGAGCGACCAGATCAATTGAAGCGGCGACACGGTACCGCGCCATTGAAAGGCGGCTTCGGGTTTCGTCATCGGTCGATTCGGCCATCATTTCACGGATCAGGGGCAGGATACCTGTGCCGATTCGAGCCAGCTGTTCTCTGCAGGCCGCTGCACCGGCTGCGTCTGCTGACAGCATCTGGCGAAGCAATCGACTGGCTTCAATAAAGTCAGAGGCTGAAAGTTCTGCAGATTCGGATGACTTCGGAAATTCTTTTTTCTTTAGCCATTCTTCGAGTGCCTGTATTCGTTCCACAGTAATCGTCGAGGGAATCCACGGGTCAATTCCGTCAACGGGTGCGTCCCAGGCAGCCAGAACGTCCAGTAAAGCAAGTTGTTCGGACAGCGAGGCGTCGGCAAATCCTGTCACCACATACGGAGCGGCAAGCTGCGGAAGGGGCACAATTCGACTGATGGCTGTCTCCCGAACAGTGGCTTCACGGCTGCGCAGATCCTGAAGCACCTTACGCACCGTGATACTGTTCAGCTTTGATTTGCCCGGCGTACTGCCGGACTCCGTTCGAACTGTTTCGAGCTGCCGACTCAGCCATTCTGCAAGGTCCGCCGATTTTATCAGTCCTTCGTGCTGGCCGACAACACGTCCATCAGGTGTCAGAATGCGCACGGCCGGAATTCCGGAAACGGCCATTCGGGCGGCTACATCAGGCTGTTTGTCCACATCAATATGCACCGGAACCCACAGCTCCAGTTGCTTCTGCACAACAGGATGCTCAATCTCCTTCTCCAGTTCACGACATGGCCCGCACCATACCGCACCAAAGATCAGTAAAATTGGTGTTCTTCTCTGAACCGCAATCTCCCCTGCCTGCTCCAGCGAGTCCATCCACTGCACATGATGCTCGGACGCATTTTCGGATGTCCAATCGCCTGCGTCTTCCTGTTCGATTTGCGGAACAGCCGCTGCCGGCGATCCTGGTTCAGAGGAATCTGAACCGGCAGTCGAAGGCAGCGGGACCGGTGAATCGGACTGGTCCTGTGCAACGTCATTTTCAAAAGACAATGCTGAACTGCCGGAAAAGAGCAGTGACGCCACAGCAGTGAACAATAGCAGTCCGGGCACTATCGATCGTGCTGCGCGGAACGACGTCTGGGAACGGGAACTATTCATGGCGTATTTTCTCCCAGTACCCGGCAAACTCAAAATGCGGACTGTTCTCATGATCATGGCAGCGTATACAGGAGCCGATGGCGTCCACGGGAGTTTTTCTGCGATGGTCGCTGACATGTTCAGCTGACGGTCCATGACAGCTTTCGCAGCCCACATTTGTGCGATTCATGCTGTCCTTCACGGAGGCAAATCCGCCTGAAAGTCCGTATCCGGTGGTGTGACACTGCTGGCAGTAAGGATCAACAGCGGCCTGCTGAGAAACCAGTCGTTCCCACGCATGACTGTGTCCTGATTTGTCCCATCCGCTGCAGGCGTCGTCATGACATTCTCGACATGAGTCAGTCCCCGCAATGTTTGTGGCAGATGACAGACCAGTGGTATTCGATGGCACGAAACCACTTTCCGCAGCCGTAAAGTCCCGTGAAGCCAGCATCGCTCGAAACGCGTCAAGATTTGCCTTCTGGGTTTCATCATCGGAGAACGAAGGAGACATCTCGACAACCTGAGCCGAGATCGACTGGCTGCTTTCCTGTGGAACTGTCAGACAGGCAATGAATTTTCCCTTATTGGCTGATGAAGTCAGCAGCACATTTCCAATCATCTCCGGCGGCAGACTCTGGCCGGTGGGGCCACCCACGACAGCGTCCGCTTCCGGCAGCGTTTCTGCCAGATGACGCAGTTCATCGACTGGCAGCCATGCCAGGACAATCAGGCGATCAAATTTTCCGCCGGCATCTTTTAGTACATCCAGAATGGCATCGCCGGGGGCAGATGCAAACAATTCCGAGTCTTCGATCAGTGAGGGGGAACACACTCCGGTAATCAATAGTCGCTGGCCGTTCTTTTGAATCAGCTGGTGAGTGGGAACGAACTGTTTTCCATCCTTTGTCCGGATATTCGCCGATACAAAGATCACGCCGGTTTCCTCGGAAAGCTGCTTCAGCGTGTCAGCCCCGAGAGCCACTTCGGAGGCCCCCAGATTATGGGCTTCCAGTCCCATCTGTTTCTCTCCCAGCAGGATGGCGCGAAAGCGAGACTGCTGATACGGCGCCGTTCCCTCGGCCGCTCCTCCACAGTCCGCTACAACTACTGTCGACTGGTCTGACAACTGCTGAACGTAACTGCCGCGGCGCAGTAATCCACCCGACTGATTAGCCGTACAGCCGCACGGCATAATCCATCCCCGGGTATCGCCACTGATAACGACACGAATTTCGCCGACAGGTTTCGTGTTCTCGCCGGTACCTTCAGCCGTACCATCCGGAGGCAATGGCGGAGTGCCGCATCCAATGAAAAAGACGACAATCAGTAATAAGAGGTATACACGCATGGCAACGCCGGTGATCAGCTGCGACAGCAGCTGCCTGTCGTTAAAACAAGAGTGCATAGGCGAGAATATTGACGTTAACATCAATGCAGTTGGTAATTTCATTTCCTCCGCAGCAGCAGCAGCCCTGCGTATGCGCCGTGTCATTCAGGCCGTCTTCTGAGTAGACCATGACAAGTCGTCCCTGAATACTGATGCCTTCCAGTGGCTTGGGTTCGCCGTGTTTTGCCTGAAGCTGTTCAATCCGGTGGACAGTACTGAATACGGGATGGTCGAACGTCAGTTTCTCGGCTGGAGAATCCGGAAACAGCCCTGACATTTCACGGCGAAAGGATCGATTCCATTCCGGGGATGAACAACTGGCCGATGCCAGCAGAAACCCTCCACGATTGAGGTACTGACGCAGATTTTCCCGTTCGTCCGGAGTCAGTTCAAACTGTCCTTCCCCGGTCATAATGACCAGCGGAAAATTAAAGACTTCATCTGAGCTCAGTTTGACTGCGTGAAACCGGCGACTCGTGGAAATTGCCGAGTCCTTTTCAGCCGCAGCCAGAAAATGATCGGAAAAACACTGACTGCTTTTGACTCCTGCGTAAATCAGATTGGCCACCTGCACCACACTGTCGGCTTCACCACCCACCTGCTTTGGATCAGGTACCTGTGGAGCATCTTTACCGGGGAACGAGGCCGCGCCGGTTTCCTTCGCGACTTTTTTCAAGACGACTGTATCTGCTGTATCTGCATTGTTGTTCGACGCGGAGGCTGGTCGGGAACCACTCGGTACTGACGCATTCTCATCAGCACTCAGCTGGCTGAACAGGACCAGCAGAGCTGACATGGTCAGCGCTACTTTAAGTTGCGGATATCGCGGACTCATGGGAATCTCCTGTCAGGAATTGTTATCCGGATTTTACTGCTCAAGTTCTTCTGCCAGTTTCTGCATATATTTTCCTGCCTGCCGCCGATACTGGGATGGAACTCCCGTCTCAGCGTTTCCAAAGGCAGAATTCGACTGGCGGGTCGAAAAATTGCTGTCTGACTGGTCACTGCCCTCACCGTTGATCTGAGTCATAACGCCTGTGGGAGCGGAGGAATCAGAACTGCCGAGACTGGACTGGAGAGCATCCATCAGAGGCGTCGTTCCATACATCCCAACGTTGCTCATGGTCGAACTCTGCGTACTGTACCCGCCCTGGCCGCCCTGCCCCATTCCCATTCCACCCGTTTGCATGCCCATACCCGGAGACAGCTGTTCGAGTGTGCTGGCCATGCTGCTTCCGATGCCTGGGTTGAACTTCATGCAGGATCCTTTGCAGGCATCTCCCATCGAATTGCACTGGGATAAAAACTGTTCCAGCGTTTTGGCAGCCTCTTCGGCCTTTGACCATCCGCCGGCACCATCAAACTGAGTCAGTGCCCCTTCGGCGTCAGCCATCATTGAATCGGCCCCGCTCTCCCGGACAGCGTTCAAAAATTGCTGTGCAGTATCTCGCAGCTCATCAAGTTCCGGGGTATCCGGGAGTCTGGCGATGTTTTCATCAATGCGTTTCAGCAAATCGGTCAGCTGATCTCGCAGCTGATGCTGCTCTTCTTCGAGTTCACGCATGCGAGCTCGTGTGGCCGGGTCAGCATCAGCGTTCTGATCCTTCAGTGACCGCAGTCGATCGGCCAGTGCCCGCTGACGCTGCACCAGCTGAGTGAACGCGGCCTCGTCCTGTTTCAGAGGCAGTACCTGTGCCATATGATCCAGCGGTTTCATGGCATCTTCCTGATGCTGCTGCTTTTGTTCCTGCAGGCGATCCATCTGCTTCTGCATTTCATCAGCAGCCTGTTTGCTGCTGAGATTCGGGCTGGCCGACATCTGTGACGTCTGTTCGCTCATCTGTTTCAGCATTTCGGCCATTTCAGCAAGTTTGGGAGCGAGCTGCTGATCCAGATCAAATGGAAGAGGCTTTTCGGACATGGCTTTCAGAGCCTCGGCCGCTTTTTCCATTTCTTTGGCAAGCTGCTGCAGTTCTTCCCGGGCATTTTCGGCAACCTGCGATTCCGGATCTGCTTCAGACAGTTTTTCCTTCAGCTTTTTCATCTGCTCGGCAAGCGATTCGAGTCGTCGCTGTGCCTGCTGGTGACGGGACGCCATCATTTCCATCCCGGCCTGCTGCTGCTGAGCGCGATTAAAGTCTTCTTCACTGATAATACGAATCGACACCAGTGTACTTTCCGAGCCCTTACCAACGGGAGCATTTGGACCCGAAGGATCATTATCTTCAACTCGCGCAAACAATCGGATTTCGTCACCTGGCTCCAGGTCGTACTCCGACAGATCCAGTTGTGTCTGCAGTTGTGCTCGTCTGGGTGCAGCGGTCGGAAGCGGCAGATTCACGGGCAGCGGGCGAGAATTGTTCAGACTTCGATAAAACTGACAGCTTCGCAATCCAAAGTCATCTTCGGCAGCGACGATTACCGGAACAACGGCGCTGGGCGTGGCGAGTGAAACAGCGCGAGGCTGTGCCATGCGAACCATCGGTGACTGGTCTTCAAGCATCCGAATTGGCACCGTATAGGGCGTTGTGGATGGTTGCCCTGCTTCATCGGTCACAGTGATGGAGAGCTGGCCTTCCTGACTGATCATGAACGATCCGGCGACTCGTTGTGCCACGTTTTCCACCACCATCGCAACCGACTCAGTGCCGGTACCGAGATTCAGCCGGGTGACACCATGTGACAGGGGGCGGTTGCTTTCTGCGGTAATTCGGACGCCTGTTCCAGGCAGGCCTTCGATTCCCGCAGCCGGCATGGTTCCCCTGTATGGCGATAATCCCGTATATAACGGCGCGGTGATTTCTACCTGAACATCGCTGATTGCGGGAACGGTGAAAACCGTCACTGGCCAAACATCACTGCGAGCTCGCCGTACCCGCAAAAAGAATTCAAATGGCTCTCTGATATCCGCGAGCGAAGCGTGCCACGTTCCTGCAGGATCCGGAAACATCGGCAGCACATCAATAGGCGTCACATCCTCGACTCCCTGTGTATCGCCATTCTTCGTTCTCTGTTCGGCAGAAGGAACGATAACCATTTCCAGCTGTTCAAAGTGCGGACCAGTCACCTTCGCATTGATTTCCAGACTGTCACCATATGCGACCGAACTGGTGAGTGACGTGACCTGAAAAACATATTGTGACCATGCCGCGTGACCACCCCAGGGATCAAAAAACCGTTTGAGCTCTGTCCATGCCATGCGCGGCATGGCGGCTGCCAGCGCGAAGACTGCAGCGAGAAACAACGACAGCAATGCACCGGATTGAACCAAAGGTAATGGAGGGGCCGTATCAAGGCCAGAAGTACTGCAGGCCAGTGCGGTCGCTTTTTTTATGGCAAGATCAGCAAGGCCTGTTGTCAGTGCTGACGGGGGCTGACCATTGCCATAGTGCGGATGCTCAATCAGGTCCAGGCCTGCCCGAATCTGACCGCCCGAACCCGTCAGCTGGTCCAGTGATGCGGCCACTGCTTTCGATGCGGCTGAAGCTCGAAATGCTCGAATATTTCGCACAAGCAAAAGACTGGTGAACACCAGAGCCACGAACCAGCCGCCGATTCGCAGGCGGGGAGACAGATCCAGTACGACGTCAGCCCACATCCACAGCAAAAGCGTTCCCATGAACGCCAGAGCACTCCAAAGCATTCCCGAGGTCGTGCCAATCATCAGCCGAGTCGAGCTGATGGTTTGAAGACGATCGAGCAGGCCGCGCCCATCCAGCGGTCGAATTGCGGCCTTTGCCGCCGCAATTCTGCTCAGCGAAGTCTGCTGTGATGTCTGTAGTGAAGACATGCCCTTCTCCCACTATGCTCGTGATCCATACTCGTTACATTTGTTACTTATCTTAAGGCAATCGGCGAAATCGTTCTCACCGGGAGGGCGAGGCTCCCGCCGAGCCGAGCCTCTCCTCGGCTCGGCAGGAGCCTCGCCCTCTCATGTGTTTTCCTCGGCTCGGCAGGAGCTTCGCCCTCCCATGTGTTTTCCTCGGCTCAGCAGGAGCTTCGCCCTCCCATGTGTTTTCCTCGGCTCGACAGGAGCCTCGCCCTCCCATGTGTTTTCCTCGGCTCGGCAGGAGCTTCGCCCTCCCATGTGTTTTCCTCGGCTCAGCAGGAGCTTCGCCCTCCCATGTGGTTTCTCGGCACGGCAGGAGCCTCGCCCTCCCATGTGGTTTCTCGGCTCGGCAGGAGCCTCGCCCTCCCATGTGTTTTCCTCGGCTCGGCAGGAGCCTCGCCCTCTCATGTGTTTTCCTCGGCTCGGCAGGAGCTTCGCCCTCCCATGTGTTTTCCTCGGCTCAGCAGGAGCTTCGCCCTCCCATGTGTTTTCCTCGGCTCGGCAGGAGCCTCGCCCTCCAATGTGTTTTCCTCGGCTCAGCAGGAGCCTCGCCCTCCCATGTGGTTTCTCGGCTCGGCAGGAGCCTCGCCCTCCCATGTGGTTTCTCGGCTCGGCAGGAACCTCAGATCAGGCCTGTTCTTCGTCTTAATGTCCATGTTGTTGTCCATAAACCCAGAATTCCGGCCAGAACCCACCATCGGTCCCATGCGGGAACTCGCTGGTATTGTACCGGACGCGACTTCTCAATATGTGCAATAAATTTTTCTTTCAATTGCCCCGGATTTTCCGGCGCAAGTACAGCTCCGCCACTGACTTCTGCGATTCTCTGCATCAAATCGGTACGAGCAGACACCTCCAGCTGCTCTCTCAGATCCGGTTTCACATCGAAGCGAACGCTTTTTGTCTCTGGTTTTTCTCCGGTCGGCACCAGCATTTTTAAGTCATATTCGCCGACGGGAAGTGCACCGACAAAAACCTGGTAAATACCAGGTTCATCTCCCACAGGAACAGGTCGAACGGACTGCAGCAATTCCCCGGCCGCTGTCGAAACTTCAACGGCGGGAAGGTCCTGCAGGTCGCTCTCCGGCCTTCGCAGCACGACTCCCGAAACGGATTCGCCTTCTGTAAACGTCACTCGATCCATCTGCAATGCAATTTCCTCACCCGGCAGCAAACCCCCGCCGGAGATCAGCCATCGCATCAGGCTCTGCCACAAGATGCCATATGCGGAATCCAGCTGGCGATATTCGGGAGCCAGAAACGCCCATCGCCACATTCCGGATCCTTCAACCACAACCACCTTTCCAGTTCCATAAGGCTGATAGGTCAGAACGGGCGCTGAGTTTGACGGTGTTCCGCCACGACCCAGAACAATTGCCAGCGGCCTGATCGAATCTGTCGAAGCGGAAGTCGCCAGAGATGGAAGCTTGCTCAAACCTTCCGTACCGCCAATTCGCAGCCAGCTCAAATCATCACCGCGTTCAGTCACCTGAACTCGAAAACGCGATTCATTCGTTGCCGACGCCTTACCGACATCCCATCGAACGGGCAAAATGCGGCTGAGCTTCTGATCTGGTTCGGCAACCGGTGAACCTCGATAACACACGAGCGAACCGCCACTGCGTGCGATCCAGTCTCGAATATTGTCAACTGCTTCACCGCTCAGATAGCTTTCTGCTTCTCGCCCCAGCAGCAGGATCTGATAATCCTTCAACCGGTTCGGATCCTGCAGAACGGATTGAGCATCAGCGACAAATTCGGCCGTTTCCTGACGCTGAAATCGCGGCTCCGATTTCTCATCTGTTTCGGTCGAGCTGTCATTTTCTTCCAGTTTCAGATGACGCCACAAAAATCGTTCCGGAGCGACGCGCACCAGGCAATCCACTTCCAGGGACGGGTCATCCGTCAGCATGCGAATCAGAAACTTCGAATCCCAGTAAGGCTTGCCCTCAAGAACCAGCGCTTTGACGGGCTTATCGATGACCCTGACCTGAAACGATGCCGAGTTATTGTCGGGCGTTGCTTCACCTGTCAGCGGTTCGGCTTTCACAAAATAAGGAAACAGTCCGGTTTCTGAAGTGCTGATCATGAAAGTGGCATCCGAGCTGCCACCAGGCGTTAACTTCACTTCCTGAGATGCCACAGTTCCATCCGATGTGGACAACGTTACGCTGACTCGATCGTTTACCGTACCGCGCTGCTGAACTTCCACCGTGACCGGGATCGACTGTCCGACGAATGCCAGTTCCTGCGACCGCGGAATGCGAATTTCGATGTCGTTGATCTGGGAGATACCGCCCAGAGTGGTCGTGAAGATTGGGGCATCCCGAATTTTCGCCGTATTGGCTGCCTCCAGAATTCGGTCCATGCTGCCGGGCGCGTTATGAATTCCGTCGCTTAACAGCAGTATTGCCTGCCCCTGAGGCCGATCACTAACGAATCCGTCCAGAAGAGGGGCCGCCAGATCTGTGACCGCTCCGGCGGGAGCTCGCTCGGTCAGCTGTTCCAGGTCGGCCGGTCTGCTTCCTTCAGCAAACGACTGAAGCCGAATCTCAAACTCATCGTTCAGAACGTCGATTGTTCGCCGGGCCACATCTGAGGCGGCCTGATATCGAGTTTGCCGGTCTGAGGCATCTGCCGTTGACATGCTCTTCGATTCGTCAACCAGAATTGTCAGCAGCGGTTTTCCGCCTGGAGGCGGCAGAGGCTGCAGCCAGATTGGATTGAGCAGAAGAAGCAGAACGGCACAAAGGCCCGGAACCATCAGTCCTGCCATCAGAATCCATTGCCGCCGTCCGCACGAGACTGGTTTTCGAGACACATACCAGACCCAGAAGCCAATCGCCAGCAGGGCCATGGTGACCCATGTTGCTGGCGGCAGGAGTGGTTCAAAAGTCAGTGTCATAGTTGAATGTCAGTTTCTGCAGAGGGCTGCCTGCAAAGGTTCATGTACCGAAGAGTCGCAACGTCAGTAATTCCAGTATCATGCAGCCAAGACAGGCTGATGCCAGCCAAACCCAGACGTCATCCTGTCGTTCTTCACCGGACATGGAACCATCGGAATAAGTCAGGGTACGACCGCCGGAGAGCCGATCGGCAAACACATTTTCCGGTATCGATCTCAGATCGGATTCTTCACTGGGAATTGATGTTACAACTCCGCTTACCGTTCTTCCTTCAAGCTGCACCTGCCATGCACCGGCTGTCGGAGTGCTGAACATATCCCAGACAATTCCCGCCGGGATTGCTGTCAGTTGTCCTCGCTGAGCTTCAGAAAGTGATGTATTTCCGGGTCCGAGAAAGCTCAGATCACTCAGTCGTTCTTCTCCCACAGGCAGCTGCAGCGTAAACGGTTCACCGCACGAGTATACCGGGCAGCGGGAATCCGTCGTCGTCAGTTCCTGAGACAGAAGCTCGCCCAGCAATGGAACCAACACGGGCGTACGAGCGATATTGGAACGCTCCAGATCGGTATTCATCACTGCCAGGCGACCACGACCGACGGCCGTTACGGTCAGGAATGCCGACTGATCGCTCAGCGTCGCCCGGATATCGTCCTTCAGCCCGTCTTTCGCCGGACGAGTCAGTAAGCCATCGGAGAATTCGAGCGACCTGACCGCTGCTGCCAGTTCATCACCAAAAATGGAGAATGGGGGGCGACGCCGATCCACATCCGTCAGGAATCTCGTGGCCTGCGAACGCCCTGCCGGACGAGGAAAAAAGTCGACCGGCAGTCGCACCGATGAACCCAGTGATTTTGCCAGATCATTCAGATTCGCGGCGTCCAGCTGATCACCAGCCACATAAAGCAGACTTCGCCCCCGCTGCAGCATCGCTGTCAGAACGGTGAGCGTTTCCGCACTCAGTCTTCCCGGTCGCGCAAGCACGATGACGTCCGCCTGCCGCAATAAGTCCACGTCCGGATCCGCAGCGTTCAGCAGCATAACGGTTCCGGCTGCTGTGCCTGCTCCGCTGGCCTGAGTTGCGGTCGCCGGCGCTGCCGTACCGGGCTGGATTGCTTCATCACTGTTTCGTGTTGCGATATCGTTTTGCGCAATGCTCTTCTGTGCCGTCGATGTCGCGATGCCGGGTGATGTCGACCGGGAAAATGTCGAGCTGAGTGCGCGCTCAATATAATAAGAGGCACTCGGGATCTGGTCGGCTTTGTCACGAGTCAGAATGGCGATTCGAGGCTGAGGATGAACCTGAAGGCCTATTGTGAGAACATTGTCGTCCGGCAGAGCATCATCAGCATCGATCAGTCGAACCGTACCGAAGTGCCAGCCCTCGCCATTCACAGGTATCCGTCCTCCGATTCCGGTAACGGCTCGAGCCGGACAAAATCCTTCGAATGGAACGACCACATTTTCCAGCTGCACTTCGACTCGAACATGGCGGGCGGTTTCCGAATAATTTCCGATTCGGATCACGGCTTCTGCTTCGCGCCCGGATTCAATGCGACCCTGAGGTGTGAATTCAAGGACGGCCAGATTCGCGGCCTCTTCTGTTGCCGCCACACTTCGCAGCTGAATCTGACAGTCTTTCGGAAAGACGGAGAAATCGGCTGCGGCCCAGTTCGCTCGCTGAAAATCGCTGACAATCACGACCTCCTGTTGTGAGTTCTGATCGCCCGCGCTAAACATCTCCGCCGCAGAATTCAATGTGGGCTGAAGCCTGAGCCGCTCGGGACGGACACTCGCCTTTTGCAGAGAATCGCGAAGCACGCCGAGATTCGTGGTTGGCGCATCGAAGACAGAATTCGGCGACGCCGCTGCCAGCAGCAGATTACATTTGAGCGACGGCTGCTGCCGGAGAAGTTCCGAAACGAGCGGGCGAGCTCGTTCAAACCGAATAATACCGCCGTCCCGACTTCCCATGCTCTGACTGCAGTCCAGAATGACAATGCGAGTGACCGTTGCCGATTCGCTTGTCGAGGCTGTGACCTGATGATGCAGAAGTGGACGCGCGACAGCCATTGCCAGCAGAGCAATGGCAACCGTTCGCAGAAGCAGAATAAGAAAATTTCTGAGACGATACCGACTGCGTCGCTGTTCCACGGCACCTCGAATGAATCGCAGTGTCGACACCGGCATCCGCGCAGGACGAGGCTTCGTCAGCCAGTGGATCACCACCGGCAGCATGATTGCCGCACCTCCCATTGCCAGCGCCCAGCCGTTTGTAAACATGATACTGCCTGTCGTCCGCCTGTACCTGTTTTAGCCCGTTCGATCGACCAGAAAACTGCTTAAAACCGGCATCCATGGCAACGCCAGGGACACCTTTCGATAATCACATCCAATGGCCAGAGCATACGTTCTGACCATCGTCAGATGCTGAGCAAAAGCCTGCTCATATTCTTCCCGAATCTCGATCGGCGAGCAGTCAATGCGGCCCTCGCCTTCCAGGCCTTCAAAGCGAAAAGCCGCCCCTTCCGGCAGACGCTCTTCGTCGGGATGTACCAGATGCAGGATCACCACCTCAAACTGACGATGCCGAAACAGTCTCAGAACCGCGAAAACCTCGGACAAATCATCCACAAGGAAATCGCTGAAGAGAATCAGCACGCCCCGAGTACGAACTCGCTCAAAAAGCTGCCTCAACCCGGGTGCCAGCAGAGTCGCAGGAACCGTCTTTAAAGATTCAATCATGTCCTGAACGCGGGCAACATGGGCCGGAGTGCCACCAGGCGGCAAACTGTCGATCAGCTGGTCCGAAACGACCGCGCAGCCCACATGATCCTGAGTCTGACTGATCACATGAGACAGCCCTGTTGCGAGGTATTGAGCAAACTCCAGCTTCGATCCTGCAGACTTCGATTCCGATTCGGCACCAAACACCATCGACCGACTGACATCAATCGCAAGAGTACAAAGCAGATTGGTTTCGTCCTGAAACAGGCGGATATAGGACTTCCCCGTGCGAGCATAGATTTTCCAGTCCAGACGACGAAGGTCTTCTCCCGGTGAATACTCGCGATAGTCGGCGAACTCCCCTGCACCGCCCTTCTGGCGGGACACGTGCCGACCGCTGTAGGCACCTTCAATGCGATGCTTTGTCGTGAACCGCATTCTCGCCAGACTGGCGAGCGCCTGCAGATCCAGAAAACGACTTTGTGCAGCTGTGCCAGTCATGACTTCACGGGGTTCACGCAAAAGTAAGTTCCGGATAAAGACTCAGGCGGCCTGCCGGAATCTCAGCCAGCCTGACGGGCAAACATTCCGATGCGGACGAAGATATCCATGCTGCTACCATGCTGCACTCTCAGCCAGGAGCCGCTGAATGACAGATTCTGAGGAGACTCCATCGCCAATCGCCCGATGATTGACGACAACTCGATGACGCAGCACGGGGATTGCCAGCTGACGAATATCATCAACTGAGGGCGTTGTTCGGCCATGCAGAAGAGCGCGTGCCTTCGCCGCAAGTACCAGGTTCTGAGAACCACGCGGACCTGCTCCCCATGCCAGATAGTCCTTTGCAATCTTCGAAGCGGTCGGCTCATTCGGCCGAGTTGCACCGCAAAGCCGGACTGCGAACTGTGCAACGCTGGTCGGGATCGGCACGGCTCCCACCAGCTCCCTCAGCGACAGAAAAGTGGCTCGATCAAGCGTGGCCTCGGCAATCGATCGAGTGATGCCGGCCGTCTTCATTACAATATCCACTTCCTGCGCAGGAGCCGGATAACCAATCTGTATTTCCATCATGAATCGATCCAGCTGAGCTTCCGGCAGCGGATAGGTGCCTTCCTGTTCGATCGGATTCTGAGTGGCAATCACCAGGAATGGCTCGTCCAGCGGATGGGTAATTCCGCCGACCGTGACCTGCTTCTCCGCCATCGCTTCCAGCAGAGCAGATTGCGTCTTGGGGGCAGCCCGGTTGATTTCATCGGCCAGAACCAGATTGGCAAACACCGGACCAGGCCGAAACGTCATTCCGGGCGAACCATCCTCATTGGGACGGCCGAGCAGTTCGTAGCCGGTAATGTCTGAGGGCATCAGGTCGGGAGTAAACTGGATGCGTGAGAACTTCCAGCGAAACGCGGCCGCCAGAGCTTTAACCATCAGAGTCTTCGCCAGCCCAGGGACACCGACAAGCAAAGCATGTGATCCTGTCAGAGCACACGTCAGCAGGAGATCAATTGTCTGATCCTGGCCAACGACGGTTTCGTGCAGGCGCTCACGAATTTCCTTAACTCGCTGAGCAAATTGCCGGAGCTGTTCCTGCGCCATCTCTGTTTCCGCCGCCACGCTCATCGCCGAAGTCCTTAAACCGATTGCTCAACCGACGGATCTTCATGACTGACAACTTCGGCCGAATAGTACTCCCCCCAGGGTGAAAATTCAAACTGCCACGGCCCGCTTTTCACGATTCCAGCCGCGAAAATATCCTTGCCGCCGAGGCCCGCCGCGTGTTGCACTCAACGCTGTCCCAATCACACGCTCTTCACTCCGTTCACCGGCCCCCTCCCGATCTCGCTGCCGCTCGCTCGACCTCCCCCGGCTTCGCCGGGGGAGGAGGTGTTTTAAAACCTCCCCTCCCCCGCTAAAAATCTCCCCTCCCGCGCAGCGCAGCGAAGTGGGAGGGGTCGGCCGTCAGGCCGGGGGAGGGCTCGCCGCGTGTTGATACAACGCCGTCCCAATTACACCCGCAACCCGCCGTTCACCGGCCCCCTCCCGATCTTGCTATCGCTCGATCGACCTCCCCCGGCTTTGCCGGGAGAGGGGGTTGAAAAACCTCCCCTCCCGCGGAGCGAAGCGAAGTGGGAGGGGTCGGCCGCCAGGCCGGGGGAGGGCTCGCCGCGTCTTGCACTCAACGCCGTTCCAACGACACGCCGTCCCAATAACACCCGCAACCCGCGGTTCACCAGCCCCCTCCCGATCTTGCTATCGCTCGATCGACCTCCCCCAGCTTTGCTGGGAGAGGGGGTTGAAAAACCTCCCCTCCCGCGCAGCAAAGCGAAGTGGGAGGGGTCGGCCGCCAGGCCGGGGGAGGGCTCGCCGCGTGTTGCACTCAACGCCGTTCCAACGACACGCCGTCCCAATAACACCCCCGTCCCGCGGTTCACCGGCCCCCTTGTATGATGAATTTACCAATCCACACAGGCCGTCTTTCATGGCAGAATAGCGGTGTGTGTTGTCGCGAGGAATTCTAAACCGCCCCTGTGGCTTGACCACTTTCGGGAGATTGTTACCTCCGGCCTTTGGTAAGAGCGATTGGTACATCTTGCGGCTCGACCGCTCATCACAAGGATTCGCCTGACCGAAGGGATACGGGGGACACTCGTGGCACCGTTGTTACGTCAGCAACCGATGCTGTTTTCCATGTTTCTGTTTTAAGGACTCAGCAAACTATGACCACCGCCGCAAAACCAGACGTTGTAAAGCCAAACAACGCAATTCCCAAT
>JALHMY010000033.1 GCA_022843805.1 Fuerstiella sp.
GAGGGTGGGGGTTTTAGACCCCCCGTCGCTCCGCCGACGGGATTGCCTGCACGTTCTCGCAACTGCACGCCATACTCATCCCCGAAGCCACGGATTTATTGATGGAAGGGTTCAAGGATTCCGCCACTTATCCTGGCGCAAGCGACTTTCGTGTCGGATTCATGGAAACCGAGGTCGGACAATCCTTCAGGAACGAATCAACGCTTCCGCCTGAGTTTATCCAGTCGTACTCCTCCTTGTAGAGTGGAATCAATTCGACCAGCTCCACTTTACGCACACCAAGATGCACAACGGCATTGGATGGGGTTAACTGGCGAGGATGGACAGCAAGAAATGCCGACATGCTGGTTGAACTGTTTACCGGTTCTCCAAAGTCGATCGTGTCGCCGCAAATGAATGGACAACGTTCACGGAGTTGATACGCCAGGTATCCGCAAGCGAGCGCCCAACTGTCGTCTGAATCGAACATCGAAATGACAAGTTCCTTGTGACCGCCACCGGTGGGATGAAAATGGGAAAGACCAACCGTGAAGCCTGTGATTGCATTGGCAGTCGGATAACCACAATAGATGGCCGCAAAGATAGCGGGCTGACTTCCCTCGTCTGACACTTTGACAAACTTCGGTTCGCATCCGGCAAGCCGGTCAAAATGGTCGAGCAGTAATTCTGCAGGATCCCGACGAGGCGAGAAGAAACGCCTGATAGAATTCCACATTATGTACTTCGCCTTTTCCGCCTAACGAATTGCGATCGATGTGTCTGGCGATTAGCCGAGGCATAGAGCGTACGTTGAACTTTTCCGCTTTGTGGATTGGGTGCAGGTGGCTGGTGGAGTTGATCAGCCCGATGCGGAGTCAATCACGAGTACTCGGCGGTGGCTGGCAGTTTACCGGTGGCGACTGGAGTTGTCACCCGGAAGCTGAGACCGATGAGAGATTCGGTCGCGACTCGGGTCGATCAGGCATCCCCCTGGACTGCGGCAGCCTGCTGCCGCTTTCGAGTCCACAGCCTGCTGTGGACAACCACTTGCCCTGAACATCACTGACACAGCGCCAGCAGGGATCTCCGGCCCCACCTGACCCTGCGTCGGCTGGGGCCGGACAAACCAGCGTCGTGACGTCGATTGCCGTTTCCAAAACCTGTGCTCAATACGTAAACAAAAACGAAAGTCCCCTCGCCTCGTGGGCTTGCAGGGCCTCCGCGCCAGGCGCGAGCCTGCGGAACCATGACGTTCGAAGGTACTTCGCCAGGCACAAAGGACTTGTCCGTATTCAACTTCACGTTTTGCGCTGACGGAATCACCACGGGTGAAAAAGCCCGCCGGCGGAGCGACGGGTGTACAGTACACCCGTCGCTCCGCCGACGGGATTGCCTGCACGTTCTCGCAACTGCACGCCATACACATCCCCGAAGCCACGGTCTTATGATGGATGGGCTCAAATGCCATGTGAAGCCACGAAGCAGGATAGAGGCCGTCTGGTCCTGCCAGCGGAAGCGTACCGTGGATACGATCGCGTCCAAAGCACGCGCTCCCGTATTGTGATCCACGATGAAACAACCAATGGATGGAAAGTCAAAGCCTTATTGGTTCGGCAATTTACGTGGCGCGCAGTCGAGGGGTTCCAACATGCCAGATACTGTGTCCAGAATTGCGCACTTCCCCTGGAAAACGCCGGCAATTACGACAAAGTACCGTTTGTCCGGATGCAGAATCAAGGGCTCGGTTCCATCCCAGTCAATCTGGCCGGCCGGCGTAGCTGCCCACCAGCGATGATAATGACCAATGAACTGGCATCGGTTGGAAGTCGCCCGAAAACCGGCTGTCGCTCGGGCGTTGAGATCACGAGAGTTGTCTTCTAATCCCCACAACTGTTCAACGTCGTGCGGATCAACACTTGCATCCTTATGGCTAAAGTAGCAACCGTCTATTTCCGAATGCGGTTCCATCTGCCGCATGAAGTCGAACGTTGCGTTGCTGAATCGCTCCCGGCAGAAGTCCGAAACATCTCGGCAGAGGTGGAAGTCGTGGTTTCCCCAAACGCCAATCGCACCGCACGCGGAGAGCAGTGATGTCACTTCGTCTGCACTATCGGGTGGAGCAAACCCATCGCACGTGTCGCCGATCGTCACTACCAGGTCCACGGCGCGACGCCGGAACAGATCCAGTGCCAGGGCAAGCTCCGCATGTTGGTTGTGTATGTCGGTCACCAGCCCAAGACGCATTGTTTCTTCTTTCATTGCCGAACGAACAGGTTCAGTGGGCGGCGTGAGTTGCCTCAACATCCGAGCACATCCTCTTACGCCGTTCCATTGCTACCGTTTGTTCGCCCCTGAAACGGGCCTTTCTACCGGGAAATCAGTTGCTCGTATTCGTCGTGGTTACCGATCTAAAACCAGAAGCAGGCGTCATCTTTCTTTTCGCAGTACTCTGCACGAACTTCCTGCTCCCGGTTGCCAGCCACAATTTTCGAACCATATGCTGTCAGCGGCCGATTGACACGTTTCGACAGAAGTGCCCGCCCGGAAAGCGGTTAATTCAACCCCGAAAATCTGACATGACGCCCATCCGGTTAAAAGTCGCTGAGAGCGATTCTGCCGGTCGTTTTGGGATAACCGATGATTCGCCATTTGACAACGCACAGGGTGGATGAGTAAAAATGAGTGAAGTTTGTTGGTTATTCATGTTCGGGTAAGTCTGAGAAAAGCTTGCTGTTTCACAAAAAAGCCTTGTCTTCCACTCCGGTCAGACAAGCCTCTGTCCGGCAGTTTGAGAGCTTTTCAAGAGTAAATTAAAGAAAGTTCGCATGTATTACAGGGCACCTGAGCAGGCTCAACCGAGTGTCTGCTCAGTGCGCTGAAAATCCTGCGGATATAAGGTTGCGGTTATGAAATCTGGAACTCACCCGTTTTTGCGGATTGCTGTTGCGACATGTCTGTTGCTGTCGGGAATGCCGTCAGCGTCTGCCTGCTTTTTCCCATTCTGGAGTGGAGGATGGGGATACAGTGCCGGTTATGCACCTGCGCCGATGGCTCCGGCTTATGGGGTTTACTCGGCGGGCTATAATCCTGGCTGGGCCGCTCCCATGGCGGGCGGATTCTATTCCGCATCTTATGCAGGAAGCTCTGCGTGCTGTGTCCCATCCTGCTGTGATCCCTGCGGAGGATGTGCAACAGGCAACTGTGTTGGCGGTTCCTGTGGCACAGGCTCCTGCGTGGGCACCTCGGGCGAGTCGCTAAAACCTTCGGCCGATCCGATCTCGCGGGAAAAATCCGATGGGGCGGGTTCAGGGCGGGGAGACTCCGACACTGAAGGCACATCGCGAGAATTTCCGGCCCGACGGGGTGCGGATGATCTATACGAACGTGATCGAGATCCCACTGATGGCTTTGATTCTCCGTCTACACGACCGTCACGGCCCGAGGATCCTGCATGGGAACGATCGCCTCGTTCTCCAGCCGGCTCGCCAGAGCGTACTCGAAATCCACCCGCAACCGATGCTCCGGCAGATACAGCAAATCCTGCTCCCGCTGGTACTGGGACTGGAACCAATACGGAAGATGATGGGCTGTTCCCGTCGGATCCGCTGGGTGGCTTTGATCGTCGTTCCAATAAACCCCCAATGTCTGATCCGCTTGAACCGGAAAGCGGTGCAAAACCTGCGGAAGGCAGTACCGCGCCAGCAACAGCTCCGGAAACCACAGATGAAAAGAAAGAAGAGTTACCAACCCCTGCGTCGGACGATTTCCTGCCATCCATCAGTGAACCGGCTCAGCCATTTCCGGATTCAGGCAGCGTCGAATCAAATGCTCCCGGTCAGTTGGTCGGTCAACTGAGAGACGTGATCAGCCGGCCGCGTCTGGCTGGTCGAAATCTTGCGATCGGCGTGAAGTCTTCCGTTAACGGTAATGAACTTGTCGATAGTCGCAGAAACAAGTCGATGCGATGGATTTCGGTACCTCGTCCCGCTGGACAGGTTCAGCTGTAGAGCGCTCAGCAGTCCCTGGTATCCCAATGCCCGTTGTTTTTGTCCCCCCAAATGACCGCATTCTCCGGCGCACGTGATTCTTTTCAAAGAAGAATCTGACGCTGTCAGGCCGGAGCAGGATGCTCCGGTCACAAAGAAGTGACTTCCATGCGCGTGATGATCACCGAACAGGAGATCCGTGAACGAGTCCGTGAACTGGGCGAAAAGATCTCGACAGAGTATTCGGATCGACCACTGACAATTCTCGGAGTACTCACTGGCAGTGTGGTTTTACTGGCAGATTTAATCAGAGCCACGAGTGTGCCATTGCGAGTGGCGCTCATCCAGGCATCAAGTTATGGCGGTACTCGCACGTCCCCAACCGCTCTTTCCGTAAACAGTTCTCTGGTACCGGACCTCACCGGCCGGGATGTCCTGATTCTTGACGACATCTTCGACACCGGAAAGACGATGGTTGGACTGCTGGAGTCTTTAAAGGCCTTTCACCCTCGCTGTGTCCGAACAGCCGTTCTGCTCTGGAAAACTGATCGAACGTGCGTGCATCTGGAACCTGACTACTTCTGTTTCAAAATTCCTGACGAGTTTGTTGTCGGATACGGCCTGGACTACAACGATGAGTTTCGTCATTTGCCCTATATCGGTGTACCCGATGAGTCTGATCTGGTGAAGGCCGGAGGTCACGCGTGACGTGAAACCCACCCCTCGACTCGTCTGGCTCATCCTGCTGGCTGCCTTTGCTCTGCGGGCAGCAACAGCATTTGTAGTTGACTGGCACGTGAAATCGGCCGGGCGACAGTTCCTGATTGAAGGTGATGCCAACGGTTACTGGGAACTGGCGATTCGCCTGACGGAAGGCCGTGATTACTGCCTCCACCATCCGCCCAGATACATCCTGCGAACTCCGGGATTCCCTTTGCTGCTGGCTGGCTGCATGATTGTCGTCGGTCAGTCAGAGCTGCGAGTCAGTCTGATCCTTGCAGCAATCGGCACTGCCTGCGTCTGGCTGACCTGGAAGCTGGCTCGGAAGTGTGTGCCGGAGACGACCGCCATTGTTGCTGCTGCAATGATGGCCATATCGCCGCTTCAAATTGGCAACAGTGTGCTGATCCTTTCGGAGACCTGGTTTACATTCTGGCTGCTGTTAAGTCTGCTGGCATTGCAGAGACTATTGCCACTGCGAAATCCTGATGCTGCAATTCCGGCCAGGGATTCTGCCATTTCAAATGATGCGTCGGCTTTGACTCCGACATCGGAATCAGTGTGGCCCGCTCTGCAAAGTGGTCTCGTTACCGGAATCACAGTCCTGGTACGTCCTGGCTGGATTCTCTGGCCCGTTGTCAGCGGCCTGTTGCTGCTGGTGTTTGGAAAAGCAAAGCTTCCACGGAAGTTCCTTCAGATTGCAGCGATTGGAATCGGCTGCCTTCTGGCACTGACCCCCTGGGCCTGGAGAAATTACCAGGTGAGCGGTCACTGGATTCTGACATCCCTCTGGTCGGGGCCCAGTCTGTACGATGGACTGCATCCACAGGCGACAGGCGCCAGCGACATGACCTTCGTTGATTCAGAACCTGTCTACGCGACAATGAGCGAATACGATGCAAATGCTCACTACAAGCAGAGAGCGATGGAATTCGTAAGGGAGAACCCCGGACGAACTATGGAGCTCGCGGTGATCAAAGCCGGACGTTTCCTCAGCTTAACCCCAAACGCCTCAGGCTTTTCAGGTGGCCCAGCCTCGCTGATCTGCCTTGCCTACTATTCCTGTTTCTTTTGTCTTATCTTCGCTGGTGGATGGCAATTTCGCAGGAATCCGGCAGTGCTGGCCCTATTGGCAGCTCCCTTCATGCAGTTCCTGCTGGTTCATATGGTGTTTGTTGGGTCTGTGAGGTATCGTTTGCCGGTTGAATTCCCGCTGAGTGTTCTTGCCTCCAACGGACTGGTGGCATTGTGGGGTCTCTTCCGTCAAAGTCAGCAAAAGGCTGCTGACACATGACGGCGGCATGGATGCATGAAGTTCTTTTCCGTCATCAAGTGGGCCATTTTCCTGCTGCTGCTGGCAATTGTCGCAGTTGGTATAGGAGTGTTTTGGCTGTGGAGTCGGTCCGACAAACTGCTGGATCAGCAGATCGTTGATCGATTTGCCGCTGCTGCTCCTCAGCTGACGCTGCACATTGGCCGAACGCAGCTTGTTTCCCCATCGGTCGTCAGTCTTGGATCGGTCGAGATTCGAGATCGTGTCTCGGATCGCCCGGTGCTTAGAGCGGAACGGGTGACGGTCACCATTGACGAGAACGAGCTGTTTGAACGCCAGAGGCTGCTTGTTCGCACCATTGACATCGCGGGGATTGATGCCGTCCTGACGCGATATGCGGATGGAAAATGGAATGTTCAAAACTATGAGTTCAAGCCGGCGGGCGAGCCGCCAATCGCGCCGCCGTCAGTCACTGTGCATGACCTGCGAGCACTGGTGAGTCTGGAGCACGGAGGTGGTCTCCCGCCTGCACGCCTTCTGCTTTCAAGCAGTCAGTTTCAGGCGATCCCGTCATCGCACGACAGTTACGATTTTCTTGGCAATGTGGAACTTCCCGAAATCGGAATGATTGCCCTGTCGGGCGACTGGAATCTGCCGCAGAAATCCTGGAAGCTCGGCGGACGCCTTCGCGGTCTGAGCGTGGGACAAAAACTGATGGACCTCGCCCGTTCGGCTAATCCATCACTCGAGTCACATTTGCAGCAACTGGACGCCACGTTTGCGAAAGTGCTTCCCACGGTCACAGTCGATGCTGATCCGTCGACTGCGGCTTTGATGATTGGAACGAGCAGAATTGCACCGCGGTTTCTGGGTGTGATCGATCTGGACTTCAGCATGTCGGGCCATCCGGACAAATCTGTTCCCGACTTTCTGCTGAAACTGGAAGTTCGGGATGGACAACTGGCATCGACGGCGATTTCCGACAAGCTGACGGATATCAGCGCAACGATCTTTCGGGACAATCAGAATCTGATCATCCGTCTGAAGGAAGCGAGGGACGGTCAGGCGAAACTTTCCGGTGAATTTACGATGGTGACATCCGCAGGTGCACCTCCTCCGGAAGGGAAACTGCGAGTCGAAAAATTTCATATTGATCAGCGGTTGAAACCCTTCTTTCCGCCACGCGCTCAGCTGTTTTTCGAGCATTTCAAACCAAACGGTCTTGTCACGGGTGACGTGACGATCCGCCGAACGGCGTCAGGGCAGTGGGTGCCGTTCGACCTGAGAGCAACTGTTGAATCAGGTTCAGCAGAGTTTCATAAATTCCGATACCCGATTCGAAGCGTTGGTGGAACAATCGTGCAGCGATCCTTTGATGGAGTAGAAGTCAGCAGGGAAAACGTTGTACTGGACGTGAGTCTGGACGGGATGGCTGGTAAACGGCCAGTAACAGCCCGGGGATTCGTGCGGCAACCAGGGCCCGAATCAGAAATGCAGTTTGAAGTTGCTGTGGATGACCTGCCTCTTGACAGTGATTTCCGTGATGCACTGGACGAAGCGGGCCGAAAAGTTATCGATGCTCTGAATATTTCCGGCACTGGTTCCGGCCGCGCCAGCTGCTATCGAGCGCCTGGACTCGGAAAGCCATTCGACATGCTGCTGAACGCTACGGTCCGTGATTCGGCAATGCGATTCAAAAGCTTTCCGTATGAGATTCGTCAGCTGTCCGGTCAGGTGTCGTTTGATACTCGCAACCGTCAGTGGACCTTCCAGAATTTGCAGGGTCGCCACGGCCAAACGGAACTGACTGCCGCCGGAACATTCCGCGGCCGGCCTCTTCCCGGAGTCCTTGAACTTCAGGTGAACGCCAGAAATGGTCAGCTGGATTCAGACCTCTACAACGCGCTTGGATCATCGCATCAGAAAATCTGGACGCTTCTGCAGCCGTCCGGAAAAGTGAATCTGACAACCAGTATTCACTGGACATCTCTTCCGGATCACAAAGCGATTGTCCGCCTTCCCTGGGTTGAGATATTCGATGCAGAAATACAGCCGCGACCTTTTCCCTACAACATGAAGATTCGTTCGGCGGTGATTGATTTTGACCCTAACGATCCTCGCTTTGCAGGTGTGCAGCACTGCAGTATTCGTTCATTGAAGGCCGAACATCGGGGATCACAGATCAGTGCTTCCGGTTGGGTGGAGCTGACTCCGGAGCAGTTCTGGCAGCTGCATTTGAATGATCTGACAGCCAGCGATCTGCCGCCCGATGATGAGCTGCGTGCGGCGCTCCCCGGGTCGTGGCGTGAAACACTCGGCCGCCTGTCACCTCAGGGAAAAATTTCGGTCGAGTCATCACAACTGGACTTCCGAGGGAGAACCACTGGAGATGTGCAGACAACGGCGGCGTGGGATCTGAACCTCAGACTGAAGGACTGTGGTGTCAATGCAGGGCTGCAACTTCAGAATGTCTCCGGAATCGTGACAGCGCAGGGTTCGTGGAGCGGCAGTCAGCTGCGAAACACCGGCGAAATTCGTCTGGATAACCTCGAAGTACTGGGTATGCCGCTGACGCGAGTCATTGGACCATACTCCGTTGACGATGATAACCTGCTGTTTGGCAGTCGAAGAATCTTTTCCGAACCGGATCCGATCCGAGTACCCTCGTCCGAACAAATCCGCGCCGAAGGATATGATGGCTCACTGTTGCTGGATGGGCTGATCGACTTGCGGCGGTCTAAGGGATACCAGCTGTTTGGCACAATTAACAACGCTCGACTCGAAACCTATGCCGCACGACACATTCCCGATCAGCCAAATCTCAAGGGAATCGTGAACTCATGGATTTATCTGTGGGGAGAGGGCGACTCCGCGCAGGGAGTGAAGGGTGACGGACAACTGCGGATCAGTCCCGCCGCGCTTTTTGAACTTCCGCTGATGGTCAAACTGCTGGGCGCACTGGGTCAGTTCAATCCTTCCATCCAGAATCGTACGGCCTTCGACTATGCACTTTTAACATTTAAAATTCGTGATCAGGCCTTCTTTTTTGAGCCCGTCGATCTGGTTGGTGATTCACTGGCGCTGCGTGGTAAAGGAAGCGTTGGGTTCGGCGGCGATGTTGTGCTCGACTTCTACTCCAGACCGGCAAAGCCGCGTTCACCGTCGATCCCGCTCGTCAACAGTTTGTTTTACGCCAGTACGACACAATGGGTGGCCGTTCAGGTTCGCGGGACAATTAACCGCCCGCAAACCGAGGTTAAGACCATTCAGATGGACGAGTATATGAAACAATTCCTGTCCGCGTTTCAGCCCGCTCAGGGTGGCCCCATCCCTGCTCTCAATATTCCCCGTCTCTTTCGAATTACCGGCGCACCGCAGGGATTTCCTGGTCCCTAACACACATTTCAGCCAGTCCCGGATTTCAGCTCATGTCAGACAGTGTTCATGGCAAACGCATGCGGATACCGCGCTCGCGGCGATTAACATGGGATTTGCTGCACTTTAATCGACAGATACCTCTGTGCGCGCATGATCGAAAGATGGATCTCTCCGTTGTCGCATCGTCGCGACAACGGTGTACCGTTCGGATTTCCTGGCCTGCCCTGTTCGTTAAAGCCTATGCACAGGTCGCTGCTGAAATCCCCGAGCTCCGACAAACCTGGTACCGCTGGCCCTGGAGTCACCTCTATCAGCATCATTCAAGCACGTCAGCCATGACCGTCCACCGCGTTGTTCGGGATCAGCCATGGCTGTTCTGGGGACTCATCGCTGAGCCCGAACATCTGTCGCTTAAACAATTGCAGCAACAAATCGACAATTTTCGCGACGGACCTGCGAAAACAGTCTTCCGTCAGCAGTGGCAGTTGTCCGGTCTGCCCACGATGCTTCGACGTCTGGTCTGGTGGTGGAACCTCAATATGGCAACGGCAGGCCGTGCCCGTCGTATCGGCACGTTCTTCCTGTCAACACTCTCCGGTCGCGGGGTGGAAATTCAGCTGCCCCCGTCTGTGCATACCGGATGCCTGACATACGGACCGCTCGATGCAGCCAACTGTTGCCGGGTGACGCTGGCTTACGATCACCGCATCATGGATGGAGTGCTCATTGCAGACGCCCTGCAGAAGCTGGAACATCGTCTCAATCACGAGTGTGCTGCCGAACTGGATCAGATGGCCGACCAGTAATCAGGCTTCGTCATTCGTCGTTCTGTTTGATTTAAACAGGAGGTAACGGAGGAATCATTGGGAATGTGCTGAGTGATGATTGAACTCCGTTTCCTCTGTTTCCTCCTGTTCAATTCCGAGTCACCATTCTTCGTCAGCTTTGCAATCTGCTCCGATTGCATCGCCACCAGGAACGTCACGGGCTCAAACAGCTCTTGTCAGGGGTTCTAATTCCCGGCCGGGATACCATGTTTTCGCGGGTCACTTCCACCCATCAGCCCTCCGGCCGTTTTCCCTGCTGCCTGAGCGGCCGCCAGTGACGAAGAACCTCTGACTGTATGCCCCTTCGATTGCAATGTCTGCACTGTGTTCTGATCAACAGAACGCTCGATCAGCAACTCATTGGGAAACCACTGATGATGAAAACGGGAAGCGGAAACGGCCTGCTGCGGCGACATTCCAAAAACTTCAAAGTTCAGAAGTGACTGAAGTGTGGCAGAAATAATTCTCGGCCCGCCTGATGCGCCGCATGCATACACGGCTTTGCCATCTCTGATGATGATTGTCGGAGTCATGCTGGAAAGAGGTTTCTTCCCCGGTTCCACGGCATTAGCAGCGCTCTGCATCAATCCGAATGCATTTGGTTCACCTGGTTTGGCGCTAAAGTCATCCATCTGATTGTTCAGGATGATTCCATAACCGGGTACGACAGCAAAGCTGCCAAACGTCAGGTTAATCGTTTCTGTACACGCGACGGCATTCCCTGCTGCATCGATCACGGAAAAATGGCTTGTACCCCCATCAGACGCTGCAAAGAATCGACCGTAGGCTTCAGCAGGCAGCGTGCTTTCCGGCTGGATTTTCCTCGCAATACTGTCCGCATAGGGATCGCTCAGCAGCCTGTCGACTGGCACGCTGACGAAATCCGTATCGCCGAGATACTCGGCGCGATCCGCGAAGGCGTGTTTCATCGCCTCGGTCACCGTATGTACGTAATCTGCTGAGTTGTGCCCAAGCTGCCGCAGCGTCCTTCCATTTTGCTGCTCCCAGTGTTCCAGTGCTCCCAGTGTCTGAAGCAGCGCGATTCCTCCGCTCGACGGAGGTGGCATTGTGATAACCGTATCCTGGTGGAAACTGCCCTGTAAAACCGCACGTTCTGCCGGGATCTGGCTCTTCAGATCCTGAGCAGTAATAAATCCGCCGTCCTGCTGCATCAGGCGAATCAGTGACTCAGCAACCGGCCCAGCATAGAACCCACTTGCTCCGTGTTCGGCAATCAGTTCCAGCACGGGTCGCTGCGGCGAAAAGAAACGATCTCCCTTTTTCCAGGGCGTACCGTCATTCAGGTATTGTTTCAGCAGCAATTCGAAACGGATTTTGTAATCCGGATTTTCGTGCAGTTTTTCCAGAACGGATGCCTGGACTTCCATGTCGTGTTCATCCACAGGAACACCATCGCGACAAAGCTGCAGCGCCGGCTCGATCAGAGTTTTGATCGGCAGTGTTCCCCATTTCGTCGCTGCGTGGCACAGACCGGCCACATTGCCGGGGATTCCTGCCGCAGAGGCACCGCGAACGCTGGCCGATTCCGCAGCGCCCTGCTGATCGAGTTTCACGTACATTGATCGGTCGGCCGCTGCCGGCGCTCGTTCACGGTAGTCCAGTGCGACGGCTTTCCGGCTTTCGGCATCCCAGATGACCATAAATCCGCCGCCACCGAGTCCACAGCTGGCCGGTCTTACCACAGAGAGCGCGAACGAAGTCGCCACCGCGGCGTCGACCGCATTTCCGCCCTGCTTCAGAATGCTGGCTCCGGCAGCACTCGCCGCCCAGTGATCGGCAGCAACCACGGAGCTCTGAAACTCGGAATTCCGGGAGACGGCGTTTTCCTGTGCCCTGGTATCAGCCGAAACAGCAATTGTGGCGGATATCAGAAACGCAGTCAGCATCCGAGTCTGCATTAAAGCACCTTCTTTTCAAACGGGGATTCAGATCCGCACAGGATCATCCTCGCTTCGGAGGCAAGAAAAATCGAGCCGGTCACACAGATAAGCCCATCCTCGCCAGCATTCTCACAGGATCTCTTCAGGGCTGTGGCGGGATCCGGGGCTGTTGAAACTGACTCCATACGGTCCGGACAGATTTCTTCACACACGGATCGTAATATTTCCGGATCCGTACTTCGAGGATTTCCAAGGAACCGAGTTAGTACAACTGTATCAAAACAGGGAACCAGGCATTGCAGCATCGCACTCGCGTCTTTGTCAGCCGAAGACGCAAAGACAAGTACTCGCCGACGATTTTGCCACTGATCCTCCTGCAGTGTTGTTGACACGGCTAGCACCGAATCCGGATTGTGGGCGGCATCCAGAATGATCGTGGGCGCTTTCGACACGCACTCAAATCTCAGAGGCCACCATGTGTTTCTGAGCCCCTCACGGATCGCCTGCTCTGTGACGTTCGGCAAGGTTGTGCAACCAGCGATTGAGGCAGCCATAACTGCCAGCGCGGCATTTCGTTTCTGATGCTCACCTGCCAGCGGAATTTCCAGCGAGCGATATCGAAAATGAGGCGTTTCGACATCAAACTGATGCATAATATCAACAACCGAACCGCCGCCTGACGGTCCCTGTGATTCTGACGATCCGCTGAAGGTGGGGTCGCAGTCTGCTACATCAAAATCTCGCCCAAACAGAAACAGCGGACTGTCCAGGTCCCTGGCTTTTGCGGCCACCACGGCGGCTGCTTCCGGCGGAAGTCGGCCCTGAATGACAGGTATACCCCGCTTAATAATTCCGGCCTTCTCCCCGGCGATCAGCTCCAGTGTATTACCCAGAATATGGGTATGATCAAATCCAATACTGGTGATGATCGTCATCAGGGGATGACAAACATTGGTGCAGTCCAGACGACCGCCCAGACCAGTTTCCAGCACAACAATTTGTGCGCCTTCCTGAACAAAATACATCCAGGCCAGCAGGGTGGTCACCTCAAAGAATGTAGGCTCTCTGTTCTGCAAAACAGCCCTGTTCTGATCCAGCACATTGACCAGCTTTTGAACCAGAGCCGTCAGCTGTTCCTGAGATGGCATTCGCCCGTTGACTCGCATTCGCTCTTCGAAGCAAACGATATGCGGGGACGTAAACAGAGCCGACCGCACTCCCGATGCTCGAAGAATGGAATCGAGCATCGCTGCCGTGGAACCCTTACCTTTGGTTCCGGCAATGTGTATCGCGGGGATTTTCTCCTGAGGCGATCCCAGAAGCGACAACATCTGACGGATGCGATCGAGCCGAAAAGGATTGGCCTGAGCACCCGGACGCACGCGTTCGTAGTCAATCCGATCGTAGAGCCATTGGTGTGCCTGCTGAAAGGTTGTAATGTCGGCTGCAGACTGACTTCGACTTGAGGACATTCGGTTTTTGAATCAGTATCCTGAAGAAAATTGTACTCATCACGCTCCGCGTGATGCTCCATTGCATTCTAAAATTCGCGTCACGCATCACGTGATGCCGTCTCTGTCACATTCTTCCCCACCCGCACCAGATCTTCTCTCGTACCGAAGTCCGCTCTAAAAGGCTGAACCCAGCCAGTCGGGAATTCCGGTGCTCTCCAGCTGTCGGCGATATTGTTCGTGCCATGGCCTGGTTTGCGACATCGGTGCCGACTCATTAACCATCAGTGGTCGTGTTTCTTTCCACCACTGATCATAATATTCTCGCATTGCACGAACGATATCCGGATGATCCTGGATGACATTCGTTGTCTGTCCAGGATCCTTCTGCATGTCAAACAGCTCTTTGTTATTGACGAAACGGAATTGCTGGCTGCGAACCGCGAATCCCTGCCACTGAAAATCATCTGGATTCGCGCCGGTCTTCCACCGTCCCACATGAGTGACAAGATAGCGATCGTCCCATGCAGCAGCAGAATTCTCGATGAGTGGCAGCAGGCTGCGTCCCTCAACCTGATGTTCAGGGAGTTTCGCGCCGGCCATGTCAGCCAGTGTTGGCAAAATGTCGATATGAGCAGCGATGTGATCGATCTGCCGCCCGGCCGGAATTTTCTGATCCCAGCGAATAAAAAACGGAACTCGCACCCCGCCTTCGTCTGGTCCGCCCTTCAGGCCCTTCATGCCAGCGTTCCATGGCAGCATAGGCGTTCCATCGGGTTGTTTGCCCATCGGTACGCCGGGCCTGCCCGAGCCACCACCTGTCATGCCATTATCTGACATAAAGATAATCACAGTATTCGACAGCAGATTCCATTCATCCGCCTTTCGCAGTAATTTTCCAATGTTGAAATCGATGTTTTCAATCATCCCGTAGAATCCGGCCTGTTCCTCCGTAAACCCGCGATCCAGGAATCGCTGTCGGTATTCCACTGGAGCAAGAAATGGTGAATGGGGAGCGTTTGTCGTGATATACGCAAAGAACGGATGCCGTTCTTCTCTGACAGAATGAATCCAGCTCATTGCAGCCGAAAAGAACACATCGGTACAAAACCCTTTGGTCCTGACAAACACGCCATTATGGCGAATGACTGGATTGAAGTACGAGTTCTCCGGGACATCAGCGCAACTGCAGTCATACGCCTGACCAATTCCTCCTGCTCCATGAATAAAGACCTCGTCAAATCCCCGGCGAGCCGGTTGCCGATCGTCTTCATCACCCAAATGCCATTTCCCAAAAATGCCCGACACATAGCCCGCGGACTTTAGAATCTGAGGCAGAGTGGTGGCGTCCAGCGTCATGCGCTCACGCTCGAGAATCGTATGCGTAATGCCGTTTCGCATATCGTGCCGACCCGTCATAATCGCAGATCGCGTGGGCGAACACGTTGGACTCACGAGAAACCGGTCAAAACGAGTGCTTCGATCGTACAGCTCGTCCATATGAGGTGTCTGCAGCCATGGATGTCCATGACGGCCGATCGGACCATATCCCTGATCGTCGGTGATAATCAGGATTATGTTGGGACGAGTTCCTGCCAGCTCAGCTGCGTCTGCAAAGCAGCAGCCAAACACCAGCACATTGAGCAGCAGCCATCCAGACAAGTGAGTTCTCATCATGATTTTCCGTTCAGGCTGTCAGGTTGCCTGTCGAGGTTCATGGTTGACGAGTTTTCCTTTCAGAATCGTAACCGCCTGGCCGCAAAGACGCACGCGATCACCTCGTAAATCCATCCTAACGTGTCCGCCCCTGTGCGATGCCTGATAGCCAAAGAGAGTTTGTCTGCCAAACTGTCTGGCCCAGTACGGTGCGAGTGCACAATGAGCCGAGCCTGTCACAGGGTCCTCATTCACACCACTCGCCGGAGCGAAGAACCTCGAAATAAAGTCATGGTCGGCAGAATCCCCCGCAGCGGTGACTATAATGCCACGCACCGGATAACGGCAGACTGCTGTCATGTTCGGTGACAGCTGCCTCACATCCTTCGCTGTCGACAGCTGCACAAGGTAATCGAAAGATGTCTCTCCAAAGTAGCGAATCTTGTTCGCACTGACACCGAGTGCTTCCGCGAGATCGCCAGGCAGATCCTTTTCGCGGGTAGCACTTGCCGGAAAGTCCAGCGTGATCCCGGACGATGTCACCTCCGCAGTCAGCATTCCGCTGCGACTGTCAAAGCGAATTGTTCCAGACTGCCAGTATGGAGCCAGCCATGCGGGTAACGTTTGCTCTCGAACGAGCTCATGGATCACGTGCGCTGTTGCGAGAGTCGCATGACCACACAAATCAACTTCCACCGTCGGAGTCATCCAGCGAAGCCGCAATCGATCTGCCTCCGGATAAACAAAGGCGGTTTCAGACAGATTCATTTCGCCAGCGACGCTCTGCATCCAGCTGTCGCTTCGCGCATTCTCCAGCAGGCAAACAGCAGCCGGGTTGCCGGTGAAAGGCCGGTCGGCAAAAGCATCCACATGAAACAGTGGAATCTCGTTCATGGATCAAAGTGTCTCCGAATCTGCGCGTCGCAGAGCTGTTAAATCACTCAGGCTGTTAAGTCGCAGAGCACGCGGGCTGTCGCATCGGAAGATTTCCCGTGCCCCGCCGTTCCTTTGCCACTGCCCTGAAAGTCCCATGGCATTACATCGAAAGTCGACGAATTCCACGGCAGAAGTAGTCGATGATCGCCGTTTCATCCAGGTGTGTAACGACATCAGCATTCGTCTGTCGGGAAAGGACCGGTCGAATGTCCGTGACCGTCATTCCGGAAGTGAGTTCTCCTTCCGTCTCGATATCAACGGAATGCGGAACAAATGTAAATCTCTCGGTTCGGGCTGCAACCGAAAGGGCAGCAATCGAAGGCAGAGAAACACCTTCCTTTGGCAGATATTGACGGATCGACCGAGCCGCAAAATGCATCATATTATTGACAAGCTCTCCTATGGGTGTTGAGGGGATGAGTCCACCGAGCCGGTCGATGTCTTCAAACGTCAGAATTGGAGCCTGACTGACATCGAGCGGAACCAGAGTTTTGCCAGCCGGTGACCGCAGCACAGTTCGTGCTGCCAGAGGATCGGCCCAGATATTGAATTCGGCTGCCGCTGTCACGTCCCCTCCGGCACGAATCGAACCGCCCAGACACACAATTCCATTCACCATCATCGGGAGCTCAGGATCGAGCTCAATCGCCATCGCAATATTTGTGAGTGGCCCAAGAGTCAGAATCCTGACTTCCTGAGGAAATTCACGAACGATATCGACAATTAGTTTTGCGGAATCCCGCCGTTTATGAAGATCGGGCACCTGAGGTTCCACATCTCCCAGACCAAACCGACCATTCAGCAATGAATGTGCCGGCAGGCCAGCCGGAATCTGTTCAGACGGAACCACTGACAAATCTGACTGCCCCACACGCGGATGCCGCAACGGATCCGCAAGGCAAATCAGATAGTGGAGATTGCGAGTTGCCTGAATCCCGGAAACAGTCCCGGCCGTCGCCGTGATTGCCACAACATCGACGGACGGGTCTGCCAGCGCAACCAAAATTGCCAGCGCATCACAGATTCCGGGATCCGCATCAATAATCAGTTTTTGAGCCAATGCTCGTCCTCGCCCCAGTCTTTACTCGCTGGTTCCAGTCTTCACTCGCTGCAAAATTTCCTTTCAGGGTGTGGCTATCCCCTGACACCCGCAGCAAACGGGAATGACCCCATCGGAACGAGTTCCAGAGGCGCCGCAGCTCCACGACCCCGAGGCATCTGGAATGTGTAGGCGAAGACCATGCCTGACGACAATTCGCCCACATAGATCACACCGTTTGCTGGCTGCAAACCACTGCCGCTGCGAAGATTCGCCTGTGACGAAACAATCGCATACTTTGGATCGGGCACTGCCAAAACGGTCTGAAAATCGGCAGCAACCTTACGAAAATAGTAATGGGTAAACGTCCCGGCAGAATTAGTCAGCACAGCTCCGGTGAGGTCACCGGTGAGATGATTCAATACGAAGACGGCATCACCTTCGCCTGGCGCAATGGGAACCGTTACCATAGAAAACTTGTCATTACCATGGGCAACAGAAGCGTTAAGCGTCTGCTGCGGTAACAATTGCATCGCTCCGGCACTGACCAGAGCACCAGCGAAAAACAGGATTGCTGAACGCCATGCTGACAATCGCATTGTATTTCCCTCTACAGTTATGTTCCCAACAGACTGGAATTGAACCAGGATACATCCTGACAGTGGCGACAAAACATCTCGATTCATAAGCTGCGGTCCCTGAACGGGAACGTGAAAAGCATGTTTCCGTCCGCCTTCCTGTCTCTGATTTTCCACTTCCACCGTCAAATAGTCAAATCCACTGAATTTGCCACCCCAGAAGGTCGTGCCGAATGTCTGCTCACGGAAGTTCGCCAGAAATCAAGGAAACCTGCATTTGGTCTTCCATCAGGGCGGCTGCACAAAAAAATGTGGCGGAAGAACCCATGCTGGCCAGTTTTCTGCATGCCACCGTGCTGAATCACGATCGTTTTGAAGAAGCCGTCAGCTACCATCTGGCTGGAAAACTGGCCTCCAGCACCTTGTCGGCCATGCAGATTCGGGAAATGATTCAGGAAGCGATGGACGGGGACGAACGGATTGCCGATGCCGTTTGCCACGATATTCGAGCCGTTCAGGAGCGAGATCCGGCAGTAAGCTGCTGCCTCGTCCCGCTGCTTTATCTCAAAGGCGTACACGCCCTTGCCAGCTACCGAGTCGCTCACTGGCTCTGGAATCAGAAGCGGCGACTCCTTGCACTTCACCTCCAGAATCGTATTTCAGAAGCCTTTGCTGTCGATATTCATCCGGCCGCAAGAATCGGAAAAGGCATTCTGATGGACCACGCCACCTCAATTGTTGTGGGAGAAACGGCTGTCATCGAAGACGATGTCAGTCTCCTGCACGAAGTCACTCTGGGGGGCACAGGAAAGGAATCCGGGGATCGTCACCCGAAAGTTCGTCGCGGAGTGCTGATTGGTGCCGGTGCAAAGATTCTGGGAAATGTCGAAATCGGAGAAGGTGCAAAAATCGGTGCCGGCAGCGTTGTGCTGAAAAACGTCGCACCGCATTGTACTGTCGCCGGTGTTCCCGCTGTTGTTGTGGGCCGCCCCTGCTCCGAATCACCCGCTCTCGATATGGACCAGCGAATCAGCGCTGAATAGCACAGATATTTTGTTGTCATTCTTTTTGTGTTTGGAATTGGCTCACGATGCCCTCTGACCTGTTAATTTCGCCTCGCTGCCGAGCCGAACATCTCGGCCTGCCGATGCCCGACTCAACTCATGCTGTGTCCGCCTGCCTTCCATTATGGGCGCACAATATTGGCTATGAAGAAGGCGATCTGGCCGTTATCGATCAGCTACAGGCCGCCTATCCTCGCTTTTGTCTGCACCCTTTTGTTCGAACATTAATCAGCCGCACCTGCAACGAAACCGGATGCTCGGGATTCGTCTTTCCATCAGCGAATGCTGCCCGGCGAGCACTCGACTATTTAATTTGGCGAGGTGGAAAGTCCGGAATACTGGTGCCGGTGCCGCAACAGACAGCTGTTGCCGTGCAGGTTCAGTCGGATGAGCTGCCCATGCTGAAAGAGTACTGGCAGCATGCAGGCGAAGTGCTTTCATCCCGCAGTGCGGAACGAATGCTCGCCGACCAGTATGTTGCATATTCCGACACAGATGCCAGAAAGACTGTTCGGCAGCGAGTGGCAAATCTTCAGAATGTACAACCTTTGGATGTCTGGCTCTATCCATCCGGCATGGCCGCAATGGCGGCTGCGTGGCGAGCCGTTCGAGCAGGCGACGCACAGAATGCTTCCGTTCAGTTTGGTTTTCCATACGTCGATACTTTGAAAATTCAGCAGCGGTTTCCGCCAGCCAGATATCACTTTTTCCCGACCGGGGGCGAAGAAGACATTCGACAACTGGAAACCATACTGGCTTCACAGTCGATCAGTTCTGTCTTCTGTGAGACACCAGCGAATCCGTTGCTCACCTGCCCGGATCTTAGGCGATTGCGAGCCCTTGCAGATCAGCACAACTTTCTGCTGATCGTGGACGATACGCTCGCCGCCTGTACGAATCTTGATGTGTTATCGTATGCCGATCTGGTTGTGACCAGTCTCACCAAGTACTTCAGCGGCTATGGCGATGTGCTGGCCGGCAGCGTAACGATTAATCCTGCCAGCGCTCGTTGTCAGGAACTGCGTGATGCGTTGAATTGCAGTCACGAAGAGTTGCTTGCTGATGTGGATGTGGAAGTCCTGGAACGCAACTCACGAGACGTTCAACAGCGAGTCGCCACCATCAACTCCAATGCGGCAGCTGTTGCGACGATGCTGCATTCTCATCCCGCTGTCGCACAGGTCTGGCATCCTTCTCTCGGAAGTAACCCTGCCTACGATTCTCTGAAACGGCCTGGTGGAGGATACGGGGGATTACTGTCCGTGGTCCTTAAGAATCCCGAAACAACAACACAGCCGATGTTTGATGCACTTCAGCTGTGCAAAGGCCCCAATCTGGGCACATGGTTCACGCTGTGCTGTCCCTACACAATTCTGGCACATTATGGAGAACTTGATTTTGCGGAGTCCTGCGGTGTCTCTCGCTGGCTGCTGAGAATCAGCATTGGAATTGAGCCCGAACAGGAGCTGATCAGCCGTTTTCGCCAGGCCCTGGAATGCATTTAGGCAGGCATCGAGCTGTTTCCATCAGTCGCGAGTGGTTCTGTCAAAACCAGAGTCCTAGGCAGGATGGGCATTCCCGCCCGTCGGAGCAGCGGTCGGACAGGAATGTCCAACCGACAGGCAAAAGCCAGACGTTCGACGGCCCCGCCGAAACTGAGATAAAAACAATCGCAATGCGCCCGAGTGGATTCGAACCACTGACCTACCGCTTAGAAGGCGGTCGCTCTATCCGACTGAGCTACGGGCGCTTGTTTCAAAAAACCAGCTTTTTATGCTGTCAAATCATCATTCTGTCTTCGCTTGCCTGAGTCACCTGGTTTTCCTACAACCGTTTCCTACAACCGCACTGCGAGTTTGTGTTGTACGGTATCGGCCGAAACTGGGGGTGAATTATGGCAAGACCGCGTGGAAATCCAAAACAAAAACCTGAAAAACCGTATCGGACTTTTCCTCTGACCGCACACCCCGAAGGTCAATGGTGCAAGAAAATCAAAGGAAAAATCTACTACTTTGGTTCCTGGAAGGATCCGGACGCGGCATTGGAGGAGTATCGGAGGCAGGCGGACTATTTGCAAGCCGGCAAGGAGGTTCCGCTACAACCGGGCGGTTGTAGCGTTATGGAGGCGGCAAACATGTTCCTGGAGTCAAAGCATCAGCGTATGCTGCTCGGAGAATTGTCGCCCCGCAGTCACAGAAATTACCAGGACGCACTTCAGTCGTTCTGCGACGCAGTCGGCAAACATCGCCAACTCAAGGAATTGGGACCAATCGACTTCCAGCAATTTTTGCGTAAACGACTCACCGGTGTAAGCCCACACAGCCTGACCCGTGGTGTGACGGCCGTGCGAATGATGCTGAAGTGGCTTCAGGATTCTGGGATCATCGATCAACCAATTCGGACGGGACCCGACTTTCGGCGATCCTCAAACACAGCACTGCGACGGCATCGGCAGATTCAGCAGCAGACTTACGGACTGAAGATGTTCACGGCAGCCGAACTCCAAGTCCTGTTGCGGGCAGCCGAGCAGCCGCTCAAAGCGATGATCCTGCTCGGCATAAACGGCGGGCTGGGGAATACGGACATCTCAGACATGCCGCTCTCTGTCATGCAGAACGGATGGCTCGACTACCCAAGGCCAAAAACCGCAATCGAACGACGCATACCGTTGTGGCCCGAGACACGGCAGGCACTTTCAGAAGTTGCGGCGGTTCGGAAAGAACCGACGAACGACGCTGACAAAGGCCTGGTGTTCATTACACAGCGGGGGCAACGCTTCACGCGGCTGAGTGCGAACAACAAGAACATCGACGGCATAGCGCTCGCTTTTCGCAGACTGTTAAAAAAAACTGATCTGAAACGCCCGGGGCTTTCGTTCTATGCTCTGCGACACACGTTCGAGACGGTGGCCGGCGCAGCAAAAGACCAAGTCGCGACGAGTGCCATCATGGGGCATGCGGATTCAACCATGGCCGGACTGTATCGCGAAAGAATTGAAGATGAGCGGCTGCGAGACGTAACCGAATATGTTCGCCGCTGGCTCTTTCCTGACACGACTGCAACGGAAGCAAGCAATGAAAACGAAAAGGCGAACGCAGAATGAGAACCCGAGATTTGATAAAGAAGGCCGATGCCGCACTCGATGCGGCTGACGACGTGATCGAATCAGAAGCACTGGCATCGTTTGGCAGGGCAATGGGGAACGAGATTGGCGCGGGACTGCTGTGGGTGTTGCGAATCGACCGGCAGACCTCTGACGAATGCAGGAACGCGACCGGCTTTGCGGCAGCATCCGAAAGAGTGCAGGAAATCGCGACACAGCTGCAGGCAGCGTGTGACAGGCAAGGACTGACGTCCATTGAACTGAAGGATTGGTTCGGGCTTGCGGCATCGCTGCGGGGTTATCTCGTCGATTATGAGGCCATGCAGCTCGTATCGGCCAATGGAGAGGTCTGGCTTGCGAGATCGGTTCTGAAGCGATTGGGCGCAGTCCTGGAGGACACCAGAGACGGTCGGGACGATATGCTTACTGTTGCAGAAGTGGCGAAACGCCTGCGGGTAAAAGTGACGGCGGTCGAGTCGCTGATCCGGACGGGCCAGCTTCATGCGATCGACGTGGGATCCGGGACAGCAAGACGACGGCTGCGGATATCGCCGGCTGCGATCGAGCGGTTTGTTCTGGGTGCGACACATGATCCTTCGCCGGTTCGCAGGAGCAAACCGAGGAAGTCAGAGAGCAAGCCACATCGGTGGATTCAGTGACGCGCAACGTTGCGCGTCGCGGCAAAAAAATTGCGACGATGGAGAGTCCAGATTCGATTTGACCCGATAAAACACGGGAGACAGAGCGCCATGCAGCGCTGCATGGCCTTTTGTTTTCGCGCAGATGCAGAACAGATCGCGGCAACTTTTGTCGGTCAGTTTCAGCCATCATCAAACAGAAAACCAAAATCTCACAGCGCTGTGGGATGCTTGCTTTGGATCAGAATCGAATGTTGATTTCTATGATTGTTGCCGTCGAAAAATTGGCAGTCGGTATTACCGAGTAATGCCAATATTCATTTTTCGCCGGAACGGGTTTAAGCTTACAGCGTGGATAAAAGAATTTCTTAGTAATCCGGTAATAAACGCGGGGGATGATATTGACGCTGCGGTAGGCCTCGCTAACTTACCCACGTCGACGCTGGATCCGTCGGCGACAATCACCCGAGAGCGACAACACATGCTGTTTGCCACACAATACAATTTGAGCTGCGTCATCATCTCTCGGGTGCTGTACGCGATCCAAGAACACTCTCTGTCGCTGGTCGGCAGAGAGTGTTTTTTTATCGCACGATCCTGACCGCCGATCGCCGGAAATGGCCCCGATAGCTGAGATCGATAGAGCGCTGCGGCGCTCGGAGGCGTACCCGTCCAGCCCCGAGAGAGACGGAATACCGAATGCCCACAAAAACTTTATGGTTCCGTTTGTGGATCACAGTCGGCACGGAAAGGAATCAGAACAGCTATCCGTGAAAGAATATTGCTGTAACAGTCACGAAGCGAGACTCAGGTGCGTTGCTGTTTGCGGTTCCCTTATGGTGCTGCCATAGGGAACCGTGCCATGCTCGATCTTGATGTTTGCTGAGTTCGGTGCGCATGTTGCTTCGCAGTCTGTGCTCGGACAATACGGACGACAGGCGCGCATAGATGAATCCATACAGATGTCCATACAGATGAGAGGCGCAGCTGTAACAGGAGTCTGAGTGACCGCGAAATAATCCCTTACAGCAAGTTTGACGGAAAACAACTCGACGAGCTGTCAGAAATCGAATTGCGGTAAATGCAGGGTGGGAGAAATGCTCGCCAGATCCTGTCGAGTTCGAGCGAGTTTGATCGATTGCAGCCCGGAAAATACAGGAAATAAAATACTCTGCAGCACTGCAGAGTACATTTTTTCGGGCGAAACTCGTCGATTGAGCTGCCGATGAAACAGCACCGTAAACATTTCCGGTGCACGGGTGCACGTCCGTGGCAACGTCAGTGAGAATTTTCACCCGAAAACCCGGGTAGCAGCGTGTTTTGCCTGTAAAATACGGGAGAACAAAAACCCATAGTGCTATGGGATGTTCTTTACGCTTAGAATTCGCCGAGCAAATTGTCTTGAAACACACCGAACAACGAATCCAGTCTTGTTTCGTGTTCGACTTTCTACACTACGGCTTTCTCGGTATGCGCGCCGGACAGAGAACGCGAATTATTCGCCCACTCCATTCTACAAACGGTCTCCCCTTTCATGCAGAATGTTAGTAAAGCTGCCCAGGACGTTATTGCTAGTGCCGAGTCACATTTTGGCCTGCAAATCATTACGTATTCAAAATATGACACCTCATGGTTCCTGTGGGAGAACATGACTGCGCATGACTTCCGAGAAGCCGAGTACAAAAAAATCACTGAAGAACGGTTCTGCGCTATTCGTGACTGGTTTCAGCAACGCGGTTGGATCCTCAGTCGACGGAATTGGCAAAAACCCCAAAAGGTGCATTTTTACCTTGCGCCCCTTAAAGTGAATTCCCTCCCTGAGGTTTTTCATGCCACTCGTGTGGTCAACGTCGAGTCAATCATGTCTCAAGGTTTGCTTCCCGCCACTAAGGACACTTGCAATTTTAAACGTCTCGATTCCATTGGAAATATCTATGCAGCCCCCAGTCTCGGGAGCGCCGGAGATCACGCGAACGAAAATTTCGGAACGGCACACTGGTGGGCAGAGAAGTTAGCAGCGAAGAACCGCCACAATGATACTGAATGGTGCATCCTTCGACTCGACCTCGTGGGCATCACGAATTTGATCTGCTTTAATGATCTTTTCAGCAGAACAGGAGTTGTCTTGCGCCCCGTGGATGCGATTGAGCCATCTCGCATTAAAGCCTTGGGGTAGCAGTTGAACTACATTGAAGTGGCTTTAGATCTTCGCTACCGTTTTGATGTGACAGGTTTGGCTTTCGAAAGGTGAGTTTGCGAAATATGCAGTACGGAACGAGGATACAAGAATCCCACTCACCCCTATCTTTGAGCAAGAGGTAAATCGTGGTTCGGAAAGTGAAAGGGTCGAGAAAGAATGTCGCGGTGGATCTGGATGCTTCCTCACGAGATGAAAGGGCCCCGGCATCAGTGAATGAGAAAGTGAAACTTCAACCAGATTCATCCGAACCTGACATTGGACAAGTCGCGAATGACGAAATGTTCTTTGGCTTTCCACGACCTCCATTTGGGATAGAACCACCGATCGATTTGGCCGAGGAAATGTCCGAGTTTCAGTTATGGTGCGGAGATGCAGAGGCACAGGTTGGAACGCATCGCATTACCGGAACTCTTAAAGTGGTGCTTCACTTTCAGCCGCGGCTGGTAGTCCGTTGGAGCCTGACGTTTGAAGAAGATTTATTCAAATCCATCGGTAGAAACTTCGGAGAACCTCAAGCTGAGGTTTCTTTTGTAACATCTGGACCAATCCGCGAAGTCGTAGGATTGGCGACAAGTTCTTCCACCGGATTTATCTCTGGATTCTTTGAGTCCCAGATACCAAAGAGCCTTGTTCACCATGCCACTCGGGCGGTCTATTTGATCATCAACGGGCCATTAGAGGCTGATGAGAGTATTGCGCGAGGAAACACTATGTTCATGGGCCGTATGACGGCCGAGCGAGGCTCCGCGGAAGTCTTTGTGGATCGGTTAAACTCTGACGACAAACGTGCAAATCGTGCGACCTATACTATGACGCATGTTGCCGAGTTCCGGTTCAATAAGAAGCCGAACTCGAAACTCTTGGAGGGAATGGGACACGATCTGTTCCGCAGTCTTTCACTGATGCGCAATGGATGGGCTGGAGTGGCAGGACCATGGCTATTTCAAGATGAAAAACTACTCGCCATCGTTCCGCAAGTCACGAAGTGTACCAGATTTCAAACGACAGGTTGGTATGGAGGTTTTGACCGCGGTGTCTTTAAACAACTTTTTGCCCTTCTCGAAGAACAGGCGACATCAGGCGATGACGACAGGATCTCAGTTTGGCAAACGGCCTTCCACTGGTTGATCGAATCGGAACTCTGCGCGGGCGGTCTTGAAGGGGCAATGATCTTGCAACAAGCAGCGCTAGAAGCGGTTGCCTGGTACGAGATCGTAACGAAGCGAAGACTATGCAGTGAGGCAGGTTTTGAGAAATTGCCGGCAGAAGACAAGCTTCGATGGTTGTGTTCGTTATTTCGCATCCCTGCCACTATTCCGGATCAAGCCAAGGAGTTGAAAGTGGTGGCCAAGACATTGAATCAGATTGATGTTATTGGAGCGTTAAGTGCTGTTCGAAATGCACTTGTTCACAACACCCCAAAGAAGATGAGACGCCTTCGATCGATTGAAGGAGAAGGTGGATTCATTGAACTGTGGCGGCAAGTGGGTGGAGTTTTGGAACTCGTAGTCCTTGCGATGCTTGGGTTTCAGGGTACTTCACAGCGACGGGATACTGAAGGTGCTCATTTCAATGAGACTCGCAAACCTGTTCCGTGGTTGAACTTGAAAGATAACTGAGTCCGAATTCTCCCCCTCGAAAATTGTCAATGACTGTTGGAGCAGTGATTAATGGAAAAGCTTTTTTCTTCATTCTCGATTGAGTTGCTTTTGCGTAGCTTCTTTGCCGGACTGTTCTTCTTGTTGTCCTTTGACATTGCATCAAGAGGAATCGAGCGTTTCGAAAAAATTGCCACTTCCACAATACTGCCATCTACTGATGCAAAGATTGGACTTCTATTTAAAGCGACTGTAATTGGATTTTTTCTCTATGGCATCCATCGTTCCGTGATTTACCCATTCATTGAGTTACTTTTTTCCAGCAAATGTGGGTCAAAGTTCTGCGGTTCCAGCCAAATAGAACAGAAACCAGACTCCGATGGTCTCGCCGATCGTGTCTTTGAATCTATACGCGAATTGTGGGATATGCAGGTTTCGTGCGACGACTGCCCGAATCCGAATAGAAGTCTACACATTAGGAGCTGGGCGAATTGGATTCATCAGCAGTATGTAAGCGCGTGGGCAATCGTAGCGGGAGCAGTCGCCCATGCGTGGATCAAGTTCAAAATCGCAAGCGTATGCTATCCATTGTTGTCAATGTGTGCCGTACTCCTTTTTGCCGCGATCTATTCCGATGTCCGGCTGCGTCGAATGAGAAACCACCTGAAGAAGAAGCAAAAAAATGCTTGGGCGGAACAGCATGGAACACACCAAAGGCAGAAGTCTGATAGGTAAAGGAGAAAATACTCGACAAAGAAGTGATCGTAGAATCATACATATGACTAAATAGACGAACAGCGAGCCATCCGAGAACGACAATTGACTGATGGGCTGGGATTGAGTGAAAGGGCCGGTGAAATGTTTCGAGTCCGAATGCCGAACGGGAAAATGTCGAAACCGACTCGACGCGAGGCGATTGTCGCAGCGTATCGAGAAAACCGGATTCCCGCCGGCTCGATCGTTCTGGGACTCGGGAGCGACGCCGATCTGCCGATTGATGTGTTCTGCTGCGACGATCCGTCGGAGTATCTTCCGGATCGTGGTGTGAGCCTTCCGTTTCCAGTTCCAACCGGTGATGTAGCAATATCGGACAATGCACAGCCGATTCGAACCCCTCAAGAGACAGAGACGGTCTCTCCGGCAGAAACCCGAACCCGGCAACGTTGGCCACAGATTGCAATGATCTTCGCAGCGGGAATTTTGTTTGGATGGATCATTGCACGGGGTGCCACAGAAACGCCATTGCTGGCAGCGCGTGCCGAATCGAATGAAGCGGTCGATAACGTCGACGCACTGGCCTCTGTCCTGGCAGGGCGGGAAATACGGCTACCGAAAGTCGAAGGCCCTGCCGCATTGCACGTCCACACGACAATTGCACATGAGATCGTCGCACAGCACGTGGAGGACTTTCGACAAAAGCCGGCGGAGCACTTCCAGACGCCGAACTATTTGGCAGAGCAACAGCTGCAGACGATGATGCTCTATGCTGCATTCCTGAACCGGTATAAGCCAGTCGCGTTGTGGAAAGCGGAAGAAACCGTTCCGTGTGTCATTTCAGCAGCGTACGGCTTAGCAGCACATCGTGAATCTGATTCGTCAATCAAATACGTGCATCCTGAGACCGGTGAGGATCTTTCGAATACACCCTCGAAAATCGTGGTGCTGTTTTGCGAAATCGCCATCGAAGGTTGCACAGGAAAGCGATTCGATCTTTCAACGCCAGCCGGGTGGAAAGGCGCACGGGACGCGACAGGCAACGACAATGAAGCTGCTGCCATTGATGCTATCCAGATGCAGGTCAACTGGCTCGCAATACCGAACACGACGTACGGGGACTGTTTCTCACGGGCGATTTACTTCCAGGAGGCAACATCGATTTACCATGGTCTCCGGACACTGGAATCCATGGCCGGTAACGAAGAAGGACTCAACCGAGAGTCTCGGCGAATCGCGCAGCAACTCCAGACAAATGTCGCTGTTCGGGAAATTCCGGAAGGCGGATCGATTGCCGAACGGATCAGAGCATTGGCGAAACAGCATCATTTGTATTTGCCGGAATAGTTCCGGACCAGCATTCTCTTAGAGAAAGCGGCCCTGCTTCCGAGTGATAGAATCCATTTTAGCCCTGAAAACACTGAAAAAATAAATCGCAGGAAGCGCTTCCTACGATATTTGCTGCGTTCCGAAGTCGGTTCAACATTTAAAGGGCACGACGCAGCTTGCATTCCCATATTGAACCGGCCAAAATGTTCCCATGGGTGGCGGGCTCTGGGTCCGTCAGGAGTATGCAGCACAGTACGAAGCCACTTGATGGGATGTTCGGGGAGATCGATAATGAAGAAGCTTCTTTTCGTGCTCGCAATTGTCGTGGCGATAATGTTCCTGGCACGCGTTGCACAACACGCAGAGGCGAAAAGAATAAATACCCAGAACGAATTGATCATCGCGAATTTCAAGGCAGGTAAGCAGATCCCAGCCGACACTCACCAACAAAGGCGGCAGGCACTAGCAGCCCTTCATCAGGAAAGAATGAATCGGATGGCGGAGTTTCGTGCTCGCGCTGCGGCAACAAGAAGCATAGAGCCCCGACAGGCGCGGCTGGTGGCACGTCGCGCGGTCAGTGAGGAAATTCAATTGTGGATCGCGACCGAAGGCAGAAAAATTCAGGACACCATGGAGGCACTGATCGGACCAAATCCCGCTACTCGCGAAATGTTAGAACGTATCGATCGGATTCGTCAGCAATCTGTGCCCCCTGAGATGTAGGGGATATGTTTCTTGTCGCCGCCGAAGCTTGCTACGCAGCTTCCGTCGGAATATCAAACAGAATTATGTGGCATTTTTGGTCTTGCGGGCTGCGCAGCAATCCTGATGATACGCAGGGGGGTATGGGCTCGCGCAAAGATTATGCGGGCATACAGACGGCTACGGATGCCACTGACTGGGGAGTGTGATACGGGAGTCGTGACATGATGACATGTCGTGATGAGCAGACGACGGATGGGAGAGTGTGGTTCGACAGGTTGCTGTTTGGCGCGGGTAAGAGCGAAGCTCCCAAAATCAGCAACGGCATCGATTTCGGGGCAATGACGAACGCTGATCTGCGGAAATGGTATGAGGCACACAGCATGCACATGTCTGTGGTGGACCATGAACGGTGGGGAGCTGAGGTGGACTCGCGGTTGGAGGCCCGCCAGGCCGCTAAGCAGAGCAATAGTCACAAACCGGTCGGGGAACACGCAGATTCGATAGACACAGCAAAAAAACTGTTATCGAAGGCCGGGCCGGTCGAGCAAAAAGTGCAGATCGTGGCGTGGTTTGTCCGAACAACGCGAATCCATCATCTGCCGCAGATTTCGGATGTTTTGGGGATTTCGTATAAATCCCTAAACCGGTGGCGCAACAGTAAAACGACGCCGCAATTGACCGCGGCAATCGACGCTGTTCAGTGTCCCCGGGACTCGGCACCCCGCGTACTCCGGGGCCGTGTCGACATCATAGACGGATACAGCGCACATCGACACGCGACTGTGGATGCGGTCGATCCCAGTCTCCCGGATGAGATCGACTGAGATACTTTGAGATATTCTGAAAAATCTCACGCGGGAAAACGCTGAGTTTCTGCGTATCGCGACGCAAAACCTCCTCACGGGACTCGGATCCAGTGAGGAGGTTTTTTTTTATGATCCAGAAAACAAAAGACGAGCGATTTGATGCAGACGAACTCCGGAGCATGGCTCTGGCGCTTACCGATGTGTTGCGTCGGATCGACAGCAGCGGATGGTGCAGAGACACTCTGAAGTACATGGCCATGGAGGCAGACGACGCAATGCTGTCGATGCCGCACATGTACGGTCGCTGGGTCGGACAGATCGAGCAGGCCCTGCAGGAGGTTGTGCAAAAACTCGCCGTCGTGCCAGTCGCAATTACTATCAGGCCGGCGGTTCCGGAACACGCTGAAACCATCGAATAACACGCGTGGGAGACTTAGGCGACGTTGGAGGGCGCAACGTTGCGCGATGTGGTTTTGTATAGCATGAGAGGCATGCCAATGTACCAGGATATAGTGCGGATAGAGCAGTACGAAGACGGCGGAAAAAAGGTCGAAATCGGCGACTACGATGTGCATGAGTTTGCATCGGCCTTCGATATTCTCCCCGAGGGGGAGATGAATGAACTCGCTGATTCGATCGAAAAGAACGGATTGCGAGAGACAATAAAGGTCGATATCGCCGGACAAATCCTGGACGGGCAGAACAGGCTGATAGCGTGTTTGTTGCGCGGTGTGACACCATCATTTAAGACGATTACCGACGATCCGAAAGAATACGCAGTCGATGCCAATATGCGACGGCGACATTTAACGCCGTCGCAACGCGCGACAATTTACGCGGAGCTGTTTCCGGAAAAAACGCGAGAGCAGCAAGCAGAGGGTGCGAAAGTTTCGGTGCGAGCCATAACGCAGGCGGCGAAAGTCATAAACACCGGAACGCCTCAGCTGGTTGACGCTGTGAAAAGCGGAGAGGTGACGCTTCAGGACGCGGTTGAAGTCAGCGATTTGCCGAAGGAGAAGCAAACCGAGTTGCTTGCGGGGCTCGGAAAAGACGACCGAACCGAGCGACAGCCGAAGAAGAAAAAAGGCCGAGCAAAGGCTGGCGACGGACAGTCAGACGAAACCGTTTCCGATTCGGTCGCGTCCGACACGAAGCCAGTCGATCCGCTGAAAGCGGCGGCGAAAGAGATTCGCGCAAAAAAGCAAATCGCGTTGCTTGACAAGGACAAATGGAAGGCGAAGGCGAGCACATCGCTGTCGCTGCTATTCGGTTTTCTTGAGCCAGAATTACAAGACTGGGGGAAGAAGGAAATCGCGCATATTGTTGACGCGACCGTGAGAGTGCAGATCGAAGAGGCAGAAAAGCGGGAATCGTTTGAGGATTCGGTTCTCGACGCAGTGGGAGTCGTGGCAAAGATCGGCAAAATCGTCAATAGTCTGCCGAAGTCGGAGAGAGTAGATGCCGAAAAGGCAATTGCTGAAAAATACCAGACGAAACGGGAACCGATCAAAAAGCACGAACAGGTCCTGGCACTGATCGAAGGGCTTTCAGAGGCCGAGAAAAAGAAACTGCTGAAAGCTTTGGGGGTTTCTGCCGCGCCGGCAGAGGAATCACCGTCGAAGGAATTCCCCACCGAACCGAAAAAGATTGCAGAGCATGTGCGACGGGAAGCGACCGCTGCGTGCAGGAAGGCAAGCCAGATTCGGTTCACTGAGGACGAGCACAAAAAGGCGCTGGTGTCCGCGGTCGATTCGATTGCAAAAGCCTGTTCTGATATGCTGGTAAAAACTGGGTCATTTTCCGATGCGCCGGCGGTTGTCTTTCCTGCACACCTGGATAACGAATCGTTTCGGGAATTGTGGCTGGAGTGGATTGCAGTTCGCAGGAAAACAAAAGGTCACAGCACAAACAAAACGCAGAACCGACAGTTAGAACAGCTGGCACATTTCGACATGGCGCAGGCGAAGGAAATCGTCGGCAAGGCGATCGATAACGAGTGGCAGGGAATTCCAGCAGCGGCACAGCTGCGCGATACGAAATGGGACGGTCGACCACCGGCAGGCCCTGGAGAACAAAAGAACGGGGTTCACTCACCGGCGACACAGGGAGTGCAGCAGCGCACGAGAAACGGACAGCCGTTAACCGAGCGAGATACGGACCGGAGCAAGTACGGAGCGTTCACGCCCATCGCGAATGGGGATGCAGATTCGGACGCTGACTACGATGAATTGCTTCGTCAAGCGCTACTGTAGCAGTAGGAATACGGCCAGTCCGGAGGCATCGTATCCGGGACGAGGTGCACTGCGTGTCATGATCATGCGACACGGCAGTGAACCGAACGACATGAGGACTGACAACGAACCACCGAAGAAAGGAACAGCACGGGCGATGCGATATTTCCCGCAGGATGAACTGGATGAGATACGCGATGAGGTTCGCTTTGGTGCATCCATCACAGACATCGCAGTCAGGCTGTGGATACCGACGGATGAACTGGCGCGACTGCTACAGTTGCGCATCCGGACAGCACAGAGGAATGCGATCGAACAGAGTGAACCCTTTGTCGAATTGATTCAACAGGTACGACTTCGGGAAAAACCGAAGTACCTGCTGACGGACGAAGGGTTAGATCTGATCGACGATGGACTGGAAGCATCAGATCGGAAGATGATTGCTGAATGTGAAGAGCACATTCGATACATCCACGCAAAGGCGATGGCTGGCATGCAATAGACGAAAGCTGTCAGCCGGGGAATGGACTGACAGCTGAAGAGAACGGACGAGACACCCCGGAGAATGCAACATGCAATGTCAAAGGAACGGTTCATACATCAGGCAATCGGACAGGCAGGCCGACGGTCACAGAGACGGGCGGAAAACCCGCCAAATCGGCATACATGGGTGGGTTGTGGTATGTCACCCTGGGGTCCTCCCGAGAGGGCTCGAAAACGCCGAGCGGTTGGGTCATGCTTCGACTTTTTTCGTTACAAAAAAAATCGGTGAGTGCTGATGGACCGAACCAAGGTCAGCCGGAACGAGCTGGCACGGTTCATCGGTTGTTCTGGTCAGACCATTTCGAAATACGCCAGGCAACCCGGGTTCCCGCAGCCGGACGGTGCAGACAAGCTCGATGCTGTGGAGTGCATCGCATGGTGGCTGACACAGAAGGCACCGAGAGCGAAGCAGCGCGAATTGTACGGGAAGCTGTCGGGTGTGCTGGGAATCGAAACAAATGGTGAGGCCGAAGCAGAGAAGCCGGCATCGATTGCCGAAGAGCACGAGAGGCTGGACCTGCAGCTGAAAGCACACAAAGTTTCTAAAGCAATCGGAGATTGTGTGGCGTTCGCGGACATTCGCAGCATCGTGGGGAAGCTTGCTTCCGGCATACGAGAGGCCTGCGGCCAGGTGAACGATATATCTGGGCGTGACGTTCTTCCGTTGTTCGAGGCTGCGTTTAGTCGGTTCGAGGCGGAATTGGACGAAGCGCAGGAGCACGCCGGGGAGCCCGGACTATGACGACGCTGCTGTCGAACTTCGAACTGTATCGCCGGAACGCACGACGCGGAATGGCCGAAATCCTGCGGCATGCGAGACCGCGGCGGGTGCGACCGTTGCTGCAATTTGCCGAAGCGGAGCTACGCATGCCCACCGGGCGATTCCGGGGGCAGCCGTTCCGGCGAGAATATCAGCCTGCGACGGCAGTGCTGATGGAGATGTTGAGCGATGACCACTGGTTAGAATCGTGGATCGTCGGTCCGCATCAGGCGGGGAAGAGCTTTGCGATTGTGGCATTCGGGCTGTGGACGCTGTTCGAACGGCGGGAGGACGTGATTCTCGGATTGCCCGATATCGGAATGCGGACCGTCAAATGGAAGAAGGACTTTCTTCCGCTGATCGAATCCAGCAGGTATCGCAGCCAATTACCCAAAACCGGGCGGGGAAGCAAAGGCGGCATCTCGGAAATCGTGCAGTTCCAGAACGGGACAAGTTTGATTTGCATGGGGGCCGGGGGCGGCGATACACAGCGAGCGGGAGCCACAGCCCGAACTCTGATCATCACGGAGGCGGAAAAGTTCGGAGTGCGTTCCGCGGGATCGGACGAAGGCAACAAGTTCGAGCAGATCCGCGGGCGAGTCGCGCACTTCGCGGGAACGGAACGCGTTGTCGCGGAAAGTACGATCACGATCCAGGAAGCCCTGATGTGGTCCAGTTATGTCGGGGGCACAGCTTCCGTGGTTCGCGTCCAGTGTCACAGCTGCGGCGCCTATGTCGCGCCGGAACGGGAACACCTCATCGGATGGCAGGCAGCGAGAACAGAGCAAGAGGCGCGCGAGACCGGAGCATTCAGCTGCCCGAGCTGCGGCATCGTATGGAGCGAATCGCAGCGATTGCGAAACCTGCAGACGGCTATCGTCACTCATTCCGGCCAGACCGTGACATCGGATGGACAGGTGATCGGCGATAATCCGCCGACGCGAAAACTCGGATTTCGGTTCTCTGCGGCAACGAATGCGTTCGCAGATGCCGGCAGCATTGCAGTGGAAGAATGGACGCGAGAACGATCGACGAACCCATCGCTGCGAGATTCGGCGGATCGGGCGTTGAATCAGTTCCGTTTCGCAGTGCCGGCGAAACCGCAGCGATATGAAGTCGATCCGCTCGACGGCAGGCTTCTGATGTCGAGAACCACGGCGCCCGGATTTATGACGGTTTTCGAAACGACTGCGATTCTAACGGGGGGAATCGACGTCCGCAAAACTCAGCTGCATTGGTGCGTTGTGGAATGGCCCGAAGCGGCAGGACCTCGCATTGTCGCGTGGGGCGTGGAGGCGATTGACCAGACAATGCTCTGGGAGACCGCATTCGCCGAAGCGGCGGGCCGAATTCAACAGCGGTTTCGAGACGGGTTCCCCACCGCAGATGGAACGTCCTGGATTCCGGTTTCTTTTTCGCTGATGGATGCGGGCTGGCAAACATGGAGTGTGCAGGAGGTAACCGATTCCGATGACTTCATGATGCCTTGCAAGGGATTCGGTGCGGGCATTCTCCGCAGTCAGCAGTACCGATCCCCTCGCAGCGTGGGCACAAACTGCAAACTGATCGGGCAGGATTTCCATGTGGCGTATCTCGCGGACCGATGGCTCGTTGAGCTGGACGCATCAAAATGGAAAAGCCGACTGCATCAGATGTTGCGCATGAACGTTTCCGATCCGCATGCACTGACATTCTGCCAGGCTGATCCGTCGATGCTGCGAAATCTCGTGATGCATCTGACATCGGAAAAACAAATTGAGAAGTATGAGGGCGGAGAACTGCTGGTGACCTGGAGTGATCCGGTCGGCGAGAACCATTTTCTCGACGCCACATCGCTTGCGGTTGCGGCGCGTCACATCGAAGACGCCTTGCGGCAATCACTTATCGAGCAGCAGCCGGATACCGAAGTCTGGCAGCCGACGGTTTACGGGGCGTCCGGTGGGATCTTTGGGAATTGATGGTGGGCGAATAAACAACAATGAAAAACAACGAACACCCAGAATGCCCGAAATGCGGATCCGAGTATCTGATTCGAATCGGAGAAACGCTGTTGCCATCCGACGACTGCGATCCGGAGAAGAGCGGTCAGTACCGTTGCCGGCACTGTGGAACCGAAAGCCAGTACATTGTGCGCAAAGAGGCGGACGAAATTCCGGGGTATTCTCCATCCGCGCAATGCCCGAAATGCAAGAGTTACGAAACAAAGATAGTCGGCTCTCCCCCGCACAGAGACTGTCGATATCACCTCTGCCTGGATTGCAACAAGGGATTCAAAACCCGCCGACTCGACCGACAAATAAATCGACCAGAAGCGCTTCCGGTGCGTACGCTGCTGAAACAGATCCGACCAAAAAAGGAGTGAGTTCGTCCACCGTATGGAAACACAGTGGATGAGATCTGTTCGTAATTCGTGACATCGCGCATCATCGGGTGTATGTCAACACCTTCGCCCAACTATCAGCCGCACCTGCCCGTCGAACAAAGCTTCGACGGCAATGTGAACATCGTGGTGATGCTCGATGCGGCGCGAACGAACGCAATTCGGGCGATCACCGCCAATGACTTTGCGACGGCTCGGAAAGTGGCGACTCAGGCCATGTTCCTCCTGGCGACGATCCCGGATGGCCAAATGGCCGGCCTGGCATCCCAAACGTGGGACCGTCCCGCAATCCAGAATTTCCTGCTGCAACTCGACCGCCTGGAAGCCGCAACAGAACAGGCCGCTTCCGGCGTTTTGGCGATGCAGCCGTATCAGTATTCCGCACGGAGGGTGTGCTGATGGCCGGCTTGCTTTCGAGGCTTGCACAACTCCTGAAACGACGTGGATCCAGTGAAGAGGAATTCCTGCAGCCCCAGGGGCGAAATCCGTGGGATCGGAGGCAGCCTCCCGCGGGTCCGCTGGAACTGCGGCGGTGGGACGCAGCCACGACGACAGAATTCAATTCGTTGCAATGGGCGGGGGCTACTGGACGAACTCTGAATGAAGATCTGGTTTCGTCGTTGCCGACGCTGATCGACCGGTGCACATATGAAATCAGTATCAATGCAACGGTTGCTGGAATGGTCCACACCCACGCAACGGATATCTGCGGACCGGGCGGACCAGCGTGGCAAGTATTGCCGCGAAAAGCCACGACGATCAACGACAAAACACAGCAGGAATTCACCGAGTATTGTGCGGAGTCTGAGGATTTGTTGACCGAATGGTCGGCCGCTTGTGACTACAACGGCGAACTCAGCGGTGCGGAAATTCTGCATCTTGCCATTCAGCAGCAATGGGCGACGGGCAATGCATTCTGCCAGATTGTCCCGGGCCAGCCGGATAGCAGGACGCCCGTCGGGATCCGGCTGCACCCGGTGCATGCGGAACGAATTCTGAAAAACGTCATGGTGGTTTCGAAGGATAAGAAGGCCATCCGGTTGGGAATCGAGCGGGATGCCTACGGAAAAAAGACTCGGTATTACGTGTCGGAACCAAACGAGTCCGGAAGTTACTGGATGTCGCTGAAGTCCACACCGGTTCCGGCAGCCGAAATGATTCACCATTTTCGGACAGAGGAACCCGGGCAGATTGCCGGCGTTCCCTGGTTGGCGCCAGGTCTCAGTGACGTGGGGGACATTCGACAATTTGACCAGTCGACCATGAAGGCCGCGCAGCTTGCGGCAAGCCTGGCCCTGACAATCGAGGACAAGTTCGAGAATGCTCCCTCGATCATCACGACAGGAATGTCCGCGATTAAAATGGGACTCAGCCAGATTCTTCCGCTGCCGAAGAACAAGACAGCCCGGCAGATCGATCCGAAGCACCCGGCGAGCAACTATGTGGAGTTTCGCGGGGAGAGATGGCGCGACGTAGGTCGCTCTGTCAACATGCCGCTCATGATCGCCAGATTAGACAGCAAGGACCACAGCTACGCTTCAGCAAGAATGGATCGTCAACTCTACTGGCGTTCGCTGGAACGGGAACAGTTCGCAATCGAAAAACGCATGCGGCCTGTCCTGATGGATGTTTTGCGGGAAGCGGAACTGCGACGGGTGATTCGCCCCCGACCGGTTCCGGTCGATGTCTGTGGCATCTTCACGCAGCTGCCGCACGCGGATCCGAACAAAGAAGCATCAGCCCGGCAGCTGGACCTGGCCACGATGAGCAAAACGCTCATCGACGTATGGGCCGAGCAAGGCATTCGCCCCGCCGAAATGGCGGACAAAATCAAGCGTCAGATCGACGTGCTGGAGAGCATTCAGCCCGGTCTGGGTCAGGCGTATATCAACAACTTTTTCAAGAACGCCAACTTGCCGACGCCTTCCGGCGACGACGTGACAGAACTTCTTGAGAGTCTGAAGGGAGCGAAGTGATATGCAGTTGCTGCGACACACCGCAAATCGTGCCATTGTGAACTGCCGATCCGCGAACGTGCGATCGGCGTCCGCAGACGAAAAGGCCATGACGATCGAGGCAGTTCTGAGCACCGAGCAAGCGGTCCGCATGTTCGATTATCGCCGCTGGGAACCATTCGACGAGATTCTTTTGGCGTCCGGTCGCGTCGAGTCCTCACACATCCCATTGCTCGACAGCCACTGCACGGAAACGATCAACCGGGTTCTCGGACATCTCGAAGAGATTCGCACCGAATCGAGTGGCGACGTCTCCGATACGGTCGGCAAGCTGATGTTCGACCAGGATGACGAGGCCGCTGTTCGCGCATTCCGAAAGTACCGCGGCGGTCATGCTCGCGACGTCTCTGTGGGCTATGAGGTACTGAGCCACACGATCGTCGAGCCAGGGGAATCCGTCACGATCGGCGAGCGGACATTCACGGCGGGTCCCAAAATCCGTTTACGAGTAGCCAGTAAGTGGCGCCTAGACGAATTATCGCTCGTTCCGCGCGGTGCGGACAGCGGAGCAAAAACCCGGTCTGACGGCGTGGCGTCCATTCAGATTTCTCTGGATGAACTCGATACGCTGCTCGCCAAACGAAGCAACGAAACTTCCGCCGGAATGGTTCCGGAGGACGATACGACGACTGGCCCGGCGGCTTCTGGTACCGAACCCGGTATGGAACTGCAGGGCGACAATCAGAGGAGCGCTGCCATGAGTGGCACAAAATTGACCGATGCCGTGACTGGCGGCAACACGGAAACCGAGACCCGCGCCAATCAGGACGAACTGTTGCGACGCGGTGCCGAATTTGAAGCAAAACGCCGGAAGGACATTCGGGCGATTGCGGAAGGAATTACCGAATCCGTTGTGACGGCATGTTTGGATGACATCACGATCACCGTGGATCAGGCCCGGGCGAAATTCCTGGAAGATATCCAAACACAGCGCAAGACTCCGGTCATCGGGGCGGATGCACCGAACGTGATTCCGAGCGGCAATCGCCGGGAACGCGACGTGAACACCCAGAGCCTGGCGTGTGCACTGGCCTCAAGGCTGGGTGCCGACATGGAGAAGGTCGGACATCGGATTCTTTTGGATCCGATCACCGGCGAAATGCGATTCGAGAAGCCTGGATATAAAGGCCGCGAGGAAGTTCGGAAGGAACTCGAACGCAATATGGAGCGTGCCGACAAGTTCCGGGATATTCACTCCGTGGATCTGTGCCGGGAAGCACTGCAGATCGCACAAGTCGAAGTGCCGATGGGACGGCGAGAGCTGGTGACCCGAGCATTTTCGACCCCGACTGTGAGCACGATTTACAGCACTGCCAGCGGGGCGCTGTTGGTGAGTCAGCTGGGCGACATGCTGGATTCGACGCAGGGCTGGACCGCCGAAGTGGAAGCGAAGTCGTTCAAGCCGCAGGAACTGCACCGCATCGAGGGCGGCGGTCTCAAGCGCCGTGCACGCGGCAAAGAAGCCGACCACGCGAATTTCGCCGATACGATGGAAGTTTACCGGGTTTACGACTTCGCCCGGCAGTTGATCATCGATCGTCAGGACGCAATCGATGATGAGCTGGGTGCATGGCGAACCGCAATGGATCACTTCGCCTTGGCAATTCTGAGTCTGCGACCGGATGTCGTGTATGCGTTGCTGCTGTCGAACCCGACACTGGCGACGGATAACGTGGCATTGTTCCACGCGGCAACCCACTTGAATCTGTACCCGTCGGCAACACCGCTGAACGCAGCAAATCTGCAGACAGCACTGTCTGCCCTGGCGAGTCAAAAAGGTGAAGGCGGGTTGAATCTCAACCTGCGTGATGCCGCCGTAATTGTTCCGGAGCCGTATAGCTTCACCGCGGATCAGCTGGCGAACTCGGCAGAAGTTCGGGAAGCCGCAGCAGCCAATGGTACGAACAACCCGCTGAAGAGACGCGGTTTGCTGGTGCAGTCGGACAGCCGCATCAACACCGGGTTCACGGATCCGGTTACCGATACGGCCGTCGCAGCTGCTGCCACCACATGGTTTGTTGCCGCGAAGAATGGCCGATATGGCGTTCACGTGGGAACGCTGCAGGGCACGAACGGCATGCCCACACTGTCGAGCACTGTGCTGAACAGCCAAGGCAAATACGGTATTGCGATCGATGTGCAACACACCATCGGTGCCGGCGTCGCCGGGTTCCAGGGACTTGTGAAGGCTGTCGGATAATCGACAGCGTGTTTTGAATAAACGGGATCCACACCCCCAGTGTGAGGGGCGAAGAGAGCCAGGATGCAAGCCGTCTGAAGTTGTCTCGCCCCTGCTTTTGAGGAATCGGAAATATGAAAACCCATGTACTCACCCAGGACGTCACCATTCCGGATATCGGTCGGTGTCAGGCTGGAGATGCAATCGACGAGCAGGACACGCACGCGTCGACGTGGCAGTGGCTGCAGCAGAACCGCATGCTGAAAAGCATGGAGGAAATCGAACAGGAAGCGGATGCCGCAACATCGGAAAGTATGACAGACGGTGAATCTGTCGAAAACGCGGCGGTGAAGCCGACTGCAAAAACAAAAAAGAACGCGGCGCCAGAGTAGGCGACGGCAAAACTGACTGACAATCCTCCTGTTGAGACCATCGTCCTGCAGGAATCTGAAATGGAGAAAGATCATGGCACGATTACTCAACACCGATGACACGGTATTGAAAACAGTCCCCGGCGCCGAAACGTGGAATGCTGGTGATCTGCGACTCACCGACTGTGGCCGTGTCGGCATCAAAGTCGGCGGTGTTCCTGCGGTGGCCGGAGAGAAGGCGTCGTTACGAATCCGCGGATTTATTGAGGCGCCTGCCGGTGCAAACCTTTCGGCAGGTGCCGTCGTTGCGGCTCACATCGCGAATCAGAATATCGTCGCACAGGGTGCCGGCGGATCGACTGTTGCCGGAATTCTGCTGCACACGGTCACAAGCGGTCAGATGGCAATCGTGGATTTGAACGCGCAAGACCTTATTGTCTGATTCTGCGTGAAGTGTCAGAGGGATTACCGTCATGCAACAGCCGTCCGATTACCCATCCTACATGGATTCGAATCGCAGTTACGGCTGGATGCATGATGTGGCCCGCACGACGATCGTGCCGACCTGTATGCAGGCCATGGGTGAGCCGGTCGCACTGCATGTGCAGTGGCCACCGGCGAGCACATCGGAAAGTCCGGTTGTCGTTCCCGGACTGATCCGAGTGCAAGAAGAAGACAGCCGAACGTACGGTCAGAGTGTCGTGCTGCGGGCGGACGTGTTTCTGGAAAAGTCTGCTCGTGAGATGCCGCCGGACATTGAACGATTCCTGGCAGCCGTATTGAGACTCTCGTTTCGCGGGCATCACTTCACCCTGGTGACGGTGAGCCCGCCGACCCCTGACGGACTGATCAAGATCACAGCCGAAAACGTTCTCCGAACCGTGACGAATTCACCCAAACTGAACTCCCGCAGGTAAACCATGCCGTTGCAGCAACACATCGCGAAACCGTTAGAGCATCTGCGAATGATGCTCTCGGAAAGCGTTACGTTTCAGCAGCTGATGGGAGCGGCGAATTCAGACGAAGCTTTGGAGAAGATCTTCTACGGGTACGCAGAAGGTCAGAACTATTCGCACGAAACCGGAGCAAAGGCGCCAAAGAAGTACCCGCGGGCGATCGTGGCAACGGAAGACGTGGATTCGGGAAGGTCTGGGACATCGAGCTGGAACACCAGTTTTCAGATGAGCCTGCTGCTGGAAGTCACAACCCTGGAAGCCGATGCGGATGAATCGGCATCGGGACGATACTTCGCCTTTCTGAATCGCGTCGAAGGCGTGGTGGACGATCTGCGAGAAGCGGCGTCCGATCTCATGAAACTGAATCTCACACGAATCAGCACCGTGGTTCCACCGATGCTGATCGATCCGACCGAAAGTGAGAACGCCGCAGACTTTGTTGAACTCGGCATTAACGAACTCTGGCTTGTTCACCTTCTGATCGAAGCGGGGGGCTGACGATGCTGGAGTTTCAATCGGTGGTGCAAAGCACACTGCTGACAAAACGCTCGATCGAGCAGATCAGCAGAATCGCGGGTCGGCTCACAATGCTGGAGCATCGGAACCGGTTTCCCGGCCACTTTGTCCCGACAGCCGTGACAAAGTACGGGTACGCGAAGAGATCGAAGAAATACATGATCCGAAAAGCCCGGAGACAGGGACATCAAAATCCGCTGGTGTTCACGGGCGGATTGCGAACCGCAATCATGGCGAACGCCAAAGTGACTGCCACGAAGGATCGAGCAACACTGCGAACCAAAGGAAACACGGGGCATCAACTGCAGCCGCAGTACCGGAAAGAACTCGAAGCCATCACGACGGATGAGCATCGTCAAATGGTTGATCTGTACGAACGGACGTTCGTCGTTTTGGCCAGCAGCGGCAAATTCAAAAAACGAGCATCGCGCGATTCGTCTGGACGATTCGTGCGAAGTTCGGAACCACAAGGATAAGGATCCACGCAAATGGCGTTTTCACCGTTCGATATTAGTCTTCCAGGTCCGATCACGGTCGGGCAAATCAAGAGCCTGACGCATTCGACAAACGCCCAGGTACAACCGGGATTCGGCTCGGGCGAAGTCAGCCCGGCAGCAATGTTTCAGGGCGACAGCCCGCACAGCAGTCAGTTCCAGACGACGCAGCTTGCCACGTTGCTGGGAATCGGGACAAACACATTTCTGAATAACGGCGTGTGGTACGGTGCGGCAAATTGCCTTGTGCCGTTCCGAAAGCGGATGAGCGGTGGCCGATACGAAAGTGGCGCCAATCATGTTGCCATGCAGTCGGGACGAACACTACTGACTCCGGGTTCGCTATCAGCCCAGGGTTCTGCGGCCGCAACGCTGGATGTCACGATTCAGTATGCGAGCAGCGACGGCTTCCTTTCGCCGATCACGGGGTTGACGGCGCAGTCGCTCAGCGCGGCAGTCTTCACCGGCGAATACCAGCTCGCCCGGGCAAAGATCAACGGTGTCGCCGTTCCGGAATTGACAGGCATTGCGGTCAATCCGGGCATCACGGTCGTGGAACAGCGGGTTGACGGCGGGCCGTTCGCAAAGAACTTTTTCATTACGCAGGTTTTGCCCACGATCGATCTCACGACGGAGGACATCGAGGCAGCCATTTCGGTGATCAATGCCGCGGGAATCGGGACCGGCGTCGAAATCTTTTTGGCGAAGAAATTGAATGGTGCCATAACGGAAGATTTCGCGAATACCGTGCACATCAAGATTTCCGGGGCGAACGGACTGCGTCAGGCCACACAGTTCGGCGGTCAGGGGGAAGCGATCTCGTCCGGGACGATTCGCGTGAATCCATTTTCGCTCGTAACAGCGGTCGGTGTCGAGATTACGTAAGCAGCAAAATGCAGGGGTGACTGGGGACTTCTGATGCGACCATTGTTCTTTGTTCCAATCTCCGGACAGCCGACCGATTCCCCGGAAACGCTGTTCCGGAAAGTGGGTTTACCATTTCCCGCAGTCGGCATCGACAGTATCCGAACGCAGGGCCCGGACGGTCAGACCGGAATTCTGTTTGCGTGGCTGGACCCGAAGAACAATCAGCTGCGATACAGCAGCAAGGAGCAGTTCTGGATTCCGGCGGTCGCACAGGACGGAATGACGGCGGGACGTTACTGGGTTGGGATGTGGTCAGACAGTCCGCCGACGGAACGAGATCTTCGGAGGCCGGACCATCGTCGTGGCAATCTGGTGCGACTCGGCAACAACGAACGATGGCTGATCACCACACCCGAAACCCTCGAACGATACGCAGTGCCACAACCAGACGGCACTTTGCAATGGGTGGTGGATGAGCAGTTCAACTGGCTGGTGACCGAACTCGAACACCGGAAGGCAGCGGGGATTGTCCGAAAGGACACAGACGGCAAAGAAGTGCTTTCGGTTCTGTGGGATGACGAAAACGATTTCTGGTTCCTCTGTCGCCTGCTGGCGGTCAATTACCGCATTACGCCGGAACTGGTCGGACATCTGCGCCTGTTTTCGAATTCGGCGATTCGGGAAATCACGGCGGCACTGATGGGGCTGGTGTTGCTCAGCAATGAGGAGGCATAGCCATGTCGGAAGTGCGCGTGGACCTGGTGACCAATCCGGGGCAGTCTGTGCAGGCGATCGGTTCGCTGGAGAGCAAGGTGGACGAGCTGGCGAAGAGCCATGCGCAGATGAATCGCGAATCACAACGGGCGGTTAAGCTGACGGCGGGAAGTTATGCAGCGCTTGAAAAGGAACTGAAGGAAAATCAGAAGGCCCTGCGAAACCTGCAAATCGGCAGTAAGGAATTTACTGACCAAAAGGCCAAGGTTGATGCCCTGGCAGAATCGCTTGGAAAAGCAAAGAAGCAGGTGGAAGGGACTGCAGGCGCTGGAAGGGGGATTGCGAGCCAGCTCGGAAGTAAGCTGGAGGACTTTGGCGAGGCCATGGGAGGTGTGGGGGCAATCATCGACGGTGTGACTGGACTGTTGAAGCTTGTTCATTCCGAACTGATGGAAGCGAACCGGCGGGACAGCGAGAGTAACCAGGTCGTGAAGACCCGAGAAGAAGCCATTGCCTCAATGGTCACCAACGCCGGCGGTGAATTGACGGATCAGGTTGTGGCACGTGCCGAAGAGGTCGGATCCATTACCGGTGCGGACGTCGATAAACTGATTGGCGTGGCGTCGTCAGTCGCGTCGGCCGGCGTCACCGATGTGAATGAGATTGTGGACATTTCGGCGAATGCCCTGCGATCACAGGGCGGGAATCAGGCGAACGCTCAGGCGATTGCGGGAGCGGCGATTGACCTGGGAAACACGCTCAAGATCTCGGTGAAGGACGCATTCGGCGTGCTCTTTCAAACGTCGGGCGTCGGTCGTCCGGAAGACATTGCACAGCTGGGAACGGCTGCTGTGCGTGCAACGGCTGCGTTGACGAATGCGGGCGTGGGTGCCGAAAAGGCAACCGAAATGTTTGCGGCTACCACCTTGCTGACCGGGGATACTACGGGCAGTATGTCGGTGTCGGTGGCAAACGATCTGACCAGTGCATTCCGGAAGCTGCAACAGGAAGGTGTACCGAAGTCGATCGAAGTCGCCGGCAAACAAATCCCGGTGAATCTCTCGCAGGAAATCAAGAAATCACTAACAGCACCGGGACAGACATTGTCCGGTGTTCTGGAAATGGCGTCGCAATCCGACGAAGTCCGGAAGATGTTCACTGGGATGTTGCCGAATACCGACAACGTCGCCTTCACACGCCAGATTGTGGCCGGAGACGAGACATTCACGGACAAGCTGAAGCAGGCTGCCGACATGATCGACTTGGCCACCGCGGGCGCCCGAGGTGTGCAGCAGGTCGGTGACGTCGAAGGGCGACGGGTTGTGAGTGTCGCCAGTGAGATGGTTGATGCGCAGCTGAAAAAGAGCGCGAACAATCAGGCGGCGGCATTGCGGGCCGAAGCACGTGACGCGTTTGATGCCGTGCTGGACCGAACAAATATCTATGGCCTCGATGCGTCGAGAGACTTTCTGTTGCGACGTGAAGCCGAAGTCCGTGAACAAATTGGCGGCGGTACAGCATCGGGGCGTGCGTCCCTTTTGCGGAGGTCGATCGAGCAAGGCGATTTTACGGGGCAAGATGCCATCACGGCGGCACAGATCTCTCAGCTTTTGGAGTCGATGCAACGGCTGATCGACAAAGCGGAAGCCGGTCAGTTGTCGCCGAGAGAAGCCGCTGCTGAGCAGGAGAAGATGCGAGAGCAAATGAAGCAATGGGAAATCACCGTGAAACCGGAGATGCGACCGGTCGAAGCGCAGGTTCCCGCAGCGAAACTGAACGAGGGTTAAGGACATGGGTATCTCGCTCGCCAGTTATGCGTACGGCAATCCGTTGCACGGAGCGATCCGCGATGTGCCGTACGAGCAGACGATTTCACCGCAGACGTTCTTCGGGCTTGCCGGCGCCTATGTGCTGATCGGACAGCCCACCACTCGGATGCTCACGCTGGATGCAACGTATGCCGGCTATTCGACCGAAGCCCTGTTGCGTGAGGCAGTGGCCGATTTGACGGAACATCAGGGAGACGCGGGCGATCTGACGGTGAATGCAATCGTATGGCCGAACTCGGTGTTTGTGGCGTTCGAACCGTCTGAAGCACCATTTCGGGATTTGATCAGTGGGACGTGGGTTCAACGGGGGCAGCTGCGGTGGCTGCAATCGAAGGTTGTTTTGCCGGATCCGCCGTAAACAGAAAGGTGGGGAAGATGAGTGAAAAGCTGACGTACGAACAATTCCGGGAGCATCAGCAGGCGATGCGGCGGATTCCGCAGGACGTTCGGGGAAAGATTCTCGACACGCTCGATCAATTCCCTGAAGCCGCGTATCGGAATCTCTATCCGCAGGACGTCGTCGAGACAGTGCCGGAAATTACACCGGAATCGCCACCGTCAGGGGAATGATCTGTACGGAGTGAGAGAGAAAACCGATGACCGATGCACTGAATACGGAAGGCGACTTCGCCTACAAATACCCGCCGTTCGAGACCTTTTTGAGCACCGATGCAGACCCCCCGACCGACGACGATCGGAACTGGGATCTCGTGTGCGTGAAGGTGACTCGATCGGCGGGCAGTGCGCTGGACTTTGCACAGTATCAGTGGGGACTGACAGCACCCCTGGAGAACAGGACGCAGCCCGCGGAGTTCACCCGCATGATCGAAACCCGGCTTCAAGACGGATCACCGGTCCTGTTTCGCGGGGATTACGTTTTTGAAGAGCACGAAATCAATCCCCGAAGTGAGAGTCTGACCGCTCAGGGCCAGCTGCGAAGCTATCATTTCGGGAGCACGTTTGACGGGATGCCGCACTGGAACCCGGAAACCGAAGTCAATGTGAAGGTGCACGAGGGACCGATCTTCAATCCGACGGTCGACGAACGTGTATTGCCGAATCGATCGTTGAAAGAAGTCTCGGACGTAATCGACGCATTGATCTGGGTGGATGCGGAATCCGTCCAGACGACAGCCGGCCAGACGTACCACGACACCACACCGCTGAAGTGGGATCTGAAGCAGGCCGTGTACACAATGTGCTGGCTGTGCAATCCGGATGAAGAGCACATCAGGAATCCGACACTGACGGAGCTGGAAGTTCTGGAGGATGCGCCGGAAATCCGGAATCTGCGGCTGCCGCTCGGGCAATACCTGCCGGCGTATCTCGACGCGTTGCTGCAGCCCCTGGGATATAACTGGTTCATCAAACTCGAAACCGAGACAGTCGAAGAGGTGGAAGTCACGACTCTCGTGATTCGCTGTTTCAAGCGGGGGGCGGGTCCGGAGAAGGAACTGAAACTTCAGCCTGTCGGCGAAATGTTCGATCCTGCGGAAAGCAATTGCAATCAGCTGATGATTGCAAACCGGATCGGTGACAGCGTCAATGAGGTGGAGGTTTTAGGGGACTTCGCGACTTACGAGATCACAATTCCCCTGTTCCGCGGATGGCTGGCGACACACGACAGTCTGAACAATTCAGATTTGGATAAGAACGAAGGCACGGACTACCCAGCACACAAAGGCGTTTGGCGTGACTGGGTGGCGAACGAGGGCGGGGATTACACCGACACACGAACCGAGATCACCGGGCCCCCGGATTTCAGTGATGTGTTTGGAACACACTTCCCACGTCGTCGGCAGGCGGCAGAACCGCTGACGTATCTGAGCGCAGCGACGTTTGAGCGACATCAGGTCCTCGTCGAATACAGCACGGACAGCGGAACAAGCTGGGCAAAAATGAGCGATGAAGAGGCGTCCAGTGTGTCGCTGCTGCCCGGGCAGATCGGTATCCGATTCACCGGCGACAAACCGCCGACCGTCCTGCAGGACGCGGGAGAAAGTGCCAGGGTTCGGATCACCTGCACGGTTCGGGCCGATCATCGAATCCGCGGGTTTGCACCACGACGGACGTCTGCGGTGAACGGTCGTGTGGTACGTCAGACCATCATGGCGGAACAACGCTTCAAGCTGCGGGAGCGGCAATCCACGGGAGCGTTTGCGTCCGTGTTGAGCGGAGCTGCGGACGAACGTGACGACACCGATGACATCCAGACCTATGCAGAGAAGCTGCGGAACCAGTACGAGACGGCTGAGATTGCGGCAAACTTCTCGCTGCCGGGCATTCACCTGGATTATGAAATCGGGGACCTGATCACAAAGGTTGCGGGGCGCGAGCTGTCGCTCAACATGGCGTCGCCGACGGGAGATGCCCGATATCCGCAAATCACTTCCGTGACATGGGAGATGACCGAAGACGGACCGTTCACCCGGATTGCGGTCGATCGGGGGCAGAGTTCATGAGGATCGGACGATTCATCCAGTCGCATCATGGAAGCGTTTCGTTCGAGAATGCCGGAACCGTTCAGCGAGTCAAGCCGTACCGACGGGCGAAACTCCTGCAGGCCGGCAAATCGACGGAGAAGAAACGGATTCGGTGGGTGACCATCAAGGGGTTGGATATCGATGATGGGCACACCATCTGGGAGTTTGGCCCGGGAGCGTTTTGGGCACAGCACTATGATCGGGACGAGATCACCGGAATCGAACCGATCGTTACGGATCCATGGGTGCCTGACCGGTATCTGGTCGCTTCACCTGCGAACACGGTGGGAGCATTTGCAGAGATTGGTAACCGGAACGTCGCCACACTGCAGGCGAACGCCGAACAGGCGCTGAAAATCACGAAGCTCGATTCGATCGATGGTTCGGTGATTTCGTCCGTATTGCTGGATTCGGGTTTCATTAACGAAGTGAAATTCGTGAACGAGTTCTCTTCGGTGCATCGGCTCTCGGTAAACTCCAGTGCGGGGCTGTCGGACGGCATGTGGGCGATCACAGGGCCCATCACACCGTCGATCGAGCTGATTGATTTTGCGAGCAACGGAACAACGAAAGAGTATGTGCTGCATGCACACAACAATTCCGCCGGCACTGTGACGCTCACGACACGAAACGGCGGGTATCCGGTTGTGTTGGATTTCGATGCGACCGCATCCGAAGTGGAAACCGCGATTGAAGCGGTGACGGGTGTCACATCGGCAACGTGTTCCGGTGGCCCGTGGCCGTGGCGCAAGATCGAAATCGAGGTGGTGTGGACAGCCGCGTCAAACGATTTCGCCACCATTGCCCATTCCGGCGCGACGTCGAATTCGGTGTTCACGTTCGGGTATTCGTTCACGGGGGGTGGGCAAAGAAGACTGACAGTCACGCCGACAACGGTGGTGGTGGGATCCCGGTTCCAGTTCTTCTTCACGTTGGGGGGCGTGCTGTTCGAATACACGGCGACAACCAGTCATATCCCGACGTTCCTGTCGCTGCTGGCCGGTGCATTGAACACGTTCATTGCGGCACAGGGTGCGGACGGATTCTGGTTCGGCAGCACCGCCAGCGCCACCGGAACAGAATTACGCGTCGACTATTCGCCAGGCGTTCATCCCCTGAATGTCACCGCATCCGGCGGAACCGGTGGTCGACCGGTGGAAGGATCCGTGACGGTTTTCGACCCGGATACCGGACTCATCGAAAACAGCATCGGATACGACTTCGGGTTTCCGGATGGGTCGGCAACGTGGTTGATCAGCCGGACGGCGGCTCCCACCGTCTATCTCGGGCAAAACCAGAAGGCGGCACAAAAGATCGTGGCGGCGGCGGGCAATCGCATTGTTGCGACAGGGCAGGAGCTGGGACCCGGCTGGATTCAATGCTGGACAACCGGTACGACATGGACACGGGAATGGACGTATGACGGACCGGGGGCTTTAAGGACACTGGCAGATTCCGACACGGTGATTGTCGACTTTGGGCGAGCAACGTTCATCACCGGCGCTGGTCCGAAAACGCGTTGCGGTGCGTTGATTGTGACGGCAACCGGAGCAGTGACGGAATTTGATTCGGACCTTGTGTCGTTATCGACGGCAGACCTCGACCATCGCAAGTTCGGTCTCACGATGCAGGACGGGGCACCCTCGACGATCATGGTGAGCGGACTACACCGCAGACTGATCCCGCAGAGCCTGTTTCAGTACCATTTCCAGGGCATGGCAGCTGCGTGGGGCGACGGTTCCAGTAAAGTGCTCAGAGGGCACACAATCGGCTGGAATGCCGATACGGTCTTTTCCCGGGCGTTCGGATTCACACCGATCGTGAAGCAGAACATCTACATTCGTCGCACGATTCGGGCGAGTTCAATCTCTGGAAGCGCGGCGAAAGGCTACACGTATGCCTTCAACACGGAAGCGTACATGGGGTTCAATGCTGAAGCGCAGTTCCGCTTTCGGTTTCAATCCAGCAGCGGCGGACTCCTCCCCAGAGAAACGGCATGGATTGATATCGACGCCACAGCCGCAGAAATCAAAGCGGCGTTGATTGCGATCTTTCCAGAGAACACTGAGGGGGTCGTTTCGAACATCATTGTGAACCCGTTCGGTGATCCTCCAGCCCTGCTGCATCCGACATCGCTAATGGAACGGGGGCTCGAAATTCAGTTCGCGACCGGGCCGGGATTCGTGCCGGTGCAATACGTGAACGAAGCGAACACGAATGTGATCATGCATGTCCAGAATACGGCACCGCGATTCGCAGGCGGCATTGTGGCTTACAACACAAGCGACGGGGAAGAACTCTGGTCCCGGGACTTCGGAATTGCGTTGAACGGTAACCCCGTGGTGCATGCTGCGGGGTGGCTGAAAGGCGATCAGCTTTATCTGTACGGTCCACAGGTTGAGTCGGAACTGTAGTTACAGTCACTCCCGGAATCGTGAAGGATGCAGGTCATGTCAGAAATGCCGACGGACGAATTGCCGACTTATCATCGGTACAACTACCCACAGACATACAAACGATGGGTGCATCTGCGGGCTTTGGTTCACCGGGGGAAGGTGACAGTCATCCCGGAGTGGTTGGACTGCCAGGAGGCGTTTTTGCAGCACAATCACCCGTATGAAAACTTCGGGCTCAAAATGCTCAGGATTGACGAATCTCTGCCGTATGGTCCAGGGAACGTTTGCTGGCGACCGTCGGTCCTGACGCCGTCCATCATCGAAACAGCTGTGCAGCAAGAGTATCCGCGCACGTGTGCCCGATGGTATTTTCTCGATCTCAATCATCGGCGCGGTGTCTGGCAGGTCTGTGCTGAGTGGCGGGATTGCTTCGAAGCCTTCTTCTGCGACTGCTGCGACCATGAAAACGATGGCGCCGAAATGGTGCGAACCGACGAGTCGCAGCCGTGGCACCCGAAAAACGTCCGATGGCAAACTCCGACGATGCAGCAGCAAAGCGGAACCACAATCGATCAATACCGTCGGCTGTATGTGCGGTGGTGGAAAATTATGAGGGAATGGAAGGCGGGACGTTCAGTTGTTGTTCCCCGATGGAGTGAATCGTTTCTGAATTTCGTCGAGGATTGTCGCGAGTTCAATCGGCCAGGGTTTCGACTGTTCCGAAAAGATTGGGCAAAGCCATGGGGTCCGGAGAATATCATCTGGCGTGATGAGCGTCCCCAGGCCGGCCGAAACAACGAACAGGGAGAAGAACGTCTGAGACTTCGCAGAGAAGCAAGCGAACAGAAGCGGTTAGAAAGGCAGCGGATCAGAGATGAGCGGCAATTTGCAGCACAGGCAGAAAAGGAAGAACGCAGGCGACAGTCGCTCAGTCCGTTTCAACGGCAGTACCCGAAAACCTTTCACCGCTGGACAAAAATTATGGAGGGAGAAGCGATCGGGTCTTGGGGAGTCACACCGAGTTGGAAGGATTTTGAAGCGTTCATGGCGGACTGTGGTATTGATGAGCGACCAGGAAGCAGACTGGAAAGGATCGACACTACAATCCCGTGGAAACAATCCAACGTGTCCTGGAGGAATCCGTTGTCGGAGGATTTATCGGAAGAGCCACTGGGAGTCGTATTGCCGTACAATCTCGACAGTCTGTCACGCATTCCGCTGGAGGATTCGATTCCGCGGCTCCCGGAGCAGTTGATCAGGATCCTGGGAGATCGGGGTCTATTGTTCGAGGTCTCGCACGCGCTGGCCATTCTGGCGTGTCTCGATGCACGCGAGATCGAGCTGATCCGGGATGTTCAGGAATTCCCGGAAGGTGGAGACGCAGAAGCCTTCACCGCGCACGTGAAACAGATTGCTGAGCGATATGAGCGAGTCCCACTCGGAGAGCAGAATCCGACAGAGATCTGGAGAATGGCTGCAGCGGTACGAGTACAGCGAGATGCTTACTCATCTGAGGAACCCACCTCAGATGAATATTGTACAGAATTGAACTTACCGTCTCAGAATCGTTATTTGTCACTACCTTGATTCAGTCCGTAGAAATTTCGGTGAACATCACCAAAACCTAGTTTCACCGACGTTACCCGGTTTATCCGTATAATCGCGGTTTTTTACAGTGGCGTCAGCGTCAGATTCACCATGGAAGAAACAGAATCAGAAAATTTAAACATCGTCTGGAAGCGACCAATACGCTTATTGACAGCTCATAAATCGATCGATATGGTCGACTGACCAGAAGGCGACACTTGAGTAAGTAAGGGGAGGGGGTACATGAGTGGACGTGTAATTGTTGAATGTCCTGAATGTCTGGCAAAATTATCGCTTTCCGACGAAATCGATCCGGGGAAAAGGGTTCGGTGTCCAAAATGCAAAGAAGCTTTTGTGGCAATAGCAACTGAATCAGAACATGCCGATACAAGGGAACCCCCAGCGAGTTCGACGGTGCGTAAAGGGGAGGCAAAGAAATCGCATAGGGAGCCTGAATCAAGAAATCGGTCGAGGGAAGACCGGTCCCAGCCAGCATATGAAACAGCGGGCGCCAGAACACTTCCACCAAGAACGGGGTCGCGTCGAAGACTGAACTCCGAGTCCGCGCAGAATCGAAGTAGTCTGTCCGCCGGTGATTCCACATTCATGATTGCCGGCGTAACCATGGCAATTGTGATCTTAGTGGGTGCCGGTATCTATTTTTTCGGGTTTCGGAACCGGTCGGAAACCCCGAGTATCGCGAGTGCACCTGCTGAAACGGTCGCTTCTCAATCGGTGGTTCCTGCAACGAATGCCGCACTCAATACAAACCAGAACACTGATCCAAACCCGACATCGGTATCGCTGTCTCCTCAGCAACCGCCTCCACAGTTGCCTGCGTTGCCGCAGCCGGCACCTCAGCAAGAATCGACATTTCCACAGCCGGTTGTTCCTCAAGGCACAGCCACAGCAGGTCTAGCTCCGCCACCCATCCAGACCAGCCAGGACAATGGCGTTGCCGCTTCGAATTCAGCTGAATGGCCAGAGGGTGTCGAATTGTTAACTGGTTCGACCCGCTGGTATTGGATGAAAGGTCTTCGGCCGGACGGGCAACGTGTGGAAGTCATGGAACTCATTATCAACATGAAGGGTGACATGCTTTCCAGGGCAGTTGCCTATGGGCATGTGAATCTCAAGACTCTGAGTCTGGGACCAAATCAAAATGTCGTACTCTACCAAGATTTTTTTAAGACGGCAGGTTCCCCCAACCCAATGTTGCAGTTCGAGCCTTATCGACCGCAGGGGTCAGAAGGAACCATTGATTACACACCGGGAAATCTGAGGATCTTCGTTCCGTTCGTGGCGCCGGCCAGTTCAGCTTCGACCCTGGCGCTGGTCGAGGGACAATTCCGGATTAGGGTTGGAAAAGTGCACGACATTGTGATTCCCGATCTTCGTGCGGCTATCAGAAACCGGCGCACGGACCCGGCACTTGCCGCGGTCAACGCAAAAGTTGCGATGTGGAAGGCGGATTACCAGGGCCGAAAGGTGGATATTTTCGAGTTCCGGATTGATCCGAAAACATCCGTAGGACCGCTGATCATCAAAGCCGAGGGACAAGTTTCGCCATATTTCGACCAAGGCATTGAAATGCGTCCGAACCTGGAATCCGATCCATCGGGAAATACGTTCTCAACTCGCCACACCCCTCACGTGCCAGACAGTCAATTGAGCTTGGCTTTCCAGCTATATAGCGACCTGCAGGAAATTACGGTGCCGTTTCGGTTTGAGAATATTCCATTACCGGACATTTCATTGAAACCGAAAAAGTAATTCCTCTGCCGTGACGATAGCCGTATCTTTCACGATTTTTCCGCAGGGCGGCAAAATGTCGACGGTGAACCGCAGAAAAACAGGGTACCTGAAATTCTGCCAGATTGTTTGATCCGATCCAGCTGGCGTGCGTATTGTACAGAACCAAAGCCGGAAACGGCGAACAAGTTCCAAACCCATCAAGAGCCGAGAACCCCGTCCTGGGGCAATGGCAGCGCCGAGGAAACGAAGCGCAGGGCGCCTCTTGTCGTCCTGGAACGCCTACAGTACCAGGGCGGGGTTTTCCGTTATCGAACGGAAGACCCCGCAGGACGGTGTTCACACACAGAAAGAGCAAAAGAGATGACACAAGCAATGACGATGGACAATGCGGCCGGATGGCGGATCGATCTGAGTGACCTGCCGGAAGAGCATGACGACAGCATGGTCACGATGGCGCACTTAGGTTTGCCGTCGAATATTGTCGCGACATTTTCGACGGAGGATTGTCCAGAGTTCTTCGAGGATTTGCTGGATTGTGTGCCACCGGGGGAATCAGCGGAGTTGTTTGTTATCGTGCCTCACAGCATGCGGATGAAACATACGCCGCGAAGTTGGTGGACGAAAACAGAGATTCAGGATGCGACGATTTACATGATCTGACAAACGTTCATCGTAACGTGAAGTGAATGGACCTCGTGCGAGAATTTGCACGAGGTTCTTTTCGTTTTGGTCTGTCGATTGAGTGATCCGTCTACTACAGATCGACGTTCGGAGGGACTCGGCTCGGAGAATTCGAACACAGTTGCGGAAAGGTGGATTAATGTCGCGAAGAACATCCGGGGAAGGCACGATCTGTAAACATCCTGGCGGACTATGGCAGGGCAAGGTTTCGCTCGGTTACAGCGTATCGGGTAAGCGTGTTCGACGTAGTGTGTACGGAAAAACGCAGGAAGAAGTGCGAAAGAAGATGGATACTCTTCGACGAAAGTATCGTCCGGGAGTGACGTCGTTCGGGCAGACGGTGGATGCGTATCTCACGGGCTGGATGCGGGACGAAGTGACGGTGAACACCGCCCCGAAAACAGCACTGACGTATCAGAACGCGGTCGACCTGCATATTCGTCCGTATCTCGGTAGCAAAAAACTGGAGAAGCTGACCTCTGAGGAGCTGCGACAGTGGCAGCGACTCCTAAAAGAGCTGGGGAAAAGCGATTCGGTCCGACATCGGGCAATGTCCGTTTTGTGCACAGCGCTGAATGCAGCAGTGCGGATGGAGATCATTCCGGAGAATCCGTTAAGCCGGCTGAAGAAACCGAAGATTGAAAGAAGAACGCCAGTTGTTCTGGAGAAAGTGCAAAGTGAGAAGCTGATCGAAGTGTGTTCAGCACATCGGATTGGTGACATTGTGATCGTCGCACTGTTCACAGGGATGCGAATGGGCGAACTGATCGGACTGCACTGGACAGACATCGATTTCGAAAAGCGACTGCTGCACGTCCAGCGAGCTGTGTCGTCTGTGCGTGGCAAGAGTGTCGTCAAAGTACCAAAGACAAAGAACAGCAGGAGAACCATAGTGCTGGATCCGATCGCAATGCGTGCCCTGCAGGAGCGTCAGAGAAAGGCGAATGCAGACGGCACGAATTCGCCGATCGTGTTTTGTAACTTCCGTCGTGGATACCTGTCGCAATCGAATCTGTATTCGCATGTCTGGAAGCCGTTGCGGAAAGCGGCCGGATTGCCGGACACGTTCCGGTTCCATGATTTGCGACACACGCACGCCAGCATGCTGTATTCGGTCGGGGCGGGCATCCGGCACATACAGGAAAGACTGGGGCACGCAGACGTCGGCTTGACGATGGCGCTCTACACCCATTTGTTCCAGGACGCACAACGCGAATCCGTTGACAGGCTGGCTTCGCTGGGAATCTCGTACGACGTCGAGAGGAAAACTCAGGACGTCGGAACAGAACCAAATGCGAACGGAAATGCAGATCTTGGGAATCGCGGTGATCAATCGCCGATCGATGACGGTCGGTAAGAGTTTCCCAAAATCATCGCACCAGAGGCAGAAAGTTTGAGCCGATCACACTGGTTGTACGTTTGGGGGTGCCGCAATCAGAGGACTGGGGGATTCTGAGTTTATTCACTGAGTGTGATGAGAAAAGGGGTAAATGGAAATGATGGAGTGGTTTAGAAAGCAAGATCGGAGTGGACCGGCAGTTGGCTATGTGCAGTACAGATTTGAGCCTTTGCAAGGTGGATCATCGTTAGTCGACGGTTTCGAGGTGTGGTCTCGACAGATTCGCCCAGAAGACATATCGATTGGTGGTGTCGACATCGTAGCGATTGCCGACAGCGTGGCTGCACGCCTGCCGATCGACACCGTAGCGCATGTCGCGATTCGGATTCATCCAGACGCTTTTGTTTCTTTCCGGACCGGACGGAACGCTGAAGGGGCCATCATGAACCCGTTTCGATTTCAGTTTTCGAAGGGTATGGAATCTTTTGTGGACAGACGTTTCAGGCAGGCCATCAAAGATGCAGAAGAATTCGATAATGAATGGGAACGTCAAACCGACGATGCTGACTGGGACTGGTAGGATCACGAACGGTGGTCGATTGTGGCAAGTGAACGCATTTGCCACTTTTTTTTCCGTCGGGAAATACCTACAACCCTACAACCGCAACGGTTGAAAATGCGGTGATTTAGCCGCTATTTGGAAACAGGTTCGACAGCGGAAAAGCGGTAAAACGCTGGTGAATCTTGCAGAAGGCGTTGCAGGACGATTCTTAGAAGGCGGTCGCTCTATCCGACTGAGCTACGGGCGCTTGTTTCAAAAAACCAGCTTTTTATGCTGTCAAATCGCAGAATGTACGACGGCTGCCGGTCTCATCTGAGTTTCGTACAACCATCTCCTGCAACCGACACTGCAGGTTTGTATCGCACGGTATTGGCCAAAACTGCGGATGAATTATGGCAGGACCGCGTAAAAATCCAAATCAAAAACGGGAAAACCGTTTCGAACATTCCCTCGGACGACACGCTCAACGGGTCTGCGGTGCAGGAAAATAAAAGGAATATTTATCAAATTGGTCGCTGAACGGGTCCCGAACCGGACTCTCTCGGAGTATCGGAGCCCGGCGAACTTTTTGCAAGTCGGCAACGCGGTTTACCGGAGAACGCCTACGCAGCCTGAACCAAGTGTTGACTGCCGTGCGTCTCGACGGTGTGCAGTAAATCCTAAAGGCAGAAAGTCAGCGAATAGTGCCGAACTCAATCGTCATCGTGACTTCCGACTGATGTCCGGCCATGTTGCATGAGGATGAAATTGCTCCGGGAGTTTGGCCCCGACAGGACCAATTGAATTTTCAGACCAAACTCTCCAAAAATAGCCAAAATGAGAACCGTATTGTCTCAAAATGATAAGAATGCTAATTCTTAAAAAACGGTTCCGAAACGCTTTCATTCCCCAGGGGGTGGATACTCAAATGCGTGCCGGGCGCCGATCGCGTGCCCACAAATGGGTGGAAGAAGACAAATTCTGAGACGGAGAAGTGGTATGAAGTTGAACGTACTTTGGATGGCTGGACTCGCAATCATCACGACGGTAGGGCAGGCACAGGCTGGCTACATCAATGGCAACGTGGCATCGGGCAACCTGACCACGGTGATTTCCGGTGGAACCGTTGTGGATTTCGAATCGACCGCATTGGGACTGTACCCGGGTTTTGCTGCATCTGGAGTGCAGTTCAACGGTCTAGGCGGTGGTCTCAGAGTATCATCGCAGGGAACCGGAGGAATTTACAATACTCGCGATCGTGCTCACCTGCAGAACGACTTCGGCGTAACACCAAGCTTCGAATTCATTTTTCTGGGAGGCCCAGTCAGCCAATTCGCGTTTCTGTTTGGCGCGCTAAATGTCGACTGGACGATGGATGCATTCGATTCAGCAAACAATCTGCTTGAATCCTATACCTTCCAGAGCACGCCATTTGCGAACAACAATGGCGAATACTTCGGTATCGTCCGCGGCACCGCCGATATTAGTCGGGTACTGCTGTCCCAGGATAGCGGTGACTGGGTGCAGTTCGATAATCTCACTTATTCCGGGACTGCAGCTGCCGTACCAGAGCCAGCCTCAATTGCAATGTGGGGATTGGGAGCACTGGGGCTGACAGTTGCAGCTCGTCGACGCAGAGCAATTCAGATCGCTTGATTGCCTTGACACGACTTGGAAATCATCAGACGGGCCACCAGGATTTGGTGGCCCGTTTTCGTTTAACAATCGATTCGACATTTTTTCTCTGTTTGTGCAAAACGAATTCGTGTCATTCGTGCCAGAAGTGCGGGAACCACGAGGCGATCCATGGGCAGACGGGTCGGAGATTGCACCCGATGAACCGGCAACCGAGCGGGAGTCGTTCGGTGATGCTCTGCTCATGGAGCGGCTGCGTAATGCGCTCGTGCGGATCGATCAGAGGGTTTCCGCCGAAGCTCTGGGCGATGTCCTTCGTTGGATGTTCCCCTCTGTATGCAAGGAAACAAATAGGCAGCGAGCGGCGCAGCGAACTCAGCAGGTCAAACAGTGGGAACATTTTTTCCGAACGCAAAACTCAACCGTATTTTTTGGATGAACTTCGAGAATCCGTATGACATCTTACGTATAGAACAACGAAAATTCGTCCCAATCCGGAAATCTGTCATGTCGGCGGGAAATGATGAACAGAAAATTGGCGATCAGTCATTCCCTGAGCTTCCTCACGTCACGATTTACACCGACGGAGCGGCGGAACCAAATCCTGGCCCCGGTGGATATGGCGTTGTTCTGCTTCATCCGAAGAAGCGACGGGAGCTTTCCTGTGGTTTTCAGCGAACGACAAATAACCGCATGGAACTGATGGGGGTAATTGCCGGGCTGGAAGCTCTGACGAAGGCCTGTCGTGTTTCCATCCATATGGCTATCGTCAGAATACCCCGACAGCAGCATCGGAGAATCCAGGAAGTCGAATGACCGACATTGGGCCAGCGGTTTGCACCAATCCTCCTGGCACCGGCATTCCATCAAAAAAGCCGCACGTCACGCACAGAACAGAAGGAGAATCGTGTCGCAAGTGCGGGACTGCAATTGAAAAACGTATGCCAGGAAGAAAGGCACGAAAGGCAACTCAGTCCTTTTATTACGCGTGGTACTTGTACTGCCCTGGCTGCAGGTCAATGAATATGGTTGAAGAAGCAAAGGTCTCGCTGCCGGCTAATCACAATCAGAAGTCGATTTTCGATGATCAAGATGGGGCAGAAGACTCACAACCGACACAATAAAAACGGGCCACTCTTTGTTGAGTGGCCCGCTAACTAAATCCGACAACATTTCTGACAGGTTTGGAGAAATCCGCGATACGTCAGCTTTGTCTGTGATTCCATGTTTGGAGATGTCCGGATCGCTTTGTCAGGATTATCGCTGACGGCGAGCACGCTGAACAGCAAATCCGACAATGCCCATGCCAAGGAGAGCCAGCGTTGATGGTTCTGGGACAGGAACTGGTGGCACATCGGTAAGGACAGCCCAAATGTTCATATCCTCAAAAACCGTGCCAATATTGGGTACGGTGTCTAAATCAGTCGCTGTATTTGCCTCGAAATTCCACTGAGTATCTGAATCATACGCATAAGCCCAGCTGACCTGATTCGGGTTTTGTGGAGCATAGGCGCCCCAAATCAGACCTCGATTAGGAGCGCCGCCCATGATGCCTTCATAAGTTGGCCATTCACCGCCGGTAAGGGGCAGTGAGTTGAGCAGTTGCTGTACCTGCGACAACGTGGCCACAGTAAAACCATTTGCTACGGCATCGGACTTCATTTCGTTGTAGGTCTTCCCGAAATAGTTGTCCAAACGGAGCCATACGTTGCCAGTATTTGTGTCCTGAAAGGTACCCAGTGAATTCACCGGACCATGCACGACAACGGCAGCTTCAGTCACGCTTGCATTCAAAGCAAGCATCATGCTGGCAATACAAAAAATGTTAAGTTTCATCAGAGTTTTCGCTTTCTAACCCGAAAAATCGTTTTCCAAAAGTCCTGCAGCCGCCACATCGCGACTACATGCGTAGTATAAGAGCGTTGGAATACCTTAAGAAACGGTCAATTCAGTGATTCCGCACTTTTTCTAACCTTAAGTACATTGCATCGGCCCCCGCTCATTTTGAGAGGACTGCTGACACAGCGTCTCAAAATGATAATCCCAGCCTCAAGGAGCACACCTTGATTGTCGACGAGTCAAAGTACGCTTCGAACTTCCTGGCTGTCAGTTACTGGTACTGGCCGTCGACTTTCTCAAACCCCGAACCACGAATGTCAGAAAACCAAGTCCAAAGATGGCGAATGCTGATGGCTCGGGAATCTCAATAATCAGGTCGGGTCCACCGTAGGCCAGAATATCCTGAGCTTCAACTCCCCCTATCCTGCGAAGATTCAGTATGTCAACTCCACCATAGAGAGACGCATCAGTGGCGGTCAACTGATATGCCAGCAGGCCGGCCGACCATCCGCGTGCTGTAGCGAGTGCTTCCACTGCCGTCACGAATTTATTTCCGGCAACGCTGGAGGCTGCAAGCTGCCCCTGGTAAAACCAGATTGCGTTTTGCATTGCCAGACCATCGTCAGGAAGTGGTGCTCCTCCCTGATCAGGGCCGTTGTGCTTGTAGGTTGTTGAACCATACAACGGCAGAAAACTCTGGTTCGAATTTGCGGTATTTCCCGCCAGACTCTGGCCTCGCAGAAATTCCCGATATAGAGCGGATGCTCGAGCTGTCAGAAATTGCGTTCCGCCCGTGCCGGAGTTGCCTTCCGACTTCTGACTGAGTGCGGCGACTGTTAAGAGTTCGCCATAGATCAATGTCTGATGAAGCTGCACGCAGAACGTACGGAAATCTTCGCCTGCACCGTTGCTTAGAACGTCGATCCGATACTCGCCGCCGATCCCGCCGCCCGGGCCATCACTCACAATCAATGTATCAAACTGGTTGACCTGAAAACCGGCAAATGCCCGGCTCTCGGTAAAAACAGTAATCGACAGAAGTGAGATCGCCAGGGCAAGCCGTTTTCCCATCAGCATTCTCATCATAATCATCCTTCGTTTCAGCAGGATTGGTCACCCGACACGAGGTGACTTCTGCAAAAACGCGTAAAAAGAGACTGTCAGCAGTCTCCGAGGCGGGGTTGAATCGGGGGGGGGGGGGGCAAAATCTGTGGACTGCAATAGCCGCGGTTGAGGCAGAGTCCATCATTTTGGGAGGTCAATATCCTGTTTGGCGGGTTCCGAATAAATCGAATCTGCCGGGAAATACACCACGGCTTCGTCGAATGTTCTTCGACAAAAAAACAAATCCTGCAGTTTTATGTCAGAATTTTGTTCGGAATGTTTAGGAAACCTTACGCCGAGCGGGAACCTGGATACTGATCTATACATCTGAGCTGTATCAAAGGGGCGGATTCAGGAATTTTTGGACTGTTGAAACGTGTTTTGGCAGGGCAATTCGCAGCCAATTTGGCAGAAAGATTTCAGGGCAGAAAAATGAACCGCAGGCGATGACGGGATGGTCGGTGAGTTAACTGGCAGGCACTCCCACAAGGGAGGTCAGACCGATCTTCCGTTCCAATTTTTCTGCCCAATCATTTTTCTGCCAACTTCCGTCCGACTGCTCAAACAGCGGAACGTAGCAATTCTTCCGGTGCCACGAAACCGAAGGGTTCGCGCCCTGCCGCTAATTTCGAATCCCTCGGTTATCTTTTTGCGAATCCTAATCCGTGGTTCATTCAACGTTCGTTTTTAACCACAGATAGCACAGAGAACACAGATGAATCGCAGGATTTCTGATGTGTGACTCAGGGCATTTCAATTGGTGTTGAGCGGGTGATACCGAGTTCCGGAAGAAGGATTCGGCAGAAAGATTTCAGGGCAGAAAAATGAATCGCAGGCGATGATGGGATGGTCGGTGAATTAACAGGCAGGCACTCCCACAAGGTGGCCAGACCGATCTTCCGTTCGAATTTTTCTGCCCAATCATTTTTCTGCCAACTTCCGTCCGACTGCTCAAACAGCGGAACGGTGCAAGCCGTTCGGTGCCACGAAACCGGAGGGCTCGCGCGCTGCCGCTAATTTGGAATCGCTTGGTTATTCTTTTGCGAATCCTATTCCGCGGTTCATTCAGAGTTCGTTTTTAACCACAGATCGCACAGAGAACACAGATGAATCGCACGATTTCTGATGTCTGACGCTGGGCATTTCAATTGGTGTTGAGCGGGTGATACCGAGTTCCGGAAGAAGGATTCGGCAGAAAGATTTCAGGGCAGAAAAATGAATCCCAGGCAATGACGGGATGGTCGGTGAGTTAACTGGCACGAACTCCCACAAGGGAGGGCCAGACCGATCGTCCGTTCCAATTTTTCTGCCCAATAATTTTTCTGCTAACGTCCGTATGACTGCTCGAACATCTGAACAGTAGCTCGCCATGCCTGTGAAATTCGCTTTGACAGTTCGTCAGCGAATGAGGTGGTCGCAGGCAAACCGACAGAGCCATCGTGCGATTCATCTGCGTCATCCGAGGTTCATTCAACGTTTGTTTTTAACCACAGATTACACAGAGAACACAGATGAATCGCAGGATTTCTGATGTGTGACGCAGGGCATTTCGATTGGTGTTGAGCGGGTGATAATGAGTTCCGGAAAAAGGATTTGGCAGAAAGATTTCAGGGCAGAAAAATGAATCGCAGGCAATGATGGGATGGTCGGTGAGTTAACTGGCACGAACTCCCACAAGGGAGGCCAGACCGATCGTTCATTCTAATTTTTCTGCCCAGTAATTTTTCTGCCAACTTCCATCCGACTGCTCAAACAGCGGAACAGTAGCTCGCCATGCCTGTGAAATTCGCTGGGACAGTTCATCAGCGAATGATGTGGTCGCAGGCAAACCGACAGAACGTTGGTGTGATTGATCCGCGATATAAGCGGTTCATTCAACGTTCGTTTTTAACCACAGATAGCACAGAGAACACAGATGAATCGCAGGATTTCTGATGTGTGACGCAGGGCATTTCGATTGGTGTTGAGCGGGTGATAATGAGTTCCGGAAGAAGGATTTGGCAGAAAGATTTCAGGGCAGAAAAATGACTCGCAGGCGATGATGGGATGGTCGGTGAGTTAACTGGCAGGCACTCCCACAAGGGAGGCCAGACCGATCTTCCGTTCCAATTTTTCTGCCCAATAATTTTTCTGCCAACTTCCGTCCGACTGCTCATACAGCGGAACAGTAGCTCGCCATGCCTGTGAAATTCGCTGGGACAGTTCATCAGCGAATGAACAGAATTTCTGGCCAGCTACTGCTTATCGTGAGTGCGGAGCGTTCTGGCGAGTCTCAGCCCATAGTGGCCGTCTGATATAAGAGGCCGAAAGGTCCAAAGGTCCGTCGCCCGGATGTTGGGTTCATCGGCGTAGAGGTGACCGCCGCGCATGACTCGCCACGCTTCAGCATCTGCAGTCAGTCCACGCTCCATATCCGGCACAATGCCGTCCTGCTTACCTGGGCGGTCAGCATACGGATCAATACACCATTCGATCACATTCCCGAATACATCAAACAGACCAAAGTCGTTGGGCTTCAGCGTTCCAGGAATGATCAGGGATTTTTCCATAGAGTTTTCCGCATACCAGACATATTGCGGAAACAACTCCTGACAGACACCAAAAAATCTTGGAGTGACAGTACCGGCTCGGCATGCATATTCCCACTCGGCCTCGGTAGGCATTCTGTAACCTCGTCGATGCAGGTAGTTTTCCGCAAGGGTGAGACCTTCGCCGTATCTTCCCATACTGTCTGGAATAAAACACCATTCGGATGCATCAAGCCCTTCTTTTTCACTCAGCCAGTTGCAATATCTGGCGGCCAGATACCAGTTGATTTTGTTCGCCGGGTATTCCAGGGTGGGAGACATGAATTGATTGATTTTTTGATGAAAGTCCGGCTCGAAAAGGAGAATTTCGGCGAGAGACACCTCCTTCAACCCAATTGCGAAATCACGGTCAATGCTTCTCTGCAGGAGCGGTTCCTGATCCGAATGCGTGACTTCTCCGGTCACTGGATCTACAGAGTCGTTGGCAAGCCGATCAGGATCCGTTTGATCTGCACCCATCGTGAACACAACCGGACCACGTACGACAGCCATCGTAGTCCCTGAGGTCGTGAGATACCAGTTTCTGTCATCGCTCAGACCTGCTTCCAGCAGTCGAGCGTGGGACTGCCGAATCCAGGACATCGCATCCAGCTGTCTCAGTGCCCATTCGGCGCCGGAATGGATTCCTGAATCCGGATGATTTTCGAACAGGTTAACCAGAATCTCAATGGCTTTTTCGCGATCATCCCCCCGAAAATCGTTTGCCAGTCCTCCAAGGAGCAGCACAATCCCGTGCAGTTCAGACGCTGCACCGACATCTGTGATTTCGATCAATTCAGGGACGGGGTTTGGTGGGAGTTCCTTCGAGGCGTAATCAGCTGCCAGCTGCAGCTGTGAAAGAAGGGGACCGATCGCTCCTCGTACGCTCTGGATCCGATCAATCACTGCATACCGGAGCGACGAATCGGCGTTTTTTCTTAGAAGCGGCCAAACATATTCGGTCTTTCCCAGTCGAAACAGCCACGCAGCCGCCATCGCCCGTCGACGAGTATCATCAGCCTGTTTTTGCACAATTTCTGTGGCCAGTTTCTTTTGAGCATCCACATCCAGTTGCTCACTGATCTTCTGAACCAGCAATGGCGGCCGATGCACTTCGGCAACGAGGAACGGCACAACAGTCGAATCCATTCGCTGAATATGCCGCTGAACCAGCGGTAACGAGTCTGCTTCAATGAGACAGGCGAGCCCCGCGATCGCTTCCGGCGAATCCTGCATCAGCTCCGCAGACAAAGCGATCGCCAGGTGCCTTTGCTGTTCAGAAACCGATGCTTCTGAAATTCGGGCAATCAGCAGGTCGTGCAGCTCCCCGGCTGCTGGCTGAAGCAAGTGCAGCGCCGAATCGAACTCTTTGGGATTCTCATATAACTCCTGCAACAATGTGGTAACAATTTCGTCCCAGCGAACTTCCGCGGTTAAGGAATGCTTCTGAACGACATCAATTCCTGGAGCCCTAACCGTTGTCACTGGTTTTCCGATATCCGGAGCGTCCAGAATCAGACAGGCAGCTCGAAGCTGCTGCGAGCGCACGTCAGCGCTACCAGCCTGTTGGGTCAGCACATTGCTCAGAAAATCAGTATATTGATTTCTCAACGGGTTCGTTAGCTGTCGAACGATCAGCAAATCGTGAAGCGGAAGGGTCAGCCAGCTGCGAAAACATTCATCCGACAATTGTCCGGAAAGAACGCCAGCCGCCAGTTCAATTCGAGTTTTCCCGGCTTCGTTTCTTGCCACTGCAAGGCGATCTTTAAATTGCATTTGAATGATCGACGGGTCTGTAAACCGGGCAAGTTCACTGATCAGCTGCGGCAGCTCACGAAATTCGGCCGTCTCAATCGGATGAACCAGTCCTTCGGCGCGAACCAGAAGATTCGCTTTCGCATACTGCTGTGCCTGCAGGATGGCGGCAACTGAACCGACAATGACAAACATCCCCAATGCTGCCAGCGACACTGACAGGTCTGGCCGTCGACATGCCCAACGCCAGCCTTTTTCCAGCAGGGAAGCCCGAACCGCACAAATGGGATATCCGCTGAGGTATCGTTCCAGATCCTCGGCCAGTTCGACGGCTGACTGGTAGCGCGATGCCGGCTCCTTTTCGAGGCACCTCAGGCAAATCGTTTCCAGGTCTCGTGGAATCGAAGGGTTAAGCTGTCGTGGCGCGACAGGCTGCTGGTCAGTCACCTGCCGCAGCGTCTCAACAGCGCTTGCCGCCTGAAATGGAGGCCTGCCGGTTAACGCGGCATAAAAAACGGCGCCGAGCGAATAAACATCGGACGTCATATTAACTGATGCGATCTGACCTCGAGCCTGCTCAGGCGGCATAAACGATGGAGTACCAATCACCTGGCCTGTGGTTGTCAGCTCACTGTCTGTACTGATCTGCCTGGCAAGTCCAAAGTCGCTGACACGTACCTGCCCCGATTTCTCGATCAGAATATTGCCAGGCTTGATATCCCGGTGGATCACTCCTTTTTCGTGTGCATAGGCAATTGCTTTGACAACCTGCAGAATCAGTTCGGTGGCCGTTCGAGGTACCATTGGCCCCTGACTGAGTCTCGCGGACAATGTCTCGCCATCGACGAAAGCCATGGTGAAAAAGTGCAGACCTTCGTGTTCACCAACTTCAAAGATTGGAACAATCCCGGGATGATCCAGCTGAGCGGCTGCTTCGGCTTCGATTCGAAGTCTCTGGATATCGGTTTCGCTCGAAAACCTGCCAGCACGAATCATCTTCAGTGCCACTCGACGATTCAAAGGAACTTGCCGCGCTCGGTAAACCACTCCCATTCCGCCGCGAGAAATTTCTTCGTGCAGTTCATAGTCACCAAAATATCGTAGTGGCACCATGGTCGCCCGATCCTCGCCGCCCTGCGACGGCAGCTCACTGGCAGAATCACAGATCGCTGATTGTGACTTTGGCGAACGTGTCGTGTCGGAATGATTTTCGGCCGAAACTGCCGTCTCAATGGGTACGGTCATCGCGGCTCGCATCAGACATGCGGGGCAAAGGCCAGCCGGTGCATTGACGGGAACCGTGGCTTTACAATCCGGGCAGATCATCCTCACTGAACCAGCTGTATTACTCATGACTCTTGTACTTCAGAAAGTGGCGGGGCACTTCAGAGGTAACCGATGTACTTTGTTCTGCAACAACGAAATTGTGTCAGGTGGACAAGAATCTGTCTTTTTTTTCGGTCGAATAACGTTCCTGCGCGCCCTTAAAGTACGCAACTTCTCACTCTTTGGCCTGGCGTTCAACGGAAGGTCAATGCCAGGAACAAGTGCCGAATCTCGTCCTCAACATCTTCCCCTGATGCCACAGTTCTCAGAATCTCTTCACGCAGCAGCTCTCGATAGCGAGAACGCAGGCGACTTACCGCCATGCGCAGGGCGGGCTCCGAAATCTGAAGTTGTTCACATGCTGCCGAGTATCCGCCAGAAGGACCGTCACCCGTCAGGAAGCCCTTCAACACATCAAACTGATGGGCTTTGTTCAGTTCCGCCTGTTCCGCCATCAGTCGCTGCATCGTCAGATTCAGCAGTGTCAGTGCCCATTCGCGTTCGAAAATCTGATCGGGTGTCAGGTTTCCATCATCGGCCACTACCGAATCCTGCTGTGACAGGTCCAGCGGCATCAGCTGTATCTGACCTCCTCGTTTAAGTGCTCGACTTTCCCGATATTCATTGGCCAGATGCCAGTCCAGTGACTGCATCAGGAATGTACGGAACCGTCCCCGGGCCGGATCAACAAGCTTCAGCAATTTCCCCGAGAGGAGGCGTTCAAAGAATGACTGAGTTAAATCCTGTGCGAGATGAGGATCGCGGATTTTTCGTCGAATATAGAGATGAAGAGGTCGCCAATACGCAGCGCAGAGTGTCTCCAGCGCAGATCGCCGGGACATATTATTCGAATCACCGGCTGCCAGCACTTCCGTCCAGGGTGTTGAATCAAACATCGCTCTGCGATCGCCTGCTTTTTTCCAGACAAATGCTGTGAGTAATCAGTAGGGACGGTCGAAGAGGGCATCGAAAACGCTGTGGTCAATACCAGTCAGGCACCCAGGACGGAAGTGATAACGTACACGGTCAGCCATTGTCAATCCAGCGGTAAGCCGGCAGCCTCCGTAACGCGGTTAAAGTATGCACAGCTTGCCACATGATTAATCGTCTGCACAACCTGAGCCGGGCCTGTAAACTTCAAAGCCACTGCCGCGTCTTCATCCGTTGACGCAATTGGTGATGCAGCGAGGTTCTCGGCAAATCGAAATAGCGCCTGATCAGCGGCACTCAGATCTTTCCAGTCACCATCAAGAGCAAAAATCTGATCCTCCGACTGACCCAGCGAGTGCAATTTCCGATAAGCCTGGCCCACGGCATACCAGGCGCGATCCTGGCGAGCAATAATCCAGTTCATCTGTGCTTTCTGAAGCTCTGTCAGTACTCCAGTCTGTTTTTCTCTCGATGATAAACTGGGCAGACGTCCTCGCCCTTCATTTGGAAAGCTGGCGATCAGACGAACCCAGTTTGACACGGGAATGTCGAGCTCTGACTCCTTCAACCACGCAGCAGCGACATCCTCATCCACCAGAGGCAGCCTGGATGTCCGTTTCATCGCCTCGTCGATTCGCTGTTTCACCACATCACGTGGTTCGGTTTCCGGACGTGTTGACAGTCCCTTTCCGCTCGGCTTACCATCAGAAACTTCAAGAGGGGCAACAATTGTGATGACGTTTTTGAATCGGTCCGACGTTGGTGTCATGAAGCTGTCGGAATGTTCTGCCACCGTGGCACCACCTGGAGAACCACGCCCAACAAAAGTATTTCCCGAAGACTGCGGAATTCCGGTTCCCTCTTTCCAGCGATTAATCGCATTGTTACCGCTCACTGACATCGTCATCTCGAGGATCTGCAGAGGCGTAAAGTGTCTCGCAATTCTGGCAGCGGCTTCATCCGAAATTCGATGAGGCTCATAGGTCAGCAGTCTGGCGTAGGCAAACGCTGCCTGCTCTGCCTCACTGTACATCGACCAGTCTGCATCCAGTGCAGCAATCGCATCGTCAGACATCCCCACCGCCGAAAGCTTCCATTCCTGATGACCGAGGCAGTACTGACAGTTGTTCGTGCGAGAAACAATCCAGAACAGCATTGTCTTAAACTGATAAGACAATGTCATATTCTCATCGGCATTTCGGGTAAAATCTCGCCGGGCAGAGTTCCCGGCAGCATTTCCGGAATCGCCGGCGGGACGATTTCGGGCAGCACCAAAAACTGTTCCTTCCTGCTGCGGAACATAGTGATAGCGCAATCGGCTCTCATAACTTTCAGCTCGCTCTCCCAGTTCCTGCTTTTCTTTCTCCGTGAGTTCCGGCAGAGGAATTCGGTGGGGCCGCTTCTTCATATCCTCCAGCAATTCCTTCATTTCGGCCCGCGTTGCAGGGATCGGACGAGGAGTCTTCACTGGACTTTCGGCCAGTGAGATGTCTGCACAGCACACACCAATGACGGCGATGAATGCCGCCAGACGAAGGATCATGTATTTCATCATCGACTTACGACTTTCTTAAGCAGAGTGTCACTTAGTCCCCAGGGTTTCCTGACCACCAGGATCTGATGGCATCGGTCCGGAACGACGAGCGGAAGGATTTGAAGAATTTAAAACGATATCAGTATGCAGCAGGCGGATGTCCCTGCGTGCCTCCGCCACTATTGCGGAAAGATTGTGATGACGGGTGTTGTGCCAACGATGTATGTCACTTTTGATTCGGCAGAGTCAAACTTTCTTTTGACGCGGATGTGCAGGTTGGAGCCGTCAGAAGTCTCCTCTGCCGTAACGATCTCAAACGAGCTCATCTTCTTTCCCTGCTCCCACGCCGGGTCACCGATGATGATCTCCGGTTTGAGATCCTTTGGCGATTTCCCATCAACCCAGGCCTGCATCGCTTTCTCAACCGAGGCACGGGCGAGGTCCTGATCAAGCGGATAACTCGGCGACTCCTCCGAGCACCCCCCTGCACCAGAAATCAGCAAACAAGCCAGGATGATGTGTCGTGGCAAACAACGGCAGAACATGTATCGGGATCCGTGTAAAACATTCAGGCGACGAGTGACGGATTTTAGGCGAGCAGCATGTGCTGCATTCGCCTGACTTCCTGTGTAAAAACGACAGAGTTCACCGCGTTGAATCGAACGCAGCAAAACTGGAATAAGAACCCCCCGGTGCTCCGTCACGATCAGGAGTTCGGGTTGGCGGTAGTGGATCTTGCTAAAGATCCCTGGCTGGAGGTAGTGGATCTTGCTAAAGATCCCGTGGCTGCAGGACCCTTAGCAAGGTCCACGACCCGAAATTCAAAGCCTGACAAAGCACTAGAATTCGCCCAGCACTTCTCCGCCAGCAATGCTTCCAAGGTTTCTCCATGTCGCGATATCAAGGCTGTCGGACACAAACCGTACGGACCCGTCACAAAGCAGCAATTGCACTCCGCCGGTGTGCTGACTGTTGGACGTGGTTGCAATTCGTCCTGGAGGAAACATGCAGGAACGGCCATTCGGGGGCAGTACATGGTTGTACTGAGTTGTGGAATGGTAATGTTGCAACCACGGTCCACCGACATTCGAATAGCCCTGCTGAGACAGGTCTGTGACATCAGCAGCGTTGCACTGCAGCGTTGCTTCATCTGCATTGTTCGGGTAGGTGCCCGGTCTAAAGGTATCGGTCTTCGGTGTAGAAATTCCGTTGTTTCCGTCGCTTGTGAGCTTCTCGGCCATTGCGGCCGTATTGCTCAGTCCGTCAATAATGTCGTTAAAGCGGAATCTCATGTTGTGAAAGACGACGCCGTTCGGAGCTGGCTGTCCAGCTGCCCCGGATGCGTACATGACAATCCCGGAACCGGCGTTCCAGTAATAATTGTTGCGTCCGCCAATTGATGCTGGCAGTCTTGTGGGATCCGATGGGCAGCGGAAGACCTGCAGTTCAGTGATTCGCGGAATCGTATTGTTCACGTGATCAAAAGGCACATTGAAATCGACGAGGCTGTAGAGCGGTGACTGCTCAAGATACGGCAGTAAACGAGCATGGGCCGAAACCGGATCGACTGTGCCCCTTACGCCGGCAATGGGAATACACCCATGAGTATCGTGGTAGTTGTGAATCGACAGTCCAAGCTGCTTGAGATTGTTTTTGCACTGTGTCCTTCTGGCAGCCTCACGCGCCTGCTGGACAGCGGGCAGAAGCAGCGCAATCAGGATCGCAATGATGGCAATCACAACGAGCAGTTCAATCAGCGTAAAGCCCTGCGACTTAGAGTTTTTACGAGCCATCGGGAATCTCCTCGGGACAACGGGATTAAGACAATGGATATCGTTAATTACAGGTCCTGAATTCAGGACAAAATGACGTTATGAATAGCGGATCGCTGTGCAGCAAAAAGCTCACAGGATTGCCGTCATCGCATCGCGACAATTCGCGAAACGAAGGGCAGAAACCGGATCGAGCAGCGTGAAAACCACAGCCTCAGGGAGTACCACCAGCCAATGCTGATAACTGGCAAACCGGCATCACGGGAATCGCGAAGATGAGCCGGAACAACGAGTTCACAATCGGCAGACCGAATCTCTCTTTCATCCCAGCAGCCAGAGAATTGCACGGCAGCATGTGGCAGAAAGAAAGATCTCTCCATGAGGAGAATCAGTGTGGAACTCGATTCGACCAAACCAACGCGACGCTCCCCAGGCGAGGGGAATGCGGCTAAGCGGCTGGTGGCCGGAAGATCGACGAGGGCTCAAAGCATGCACCTCGTTCTGATTCGGGAAATTCAATTGCACCCCGAGTCGCAAGGAATCCGGCGAGACTTTCAAGAATCGCCGCCTGATCAAATCCACGAATCAGATTCGATGGGGCATTGGGTGCCGGCGCAAATGGCAGAGGACTGCTGGAACAATTGGGACCGCTGCAGCGACGAACAGGGATCGCGGGAGACTCATTCCGCGTCAACAAGTCCAAAGAATTTGCTCGAGTCAACAAGCGGTCTGGTGACGCATCAAGTGGAGACTCATGCATCGGCGAGAAATGACTGCTGACCGGCCGACCGTTGCGATAGAGGTAATCCCCACAGGAACCAAATACCGACTGAGACACAATCATCACGCCCATGAACACCACAATAGCTGACACACGACACCCTGACTGTCTGGGAAATTTCCCGGACAAGTCAGCGAGCTGACATGGTTCGCGATAAGATGTTGGGGTACGAGCCATTGAATGGTCTGCAGCAGTTGATCGTTTGCCTGTCCTGGACGATCTGATTCCCCTGCGAGGGAACATCGTCAATGAGAATACGTTTCCCAAATTGATTTTGAAATAGAAAACCGTCCAAAAACAGCAAGTTCAACGAAAACGCGATCTTCATCAGGGTTGTTCAGATACGCGTCTGCATGACTCATGCGACGTTCGTCAGGACATCACGATCAAGTTCACCTTTATTCACTAACGTTGTTCGTACCATTAATGGGGATACATCAAAAAAATCCGCAGCTTCCCGAATGTCATCCTCATCGGGCTGTTCCGTATTAATTTTCTGCAGTAGAGCATCAAACGGGCAAAGGAATTCCTGTGCGAACGCTCGCTGAAACTGTTGTCGTGAGGTTTTCGCCTTTGTGGCTGGGAGCAAACGTTCGACGTCGAGATTTCGCAGATGATCCCCAACTAACCTTGCAACGGCGAAGCGTCTGCTTGTCTTCTGCCTGCTGTCGAAATAGATGTCGTAACTGGCGCCACTTTCAGTCTGCAATGCAACTGGCATCGACAAGGGCGTTTTAGTGCGGTCACTAAAAACGGCAGGGTCGGTTTTTACCAGGTCCGCCAGCGATACATCGTCGACCGGCCTGTCATCGAGTCCCCAGGCAGCTCTTGCCAGCCTTGCAAATCTGCGAGCAAGTTGCCACGGTCTTTCCTCCGGGAGCGATTCCGGAACGACTTCAAGAGAGGGCAGCACGCCTCGAAACCCACCGTTGTTCAGACGAGGTTGCGATTTTGAGAGCATCAGAATGCTGTGCAGGATCTGGGTTGTCAAAGCACGCCCAACGGCTGCGACCTCCTCAACCGCTCCGATTCCAAGCCTGTGTCGATTCTCCATCAAAATTTCGAGAAGCGAGTGCGGGGCTTCGTCCGGATCATAACCACAGAGAGCTTCAAGTTTTCGATAGATGCACAACTCGGGATTTCCACGCTCCGCCAAAACTTCGCCCCACACTGAGCCTAGCGTGCACTCCTGTATCCTCAGGGCCTCCGAACGAGACAGTACAGCTTCAAGAAATGCGTCTGTCTTTTGTTCAAATTCATCGGCTGAGATTCGTGCGTTCATTCGATTCAAGTATCGCACCGGCTCAATCGCAGACGTCTTTTCGCCGATATGTGACGCGACTGCGATCGAATCTCCATCACTCGCAAAGAGCACATTCGGCCATACAAATCCCCCGCCAGCACCTGCCATACTGTGAGCCATTCGCCAGTCTGCATTCGCTGCCCAGTCAGGAATTTCAGGCTCCCAGCGAAGTCGCCACCAGTTGGCCGCAAACCAGACAGCCAGCTGATACACGCTGCCTCGGAAGTGGTCTCTGACTGTGCGAGCATGAACGTCCTCCAGCCTGGTCAAATAGTCATCATCGATTGCAATACCAATATCCCCGTAAAATGCTCGGTCAAGGTCACTGCCTGTGTCCTTTCCCAGCCACCTGTAATCGATTCTCAATTGTCTAGGCATTGTTTGCTATCCATCTTGCAAGCACGATCTCTCTAAAAGGGTCTGCATCAGCCATTGGATATCCGTGGTAAGTGCCGCTGTCCGAGTTCTCCAGCTGTGCCTCGAGAGGAACGCCCTGCTCAGTCACCGCCCAGACATTTTGAGGGAAGCCCCTGCGAAGCTGCATACTCACCAGGCCCCGACGGATGCCACTTTTCAGAAGGCTGAGAGCGAGGTCTCGCGTCAGAATATTCGCCCCATCACACAACGTTTTGTCTGGGCGCGGACTGCCTGGAGGTGTAAGGCCAAAATCTCCGGGATTGCGTTTGTGTTCAGGATTCCCCCCGTATTGCACCTGATTCGCCATCGTTTCCAGCTTCGCTTTATCTGGAACGTCGTCGATACTGCGTTTCGGATTGTACACATTGCGTTTTCGAAACATAAAAACACCGCAGGTTACTGGAAACGAATGTACCCCTGAACAAAGAGTTTGCGTCAGACTTTGACTTAAGGTCATTTCACTCAGCGTGCAGTATAATGACTTATCGCCAGCAAAAAACTGACCTTTCCGTCATTGAGCGTTCGGCTTAAGATTCGGCAAATCTCTGCAAAATCTTACCGTTTGCGGCAGATCGTGATTGTTGCAGATCGTGGACGGATGCCCGGAAACTGAATTCCCGGCATACGACCAATGGTGAATCGCAATCCTGCATAATACCTCTCCTCATTCTTTCCCATCTCATCTCCTCCCGTTCAGCCTTTCAAATTCCTAATGATCGCTCGTGGCGTCCGCCCCCTCTGAAAACAGGCCAGACGGCCTTTAACCATTAGTCATTCCATGAATCCTTCTGAACGTCGACCGGTGCACGTTTCCGTCATGCCGCGTGAGGTTCTGCAGGCACTGCAGCTAACGCCAGGTCTCACAGTGCTGGACGGCACTGCCGGTGCAGGCGGACATAGTGCGCTGATACTCAGTAAAATTGGACCTGACGGATTTTTGATCGCGATGGATCGTGATCCCATGATGCTGGAATTTGCTGCTGAGAGGCTGAAGCAAACCGTTCCCGATCAGCAGAATTATCGACTGGAGCAAGCCAACTATACAGATGCGGTCAGCTTACTGCAGAAGTACAAATTTCAACAGCTGGATCGTGTGCTTCTGGATCTGGGTCTGTCTTCGGATCAGCTGGCAGACCGCGAAAGAGGATTTGGATTTGATGCCGGGGGAATTCTGGACATGCGTTACAACCCGGAAGAAGGTGCACCAGCCGCGGAGTTGTTACAGCGGCTCGGCGAAGAAGCTCTTGCAGACATTTTTGAAAAGCATGGCGAAGAGCCTGCAGCTCGGCGAATCGCTGCAGAAATCGTTCATCGGCGTCTGATCAATCAGCCAGTAATGACAACCGCGGATCTGGAAGACTGTGTTCGTCGGGCGGTTGGAAATTTTCCGTCACGGCCCGGACGAAATCCGGCAACCCGAGTATTTCAGGCACTGAGGATTGAAACAAATCAGGAACTGGAACATGTGGAAAGGATGATGACAGTTGTCCTTCCACAGATTTTGAAACCCGGCGGAATCGCCGTCGTTCTGACATTTCATTCACTGGAAGACAGAATTGTCAAAACAGCGTTCAAAGGACAGCAGGGATGGCAGGTACTGACAAAAACACCGATCGAAGCGTCGTCAGCGGAGATCCGACTGAATCCGCGCAGCCGGTCAGCGAAACTTCGAGCCGTACAGAGACTCTGAAGAAACTGATCGCGAGGGGACTGCAGCCATCACCGGGTCGCCTTTCCCACGAAACAAAGCTCGGGATCTTCACCATCATGATCCTGGTCTTCACATTCGGCTTCCTCGTCTGGCGCAAAGTGGATCTGCACCATCAGAAACTCACGCAGGCCTCCATAGGCCCCCAGGTCGAAGATGCCTCAATAGAACAGGCTCTGATGGCAACTCAGTCCACTGCAATTACAGACAGCCCGTTCACAGATTTAAACGCCGACAGTTCGTCCGCCGACAGTTCATTCACGGACAGTTCGCTCACCGACAGTTCCCTCACAGACAGTTCATTGACCACCACCGAGAATTCAAATTCCTCTGAATTCCTGACAGCTCAACAGCAAATCAGCAATCCGGAGCCGACAGAACAGGCCGCGAATGATTTCTTTTCCGGCAATGAACCAGCCCAACCGACCGAGTTCGAATTTCAGGCCGTTTCGAAAGAGCCTGATGTTGCGCTAATGCCGCCCGAAGACGTACCGAACCTGTCGATGATGGCCGAGCCCGATACCATTGCAGATTCCGGTGCAGATTCCGGAAACAGCCTTCAGCTAGAGATCAACCCGTCCGCGACAGATGCGGACCGTTCGTCGGAAGCTGTGGAATCGAGTGATTTCACGGAAGCCTTTTCCGCATTGCCATCCCCGGATGCTTCGCCCGCAAAAACTGAGGCCGCCATCGAGATTGAGTCGTCAGTCGTGGCCGGGCAGGAGCAGGGACAGGACGCAATCGCCTTCAGTCTGACTCCCGAACCAGCATCCGAACCGGCATCCGAACTGCAGACGGAAACGGAAATTGCAAAAATTCCGGCCGAGGATTCTTTAATAGTCCCGGAACAGGCGTCTGAAACTGCGGCGGTTGAACAGCCCATGCTCCTGGCAATGGCCGAACCTCCGAAGGAGAGCCCGGGATTCGAAGCGATTCCGTCGTTTGAAGGCGGTTTAAGCCCGGCAGAAGAAGAACACCCGGCATCCACGCGAGCACCAGATACATCTGACACGTTCCTGCCAGTTGCTGATCAGCCGGTATCCGAACTATCTCCGTCACCATCTGCCGCGGCGAGTCCTTTCGATACGACGATGACGGCGGATACGGCCAGTCCGGCAGGCACTTCAGGAAGACTGCGAGCCACTCCGTCCACCAGGGTGTCCCCGGCGATCGCGACCACGGCTGACGGAAAATTCAGCCTGGCTGCATTCAATTACCAGCACAATGTGGCTCCGCCGGTAAATGATGGAAATACCTATGAATTTGTTGAGGTCAGGAAGGGCGACAATTACTCCGCGATATCGAAGCGGGTCTACGGTAGCAGTCGTTACTTTTCGGCACTGGCCGTCTTTAATCAGCATCGCATTTCTGATCCCGCGAAGATGCGGCCTGGGATGAAGGTATTGACGCCACCGAAAGAGATTCTGGAAGAGCGATTTCCTCAGCTGTTCCCCGAAATTCAGACGGCCGCTGTACAGCCATCCGGCTTCTTTCTTCAGGATGACGGAAGCCCGGCGTTTAGAATTGGCACGGGAAGTCGCGAAACGCTTTCGGAACTTTCTGAACGATTTTTGGGTCGATCTTCCCGATGGACAGAGATTTATCAGCTGAATCAGTCTGTGCTGAAAGATCCGAATAAACTGAAGCCCGGAATTGTTCTCGTGCTTCCTGACGACGCAGTCGAGGTGAATGTGGCGCCATAGGGGAATTCTGACCGATGACAAACACTAATGGGAGGCCTGCCGAACGAACGGATTCGCCGTGCCGAAGTTCGTCGCGAAGGCCGGAAATTTTCGCTGCTCGGAGGCAGGTTAAACTGACATAGAAGCCGCCGTGTTCTTCCGATTCTCCGCTGCGCTTTTGCTTATCGTCCTCGTTTCCATGGCCAGCGTGGTTCTTGAGAAACGCACGCTTGAACTGCGCCGGTCTGTCAGCCGACAGTATTATCAGACAGATTTGCTGATCGAGTTGCATGTTCGCCTGAGACTTGAGACTCAGCGACTGACTGCTCCATCGCAACTTGCCGTTGTACCACTGGAAATTTCGTCCGCTGAGGGTACCAAAAGATCTCAGGGCGATCGGAAAAATTCCGCTCTGCTGGCACCACCACGATCGACTGAATCCAAAAACTCGGAACGGTTGCCGCTGCTCCGCTTCCAGCAGCCATTTGATCCGGACGGGGGAAACTGATGTCAGATACCCCATCCGTGGAAATTTTGCACGGCCTGCCGACTTCCGGCTGGAGACAAAGGATCGTCTCAACTGCATTTCTGCTGGGCTGGATTGCTCTGCTTGGTCGGCTGATTCAGATTCAGGGAGCACAGCGGGAACTCCTGAATGATCGAGTGGCCCGACAAAGCACGTTTTCCGAGGTCATCCCGGCAAGGCCAGGCGAAATCCTCGACCGAAATGGGCATGTTCTGGCGATGACGGTTACTCGCGACAGTCTGTATGCGATTCCGGATTCCATTGATGATCCATGGGAGTTCGCGTGGAAGGTCAGTTCCGTCCTCAACCTGAATGCGGACGACGTGTATCGTCGAATCGCGGACAATGCCCGAAAGCGATTCGTCTGGATAAAACGGCGGCTTTCTGATGAGCAGTGGACGGCATTCCGACAGCTTAATCTTCCAAGACGAACATGGGGCGTTCGACGCGAATACGAGCGCCAGTATCCTCAGGGAGGTTTTGCTGCGCATGTCCTGGGAATGAGAGATATCGACAATGCAGGCCAGGGAGGTCTGGAGGAAAGTCTTCACGTCGTTATTCGCGGTCAGGATGGCACGCGAGTGATGACTCGGGATGCTCTCGGAATCGTGATGGAAGTCGCGGCCGAACGTTCCCGAAGCCCGGTGCAGGGTCAGTCGGTGATCTCCACGATCGACCTGCTGACACAGATTGAGACGGAGCGACAACTGGATTTGCTGATGAGCAAATGGGAGCCAGTGGGAGCATGTGCCATCGTGATGGACCCGGCCTCCGGCGAAATTCTGGCAATGGCTTCTCGTCCGGCATTCGACCCGAATTCGCTCGGCAAGGTTCCCGATAACGCCTGGAAGAATCTCAGCGTCTCGGCAATGTTTGAACCGGGGTCCACGTTCAAGCCATTCGTTGTGGGATGGGCTCTTCAACAGGGTGCTCTGCGACGCGACGAACTGATTCATTGCGGGTTTGGCCAATACAGAATGGGACGTCGAATCCTGCATGATCATCATCCTTACGGTGAACTAAGCGTCGAAGACGTCATTGTCAAATCGAGCAACACCGGAATGGCAAAGATAGCTGAACGTATTGGGCTCGAAAAACTCTACGAGGCCACGGTGGGTTTCGGTTTTGGAAGGCGAACGGGAATCGAGTTGCCGGGTGAGCTGTCCGGACTTGTGCGACCGGTTGCCCAGTGGACTGACTATTCGCTGGGATCTGTGCCAATGGGACAGGAAATCGCCGTAACCCCGCTTCAGCTGATCACAGCACATGCCGCGCTCGCAAATGGAGGACGCCTGGTGAGACCTCGACTTGTTCGCCCGTTTGACTCTGCCGACAGCAGCCTTGCTCCGCTGTTCGCACTGAATACCGCTTCAGGAGCTGCTGCCGTCGAATCGCAGCTGCTGGATCGCAATGTCTGTGAATGGCTGATCCGACACCCAATGAAACAGGTTGTGGAACGAGGTACCGGAAAAGCAGCCCGCATACAGGGAGTCTCGATGTTTGGAAAGACGGGCACCGCACAAAAAATGGATCCTGAAACCGGACTGTATTCAGACAAAGCCTGGGTCGTGTCATTCCTTTGCGGGGCACCTGCGGAAGAGCCACGAGTGCTTGTACTTCTGATGGTCGATGAACCCACGGCCGAAGGAAGTCATTTCGGCGGAACTGTGGCCGCCCCCACGGCGGCTGCAATTCTGAAATACGCACTGGATCGACATCAGAGTTTTAGCTCCAGTCAGGAGACGCTTTAACTGGCCTCTTGCCGCGTCTCCGGACTTTGGCGAGCGGAAAATCGTTTTTACCGGGAGCACAAGGCTCCTGCCGAGCTATTCGTTACCGGGAGGGCGAGGCTCCTGCCGAGCCGAGAGCCGAGCCCTTCACGGCTCAGCAGGAGCTGCGCCCTCCCGTATGCTATTCACGGCTCAGCAGGAGCTTCGCCCTCCCGTATGCCCTTCACGGCTCAGCAGGAGCTTCGCCCTCCCGTATGCGATTCACGGCTCAGCGGGAGCTTCGCCCTCCCGTATGCGATTCACGGCTCAGCGGGAGCTTCGCCCTCCCGTATGCGATTCACGGCTCAGCAGGAGCTTCGCCCTCCCGTTTGCCGCGGTGATTGGTATGTTTTCAGCTGCCGCTCGCCTAAATACCGGATGAGTGACTGTGATTGGCTTAACAGTCGAAACAGGTATACTGCGGGCAGGCGTCTGGCGGTTTTCCCATCGCGTTAACCGTCCGTGCTCATTGAAATGTTTCCAGAGTGCGACAGGTATTCGTGGTACCTGTTGCAACAGTCTTCAGCTGGAAAAATCGCCCATCAATTGAAGAAAGCGGCTCATGCGGAAGTGTTGCAGCGGATCAGTGCCTCGCCGGGAATTCCTGCAGGTTGGTTCACTGGCAGTCGGCGGACTGACACTCCCCGATGTGCTGGCGGCTCGGTCTGCTGCCGGAAAAGAGTCGACTGATACCTCCGTCATTATGCTGTATTTGCACGGGGGGCCTTCGCAGCTGGAAACCTATGACCTGAAACCTGATGCGCCGTCCAGCTATCGCAGTGTGTTTCGACCAGTCAGCAGCAACGTTCCAGGAATGGATCTGTGTGAATTGTTTCCAATGCAGGCTCAGATCGCTGACAAGTTCTCTCTTGTTCGATCACTGCACCATGAAATCGGGATTCACAGTGATGGTGGCATCATTGTTCTCACGGGCAAACACCCATCAAAGCTGGATCCAACTTCCCAGTCGAAAAGCGAACATCCCGATTTTGGGATGGTGACCAGCCATCTGCGAGGCCATGGCGTTTCAGCAGTTCCTCCGTATGTGACGATGCCTCGCCGTCCCTATATGACGCAACCAGCTTATCTGGGCGTTCAGCATGGAGCATTTGAAGTCGGAGATCCTTCCGTCAGGGACTTCTCACCGCCACATCTGACGCTCAATGCCGGACTTCAGGGACAGCGGCTGAGCGACCGACGATATTTGCTGTCACAGCTGAATCGCCTTCAGGGAGACCTTGATTTACACCGCCAGCTGGAAGGGTCTGATGAATTCCAGAAGCGGGCGTTTCAGATGCTGACAAGTCCCGAAACGGCCGATGCGTTTGCTCTTTCAAAGGAAGACAGCGAACTGCGTGAACGATACGGGCACCATCTTTGGGGACAATCATGTCTTCTGGCAAGGCGGCTGGCCGAAGCCGGCTCGGCGGTCATCAACATCTACATTGACACACCCAAATCGGGGCCGGAGTTTACCAACTGGGACGACCATATTGGCAATGCCGGCCGCCCTGGACACTTTGCTGATTATATGAAGGTACGTCTGCCTTATCTGGATCAGGCGCTGTCGGCGCTGATTGAGGACATCTACCAGCGAGGTCTGGATCGGCGGATTATGGTTGTCGTGGTCGGTGAATTCGGCAGGACTCCCCGGATCTCAACCAACTCGACGGGTACTGGCCGGGATCACTGGCCCCAGGCATACACAGCTCTGTTCTCAGGGGGCGGACTGAGAATGGGGCAGGTGGTCGGTTCAACCAATTCAAAGGCGGAGTTTCCGACCGAGAAGCCGTACACTCCCTATGACATGCTGGCAACCATCTACAGGCATCTGGGTATTGACTACCGCCAGTCGATCTCGGACCACGCGGGTCGCCCGATTCCCGTGCTCGGCCAGGGTGCTCCAATCCGTGAACTGATCACTTAAGGAACTCCGGTCAGAATACAGGACCTGGAACCCACGGACAAAACTCTTCATCGCCAATACCCTGCGCTTCGCTGAGTGTTTGTCGACCGCTTGCTGTGGCAATGATCATCTCGAAGATTTCGCGGCCCACATCTTCGACTGTGGCCCCTTCAAGAATTGTGCCAGCGTTGATATCCATATCCTCCCGCATTCGATTAAACATGGGAGTATTCGTCGCGACCTTGATCGTTGGCGCAGGTTTACAGCCAAAGCAGCTGCCTCGGCCCGTGGTGAAGACGATCACCTGCGCCCCTCCGGCAACCATGCCCGTTACCGATGCGGGATCATATCCCGGTGTATCCATCAGAACGAAACCTCGTTCAGTGACGGGTTCGGCGTATTTGTAGACAGCTCTGAGCGGACTGGTTCCGCCCTTGGCAACAGCCCCCAGAGACTTTTCGAAGATCGTTGTCAGCCCGCCCTGTTTATTACCGTAAGACGGATTGTTATCGATCGATGCGTGATGCCGCTGAGCATAATCTTCCCACCAGTGAATCCGGTCCAGCAGAGCATCGGCAACCTCACGGGATATGGAACGTCGAGTCAGCAGTTGTTCTGCGCCATAGACTTCAGGTATCTCGGAGAGAATTGCGGTTCCTCCATGAGCAACCATCAGATCGCTCGCATATCCCAGAGCGGGATTGGCAGTGATTCCGCTTGCTCCGTCGCTTCCGCCGCATTCGAGCCCCACCAGGAGTTCCGACACGGGTATCGGTTCCCGTCGCACGTCGTTGGCCTGTACCAGCAGATCTCGCAGCACACCAACGGCACGATCAACCGTTTTTCGCACTCCGCCGACTTCCTGAATGTTCAGCACCATTGGCAATGGGCCATTGGAACGGCTGGCTGAGGGGCCGCCCAGCTGCATGAGCCCGTGGTCGGACTGCAGATGACCGGCCTGAGCGGTTTCACAGCCCAGCCCCAGAATCAGCCTGGCCGCGATATTGGGATGCCGTGCAAATCCGGCAAGAGTTCGGTTCAGCTGCTGATGATCCTCCCCTCCAAATGAAAACGCACATCCGCCTTTATGAACGAGCGGGATCACTCCGTCAACATTTGGAAAATCGCGAAGATCGGATTTGGCGAGCTCCATGGCGACGTAACGGGCGGTTGTTGCCGAACAGTTAACGGTACTGATCAGAGCAACATAGTTTCGCGTTCCAACCTTACCGTCGGCTCGACGAAAACCCATAAACGTGCGCGACTCGGCAGGTTTTGATGGTTCAATCAGTTCGTTACAGTACTCGTACTCTGTTTCCAGACGGGCAGCGTTGACGTTATGCACGTGCACCCACGAACCAACATCGATATGAGTACCCGCCAGCCCAATGCGCTGCCCATATTTCAGGATCGCTTCGCCAGCGGCAATCGGCCTGATAGCCACCTTGTGTCCGGCCGCAATGGGTTCAGACACCCGGACAACTACCGGCCCAAGCTGAATTTCTTCGCCGGCAGCGACCTGCACGCGGGCTACGGCAACATTGTCGGTCGGATGAAGCTGGAGCAGTTTCTGCAACTGGTTCAAGGGAAAGGTCCTGTCAGCGAAAAGAGTAGAAATTCCGGGTCGGCATGTTACAGAAGTGTCTGCCGAACTGCTATGGAAAACCGTTTCGGAGTCCATTGCGTCTATTTTGCGAGGATTGTGCTGACAAAAATGCCGTAATCCATGAACCCGCTGCGCATTGTTTGATGGGTATGAACAGGACTGACGGTTTCAATCAGTTTCCGATAGCCATCGGGCTGTCGAATATGGCTTCCGAGATCGAGGCGATGAATGATATGCCCCACAAGATTCCACGCCGGCGCAGGAATATCTTCCCAGATCACCAGTTTTCCACCCGGACGAATCACTCGGCAAACGTTCTGCAGGACTGCGACAGCCTGTTCATCATTAAGATGATGCAACACTCCGGAGATAAAGGCGGACTCAAACGTATGATCGCCGAACGTCATCGCCGTTGCATCCATCACGGAAAACTGATGATGCGGAAACTTACGGGCTGCCGCTGCAATGTATTCAGGAGATATGTCGATTCCATGGTATTCAGCGGGTGGAAAATGAGAAGCGTAGATTCCAGTACCACATCCGACGTCCAGGACCCGCCATGATTCCCGCGACAACTCCCTGCGAATGATTTTGCTGTGACCCACATAGCCACCCTCAAGAACGAAACGCAGCCAGTCAAAAACCTGCGGACGTCGAGCCAAATATCGAATTAATGAAGGCGCCATGGCAAACCTGTCGGCAGGATTTCAATACAGAAGCAGATCTTTAAACGGCCCTGTTAGCAACTTCAGAGAAGATCAGTGAACTTTTTTTGGAATTCCCGCAACCGCCGTCAGAAAGTTCAGAAGATAGAGTTGTAAGCCGGTGACGTACACCGGATGCAAGGTTAGGGAAACGGTGCGGAAAGACGTGCTGGCAGATGTATCAGCCAGAGGATCCGCTGAGACACAAAACACAGTTTAGAGAAGGACAACGACAATGCCAGCATTCATGAAACTGGGCGATATCAAAGGCGAAGCCACTGACCAGGACCACAAGGACTGGATTCTGATTGAATCGATGAGTTCACCGATTTTCCGGTCCGTTCCTCAGGGAGCCAAGGACCAGCAGCGTACGAAGGGCGAAACATCTCTGGGCGACGTTTCCGTGACTCGCCAGCTGGACAAGTCATCGACCAAACTTCAGGAAGCCTGTGCAAACGGAACGTTCTTCAAAGACGTGGAAATCCACTTCTGCACGACCGTCAAGAACAAGCAGGAACCTTATTTGACCTACAAGCTGTCCGACGTGATTGTCAGCAGCTACTCGATCTTCGCGAATTCCTCGGGGAGCCCGCTTCCATCCGAAAGCGTGACAATGGGCTACACCAAGGCCGAATGGAACTACATCACGATTGACCCGAAGACGGGCGACAAGAAGGGCAACGTGCCTGCCAAGTACAACCCGGCAGAAGGCCGAAGCTAAGCAGCCTGATGCAGATCGCCACGGCCGCCTTCGGGAAACCAGTTCTGAACAGGGCTTACCAAAGGCGGGGCTTGAAAAACAGGTTACCGGCTATGCTGGTATGGTAAGGGCGGATGGTGCCGAACAGGCATCCCGCCCTTTTTTTGTGTTGGCTCTTTGATACTTCTCCGTATTTCGTCATCGTCTTTGTGATGACCGTTCAAAGGCGAAGAAGGAGGGACGGTGCTAAGCGTGTCCGACGCGGAACGTGCATAGGATTTACGGACACGTTGGCATGCCTGCTGGTGCGGGAAGCACGATCTCTGCACTGCATCGCTGGTCGTGTCTGTTCGAAAACAAGTAGAAACGTATTCGGCAGTGGATGCTCGCCGTTGTCTTGCGAGGCCGGAGCGCCTTCCAGACACTGGTTAGGCGCTGTCAAACAATAAGTGTCGCCTTTTGCTCCGCAAAAGGATGCTCTTTCGCGGAGCGAAGGGCGACTATGGCGGTAGCCATGCTCCTCGCGATCGCTCCACCGTCCAACGGTGCTGCGATGGTGATCCGTCCGGATGATTTTGCAATTTTGAAGTATGCAGTCTGCCAGGCCGATGTGAAGCTCGTTTTCGGGTCAGTGTGGTCCGTACATCCAGGCGGGTTCGCCCTCGGAGTCCGTTCAATATTTCCGACATGCTTCACCAGCAACGTAGTAAACATGGCATTTGGATTCACGTGCTACCTGGTATTGTTATGGATGATTCAGCGATTTATTGAACGTTCATTCTGTTCGAGCGAAAGCCAGGTTCCTGACAGTTCACAGTTCCTGACAGGAGTTTTTGTCTATTCGGTTGGACTGTCTCCTGCACTGGCGTCCTGCTGGTACCGCTTTACAGAAGAAGTTGCTGCGGCCTTAGTCACAATTGACCCCCGTCGGCCGACGACGAACTCATTTGGTGTTGCCAGGTGTCATTGTCGTGTGCCGAAGCCGCTGGCAGTGGGCGAGTCTTTATCGTCCAGCACGGTGGCCCGGTTGTGGTAGTTTGCGTTTGCTTTGTGGGGCACCTTCTCATTTGCGTCTCGCGGAGAACGTTTGTCGCATTGGTGATAGTACTATTGACTGCTATCGGTGTTCCTGAAACTAATCAGGCGGTGTTCCTGAAACTAATCAGGCGCGATTGTTCGAGAGAACGCCGGGAATCCCGGACTCCGAATCGGTGAACCGGACCGCGATGTTCAGCTGGTCCCCTTCAGAGGCAGACAGTGGTCGTTTGCGAACCGGACGCTAGAATTCTGCCTTGCTGGCGAAGGCCAGAAAATGGTTTGCAGCAACCACAACTCATCATTGACGAGACACACATGGCAATCGGTATCAGTCCGCTGGTGGATTTTGTGTTTAAGCTTTTGCTCGGGAGCCCGGAGCACAGCAGAGTGACCATTCATTTTTTGAACGCGATTCTGGTGGATCACCCCAGGATTACGAGTGTTCAATTCCTGAATCCGTTTCTGGGCAAGCAAACCGAGACTGACAAGCTCGCCGTTCTGGACATACTGGCGACAGATGAGCACGGTCGATTG
>JALHMY010000034.1 GCA_022843805.1 Fuerstiella sp.
GGCGCGTGCGGCAGCGAGATCGGGAGGGGGCTGGTGAACAGCGGGACGAGGGTGTTATTGGTGCGGCGTTGAGTGCCACTCGCGGCGAGCCCTCCCCCGGCCTGGCGGCCGACCCCTCCCACTCCGCTTCGCTGCGCGGGAGGGGAGGTGTGCGGGATGGGAGGTTTTTGGGGGCTATGGGACTTTCAGATCGATGGAGATCAGCTGCTGGCCGCGGCTGACCGTGACGGAGATTTTCTGTCCCGGTCGTCGGGCAGCCAGATGCTGCTGAAAGTCGGTGACGCTTGTTACGATGTCGTCATCGATCAGGACAATCAGATCGCCTCGCCGAAGCCCGGCAGCTTCTGCAGGCGACCGACGACTCACAGCGTCGATGTACGCTGGAGTTCGCTCGACCACATCCGGCAGCATTGTTATGCCAAACCGGACCGTCAGCTGCCGATCGGTGATCCGCGGCCTCTTGTCTTCCCCTGCGGTTTGCGATTCAACTCGCTTTCCTTCCAGCAGCGTTTCAACAACAGGTTTTAACGTCGTCAGAGGCACGGCATAGTTGACCCATGTCTGACTGTCCAGATGCCGAATTTCGCGACCGATGAGTCCAACCGGTCGACCCTGAAGATTGGTCAGCAGCCCACCGGCAGCTCCGGAATTGTTGGTCACCGAATCCACAATCAGAACTTCAGATTTCAGAGGAAACTTCCATCGACCCTGTCCTGCAGACAGCGGCGTCTTTGCCGCTACCGTGCCATGAACCACCGAGACCGGTTCATTTCCGGTTGCCACATGAAACATGTTACTGAATGCCAGCACCGATGTTCCTGGCTCCGCTTCCTGAATGTCCGCGAGGCTGATGAACGGAAAGACGTCTCCATTGTCATTCTGCAGTTTTAACAGAGCCACATCATGGTCTTTGCTGGTTCCCATAACCCTGACGGAATATCGCTTGCCGGATGAAGTCACGGCAGTCAGATAACCGACGTTGATCAGATGGTTCCATACGGTCAAAACGTGTCCTTCCGAAGACACCAGGACTCCGGATCCATAAGAATCCAGATTTCCAACGCCGGCTCCAAACAGCTTGACAACAACGTCCTGGCCGGACGAAACAACCTGCGGTAAAGATGATTCCTGAGCCCTTGCAGCAAATGCATTCGCATGGCCTGCCTGTCCGAGCGGGCTGGTCAGGATGACGATCAGTGCCGTCATCAGAATTACAGGCCAGCAATTTAAACAGCAGTTTGAGTACACGGCGCGGCCTGTCTGAAGACTGCAGAATTTATCGAACATATTCGAAAAACTGGTCTGAGTCATTACTCGGCGTCTCCCGTACCTGTCAGCTCTGCGATGTCTGCGACGGAAATTCGTCCGGAAGTGGGGAGAGATGCCGCGGCTGGTTTGGGAGCCGCTTTTCGCAGTTGAAACTTTGTTACCGTCAGCCATGTGAGTTCCTCCGTTTGAGGAGAAACGATACCAATCTGAGAGGGACGGAATGTTCCTTCTTCTGCTACCCAGTCTTTAAACTGAATGCGGACTTCGTCAACCCCCTGAGCATATTCGACATCAACAGCGAACGGCATGGGCTGATCTGCTTTGAAGTACCAGCGACAGATGCATGGACCCTGCTGCGTCTGAAGAATGCTGCCAGGAAGATTCGACGGGAGATGAGTCAGCTGACCCTGCGCAACGACTTCGTCGAATGCCGCGATTCTGAGAGTCAGCAGACGATGCCACTGGATCGTTGCGCTCAGCAGACCGGCAAACTGAGATGGTTCGTTGTCAGGCGTTGGATTATCTGACGGCTGATACCAGTCACGTCCTGCTGACGACAGGCCCGATCCCGCTTCTCCGGCGACCAGTTCCCATGTCGCTGGCTCACCTGCTGCCTGAGCTTTGGGTGTTTCGGTCATCTGGATGACCCAGGACTGTGATTCGCCTGTCGTGTTGCCGACGGCTGTTCGAAGTCGATCAAGAATTTGCTCCTGACGAATCCGGTTGAAATAATAATTCGCAAAACCGTCCCGCTCTTCAAAGAGTGCCTGTAATTCGGCAGGAACGTCAGCAACCTGTGCCTGCTCGTCCGCGGCCGGGTCACCCGGCTGCGGCTGTTTGCGATCCTGAGGCAGTTCCGGAGCTTTTCGAAAGGCATGCAGCGGACGAAGTCGAATAGTGCCTGAATGCAGTCCTGACTTGTCTCGCCATTCAAGTGGGACTCGAGTGCCGTCCGGAAAGATGCCCAGGATATTCTGAAAATCATTGGCACTGCTGATTGTCCGTCCTGCAAAAGTCAGCAGTTCCGCCTGAGGACGAAGGCCGCGTCGCCAGGCTTCGGAAACTTCAGACACCTCATTCACCAGTACTTTGCCGTTACTGGCTGTCTGCACGGTAAAGTCTGCAATTCCATGGTCTGCAATCAGACCGCATTTGAGGTGTTCCACAAAAAGCAGAACCTGCCGAACGGAAATGGCATAGGCCGCCCCGGCGTTGACCCGGCCGCGTTTCTCAAATGACGCTCGCCCATTGATCCCAATCCATCGCCCCTGAATGTCAAACAGCGGGCCGCCCGAATTTCCCGGATTGATTGAGGCATCTATCTGAATGCAGTCTGTGTATTCGAGAAAGGTACCGGCCGGATACTGATATCGATTCACTCCACTGACAATTCCATACGTGACCGTTGGAGTAAAATCGCTGGCCAGCAAAAACGGGTTTCCCAGTGCAACCACTTCATCTCCGACCTGAACGGTATCGCTGTTGCCGGGAGTGGCAAACGGGAAATCGGTTCGCCCGAGCATTTTAATCAGAGCAACGTCACCCGTCGGATCGATGCCCACAATCACCGCGTCGTATAGTCGCCCGTCGTTCAGACCACACTTCAAAAACGCGCCGGATCCGGAGGTCACATGGTAATTGCTGATCGCGTAGCCGTCTGCGGAAATCAATACTCCCGAACCACCACCATTTCCATCAGCCGCCATCACACAGACAACTGACGGGCTAATTCGGCTCAGCATCTCAATGCGAGCTTCTTCACGCTCCTGCAGATTCGGCGGAATCGTTCCGGCCAGCAGCTGTACAGAGGCTGTCAGGCATAGAATCGCGACTGGGATCGCGGTTGTCATCAACTGTCCGGGAACGAGTTTCCATAAATTCATGAATAGAATTCCGTCTACTTTGATTCCGTTGCCAGAATCAGCTTTGCATCGGCCAGATCAAGCCAGTCACAACTGCTGTCATTGTCCGCGTAATCCACCAGGATCGAGAGCGTGGCGATTCCGGTAACATCAATTTTCAGCGGCACCGGCTCTTCGCTGGTCGTCAGAATCTTCTGAAAGACCGTTTCCCCGTCACCAGTAATTGTGACCGAGACTTTGCTAACCTGATTAAACGCCACTTCATCGTCCACTCCGACGATGGCTTCCAGCGATGAGTATTTGCGATCCAGTGCCCATGTCAGCTGAGTCCGGGAATGCAGGGACAAGCCTTTGGTAAATCGCTGACCTCGCAGTCGAATCGGCAGACTGGGGTCAATCGTTGTATCGCGACGGGGACCGTACATCAGTCGGGAAGTCTCCCTGTCAATCAGCCCCGCGAAGAGTGAGCCTTCCGGATCAATGCCGGAAAACTCTTCCTGTAACGGTTCAAGGTCGGACAGATAGTGGATTCTTCCCAAACTAAAATCCAGTCGCTTCAAAGACAACGCTGGCAACGAGATTGTCTGCCCCCACGCCGTCTGAACCTGGAACTGATTGCCGTCGAAACCGACGGACCTTCCCGTCAGTTGTTCACCATCAGCGGTCTGCAGAGCGATTCCTGTCTCCAGCCCGGTGTCTTCAGGTTTGGCGAAGACAACGCCAAAGACGCGTGCTGCCGGTACCGGGATGGTGTCTCCATCGAGCAGAAACTCAACTTGTTCGGGGGAGATCGAGCTGACAATGCCAGCAAGAAAATCGAGTCCATCGCTTCCTCGTTTTGGTACAATCAGCAGGTCTTTGTCTCCATCTCGCTTCAGGAACGTGGCCCACTGTCCCGCATATGTCGGCGTCTCGGCCTGCAGCCTGATCGCCCTGACTGCGGATGTGGGGATTTCCAGACTGGTGCTTTTATTCCATTGCATGGTGAGCTGCGTGGCAGAGCGAGCGATATCGGTCCCGGTCAGACGAGTTCCATCGTGCAGAATCACAAGCTGAGAACCAGCGTCCGGGTTTGCCATGGCAGTTTGCTCCGCCGGTTTGTTTTCGGACAGTTCCACAGACATCAACGTGCTCAACGGCACGGTGGACGAGCCATCGGCTCCTGACAAAACCAGTCCTTCTGCGGAGATACTTACGAGCGATCCCTTTTGAGTTTGTCCGTCCAAAGTCCGCACAGTTACCGGACTGGTATCCAGCAATACAGCCAGCAATGAGATCAGAAACATTCCTCTGGACACTCCGTTCAGAATTCAGAATCGACTTGACAGCGAGGATCGACCAGCGGCCTGCAACCTCGGTGCGGCTACTTTTTTCGTTCAGCGATCTTCTTTGTATACTGACTGATGGCATCAAGATAGTTGGCAGGAAACTTCTGACGAATCATCTCACGTGCTTTCACCTCAGCCTGCTTGTCCGCCATTCCCCATGAACCGCTTTCGCTGAGTTCACGACTATTCGCAGTGCCTTCACCTGCTGATCCCTTAATGCTGCTGTCCGCTGCTCCCTGCTGCGGCTGACTGTCCGGACTGCCACCGCCACTTCCGCCACTGCCTTCCTGTTGCTGCTGCTTTTGCTTCTCCATTTCCTCCAGTAACTTGTCCAGCAGAGCAATGACCTGATCTTCCTGCTGCTGAACTTTCTCGCCTGATCGGCCCAGATCCAGTCTGCGCTGGACGTCTGACATAACGCGGGCGATTTCGGGTAGTCCAGCCGCCTCCTGTTCGGAAATTTCCTGAGACATGATCGCAGCAACCGCACGAAAGCGATCAGGGGCACCAACCGTGCTGTTCTGAAGCAGGCTGAGCGAATCGAGCGCTTCCCGATGCTGAAGAAGTCGCTGCTGACAGACCGCGCGATAGAAAAACAGGCTGGCGGGGTCAATGGAATTGTCCGGATTCAAAACCTCCAGAATTGCGAGTGCTTCATCAAACAGTCGATGTTGCGTCAGCCATCGAGCATAATACAGCTGAACGCAGTGCTGATAAAATGGTTCAGCGCGAATGCCGTCAAAAACGGGTGGCTGTACTTCTTCCGATTGCTGACAGGACTCAAGAAACCGCATGGTTCCCGGATCGGCCAAAGCAAAAGACTCGATCACTCGATCCAGCTGTTCGTCTGGTGCCGACTGCTGGATGGCCTCTTTATCGGCCCACAGTGCTGTCACAGCGGAAGCGGTGGCCGCATCCGTTTTTGCCTTTGCCAGCCACTGCAGCACCTCGGACTGAACAGTTTCCGAAGGCAGCGGAACAAATGCCGTCGCAGCAGTCTGCTGCCCCGACTGGGCTGTCGCCTTCTCCTGCAGCACTGCCGTCACGCGGTCATCGCTGCTCAGTGCAAAAACCAGCATGGCAGCCGCTGCCAGTTTTGACCCAAAGGAACAGTCCATCATTTTACCTTTTCATCTGCCTGCCGAGTTCCCCGGCGGACTCTCGGAGTCGCTCCTGACGCTCAGCCAGTTCACCAACCTGCTGCACAAGATCGGCTACTTCTTCCTTAGGAGCCTGCTGAATGAGTTCGTCTACCTGTCGAGTTCGTCGGTTAACACGCATTTGAAGAGATCGCAGGACTCGGATTTCTGCCATCAATTCAACCAGTGGTGGTTTTTCCTGGCTGTCTTGTTCCTTCTGTTCCTGCTGCTGACGCTCTTCCGACTTCATGTCTTCCATTTCCTTCTGAGCTGCTTCGATCAGCTGCTTCAGACTTTCAATGATGTCAGTCTGAAGCGACTGCGTCAACGTGCCCACTCGCGACTCACGGAGGTAGCCGGCAACCGACCCCATATCCGTTTCGATATCCTCGATCGCGATCAGAATAGAAACGGAAGTTCCGTCTTCCCGGAGAAGGCTGGCGGTCTGAGAACATTCGGTGGCCAGTTCAGACTGTTGCTGAGCAAGTTCCCGGCACCGACCATAGTACTGGTCGAGCCAGTTTTCCTTTGGAGTTGCCGCCAGCTCCATTGTGCCTTCGTAAATCTGTGTCTGCAGAGACAGCATTCTCTGAAAACGAGCCTCCAGAGTGGCCAGAAGCATTTCCTTTTCTTCTTCACGCAGCTGGCGAAGCATCTTTTCCAGCTCTGAGGCGGCCTTATGCAATTCCGCAAGAGCCTTGTCCTGCTTTTGAATGGCCGGATCACGCTGCTGCTTACGCAGCTCGTCAAGCGCATCCTTCATCCACTTCTGAGCCTGCTGCAGTTCCTCACGTCCGGGTGTCTTTTGCTGGTCCTGCTTTTTCTGGTCGTTCTTAGACTGACTATTTGGATCAGACTGCTGTGGCGAACCTTTTGATTCAGATTCAGGAGACTCAGATTTTTCAGACTGGGAATCGGACGGAGACGGGGAATCGGAGGGAGGCGTGTTTCCGGGATCCGTTTTACTGCCCTTTCCCTGTTCCTTCGCATCATTGTCGTCAGGTTTTTTGGGATCCTTTTCAGAACTATCCTTTGATGGCTGCTGATCGTCGTTATCTTTGCTTTTCGGTGGGTCTTCCGGCGACTTGTTTTCCGAATCCGAGTCTGGCGGCATGGCACCGTCTGTGTCTTTGCCGGATTCCTGTGGCTCGCCCTTACCCTTTTGTCCTTCAGAATTTTTGTCGGCCGGTTTTTTATCGTCCTTCGGCGGTGCTTTGTCTTCGGCATTTCCCTGAGACTCAGACTGTTCTGCCTGCTTTGCTTCGTCGTTCGTGCGAATCTCATCCAGCATGGACTCTGACTTGCTGATGGCCTTTTGCTGTTGAGGCGCCGCGTTCGAAGGGGCTGTGGAGTTCTGAGTAGCGGCTCGAGCGGAACGCTGCTCGGCTATCAGATTGCGCACGTCCTTCAGCAGCTCGTTAAGACGTTCACGCTCCTTTTCCACACTGCTGCGACGATCCTCGCTCTGCAGCAGCTTCAAAAGCACGATCAGACCATCGGTGACCTTTTGCTGTTCTTCAACAACAGTTCCAAACTCCCGGGATTCCATCAGCTGAACGATGTTTTCAATACGATCGCTGACTCTTTGTTCGCGACCTTTGCTGATCGCTCGTCGCAGCAGGTCGGCTCGTTCCGGGTCTTCTTTTCCCAAAATGTCGGCCATCTGGGACAGCATGCGTTCAAAACGGGAGAAACGACCGCTGATCGACAGCTGATCGTTTCTGAGTGTTTGTTCGGATGGTGGGGTCTGTGGAGTTGCGGTTGAATCAGGCGGGGCTGACGGGGACTGTGCCTGCCCCTCGCTGATCAGGGAAAATACCACCCAGATCGCGAACGGTATCATCAAACAGCTTCTGATGATTTTCCGGCGTAAAGTTTTGGCCGATTGAACACCTGATATCATGGGAATCATCCCTGGGCCGGAGTATCGCCTGACTGCATTTTTATCTGATTTTCATCGAATCATATTGTCATATGACTGTGTTGTCGGGTCACTGGTTGTCACAAGGCCGTCGAGTTTGCGGAATTCGGAGCGAAAAAACTCAGGAATCCCTCAATCATGCATTAGGTTCTACGGTTCGTCTTGTCAGAATGTCAATCTCGGATTGGAAAATTGCACGTCCGGCACCGAAACTGCTCAGCACATCAGCATTCCGGTTCGCTGATCCAGACCCAGCATCAGGTTCATGTTTTGTATGGCCACACCGCTGGCACCCTTGATCAGGTTGTCAATTGCCGCAAAGATCACCAGCTGATTGCGGTTCATGCGAACCGTAATGTCGCAGAAATTCGTATGAGCAACGTCTTTTGTCGCCGGAATGTGATCCACAATTCTCATGAATGGCTGCCCCGCATAGAAATCGCGGTAAACGGCCAGTAATTCTGAGACGGATTTGTCGGATTTCAGACGCGGATAGATGGAACAAAGTATGCCGCGATCCATTGGCATCAGGTGCGGATTAAAGGCGACGCTGATCGGCGATTGAGCCACATCGGACAAAACCTGTTCAATTTCAGGCGTGTGTCGGTGATTTCCAATGCTGTAAGCAGTGACCGATTCATTGCACTCAGAAAACAGGTTGGCGAGCTTTGGGGTTCGCCCTGCTCCGCTGATTCCGCTTTTTGCGTCAATAATAATCCCATCCGGTTCGATCAGTTTTTCGGCCAGCAGGGGCGCCAGTGCCAGAATCGAGGTGCTGGTGTAGCAGCCTGGATTGGCCACCAGAACAGCGTCGGGGATTTTTGAACCATAGATCTCCGGAAGTCCATATACGGCTGTTACGAGGCGAGTTGGATCGGTGTGAACATGCCCGTACCAGTGTTCGTAGACTCCGGGATCGGTCAGTCGATAGTCCGCGCTCAGATCGATGACACGGCAACCGGCATCCAGCAGCTGAGGGACAGCTTCCATGCTGGCTGTATGCGGCAGTGCACAAAAAACGATGTCCGCTCGCTGCCCAACCTGATCGGCCGTCAGATTCTCGCAACACACGCTGACCAGCCCCGTCAATGATGGGTGAATGCTGGAAATCGGCGGTTTTCCATCCTGACGAGTTGTCAGGGCCGTGATTTCCGAATCCGGATGACGGGCGAGGATTTTCAGCAGCTCAAGAGCCGTATAACCCGTAGCACCAAGAATTGCGACGCGTGCCATAGAATTAGTGTTCTTCAGGAGAATCTAAATGAATCGACGAACAGGATATGCCAAACGAGTTACAGATCGCACCAGTCAAATTGCATTTAACCGTTGAAGCGATGAGTGTCGCTGGAGCGTCTTCGGAGAGAGTTTAGTCAAAGAAGCTTTAAAGGCGGTCAGCACATCTTTCCGACCTTCCCGATCTGGTGGTATCAGCAAAGCATTGCATCGTGAGCCCCGGGAGACAAGTGTGGTGCCGCAGCCGCCGTCAGTTTGAAGCACTTTTCCGGATGCAAAAAAAGGGCACTGACTTTTCAAATCGGCATTTCTGCGTCAATATGCTGCGTCTGTTCACGCTCAGGTGTTTGTTCATAGTCATCAAATGTTCAGAAACTGGTTCTCGACGAATGGCCAACGTTGCACAATTGGCGGCCGCCGCACTAACAGCTGGAAACGGGATTCTGCGCCTTGCCCCGACCTGGGTTCCTCGCTCCTTTCTGCAGCCTGGCCGTCGCCTGAAACTGCATCCGGATGACTATTATGCTCTGGGAATGAATCGGGGGGGAATTGACGAACGCTGGTTCGCATCAACGACAGAAGCGGCAAATGACAATCGTAACCATGATGAAGGTTTGTCCTACTGCGTTCATGAAGGTCAGAGATTTCTGCTGCGGGAGGTTGTCGCCGAACTCAAAGGTGAAGTGATCGGCGAACATATCTGGAATACATATAAGAAGTGGCCTGTCTATTCAAAGTTTTTTGACAACATGGGACCGATTCCGCATCACATGCACCAGAATGCGGAACAGGCAGCGAAAGTGGGACAGGAGGGAAAGCCGGAAAGTTACTACTTTCCGCCTCAGATGAATCAGATTGGGAACAATTTCCCATATACGTTTATGGGACTGGAACCCGGAACGACCAAACAGGATGTCATCGACTGCCTTGATCGCTGGAATAAAGGCGAAAACGGGCTGCTGGACCTCTCCCGAGCCTACCGGCTGAAGCCCGGAACAGGCTGGCTGATTCCGCCCTGCGTTCTTCATGCCCCCGGTTCTCTGGTGACCTATGAACCACAATGGGGCAGCGACGTGTTTGCGATGTTCCAGAATCTGGTCGAAGGACGTGAAGTTCCCCGTACCCTGCTGACCAGGGACTTTCCGAAAGAATTTCACGACAATAACGAGTATCTCGTCGATGCGCTCGACTGGGAAAAGAACGTCGACCCTTCTTTCAAGGCAAGTAATTATCTTGAGCCTGTCGTCAGTGAGCAGGGAGGCGGCTGGGTGGACAAGTGGATTGTCTATGGCAAGGTTAACGGAAAGCAGTTGTTCACGGCCAAGGAACTGACGCTGCAGCCCGGGGCAAAGTGCACTGTCAAAGACGGAGGTGCCTATGGCTGGATTACAGTTCAGGGCGGTGGCAGGGCAGGAAATATGACTCTGCATTCGCCCGTAATGATCCGTTTCGGAGCGATGACCGAAGACGAAATCTTTGTCACGGCCAAACGGGCCATGGAAGGTGTCACTTACGAAAATACCGGAACTGAACCACTGGTTGGGCTTCGGTACTTTGGCCCTGATGCTCAGCCCAAAGCTCCGAGTATCGGCGGCTGAGCAGACAGTGAAGCAGGCGGTGCGGACGTCCGGTTTCGGTCGTTCCTTCCCGCTGATCCTCACTCGCTGTGACCTTCCTGAACGCAGACGCCTGTCTGTGCCCCGGGGGAGTCCGGCAACGGTGAATTTAAATGACGGACAAGTCAACTGAAACTGGTTTTTTGAGGAATCCTGTTTTATGGCGAACTCGCTCCCCAAACTGCACAATGCGATGTGGCCCGGTCTGGTTGGCAAAGGCGACGGACCTGGCCAGGAACCACCAATCAGTCTGGAAAAGATGCTGCAGCTGACAGCAGCGGCCAATGTTGGCGGGCAGAAGTTCGAAGGGATTGACTACTTCCTGTTTCTTCCACACACGAATCCGGAAGCCAGCGATGCAGAAATTCTGAAGATCGCAGACCAGATTGCCAGTTACGGTTTCTCGGTTGGCTCACTGGTGGCTCCAGTCTGGCCGGGAACTGTTGGTGACTCTGCCATGGGTGATGATGCGGCTCGGGATAAATTCCTGAGCGCTGTTAAAATGGCTTGCCGAATTGCGAGGCTGTTCGAACAGCACGGCATCCGAAAATACGGTGTGATTCGCATCGACTCCGCCGAGTTTGGTGTTGCGAAGTGGCGAGAGAATCCCAAAGTCAGCACATCAAAAATCGCAGGCACGTTCCGTGAAGCGGCAAAGATCGCAGCCGACAGCGGGCAGCGGCTGGCGGCCGAAGGCGAGATCTGCTGGGCCGGAATGCACAGCTGGAAGGATATGCTGAACCTGCTTGAAGAAGTTGGTATGCCCGAGTCTCTTGGATTCCAGGCAGACCTGGCTCATACGTATCTGTATCTTCTGGGATATAATGCTCCGGAATGTGCCATGGTAAAGCCCGGATACAGTGACGCTGAATTCTATGAAGCCTATAAAAAGATGACCGACAAACTGCGTCCATGGACCATTGACTTCCATGTGGCTCAGAATGACGGGCAGGTTCACGGCGCGGGATCGCACGATAAGACCGGCAAGCATTGTCCGGCAGATGATCCAAATGGAAAACTGGATATTGTGAAGTGTTCCGGTTACTGGTTGCAGGGCGCGGCTGAGCGCGGCATTAAGCATATTTGCTGGGACGGCTGTATGTTTCCCAATGCCATGCTGGAAACCGTCGGAACATGGAACACAATTCTGGACACGATGATCAAAGTCCGCAATGCTCACGGATGGTCCTGAGACGCACTAAGCACTTCCTGGCTGTAACGCCGGTTTTTGGATCTGTTTCACTTTCCGCAGTTAACGTTCGCTACAGGATCAGACTTCTATGAAGCCCCTCAACATCGGATTGATCGGCTACGGCTTTATGGGCCGAACCCACAGTAACGGTTACAAGCGTGTGAACGACTTCTTTCCGGAGCTTCAGCACCGTCCGGTGCTGAAGGCGGTTTGCGGTCGAAGCGAAGAGAAGGTCAAAGCATTTGCTGAACAGTGGCAGTACGAGTCGACAGAAACAGACTGGCGTGCTCTGATCGCTCGAAAGGATATCGATGCCATTGATATCTGCACGCCGAACAATTCACATGCGGAGATTGCAATTGCAGCTGCGGCTGCGGGGAAAATGATCCTGTGTGAAAAACCACTGGCTCTCAACCCCGTGGAAGGCCTGAAAATGGTCGAAGCGGTTGAGAAGGCGGGGGTGGCAAATACAGTGTGGTACAACTACCGTCGAGTTCCGGCGGTGAGTCTTGCAAAACAACTGATCGACGAAGGTCGGCTCGGCAAAATTTTCCACTATCGAGCCAACTTTTTGCAGGACTGGACAATCAATGCCGACCTGCCACAGGGCGGTGCTGCCCTCTGGAGACTGGACGTGGAAGCCGCGGGCTCGGGTGTCACAGGTGACCTGCTGGCTCACTGTATTGATACCGCGATCTGGCTGAACGGTTCGATCAGTACTGTCAGCGCCATGACGGAAACGTTCGTGAAGGAACGGATGCATAACCTTACCGGCAAGGTGGAAAAGGTAGGCATTGACGACGCATGTGCATTCATGTGCCGATTCAACAATGGTTCACTCGGGTTGTTTGAATCCACTCGGTATGCACGCGGTCACAAGGCGCTGTATACCCTGGAAATCAACGGCGAGCATGCATCGATCAAATGGGACCTGCATGACCTCCATCATCTTCAGTATTTTGATCATCGGGACAACTCACTGATTCGTGGCTGGCACGATGTGCATGTCACGGATGGCGATATGCCGTATATGAATAAATGGTGGGTGCCGGGGCTGCAGATCGGCTATGAGCACACGTTCGTGCATCAGGTGGCCGATTTCATCCGCAGTATTGAAAATGGCACTCCGTGCAGCCCAACCTTCCGGGATGCCCTTGAAACTCAGCGAGTTTGCGAAGCTGTTCTGGACAGCGCGAAAACTCTGCAGTGGAAGGAAATTCGGTAGCCCTGCGGGACTGACGAGATTATACTGGTCGTATGAGTTTTCCAAACAGTCGGCGGTTGAAAGGATCGTACCCTTTCAGCCGCCGTTCCCTTTGGCGATTGCCGGGAATCGGTTCATGAGTACGGCAGGTTCTGCCCGAAACTGACTGAGTCTGTCGTGTTTTTTGTGCTTTTGTCGAGGTTCATGCCATGGAACGTCAGCCGATTTCTCGTGAAGGCTACGATAAGATCCGCGAAGAGATTCGTAATCTTGAAGAAGTCGATATGCCGGCTGTTACGGAACGCATCAAGGTCGCCCGTGAAGAAGGTGACCTCAAGGAAAATGCGGAATATCATGCAGCCCGTGAACAGCAGGGCTACCTGCAGGCAAAAATCAATCAGCTTAAGTCCAAGCTGGCCGGGTGCTATATCGTCGAAAAGTCCGATATGCCAAAGGATATCGTGGCGTTCGGTGCGCGCGTGACCGTGAAGGATCTGCGCGATGATATGGAAGAAGCCTATGAACTCGTGGGCCCCGGCGAAGAAGATTATTCGGGCGATGTAATGAAGATTCTGACATCCAGCCCCATTGCTCAGGCTCTGCTCGGCAAAAAAGTCGGGGAGAAGCTGGAGGTCGATATTCCCGCCGGGAAGCTCCGACTGGAGATCATGGCGATCGAAAACACCTGAATTTGGTCGGGCATTTTCCCCGGGGATCGACGTGATTCACGGGCCGGTGCGATCAAAGCGGGCGGCACTTCAAAGCAGGCTGCAAAATCGTTTTTACCGGGAGGGCGAGGCTCCTGCCGAGCTCTTTTAGGGAGGGCGAGGCTCCTGCCGAGCCGAGCGTTTTCGGCTCAGCAGGAGCTTCGCCCTCCCGTCTGTTTTCCTCGGCTCAGCAGGAGCTTCGCCCTCCCGTGGGCTTTCCTCGGCTCAGCAGGAGCTTCGCCCTCCCGGGTGCTTTTTTCGGCTCAGCGGGCGTCTGAGGTGTTTCGCGCAGGTGATGGCTGCCAGTGTGGCCACATCCCGGCGTAACCGGTTTTCAGATTCGTAATCTGTGTTTCACGATCCGTTTGCAGGTCGCGGACAAACAGCTGCCGCACGCCTTCTCGCCGGGATCCATAGACCAGTCTGCCGCCATCCGGGGACAGCTGCGGATGGTAGTGAGTCGTACCCGGCTCACCTGAAGTGAGTTGTCGGGGTGTTCCGGTGAGAGGACACTGAAACAGTTCAATGTTTTCACCGACGAGACACGTATAAAAGATCGACTGGCTGTCAGCCGCCCAGATGGGGACGTCGCTGCTTCCTCCGTGAAAGTCCGGCACGTCAAGGAATTCTGTCACCCCCCGATATCCTCCGCGGTCGGCCAGTTTTCGCAGGCCGGTACCATCGCTGCTGACGATAAAAGGGTGGCAGTTGTAATGCTCGCCCGAAACAAACAACAGCCACTTGCCGTCTGGTGACCAGACAGGTGCGAAATTAAAGGGGTTGCCCGTTTTCAGCTCGGTCACACCGGACCCATCCGCATTGGCCAGACAGATCTGGTAATTGCTGTGATAACTGATTCGGCTGCCATCGCGGGAGCTGCTGAAACCGTATGCAAACTGTCCGGACTCCTTTGTCAGGTCCGTTTTATTGTGACCATCAGTGCTCATACTGAAAGGGTGAGAATTACCTCCAATCAATGCCGTGAAGCCGAGCTTCTTCGGGTTGCCAGGCCAGTAGAAAACACCACTGTTATAAAAGCTGACACGGTCTACTGCAGTGACGTTGAAAGTCGTTTCCGAGAGGAGGTTTACAAGATGTGTATCATACTGCCAGTCGGATTCCTGAAATCGAAATGTTTTGTGTTGTTCCTCCCAGTCGGCATTCTCCGGGCTTTGCCAGCCTCGGCCAATGATGGCCGTGTTGCCATCCGGTGACCATCCTGCGAACTGAGTCCACGAATCGGGGACATCAGCGAGTTCCGGGGCAACAACTTGCCGCCCTGCCCCGGTGCTCGACACAACACAGGCACGCATTGTGCGGATGTTGTAATGCCGACCCCCGGTCAGATTGGTTTGAAATTCCGTATAGCCAATTCGCAGTTCGGGAACCGTCGGCTCTGCGGCAGAAAGCGACAAGCTGCTCGGCAGGTTTACCAGCAGTACTTGTGCAAGCAGTACGTGTGTCAGCAATTTGCGGTCGAAGGTTGCAGAGATGAGAGTTTGCATCGATAAATCCCCGAATTAACTGTCTCCGCGTTTTACTCCGGACTTCGGTTTCTTCGCAGCAGACTGTTTTGCGATGAAGCGTTTCATTTTCTGAAGTGTTTCTTCGCTGCAGTGGTGTTCAATTCCCTCGGCGTCAATTTCGGCCGTGGGCTTGCTGACGCCAAGAACGCTCAGAAAGCTGAGCACAATTTCGTGGCGATCACGGGCAGCGTGTGCCAGTCGAGTTCCTTCTTCTGTCAGGACAATGGGGCCGTAGGGCTGAGTTTCTATCAGGCCAGCCCGAACCAGCCTGACACTCGTTCGGCTGACTGTAACGTGGCTCACGCCAAAACGGCGAGCAAGGTCCACGACGCGGCATTCACCCTGTCGACTCACGATGTCGTCAATGGCTTCGACGTAATCTTCCGCCATTTCTGATGCATGGTCACGACGGGTACGGGCGTGGGAACTGGCAGGAGATGCTCGTCGAGGCATAGGGAAAGCACGGGCTTTCTTGTGGGATGACGGAATTCAATACTCAAGGATATCGGGCAACTGACCAAATTGAATGCTGAGCACTCCGCTGGATGGGTACAAGTTAGACTTCGGACCGCGGTCTGTCTACTCGTTTAACCGCTCGCTTTGTGTGAAAGATTCTCCGCTCTCCGCTCGTGCTCGTGCTCGTGCTCGTGCTCGTGCTCGTGCTCGTGCTCGTGCTCGTGCTCGTGCTCGTGCTCGTGCTCGTGCTCGTGCTCGTGCTCGTGCTCGTGCTCGTACTCGTACTCGTACTCGTACTCGTACTCGTACTCGAAAATCCGCGTGGATCATTCAACGAAGCCTCACGAAACCTGAGAGCTCCCTATGAGCTTAGCGAAAGGCGTTGTTGTTCAAGTCTTAGGGCCGCCAAAAAGCGTTTCGGTCATAATTGTCTCTTTCGAGCGCGATCACGAGCACCGCGATGCTGAGCACGAGCAGGAGAAAAAGAGTTTCAGTCCGGTCAGGAATCAGTCCCGTGCAAAGCCTGTTCGGCGACGACATCATTCAGTGTGGCACTGTTACAGCGAGTTCTGCATCAATGGCAAGCAAAGGTTCCGCCGCTTCAACGCCGGGACACAGGTTGGCAGAAAAATTATTTGGCAGAAAAATTGGGGAAGAACGGACAAGGTACCTGGGAGAGCTCCAGCCGGGTACTCCGTCAGGATCAGGAGTTCGGGTTGGAGGTAGTATTTTTTGCTAAAGATCCACTGGCTGCAGGACCTTTGGCAAGTTTCACCACACGAAATTCAAAGCGTGACATAGTACGAGTGAGGACTTCTTCAGGAATCACTGAGGGATTCGAAGGTTGCGGTATGGTGCGAGTCCTCCGGTTTTGTGGCACCGGCCGCCTTGCGCCGTTTCGCGAATTCCTTCTGTGATTTCCCAGCGAGTCCTGACTCACCGGACCGCTTGCACCGCGCCGATATCATCCAGTTCCAGCACCACATTGGTGCCATCGTAAACGTATCGCCAAATTGCTTTGCGATTTGGCGAGCGGCCGGTGTTAACCGGCCGGTACAACCACGCGGCACCGTCATATCCGGCTCATCCACTGATTGTTTGTTTCGACCACCGAAACTCCGGGAATCGCATACCGGGAAGCTGACGCATCCCGCTCGCCAAAACCCTTTGCGATTTGGCGAGCGGCCCGGTGTCAACCGGCCGGTACAACTACCCATCAACGTCATATCTCGCTCATCCACTGATCCGTTTGTCTGAACTCCGAAGGCCCGGGAATCGCATACCGGGAAGCTGACGCATCCCGCTCGCCAAAACCCTTTGCGATTTGGCGAGCGGCCCGGTGTCAACCGGCCGGTACAACCACCCATCAACGTCATATCTCGCTCATCCACTGATTCGTTCGTCTGACCATCGAAACCCCGGGGGATCGCATACCGGGAAGCTGACGCATCCCGCTCGCCAAAACCCTTTGCGATTTGGCGAGCGGCCGGTGTCAACCGGCCGGTACAACTACCCATCAACGTCATATCTCGCTCATCCACTGATGCGTTTGTCTGAACTCCGAAGGCCCGGGAATCGCATACCGGGAAGCTGACGCATCCCGCTCGCCAAAACCCTTTTGCGATTCGGCGAGCGGCCCGGTGTCAACCGGAGCTCATTGCAGCTATTCCACCATTGAAAGGAATGATGCAAAGCTCAGCAAACGGCCCGCGCCCTTTCTGCTGAATGGCTGAGGCCGTGCACGGTTACGGTTTTTTATCGGGAGCCTGCGAAGTGTCGGATGTCGCTCCCCGCTCGTGCCCGTGCCCGTGCCCGTGCCCGTGCCCGTGCCCGTGCCCGTGCCCGTGCCCGTGCTCGAAATCCGCGTGGATCATTCAACGAGGCCTCACAAAACCTGAGAGCTCCGTACGAGCTCAGCGAAAGGTGCAATCGTTCATGTCTTCCGGCCATCAACGAGTGTTTCGGTTGATATTGTCTCTTTCGAGCACGAGCACGAGCACGAGCACCGCGATGCTGAGCACGAGCACGAGCAGGAGCGGGGGCACATTTTGATCGTCGGGCACATCATTCACTTTTGAGCGAAAAAAAAATCGAGCCGATTCAGCTTGACTGAAATGTAGCCTTGGTTACACTCTGCAGAATGTAGCATACGCTACGGTTTATGTGCCGAAATTCTGTCGCTGGCTGTCGTGCGTTTGGGCTGCTGCGGTTGATGCTGTCTAACTCGACTCAGGTTTCGTCACAGCGCCGGCTGTCTACTCAGACATTTGTTTGGAGGCATTCCAATGGCTAACGGCTGTTCAGTCACTTCTGATGGCAATCGTTTGCAAAGCCGGTTACGCACCGGATTTACACTGATTGAGTTGCTGGTTGTGATTTCAATCATCGCCATTCTGGTTTCGTTGCTGTTGCCGGCGGTGCAGCAGGCTCGGGAGGCTGCCCGGCAGACTCAGTGCCGCAATAATCTCAAACAGCTGGGGCTGGCATTTCATAATTATCACGATGCTCATCTGGTATTCCCCGCGTCCTATCTGTCGGACGTGCGACATCCGCAGAGAGACCTGCAGACGTGGGATGGACCGGCAGGGTTTGCATGGGGGGCGATGCTGTTACCTTATGTCGAACAGTCAGCGCTCTATCAGTTGCTCAATCTGAATCGACCATGTTACGATCCCGTCAACGCGGTCGCGGTTCGTACGCGTTTATCCGCCATGATCTGTCCGTCAGCGACCGGCGCGGAAACAAGTGTTATCGTAAAAAATGCGTCCGGGGATGTTCTGGCCGAATTTGGTCGTTCAACTTACGTGGCCAATGCCGGGCAGGAAGAGCCATGGGGGTTTCAAAAGGAAGACTATCGTGGAATTGCCGATGGTCCTCTGTATCGAAATTCCCGGGTTCGCATGGCTGATGTGACTGACGGATTGTCCAGTACCGTCTTTCTGGGAGAACATGTTCCCATATTGAGCAGCAAAACATGGGTCGGAGTTGTTCCTGGCGCTGTGGTTTGTACCAACAGTCCACAACATTTTCCTCTGACGGAATGCGATCTTGCCGCGACTCTTGTCAATGTCCACAGTGGCCCCGCCGCTGACGAAATCGATCCGGATACCGGGTTTGCTCCGATCCATGCTCCGAACAGTCCGCTGTGTCACGTCTGTCAGATGTATTCTCAGCATACCGCGGGTGCGATGGTGCTGCTGGGAGACGGAAGTGTTCGTTTCGTGTCCCAATACATTCATCAGCCCACATGGGCCGCGCTCAGCAGTATTGGAAAATCCGAAATTGTGGGCGAATATTGATCACGGCGGTGGTCTGTCCCGTTACCGCTGAATGGCCGTGGCTTTAGCCCGGGAATATCGAATTCACAATATCCGGCTGAGACATCAGAGGTATCAGAACGATGGATGACCGTTCAAAGAAGCTCGCCATAGGCGCCGGGGCTGTCCTGCTTATTGTGCTTCTGATTGTTGTGCTGCAATGGTGGAAGAAACCCCCGGTCGTTGCATTCGACAATCTCAAATATATTCAGTTACTGCGGACAGCCGTTTCCTCCCGCAGCGACGACTATCTGAACCGAGTACAGGCGACCGTGCAAAAGCGTCGGGAAGCCAGCCAGATAACAGGTACCGAATTCCATCATTTCGAAAACATCATCCGACTGGCACGCCAGGGCTCCTGGGACCAGGCCGACCGGATGGCCTTCGATTTTGAAGCCGCACAGCTCAGCCGATCTCGCTAAACGTGAAAACGCTGCATGACCAAAGTAGCCGTCACTCTCCGAGTGACGCTTTGCGATTCCCCGTCACCCCCGGGGCAAATCAATATGGCAGTAGCCGTATTCGTCTAAAGTCAGTCGAATCGGTTCCTGACACCGTTATGATTACTTCAACGTCCTCCATGCGGGCTTCCAGATCGGTGTTGTCCGGGAAGCGTTTGAGTGTTGGGCGTTGAGCTTCCGGATGAAGTCAGGCTGCTTTCGTCGTACCGCTTCCGGCACGCGGTCCGGAGTGCTCAGAGCACAGGTCAGACCTGAAAGTACGAATCAGTGTTTCTTCCAGGAAACTTTGACCACCCAGATGCTGTTGGTGTCCTTTGATCCTTCGGGTATCGCGTTCCAGCTGTGCGGGATGCGGTCGTACATCACGATCACAGAGTGACTATCCAGCGGTTCAACCTCGGTATACGAGGTGGTTTGGCCGGAGGCAATCGTCTCGGCGGGATGTTGTGTATTATGATGGGTCTGCAGATCCACCTGCAGCCAATCCTGGCCTGTGCCATCACTGTTGATCCAGGCAAAAATGCCTGGACGCCCGCCGGTGAGCACGAGACCGCCGTCTGCCATAACAGCCACGCTCGGCTGCACGGAGTGGGCGTCCTTCATCGCTGCCGGTACCGTCCATGTTCTGCCGTCATCGTCGCTGAAAGATTGTCCGTAGGGCACGTTGGACGCGAGTCGAAAGATATTCATTAGTCGGCTATCCTTCAGACGGACGGTGACTGATTCGCACGGGCCTTCGCTGCCAGTGAGCTTGCAGTCCGCCCCGGCGATCAGGGAACGGAATTTCCAGACTATCCCATCCGTGGACTCGACCAGCACGAGGCTGTATCGCGGATCGTCTTTGAAATAACCGTACATTGTGGCGAGGTATTCGCCGGTTTTTGCAGAAACGCATTGGCCGTTAAAACCGAATCCTGACAACCCGAGTTTTTCGTTGAAGCTTCGATCGGGCCTTGGAAAACCTGAAACGGACAGGGCTTTGTCGGAAAGCGTTACTTGTCTCGCACCACGTTTTCCTGAGACGATCTGGTACGAGCCTCGCATTTTGCCATTGTCCGGATAGAGATTGAACGGCAGCAGGAGAGCATCACCATTCATCTGATGCAGCATTGTCTCCGCATACAAGTCTCCTTTTGAGTCGATCGAGCCGGGGGTGCTCCATGTTAGCCCGCCGTCGTCAGACCAGCTCACTGACGACGTCCGGTCGGGGACGACTTCATCGCGGTTGGTGGAGAAGTTCGCGAACAGTTCACCCCCGGAAAGCCGGGTCATCGTCGGGAACCAGAGATAGCCTGAGCTCCGTGCAACGAGTCGAGGTTTCGAAAGAGTGATCTCCAAAACGCCGTGCCTGATCGTGTCGGATGTTTCCCAATGTGGAGGATCAGCCGACATAACGACGGAGTATGTCGTCAACATGACCAGCGCAATGAGGGCAACTGTCTGTCTCATGCTGTTCCCTCGTCCGATTGTCCATGCTTTTATCATGCCCGTAAAATCCCCTGCGACCTTTGCTCCGGTGACGTCCGGGTCCGTCAGTCACTCTGGTCAGCCGCTGTGAGTAAAAGTGCGCTTCGTATGCTCGATGCCCACTCGATGCTTAATTGGTCCAAAATCGTGGCGTGCAGGTCGGGGACGCTGACGTATTATAACCAGCCCGGTCGCGGAGCACGATATTTGTCATGAATTTTGATCCAGTTCTCTTTCACCTGATGCTTTACACTCGCACCCGATTTGCGTTTCTTTTTACAGTCGGTCAGAACCTCACTGAGAAAATTCCCGGTCAGCTTCCGGTCCGGAAAAATTTAAGATGTCGCACGCCGAGAAATTTACCACGGCATGATTCAGGAGCCGTGAATAAAGATCCTTCAACTTCGAGTGCATTGTGGGTGGCAAACCTGTAGAGTCTCTCACCGCGATTTTGAGCGGAGACGGCGAAAAGTTTTCAGACGGGAACGACAATGGCCAGCGGATTTTTGATGCTATTGGACGATATTGCCACCATTCTGGACGACGTGTCGGTCATGACAAAGGTCGCCGCAAAGAAGACCGCCGGGATTCTCGGCGACGACCTGGCCTTAAACGCCGAACAGGTCACTGGCATTCAGGCAAATCGTGAACTGCCCGTTGTCTGGGCTGTGGCCACGGGATCCCTTGTTAATAAAGTGATTCTGGTCCCGTCCGCTCTTTTGCTCAGTTCACTAGTGCCGTGGCTGATTGAACCACTGATGATTGTTGGAGGCGCGTTTCTGTGTTTTGAAGGCTGCGAGAAACTGGCTCATAAGTTTCTGCATCCCAAAGCACAACAGGAACATACAGAGCAACATAAAGCAAATGTCGCCGATGCGCAGGTTGATCTTGTGGCAGCCGAGAAGTCGAAAGTCAAAGGTGCGATTCGCACTGACTTTATCCTGTCGGCCGAAATCATCGTGATTACTCTGGGAACCGTGGCAACGGCAGCCTTTATTACTCAACTTGGCGTGTTGGTTGCGATCAGCCTTTTGATGACTGTGGGTGTTTACGGGCTGGTGGCTGGTATTGTCAAGATGGATGACGTTGGACTGCATCTGATGAAGTCACCAGCCAAAGCTGAAGACGTACAGCCGACAAAACTGCGATTTCGATTTGGCCGAATGATTGTCGGGGGAACTCCTTACCTGATGAGGTTCTTGTCCATTGCTGGAACCGCCGCCATGTTTCTGGTCGGCGGCGGAATTCTGGCTCATGGAATTCCGCCCGCCCACCATTTGATCGAAGGCATTCAACAGCGTCTGCAGCAAATGGGAGGCGTCGGTGGTGTGGTGTCGGTGATCGCAGGAATGGTTGGCCACGCTGTGCTGGGGATCATGATCGGCATCTGTGTGCTTGCCGCGGTTGAACTGGTGAAGCGATTTCGAGGAACCGCTCCGCAGACGAGTTGAAGCCTCAGTCTGGCAGGAGAATGCAAATTGGATCACCCTTTTTGGATTAGTTGTCCATGACGAAGGCCAGTGATCTGAATCACACGACCATTAAATGGAGCAGTGATCCGTTGCTGTTCCTGCCGGTTGGCGAGCTTGTTTTCGAGGTCCGTTAGTTCCTGTTGAGATTTTGCCAGATCGGATTGTGCTCTTTCCAGTTCGCCGTTGGCCATTTTTGTCTCGCCCACAGCTTTTGCCAACATACCCTTATAATGTTCGACATCCGTTTGAGCCTGCAGTCGTTTCGCGTCACCCTCGTTTTGCTTCTCAATAACATCATTAACATCATTCTCAGCGGATTGAATGACGGCCTCCGCCTCTGACAACTTTACTTGTGCTTCAATCAGCTGTCGTTCGGCCTCAATGAGTCTCTCGCGTGAAGCGTTGCCACTTGCATGGTTTGCTTTGACCAGGTTAAATGCCCCCGTCTCCGGCGCGAGCAGTGCCTCGTGCGCTATTAATCCTCGTTGCTGGGACTCCAGCCTGTGTTTGGCAGACGCCACACCTGCATCGCTGGATAACACGATCTTACCAGACACTTGCTCATAAGCCTGCAACTGAGTCTGATACGCCGCTACAACATTTCCACTCGCCTCAACATTTCGCTGCATCACTTCGATCTGGCTCTTTGAAGCTTCGACCTGCAACCTGGCAGCAGCAAGCTGGGCTTCCAGACGAAGGTTCGATTTGCCTGCGGCGTAGTCAATTCCACCGATGCTGGCGAATACCCCGTGTTTGCAGAAAGTGGTACGACACCATGCAGACCTCGTCTGCACGCTCAGTCTAATCCGAGTGGCGAGCGTTTCTGACACGACGTTGGAAAAAAACGGGTGGCCTGCAGGTTTGTCGATGGCAGGGGATCAAAGAACAAGCCATCGCCAGGTCAAACGTGCGGGCGGAAAACATGGAACAGGAATTTCGAATATTTTCAAATTCTACCCGAAACAGCTCTTTGATACTGAGTCTCAGTATCGTAAATTCTTAACAGCCAGCCACTCCGACGATTTCGGGACCAGCCAGCCACCCATGCTTCTGAATCCTTCTATCTTTTGACTCAGGTGATTTTATGCTGGTTTCCCGCTCCCCCGTCCGTGTTGCTCGCGGCTTTACTCTGATTGAGCTGCTCGTTGTCATCGCCATTATCGCCATTCTGATTGCCCTTCTTATGCCTGCTGTGCAGTCGGCTCGGGAGTCGGCCAGAAGGACTCAGTGCCGTAACAACCTGAAGCAAATTGGGCTCGCACTGCACAATTATGAGTCCACGTTTGGTACCTTTCCGCCCGGGTTTATTTCGCGAGTGACCGGCCCATGGCCCGGCGGTGCGAACGATCCTGTTCCTGAGGCTGGCCCCGGCTGGAGCGTGTTCGCGATGATTCTGCCGCAACTGGAGCAGTCGCCCTTGCACCAGCGGATTGACTTTAACCGCCCCATCGCTGAGCCCGTCAATCAGTTCGCTCGTTCAACGAATGTGCCAGCATACCGTTGTCCGAGTGACACGTGGGCGACTCCGGTGACGGTTTGGCCTGCGTCAATTGGTGTCAATGACCTTGCAGCGAACAGCTATGTTTGTTCGCTCGGCGGTGCTGATCCTTCCGGCACCGGGCCGACAGGCAGTTACCTGGCACGATACGAGGAACCCAACTTCAATGGAATGTTCCATCGCAATCATGCTGTCCGTATGCGAGACATCACGGATGGAACCTCGAACACGATCGGGATGGGAGAAAGGTCCAGCATGTTCTCGCCCAACGGCTGGGCGGGCGTTATTCCCGGCGGACAAACGGTCTTCTCTCCGATGATTGCCAGCCAGCGTGGTCAGGCTGTTGGCGACACTGTCCGGCCTGCGATCACCATCACGACTGTTCATGTACGATCCGGGGGCCCGAACGCGCCAACAGGCAGTCCGGGTGGCTTCTGGGCACCTCATCTGGGAGGCGCTCATTTCCTGCTGATGGATGGTTCCACTCGCACCGTCAGCACCGACGTCGATCTCGGCATCTTCCGAGCTCTCGCGGGCCGCAATGACGGCGTTGTGATCAGCGAGTTTTAGGAACCGCTGCAGTCGATATAAAGGATGTCGACATTGTCACAATGAAACTTTGGACAGGACCGTCGATCCACAAGTTCGATCCGCAGATTCAGGATTCGCTGTTGGAACGGCACCAGAAAACTCTTTGTCAGTGCAGCGATGTCCCAGGTGTTCAAATTGTGGAAGCCGCGTCGCTCCTGAGCTCCGGGGAGTGCTGCATGGAACAGACGCACTTCGTCTTCGCGACCATACTTGTCCGTCTAACGAGTAAGGGATGTTGTTTCAAAATTATCCGTCGATTTCAATTGGGTTTAGACGGGCCTACTGAATCAGTGCCAGAAGTTCTTCGGCGGACAGTCGTCCGGTGGAATCCGTGCCTTCCAGCAGGCTGTCAGCGAGGTCCCGCTTGGTGCTGTGAAGGGCAAGAATTCGGTCTTCGATCGTGCCCCGGGTAATGAAGCGATAAATCGTCACGGGACGCAGCTGCCCCATTCGATGAGCACGATCAGCCGCCTGATCTTCGACGGCAGGATTCCACCACGGATCCATATGTAGTACGTAATCGGCGGCCGTCAGATTCAATCCTGTTCCGCCTGCCTTCAGGCTGATCAGAAACACATCGCCTTCGCCATTTTGAAATGCCTCCACGCTGCGCTGACGTTCTTTTGTTGGAGTGGAACCATCCAGATACTGGTATTTGACCTTTTTACGATCCAGTTCGGCTCGCAGAATCGACAGGTGATCAACGAACTGACTAAAGACCAGAGCCTTATGGCGGTTCTCCAGAAGTTCGTCGATGGTTTCCGAGAAGGCCGTTAGCTTTGCCCCAGGCAGGCCACAATCCGGAAGCAACAGGCTGGGGTGACAGCAGGCTCGACGCAACCGCATGATCTCCGCCAGGATTCTGACATGTTGTCCACGAGCATCGCCCGACTTTTTGGTGAGTTCCTTCACGGCTCGCTGCCGAGCGGCCTCATAGAGCAGCGCTTCATCATCCGGCAATGTGACTGGTACCGTGACTTCCGTACGCGGCGGCAGTTCGCTGAGCACCTGCGTTTTGGTCCTGCGTAAAAGGAACGGCTGCACCAGCCGCTTAAGCTGCTGTCGGACGTCGCCGTTTTTATCGCGTTCAATCGGTATTGCAAATCGCTCGTGAAACTGTTCGAGGGAACCCAGCAGACCGGGATTGATGAACTGAAACAGGTTCCAGAGTTCACCCAGATGGTTTTCAATGGGTGTGCCGGTCAGAATCAGGCGGAAGTCCGCATTCAGTGACATCGCAGCCTGGGAACGTTTCGTCAGCGTATTCTTGATGGCCTGGGCTTCATCCAGAATTGCTGTGTGCCATGGAATTGACTGCAGTCGTTCTGCTTCGTTATTCAGCAGTCCATAACTGGTGATGACTACGTCGCGAGGTCCGAGCTCACTGAAGAATGCGTCACGGTCGCCTGCTCCAAAGATCCGGGGATTTAGTGTTGGAGCGAAGCGGTGCAGTTCGGCTTCCCAGTTGAAACACACCGATGTTGGTGCAATGACCAGAGCTGGTCCGGCGGTGGCGCGATGCAGAAGCAGTGCGATGGCCTGAAGAGTTTTTCCCAAACCCATGTCGTCCGCGAGGCATGCACCGGCGCCCCAGTGAGCCAGTCGGCAGAGCCAGTGGAATCCTTCAATCTGATAGTCTCGCAGTTCCGTGTTGAGCGTGGACGGAACTTCGGCCACGATATCGCCGGCATCACGAATTCGCTTCAGGCAGGCCTTCCAGTGTTTGTCAGACGTGACAGAACACCAGTCGTCGATATCCATGAGCGCGGCAGCTCGGATCTGTGGAATCCGAAGATTGTCATTCCGGCGATCACCATAAGCTGCAATCTGCATCACCCGTTTGCGCAGCTCTTCCGTGAGTGCCAGGAACCGCCCATCGCTCAGGGGGACAAATCGACTGGGGCTGGCTGAGATGAGGTCCATCAGTTTCATCATGTCCATCCGGATCAGGTCATCAACGACCAGTTCTCCGGACGCAGCAAACCAGTCTTTGTCGCGTTCGATGCGAACTCGCAGCTGAGAAGCGTCTGCTGCCCCGGCTGCACGCAGCGACTCGCCCTGTGGCCATGTGATGAGCAGACTGCCCTTTTCCCGCAGCGGTTCGATCTCCAGCAGCAGGTCGAGCGCATCGTCGGCGGAAGGGAACTCGGCCGCGAATAACTTTCCATCCACCTCGCGGCTCAGCGACGGGCAGGTCGCGATGATCTCACGAGCCAGTTTAACTTCTTTTTTCAGATCGCGTTTGGTGGTAACGGATTCTCCCAGTACTTCTTCAAAGACATTCTCACCGCCCTGCCCCGGTGTGAAGAACGGTCCATGCTCTCCAAATGGTCGCACGAATAATTCGGCCCGCACGCCCGCCTGAAAAGGAATCAGGTGCAGATGGGGCGTCAACACCGCCGGAACAGTTTTGACTGTACTGTCGGATTCACCATTCCTGAATGTTACATCGGACTGGACAGACAACAGCGTGGAAAGTGACTTTGCCGTCGCCAGAACGTCAGCCTCACCGCTCTTTGGTACTTCAAGAACACCATCCAGAATGCTGGCGAGCGCCAGCTGTTCGCGAGTGAATGTGACGATGACCAGGCGATGAGCTCCATCTTTTCTCAGGACGACGCTGTCATCCTGATTTTCCGGCTGAGGGTCCAGCTGAAGCTTCAGCCCCGAACCTGTTTTCTGGATGAGCAGCTGAGGTCGCCGAGACGCAATTTCAAGCGTCTGGGTGCGATTTCCAGGTGTAAAGAGAAGCGGATGTCCGATGAGAACGGGCAGTGCTGCGTCGGAAGCCAGGTCGTAAACGGTTTCGGTATAGCGATAGTATCCCGTGGACGTTTCGGACGCCGTAATGCATTTGCAGACAGCGCGATCCTGATCAGTCAGGAAGGCGAATTCCTTTTTCGTATGATTCTGGAACAGTCGCTGCAGCGCGACCGGTCGTCCTTTGGTCCATGTTCCCCCGGAAAATTTCTGAATAAAGGGATTAATCACGACGCCGAAATGATTCTTGTGCTGATGAATCTGCAATTCCCAGATCATGCGTTCGTCATAGCCGAGTTCGGCAGGTTTTCCTGCTGAAGTGACAGGTTTTCCATCGGCCATCTGTCGCAGGTTGTCCAGCTTGCGTTTCCAGAGTGCGGTCTGCTGGATCATTGTCAGCATTGGAAATGTGTTCAGCGATGCGTGACGTCGGCCTGTGCCTGCTTCATTCGCCTCTCCTTTTGTGCAGACCAGTGCAGCGTCTTCACACAATGCTGCAATCCATCCAAAGCCCAGTTCTTCGTAAGATTTGGTTGCCTCACTAAGCTCCTTGTCCCATGACAGTTCGAGTTCCGGCAGATACCACTTCGCAATATGCACCAGCAATGCTTTGACAAGAGGCAGCTCATAGTTGGTCTGTTGAGTCATCGCTGACTTAAACGCGGCTTTTACGGATGAATTGGGAGAGTCGCCATAGTTTACAGCTTTCAGGAGTAGTGCTGGAAGCAGTTGCAATGACTGAGGCCACTGCGTCTGAGCCGCCGTGCAGAGCGCCTTTAATTCCGTTCTCGCCTTTGGCTCCGACTTTCGAGCCAGAAGCAGAAGATGCATCAGGCCAGGCAGAGGGGGCAGGATCACACTTCGACTGCCGACTGACTTTCGCAAACGGGCAGTCAGTTCGTTGAAGGCAGCCAGCGCAACTTCATGTTGTCCCTTCAAAAATGCCAGACAACCGCTGGCAGTGGCTGCGTGAATTTCGTGTTCAAGCTCCGCAATGGCTTCCAGACCGTTGAAATCACCGGCTGCCGAAAGGCAATTGATCCACAACTCGACCACTTCGTCGGAGAGTTCTTCATGCCAGTTGACGAACGCATCGAACATTTCCATCAGTTCAGTTGAACCGGAACCCGTCAGAATGCTCTGTGAAACGGGATCGAGAAACACTTCCGACTGCAGTTCCGCCGGAGTTTTTAAATACAACTCGGTATTGAAGGGATTCAACAGTTTAAGATTACTATATTCCGGTTTCGCATCGGCAAGTTCCTGTCTGGCCGCTGTAAACGCCGCGACATCACCGCGATAAAACGCGATCCTTGCCCTGCGACGTGCACTGACGAGAGGCCCACTGGAGACGTGGGCCGCCCGTCCGTGATCTTTTGCCAGAGTGTCTTCAAGCTTTTCAATCGCGTCGGTGATGATCGCAAAATTTCCCGACTGGACAGACTGCTGGACGGCAAGATCCTGAAAGAGCCTCTCAGTCCCAACGAAGTCCATTGCCGCATTGCTGGTGTTCAGTAAACCTCGATCCGCCAGCTCCTTCAGTTCGGGTTTTAGCAATGCCTGAGTCAGTACACCGGATCTGGTCGCTGCTTCAGCCCAGCCACACGACTTAAGGATATTGATCAACGTCGCCAGTGAGACTTTGGAGTCGCAGAGCGCTACGATCTGAAACAGACGCTCTGACAAAGTGGAAAGTGCGGCCGTCTTCTTTTGTGCAATGGTGGACGTAATCATCGTTGTCTGGCTGTTCCTGGTTTGATTCCGTTCATTGGGAGCTGCATGGTGCAACAGCGGCACAATTCGGCTGGTGCTGGTCTGATAATCAACGAACTCAGGATTGTGGCAGCTTCCTTGGAAGGTCGCCAGCAACCCATCCGATGAAATGACGTTGCGCTTCAAGACAGGACACATGGAAGATTTTCCAGCAAATTCAGCGGTCTGCGTGCGAGGGATTGGAGCTCGCCTCACCAATTCGAATATCAGGACAGACGGATCACCTCAATTAATTAACAACACTTCGTTTTGATTAGTTAGTTATTAAAGCTGTGAAATGGGAGATCGTCACCGTTTATCGAATTATTTCGACTCTGGCTAAGCCGGGATGGGTTTGTAGAAGCGTCTGAATAAGGTGCCGAAGTGCGAATTGCTGTGGCCGATCTTTGGAGAAAATGATGTTGGTTGTTCGTCGATCGTTTCCGATGGCTTTTTTTTCAATACTGGCCACCGTGACGATAGCGGTCGGGTGTGGAGAGTTCACGACTGCAAGCAGTCAGCCGTCGCCCGAAGTTAGCGCGCCGACTGTGTCCGCTTCGATACCCGACTGGAAGCAGATCTCATTGTCAGACGAACAGAATTCGGCCGGCGCGATCCAGGTAAACAGCATTGAGATGGTGTTCGTTCCGATTCCGGCGGGAAAGTTCATTATGGGAAGTCTTCCCACGGATGACTTTCGCCAGGAGGGAGAAATTCCGCATGAGGTGACACTAACTCGATCGTTTCATCTTGGGGCTTTTGCGGTGACTCAGGAGCAGTACGAGCGAGTTATGGGAGTTAATCCCAGTGAGAAGAAAGCGCCGCTTCATCCGGTTGAGCAGGTGTCGTGGGACGATGCTGTGGAGTTTTGTCGCCGACTATCAGAATTGCCTGCGGAGAAAGAGGCAGGCTGCAGCTATCGGTTGCCAACAGAAGCGGAATGGGAATACGCCTGTCGAGCGGGTACGACGACGATTTACAGTTGTGGAAACGATGAGTCGGAGCTTCTTCAGTTTGCCTGGTTTTATACAAATGCCAACCGTCAGACTCATCCGATTGGGCAGAAGCGGCCGAATCGATGGGGTCTATATGACATGCATGGCAACGTATTCCAGTGGTGCCAGGACGTCTGCGCTGAGTATAAGAGCGAGCCAGCAACGGATCCGATTGTCACGGGGGATAGTGATGTTCGCCTTGCACGTGGTGGAAGCTGGTTCTGTCCGAGTGCGCAGCTGGTTCGTTCTGCCTTTCGTCATGCATTTGAACGCAGCGAAAAATCGGGCTACATCGGATTTCGAGTTGTCCGGGTTTCGGCAACCTGATGCGCAGGCAGCCGCGTTCAGCCATCTGATTCTGAAATCTGTCTACGAACCTTCCGGTTCTTTCCAGTACCCAACAATCTGCTCATGGATGATGGCCAGAGGTCGATCATAGATATCGGCGACTGGAATTTCCGCACCGGCAACCTGCATCTGAATTGCTCTGATGTTTCGAATCTGATGACCGGAGACGAATCGCTGTTTTCCAAAATGCACATTGCGTAATTCTTCCCATTTGAGAACTCCTTTATGAGTTCCCTGCACCATCGCGATACCGCCTGGACTGATGACGATACCTGATTGCTTCCAGTTTGGAATTCCGAACGATGCCGAGGAGTTTCTGGCGAAGCATGCCAGAAATCCGATGAACGAAACAATCAGCAGTCCAATTCCGAGCGGAAGCCAGTAGGTCAGGTCGGGACGACTGCCGCTGTGGATCATCCATGAGATTCCGACGACAACCAGTGCGGCCCACATTATTTTCATTACGCCGCTGACGTCTCGCGGAACAATGAATTCGCGGGGGTTGAATGCCCAGACCTGTTCAGACCCAAACATGGCGACCTGTTGCGAGTAAAAGGTTTTCAGAGTGTCACTCTGCGGTGGGCCGTCGGGCAGATCGATGAGCGACAATAGCTGCGAATATAACGTTTCCGGGTCTGGCTGGATGGATTTGGGAAACACTTCCGATCCATTCTTATGAAAGATTGTGACAGAGCCGGAACGCAGTTTGCCTGACGGATCCTGACATGCACCAGCGAGCAGGAGTCCCTGAATATCGGAATAAAGAATCGTTCTGTCTGATTCTTCAAACTCAATACCAGAATCCGTCATTCTGGCATTGAGGTTTGCGGGACGGCTGAAGAGAAGTGCAAAAACGATAACTCCCGGCAACAGTGCACCCCAGGCAAATTCCGAGTTCTGCAGAACGGCGGATGCAGTGATCAGGCCTAATAGCGCAATCACCATCATGGCGAATACAAACCGACGTCCTGCCGATGCCGGACATCGAATGACATTCTCGGGTTCTCCCTGAAACATCGCTACAGATTCTCCAGAAGACAGATCACCAGAACCGCAGCATTGTGTGCAGCGTGGAACAACATTGGCAGAACGAGCGACCCGCTGCCCAGACGCAGTACTGCCAGAATCACACCCAGCAAAATCAAATAGGGAATGCCCAGAGGCTGTCCTATATGAGCCATGCCAAACATCAGCGAGGAGATCCAGACTGCGGTGAGTGTGTTAGTTGTATGCTGAAACACACCATCCAGGACAACTCGGCGAAAAAAAATCTCTTCAAACACCGCGGGAAAGACGGTCATCAGGACGAAGAGCCAGACGATGTGGACTGGTTCAACAAACGGCAGATCGACTACGGGAATTCCCAGCATCTGCCTGACGCCTTCCATATATCCGAAGTTAATGACCACAAACAGGGGCAGAAGAACAACGGCAGCAACCCAGGTCCGCAGGATATTTTGCGAAGATGTGCGTATTTCATCGACTCGGCAGTTTCGCCAGGCCAGGGCGGCGACAACCGAATAGCCGATGACTGCAACCGAATCTGCGATCAGCAGATCCTGTGGATCCTGCAATAAAGACTGCACCAGCCCACTGATGACGGAAATCGTCAACATCATTCCAAACGACAGGAAGAGCTGAGGGAAATATCGGGCTTCCGCGTAGCGATCATCTGAAGACTGCCGACTAAGAATGACGCTGTTCTGCAGTCTTGCGCTGCAGCGAGGACAATGCTCAATGTCCTCGCCGACATTCATCGTGCACCGCCAGCACACCACGGAGCTTGTCGTTTCTGTAACAGAATCGCTGGTGCTGGTCGGAACATCTGCCACACCCTGCGATTCAATTTCCAAAAAACGCTCTGCAAGTGCTTCCGGAAAAGATGTGTGTCGGTTCATATGCCGGAAGCCCGCGTAAGCCTTGGTCAGGAGCAGCAGAATTCTTCGAGAGTCGTGGCTTTGGCAGCGTTTTACCCAGTAACGCACGTGACCTTCATCCGAAGCCGGAGGCGACAACAGGATGCCAGCGAAATCGATAACCTGACAGCGCGCTGCGGAGTGAAGAACTGACAGCCTTCGAACTAAGGACCTGGAAAACAATAAGTTACCGCCATAGTCGCCTTTCGCTCCGCGAAAGAGCACTCTTTTGCGGAGCAAAAGGCGACATTTATTGTCTGACAGCGCCTAAAGGCCTCTGTCAAACGTGTTTCCAGGCAATGATGCAAGTTCCATGTCTCGCTCTTTCTGATAGGCAAAGGCTGCCTGAACGGACTTGACGAGCGTCACTATAATAATAATCTTGATGACAGCTCCCCTGGCCAGCGTTTCCGGGCTGATCAGCCCATAAATCGCTGCGGACGCGATATACAGCACAAGACCCGTGATCACGATTGGAACGGGGGCTGCGTAGATAAAAATTCCCAGTGCGATGAAAACAGCACCCAGCGCAGTGGCAGATCCGTAAATCAGCCGGACCGTATCCAGAGCCTGCTGACGCGCCTTCTTCAGTTCATCCTGATCCACAACCATGCCAGGCCCCATCGCAGCAATTTCTGAATTGATGGCTTCGTCGATTTCCTTTTCAGATTGAAACAGGAGGAACCCATTCATCAGCAGAGTCAGCAAACCAATGATAATGAATGTGATTCGTGCACCTTTAAGCTGATTCTGTCTGGCCGATTGAGACAGGCTGCCGAGTTCAGACATTATGGAGACCTTCGAGAGAGGCAATGCCATATTGAAAACGTCACGGTTGGATAATAATGAAGCTGCAGCAAACGTCCAATCAGTCTCAGCGCATTAACGAACGGCACTGATTAACAATTAGTGCCGCGGTCGCTGATGAAGTTAACTTGCAACGCTTGCTGCAGGCCATAAATCCGTGTGTTATCAAAACCGGATGCTGCTTCGCTGCCAATCATCGCAGAAGGAGGGGGCTTACTTAATCAGTCGTCGGTCAGGTTTATGATCGCCGGAACCGGGATTTGCTCATTACCAAAGCAGCAAGCAGAGTCGACATTGCAATCATTGAGGAAGGTTCTGGGACGGCCGTCGCTGTGAAATAGGTTGCCCGAAAGCTGATCGTTGAAAAATCAATGTCCCGGTCAAAAGGAACAAACAGGAAAAATTGGTCATGCGGATCGAGGGTGCGGCCAGGATCCGGCGGAGTGAACAGAACCGACGTCGCCGTCGGGGACTGGCTGGTCCAAAGATCACTCACGGTGAAGGGCGACACATTCATAGTTGGATTGCTGATGGGATGGGAAAACTGCGTTCCCGCCGGCAAATTGAAAAACTCAACTTGAATCGCGAGAACGGACACGTCGCCCAGATACTCCAAAATTCCCTGGGCTCGCCCGGGAATTCCCCAATTTGCAACGTTCTGAAACGCGGTGGCGGAGTTTTGAAAACGCCATGCGTGTCCGAATGGATCCGTCCCTGTCTCTCCTGAACCCGTCCAGACAACGTGTGCGGCTGCCTCATACGAGTTGCTGACGACAACTAAAATTGCAAACAAGATGCTGGTAAAGCGTACACTCTGCATGGGATGCTGCCTCTCTTAGGGTGGAATGAAGGCAGAAGTTTAAATCTGAATTTCAGGAAATGTCAAACGAAATCTGCTGCACTCGGGAAACAGTTCCGATGCAGCAGGCTGGCGTCACCGCTCAGTGAGGAGACGATCTCCACTGGTCCCGATCAGCACCCCGGTGTGCGAATTCGCGCGTTTGACTGTGTGCTGTTTGTCGCGCTGGCCGGAAATCTTCAGTCTGGGAACGATGGCACGACATCTGCGTTCAGGCGATGTTTGCAGAAGCGGTTGCTGTCCCTTGAACCTGGTTTGATGAGGTCCGCAGAGGTCTGTCACAAATGAGTGGTCCGTTCGACGATCTGACTCGACTACCCGTCGCCGGGCGTCAGCACGAAACTGGCCCGGTGCGGTCTCATCGTCCTCAGTATGTCAGCCTTCTCCCTCCCTGTAACAATGCCTGTCCTGCGGGTGAAAATATTCAGGCATGGCTGGCTCATGTGCAGGCTGGCCGATTTGAGCAGGCGTGGCAGGTCATCATGCAGACCAATCCTCTGCCCGCTGTTCACGGACGAGTTTGTTATCACCCGTGTGAGAGTCAATGTAACCGCACTCATCTGGACGGTTCAGTCAGCATCCACGCCGTCGAACGTTTTCTCGGCGATCTGGCGATTCGCAATGACTGGATGCCGGAAATTCCAGACATGACTGGTGGTCGGCGAGTGCTGGTCATTGGAGCGGGCCCCAGCGGGCTTTCTGCTGCCTATCATCTGAAGCGTCAGGGGCACGAAGTAGAAATTCGGGATGCTGGTCCGGTGGCTGGGGGAATGATGAATTTTGGCATTCCTGCCTACCGGCTGCCACGCGATATTCTTCGCGCCGAGATTCGGCGGATTGAGCGACTGGGGGTCCGTATCACATTAAACCACAGGGTGTCGGATCTGCAGGCTGAAAAAGTATCGGGCCAGTTCGATGCCGTCTTTGTGGCTGTTGGCGCCCATTTGTCCCGACGGGTCGGCATCCCGGCCCGTGATGCCGGCCGGATTCTGGATGCGGTCAGTTTCCTGCGAGATGTTGCTCAGGGTGATCCACCGAAACTGGGACGTCGGGTTGCCATTTACGGCGGCGGAAACACGGCCATGGACGCTGCCCGGGTGGCTCTGCGGCTGGGCCATGAGCCTCTGATCGTATATCGCCGCGATCGTGCTCACATGCCAGCTCATGATTTTGAAGCTGATGAAGTGCTGGAGGAAGGAATTCAGATTCACTGGCTGCGTTCGATCAATTCCATCGAAGGCGCCAGCATGAAAATCGAACTGATGGAGCTCGATGCGGACGGTCGTGCTCACGGGACTGGTCGTTATGAAACTCTGCAGGCTGACGACCTGATCCTCGCTCTGGGGCAGGATTCCGATTCGGCATTTCTGAAGCAGATTGAAGGCATTCAGTTTCAGGAGGATGGGACCGTGATTGTGTCGGAGCACATGATGACGGGACATGCCGGCATTTTTTCCGGTGGTGATATGGTGCCCTCCGAGCGTACCGTGACCACAGCTGTCGGACATGGTCGCAAAGCCGCTCAGAACATTGATGCGTGGCTCCGCGGAACGACTCCTGCATCGCCGAAGAAGCCGCAACTGGCTTCGTTTGAAAAGCTCCGACTCTGGTACTTTACCACCGCGGAACAAAGACCTCAGCCACGGCGTGAGACCGGGGAGCGAATTGGCGGCTTTGAGGAAGTCGTGAAAGGCCTGAATGAATCGCAGTCACAGTTTGAAGCAAAGCGATGTTTTTCCTGCGGGAACTGTTTTCATTGTGACGGATGTCTGGCTGCCTGTCCTGAAGATGCAATTCTGAGAGATCCCGCAGGTTCGGGGTATCAGATTCAGTTTGATCGCTGTACTGGCTGTCGAATCTGCGTTGACCAGTGTCCATGCCATGCGATGGAGATGACAGCGGAGCCGACATCCGGTCCTGCGGCTCCTGACAGCAGTACTCGTACCGGATCTGAGGGAAGCAGATGACAGATTTGCGACATGCCATCCGGGATGGAAATGAAGCCTGTGCTGATGTGGCTTATCGGCTGAATGAAGTCTGTGCGATTTACCCTATTACGCCATCATCCGGGATGGCGGAGCTCGCTGATCAGTGGTCCAGTGAGGGTCGGTGCAACATCTGGGGAGGTGTGCCGGACGTCATTGAAATGCAAAGCGAGGCGGGGGCGGCGGGCACGGTTCACGGTGCACTGCAGGGAGGTGCACTGGCCACAACCTTCACAGCCTCGCAGGGCCTGTTGCTGATGATACCGAATATGTACCGAATCGCCGGTGAGCTGACATCGGCCGTCTTTCATGTGGCTGCCAGGTCGCTGGCCACTCATGCTCTGTCCATCTTTGGTGATCATCAGGATGTGATGGCTGCCCGATCCACTGGCTTTGCCTTTCTGTCATCCGGCTCGGTCCAGGAAGCGCACGACATGGCGCTGATTGCGCAGTCGGCTACACTGAAGTCGCGGGTTCCCTTTGTGCACTTCTTTGACGGATTCCGCACTTCTCATGAATATAACCGAATTCAGCTGCTGTCCGATGATGACCTGCGGGCTCTGATCGATGACCGGCACATGATTGCTCATCGACAGCGAGCATTGAATCCGGACCGGCCGTTTGTACGCGGTACTGCTCAAAACCCGGACGTCTGTTTTCAGTCGCGTGAAGCTGTGAATCGCTTCTATGCGGCTGTCCCATCGATTGTTCAAAGCACGATGGACCAGTTTGCTGAACTGACGGGACGACATTATCGGCTGTTCGACTATTTTGGTGCTGCCGATGCTGAACGGGTCCTGATTCTGATGGGATCCGGGTGTGAGGCGGTGCGAGAGACGGTCGAGTATATGGTCCGAAACGGAGAACCGGTTGGGGCGGTACAGGTTCGATTATTTCGACCGTTCTCCGCAGAACATTTGCTTGCTTCGCTGCCTCCTTCTGTCCGCAGTATCGCTGTGCTCGATCGTACCAAAGAGCCTGGTGCGGGGGGCGAACCGCTTTACAAAGACGTCGTGACGGCTCTGGCTGAAGCTTCCATGCGCAGCGGCGTGTCCATTCCTGGAGGAGTTGTTTCGCTGCCGCGGGTAACCGGCGGAAGGTACGGACTGTCATCAAAGGAATTCACACCGGCGATGATCAGGGCCGTGTTTGACGAGCTTCAAAAACCACAGCCGAAGAACTCCTTCACCGTGGGTATTCATGACGACGTGACGCACTCCAGCCTGCCCGTTAGCCCGGATTTTCAGATCGAATCGGATGACGTATTTCGCGCCGTTTTTTATGGGCTGGGTGCCGACGGAACGGTTGGAGCCAATCGAAATACGATCAAAATCATTGGCGAAGATGCCGGGCTGCATGCACAGGCCTATTTTGTTTACGACTCAAAAAAATCAGGTTCTCGAACTGTCAGCCATCTTCGGTTCGGAGAAAAGCCGATTCGTTCCACTTATCTGATTTCATCGGCTCAGTTTGTCGGATGTCATCAGTTTGGCTTTATTGACACGATCGACGTGCTCAGCATTGCTGCTCAGGGGGCCGTATTCCTGCTGAACAGTCCACACTCAGCTGACCAGGTCTGGGATGAGCTGCCTCTGGAAGTACAGCAGCAGATCATCGACAGGCAATTGCAGTTTTATACGATCGATGCCAGTCGAGTTGCCCGGGAAACCGGTTTGACGAACCGCACCAACACGGTCATGCAGACCTGCTTTTTTGCCATCTCGGGAGTTCTTCCGCAGGATGAGGCGATCCGCCGAATCAAATATTCGATCCGGCAGACCTATGCGAAGAAGGGCGAACAAACTGTGATGCAGAACTTCGCCGCCGTGGATGCGACCATTCGAAATCTGCATCGCGTTACAGTTCCCGGAAAGGTCACCGCAACGAAGCGTCGCCGCCCGGTTGTTCCCGCCGAGGCACCCGAGTTTGTGCGAAAGGTAACCGGTGCCATGATTGCGGGCACCGGTGATCTCCTGCCGGTGAGCTCGTTTCCGGTGGACGGCACTTTTCCCAGCGGCACTTCCCGATGGGAGAAACGCAGCATCTCGGCGTTTGTTCCGCTTTGGGATCCCGAGCTTTGCATTCAGTGCGGAAACTGCGGGTTCATTTGTCCGCACGGAGTGATTCGTTCTCGGCTGTATCATCAGGAGAAGCTGGATGACGCACCGTCCGGATTTCTTTCAGCCCCTGTCGATGCTCGCGGGTTTCCTGAAACTCGATATACGCTTCAGGTGTATGCGGATGACTGCACGGGATGTGCGTTGTGCGAGGAGGTCTGTCCGGTTACGGGTCTGGAGGAGACTCGACGGCGAGCCATCAATATGGTGCCGAAGGAGCAGATTCTGGAATCCACTCGTCGCAACACTGAGTTTTTTGAAACGCTGCCGCTGACACCCCGGGGACAGGTGGATTTCTCCAGCGTCCGGGGCACGCAGTTTCTGGAGCCACTGTTTGAGTTTTCCGGAGCATGTGCGGGATGTGGTGAGACGCCTTATCTGAAGGCGATTTCTCAGTTGTTCGGTGATCGGCTGATGGTGGCCAATGCGACTGGCTGTTCATCAATCTTTGGTGGAAATCTTCCCACAACGCCATGGAGCGTGAACAGTGAGGGCCGGGGACCGGCATGGTCGAATTCGCTGTTCGAGGACAATGCGGAGTTCGGTCTGGGGATGCGAATTGCGGCCGATCGGCACCTTGCAGAAGCTCGGCGACTCGTTCTTCAGCTGCGTGCTCTGCTGGGTGATGAGCTTGTGGAAGGCCTCGTCAGTGCCGATCAGAGGACTGAAGCCGATATTCGCAGGCAGCGATTGCGAGTCTCCGAAATGCGACAGCGAATCGCCCGTGAAGATCATCCTGCCGCTCGACTGCTGCTGTCCATCGCCGACCATCTGGTGCGGCGGAGTGTGTGGCTGGTCGGGGGCGACGGCTGGGCTTATGACATCGGATCGGCGGGAGTGGATCATGTTCTGGCCAGTGGACGTAACGTCAATTTGCTGGTACTGGATACAGAAGTCTATTCCAACACAGGAGGTCAGGCATCAAAGGCCACACCTCGGGGAGCCGTTGCCAAATTTGCGGCTGCTGGTAAACAGGCAGAAAAGAAGGACCTGGCACTTCAGGCTGTCTCTTATGGATCAGTTTACGTTGCGCGGGTTGCGATTGGGGCGAATCCACAGCAGACGCTCGATGCTCTGAGGGAAGCAGAGGCGTATGACGGACCATCCCTGGTGATCGCCTATAGTCATTGTATTGCTCATGGGATCAATATGCTGCACGCGCTTGACCAGCAAAGTCGAGCGGTCCACAGTGGGTACTGGCCGCTGATGCGATTTCATCCCGAAGCAAAAGCTCGCGGTGAGCATCCCTTTATTCTCGATTCCGTGCGTCCCGAACTTGCTCTGGAACAGTTTACTTCTCAGGAACTGCGTTTCCGGCTGCTGCAGCAGGCAAACCCGGACAATTCGGAGCGGATCATGCAGGAAGCCCAGCAGGCGGTGAGCCGGCGCTGGAAAATGTACGAAGATCTGGCAGGACTCTGATATGGATCCCAGCATGACCCGGAACATCGGCCCAAACTTAGTCACTCCGTGGCTCGGACTGTCCCTGAAGCATCCGGTGGTTGCGTCTGCGTCGCCTTTGTGTCAGACAGTGACCGGCGTTGCACAACTGGCAAAGGCCGGCGCGGCAGCCGTTATCCTTCCTTCGCTGTTTGAAGAACAGCTTCATCATGACGCCGCGGCATTTGAGTTTCTGAGCAGCGCCGGCTGTGATTCTTCGGCTGAATCCTCCAGCTACTTTCCATCATTCCCCGAGTTTGATCGTGGCCCGACTGACTACCTGAAACTGATCCGTGATGCTCGAGCTGCCATTGATGTCCCGCTGATTGCCAGTTTGAATGGAACCACAGATTCCGGCTGGACTGATTACGCTCGTGAAATTGAAAAGGCTGGTGCGGATGCTCTGGAGCTGAATGTTTACGGGCTTCCCGTTGATGAGGATCAGAACGCGAGAATGGTGGAGGACCGGTACGTTTCCATTGTGAAGCAGGTCACTCAGAGTATCCGGATTCCTGTGTCCGTAAAAATGAACCCCTACTTCAGTTCGCCCATGGAAATGGCCGACCGTCTGATTGAGGCGGGAGCTTCCGGGCTGGTTCTGTTCAACCGATTTTATCAGCCGGACTTTGACCTGGAGAAGATGGAGGTGGTGCCGAGCCTTCAGCTGAGTTCGCCGTCAGAAATTCGGCTGCCGCTGTTGTGGCTGTCCGTACTATTTGGTCGCACATCAGGCTCGCTTGCGGCATCGACCGGTGTTGAAACTTCCAGCGAGGTGATCAAATATCTGCTTGCCGGTGCCGATGTTGTTATGACCACATCAGCTCTGTTGCGGCATGGACCGGAGCATCTGCGGACTTTAACGGATGGCCTGACACAATGGATGACTCAGCGAGGATACGAGTCGGTCGGGCAAATGCGAGGGGCGATGAGTCTTCGCAATGCCAGAAACCCCTCCGCGTTTGTTCGAGCCAACTATATGAAGACTCTGGCCAGCTATCAGCATCCATTCGTTTGAAAAAGGTTTAAAAAAGGGGTCAGGTCTCTTTCTCTTGAATACAAAAGAGACCTGACCCCTGTTCGGAGACGCATCACCTGAAAGGTAAGCGTTGGATACTCCTTTGAAGGCCTCGGAGGGCTGACGCCACTCCGCTCGCCTTGCGTGCTGGCGAGCGGTGTGGCGTCAGCCCACCGAGTGCGATTTCTTCCTGATGCTGTTGGTAAAAGGGGTCAGGTCCAATAGTGTTCGGCACTGCGATTGCGGTTGATTGACAGCAGTGTGAGTTATGAGAGGATCGGCAGCATTTGGCAAACCGCTGACAAAGATCCGGCCACATCGGGCAGAGGCGGCTTAAGGCACCGCGCAGCACCGAACGGCCTGGCGTGCAGAGCGCGCGGGTGACTTACTCTTCAGCAGATCTTATTTTTGTGATGTGCCGTTCCAGCTCTTCGAGCGACGCCCTGGGCTCACGGCGAGTCTGACCGGGTACGTCATCCGACGGTACCGCATTTGACCCGGATGCTGCTGACGATGCACTGCTGGCAGGTTTGGTATCAGGTTGTTCCGGGTCCGGGGCCACGAAGTTCGGCTTACAATGTCACTCTGGCAGGTTAGAGATTCACTGTCAGGACGATGCGCAAAAAGCGTGCCAAAACAGATGTGATTCCCATGCGTGAGGTGGCGCAAATTTCGTGCCGAACACTATTGGACCTGACCCCATTATGCGTTTGACACCTTTATGTGTTCTGTGAAGCATTCCTATTAAAAAACCGCCACATCCACGCATAAACAAGATAGAGCAGTGACGGAATCAGCGTCCACTGTATTAATCCTGTCAAGTAGATCGGCACTACTATCCATTGCCGTGGCACGAATTCGCTCAACGGTTCGGTAATGAAGCTAAGGGGGTAGATCATCAGAGCAATAATCATCCACTCCCAGGGCATTTCCCCCAATGTCGATCGGGTCGACATCCAGAGCGAGTAAAACATGATGCTATATATACAATCCGCTACTGCAGTAATGAAGAACACATATCTCCAGGCACTGAAGGTCTTTTTCATACTGAGTTGCTCTTCCTGAAGTTGTCAGCCGTTCGATGACCTTATTCTGTCATCGCATCCGCACGACATGGCGTTTGAAAAAGGGGTCAGGTCTCATTCTTTGGTCTTCCCCTTGGCCGGGTTGTGGATTCAAGCCCAAGACGTACGGCACTGCTCCTGATCCATTGAGCGTCACCAAACGGGAGTCCACGTTTGACGCTGTTCCGCAACGATTGCAGCTCGGCGTCTGTCTCGACTTTGTTCACCCACGAACGCCAGTTTCGCGGCAGAGGCGGATCGTTGGGAATGGTCAGCCAGGGGGACTCTTCGGGCAAGCGACGCCGGCGGTAAGCAGAACTCCACTTCCATTCCTCTGCCAGTTCAGTCAGATTGGCACGCACCGGATTTCGTTCGACGTAACGCATCACGGTCAGCAGGTGATTGTCGCTTTGAATCGGAAACGATTTGAACCGGCCCTGATACAGATGTCCGGTCCCACCCGTCTTGTAATGAGCGTGCCACCGCATGGTGTGCATGACGGTGAGTCGCCGGAAGAACTCGCTGACCTGATCGGCGGTTTCCGGCCGAACCACAAAATGCCAGTGATTCGGCATTGTGACCATGGCAAAGATGGGCAGCGGAACGATCTGCCAGGTCTCATCGAGCACGCGCATGAAAGCTTCGTAGTCTTCCGGTTTTTCAAAAATCGTCAGTCGAGCCACCGCTCGATTGAGAATGTGGAAGACCTCACCCGCAGGACAAATTCGTTTGGTTCTTGGCATTGAGTGAGTATAACAGCACTCTTCAACAAAACAATGAGACCTGACCCCTTTTTGCCCGGGATCATGCGCAGGATCATTTTGCTCCGGTGGTTGTGCGTGTGTTGCAGATCGCTTTGACACTGGCTGTAAATGTGACTGAGCGGAGTTTTTGGTGAGGGAGACATGCTTTCGATTCCGGACAATGAAGTATACAACAAAGAGAAGAGAAGCATGATCAATGACAATCGGCCATAAATCTGAAAGGCGCTCGCGTGACTGTTCGTCGAATTGCTGCTGTGACTGGACTTTCGTTAGCACTCTGCCTGATAGTGTGCAGCGCCGCAGAAGGAGTTGATCAGGCTACGCGAGCCCGTTTTATCAATGCGGTAGAGGAGACACGACAACTGTTAGCGTCCTCAGAATTCTCTGCGGAGCTCAACATCCGTCATGTAAAAGACTATGAGTCCATTTCTGCAAAAAAGCGTGCTGAGTTGATCGCTGCCGGTCGGAACCCGGACGCTCTGGAGACAGAAGCGTTTCGCTTTATGGTTTCCGGCGGTATGTCCCTGGAAACAGGGAGCAAATTGCCCCAAGCGGAATATGTGAATGCACTTAATGACGTGTATGCATTCCGGATTGGACGACCAGCTCAAGACGCCACATACTCCATCGAAGGGTTGGAGCGAAGGGGTGAAAATCTCGACGCAGACCGAAAAATACAGGAAATTGTTAATGACGGCAGGGCACTCGCCGTCGGCAGTTGGTATATCAATCAGGAACCACTCCATGTAGTCGTCGGTGGTCCACTGTTTCATTTCGTTGATGTCAGGGAGGTCGAATGGAACGGCAGGAATGCCGTCAGAGTCGATTTCGAACGTCCAGATTCCCAAAATGTAATGCTTGATTTCGGATTAAGTTACTTCATCTGCGATATAGCCCGGAAGTGGGCTATCGTGGAATACGAGTTAAAAGTCGGAAAATCCGCCACGCAGCATGTGGACATTACTCTCGGCGAGGTGATTCACGGGTTTCCTGTTCCGTCGCGTATACTGCGACGAATGACCGGGGACGACAAAGAGACTGTACGGCGTTTGACTTCGGACGTGACATTGTTGCGAACACCTGTTCCGGATATTGAATTTCAACTAACACACTACGGACTGCCTGAGCCAGTTTTTACTCCCCCAGGCAGTTCGCGATGGTTTTGGTTTCTCGGTGTCGGCGCAGCATTCATCGCGATTGGATTTCTTGTGCATAAACGGCGTAATCTCAGATCGTAAGCCGAGGCTCATGAGTGGTCGCTGGACGGCATCTTATGCAGCACTCAATTCCAGGCGTTCGATGGTGTTTTTTTGCGTGTCGCTGGACTTCATTGGGTTGTGCAATTGGGTTGACGTTTTCGTGTTGACCACAGTCGTGTTGTTTTTGCTTGTTTGCATCGACGCATTCTGGCCGCCAGCACAATCTTGTAGTTCATGGTGTCTTATCCGCCGTTTTCGTGGCCAGCCTGGTGGTTCTGCCTGGCACCAGTGATACCGATGTGGCGCGATCATAAATTGGAGATGTCCAGCCTTCGGCTCACAACGGAAGCTGTCGCTATCGGATTTGCAATGGAGTGGCTCTCGACGGGATTCGTACGTGCCGGATTACCGGCATGGGGATGGCTGGTTCAGGCGTTGGCGTGTCTGGTGTTCAGCCTGCAATTTCTGGCCGTGGCCGTGACAATCCGATCAATGCGGAGACAACCGATGGTGGCAGCATCTGCGGCAACGGCTGTGGTGGCTGTCGTTGGCGAACTGCTTGAGGCCTGGTGCGGTGTGTCCTGGTCCGTGTCGAATTTTTCCCTCACTGTGGGAAATACGCCGCTGGCGCAATGGTCACGTTGGATTACCCCGTTCGGCGTGGCTGGATTACTGTACCTGGTGAATTTTCTGTTGATCCCGAATCCGTGTGCTGACAGGAAACGGAGATGGATCGGCCCAGTGATCGGAGCTGGCGTTTTAGGGGTTGCGTGGTGTGGGGGCGGATTGATCGCAGCCCACACGTCCGTTGCTCCGCTCTCGTTTTCGGTGATGCTCGTGCAACCCCCGTTGGTATTCCACGATCTGAGGGGAAACCAGCATGGAATCGCGGTCTCAGTGTGTTATGAGTCGTTTTTACCGTGGTTGCCCCAATATCGTCGATCGGCAAATGAAGATGCAATTATCCATCTTGTCTACGACGGTAAAACTGCTGAATATCCAGGCATGATCCAACGACACATTCGGATGTGCCAATTTCGAGCGATTGAGACGCGGAAATGGAATCTCGTTTGTTCGACATGGGCCGGAACTTCGATTATTGATCCGACGGGGAGAATTATCAGACAATTGCCACCGGTTGCCGGTGTCTTGAGGACAGACGCATTGTGAAAGTGCGCTAATGATCGATTTTTCCGGGAGATTTACATCATGATAACAGGTCAGCGGCGGGCTCGTGGGTTTACACTGATTGAATTGCTGGTCGTGATCTCCGTGCTTGCTTTGCTGGTGGGACTGCTGCTTCCAGCCGTGCAGCAGACGCGGGAAGCAGCAAGACGCATGCAGTGCCAAAATAGCATGAAACAGATCGGTCTGGCGCTGCACAACTATCACGACGTGTACCGTGTTCTTCCTCCTGCTTCGATCTGGGCTGGCCCTGGAGAACCGTACGGTGGCGGATTGATGCCGCTTGGGACGTTTGATCGCGTGGCTATGGGATTGTCTCCCGGCACCGAGCCCGACCGGCTTCGTTCAAGCTGGGTCATCGCACTTCTGCCCTACCTGGATCAAACAACACTCCATAATGCATTTGACTTGAATCAGCCGGTTGATGCCGAAGCGAATCGGATTGCCCGCAATTATGTGTTGAGCGTGATGAGATGCCCTACCGATGCCTACAACAGCTCGCCCTATGAGCGCGCTCTTCTGGCGGGGACGAGCGGACATTCGTACGCGCGCGGAAACTATGGGTTCAACGTCGGCCCAAACCGCGTGTGTTTTCGTTTTCAAGCGGGATGCACTGACGGCTTCGATACTGGAACAAACGATCTGATCAATACAAATGCAACAGTCTCGGGGAGTGGGATTGGTGGGATCAATGTTTCATTCGGATTCAACCGTTTCCCGAATGGGCTTTCAAACATTGTGGCGATCGACGAAATCCGGGCGGGGATCGAACCGCTCGACCCGCGCGGAACCTGGGCTTTGGGAATGCCTGCCGCGAATATGACAGCCGTTGGATTACCCGGGCCGAATCCTCGAGAACCGGATGGCATCACATCCTGTACGATGTTGACGTTGAAGTATTCAACGGCGGAACTGAAGCGTCTGGGAATGCCGTGCAGTGATGCTCCGATCTCGGGAAACTTCGCGGCGGCGGCTCGATCCATGCATGTGGGATTGGTGAACACCCTGCGGTTGGACGGCTCGGCGAGCGCAGTGCAGAATAGCATTGACAGTGATGTCTGGCTGCAATTGCACTCCAAAGATATGAGATGATTGAGCGATGATGCACGAAGAACATGACATGGCTGGCACGATATCTGGATCTCAGTGCCAACATTCCATCGCACGATCGATTTAATGCCATCTTCGCCGCCATGAATTCACGTGAGAATCGCGTACCGGGAAGCTGACGCATCCCGCTCGCCAAATTGCATTGCGATTTGGCGAGCGGCCCGGTGTCAACCGGCCGGTACAAACCCTCGGCACCGTCACATCCGGCTCATCCGCTGATTCGTCCGTCTGAGCACCGAAACCCGGGGGGAATTGCAAACTCGGGAAGCTGACGCATCCCGCTCGCCAAATTGCATTGCGATTTGGCGAGCGGCCCGGTGTTAACCGGCCGGTACAAACCCTCGGCACCGTCCCATCCGGCTCATCCACTGATTCGTTCGTCTGAGCACCGAAACCCGGGGGGAATTGCATACTCGGGAAGCTGACGCATCCCGCTCGCCAAATTGCTTTGCGATTCTGCTCATACCGGTTACGACATGCCGGACAAACTGTGATTCGGCCCTCTCTGCCCTGTGTCGGGAGCGATACAGCGTCGGACGGCTCAGGGTCGTCGTCGCAGAATTTTGGACAGCAGAAATGAGCACAGCAGTATCAGGGACCATGCGCTGGAGGCAACGAAGAACCCAGTTGCAAATTGCTGTAACTGATAATTCTGAGCTGCGTCGGCTGAAATCACCTGCATGAGAATCAGCGGTTCCGACGAGGAATTCAGTCCGTGCAGCTTCGATGCCCGATCCGCAAGTAACTGTGATCCGGACAATGAAAAACCTGTTCGCCGTACAAAGACACCTGAACCGGAATTCCAGATATCCGGATGCCATGGAAGACGACTGCCGGAGTCCAGTGTTTCAGCCACGACCCATGTCTCCACAGGGTTCTGCGGACTCCATGTCCTGCTGACCAGAGGCGCGATGCGTCTCCTTCCGTAAACTCGGGATGGCCGCCCTGCCCGCATGGTCTCTTCATGAGAATACTCGGTGGCAATTTTCCACTCGGAAGTCACATGACCTGCGATCCAGTGACTACCCGGTATTTTTCCGGTCTGATCCAGAGGTTCGACAGTACCTGTGACTGGGATCTCTGATTTCAGGCCTGGCCACAAGGTCACGACAGAGAACAGTCCGATCGCAGGAAATATGAGTCCAGGCCTGCCGCGTGCAACAAAGAGACCGAGCGGTACTCCAGAAAGGAATACGGCCATCAAAGCGACAGGATGGATATAACAGACGGCAATCGCACCGAACGCGATCTGCAGGGCAATTGCCGCATATCCCAAAGTCAGAGTTCTCATTGCGGTGACATTTTGGCGTTCAAAAACGACCGCAGCGGCATGGAATAAGGTGCTTCAAATACGGCTGTCGGATTCTGGATTTACAGCTGCGCCAGAGGATCGGAATCGCTTCGATTTCCAAAGCAGGGCCACAACAGAACCGACAGTCAGAAAGGCAACGGTGGATGGCTCAGGAACTGAAACGCCGGCGACACCCATGGAGTAGTCGTTGTTAAAAGCATTCGCGAAGTTATAACTTAGAAAGCCTGCGTTAATGAAGCTGTTGCTGTTGTTTCCACTCGGGAGCCCGATTGCATTGGCCTTACGAGTCGTTGAAACATACGACTTGAAAACCGATGCATTGTCAATTCCAACCAGTGGAGAAACTGACAGCCAGTAGGTACCCGCCGCGAGGCTGACATCGAGCCCGGTCACTTCAATCCTGTACTCCGGGAAGCCTGGCGACGGATTCGTGCGGCCATTGCTCGTTTGAGTGGCAGCACTGATCCCTGAGGCAATCACGGTTCCGCTGTTACCAGCTGACATACCCGAACGAATAGACCATGATGCCTGCGTGACTCCCGTTATCTGCATGGAGTTATTCGACCATACTCGCTGGACCTTCCAGCCTGCCGGGTTCGTAACAACAAAATCATCATAAACGTTCATCGAACCGCGGTTCGATGTTTCCTGGTTGACTGTTCCCCCTCCGCTTGACCCAATTTGTCCGATAGAGACGTCACCATTGTACCAAAGAATTGTGTCTGCACAGGCCGATCCGGAAACCGGTACGAAGCAGCAAATGACGATTAGAATAGACCGAACTGATGAGTGCATGGTGGAGTCCTGACTCGAAAGTGTTTGTCTGTGCATCATTATGATGGTATTATGTCCAAAACCCGGGTGCAACAATTTGATTTTCAATTTTTCGGGAACTGCGAATTTCTCGCCTGGAACCCTTCTGCGAATCACACCGAGCACCTGTCTCTGTCAAAAAATGCTGAGGGAATTCTGCCGACAAATTGAACGGAGCAGATGGCATGAAATGTACTCTGGTTTTTCGGCCGAATCGTTCTGCAGGCCCCGTCATGCGAATGACTGGCTATGATGCGGTTATCAGTGTGCTGATTACGTTCATCATGGCGATGTTGCTGACGATTGGTGCACAATTATTTTATTGGCGAACTGAGTCTTCTGAGCGGAACGGATCGGCTGGAGCGAATATCGGGCATCATGTTGTGTTTGGAGGGATGGCCAGCAGTTCGCCGGAACTCGGGAATACATCGTTAATGTCCTTAATAATGACTCCCGAGAACAGGGGTGAAGGCGAATTGGAGGATCCTCACACCGGACAGGTGATGGAGCCGTCTGATTTGTCGCAAATTCAGGTGGAGTTGCACTCGGATCAATCGGTTGCGGCGAATGCAGTGCCGGAAATTTTTGATGCGGGTGATTCCGCATCACGTCCGGGCGCCGCTGGAGTTTCGGGGCTTCAGGCCGGAGCAGTCATGGGTGGGCGTGGTCGACTGCTTTCTGATGTCGCTCGGTCAGAGCGGGCGCAGAGTCGACAGCATCGCTGGGTTATTGAGTTTCCCGGAAGTTCTGTTGGAACTTACTCGCGTTTGCTGGATCATTTTGGAATCGCGATCGCCGTATCATATGCGGGGACCGACCGTGTCATGGTTCTGGGTCCGATAAGTGGTGCGACTCCTGTCGCGATGGAGCTGTCGGATATCTCGAAGACGTTTGATACTGAGATGTCGGTAAGCTGGGGCAGCGAGTATCGTGAGGAAATGGATCGGGCATTGGTCCGGAGTGCCGGGTTATCGGTCGATGGGGCGTCGATTACGTTGTTGTATCCAACGAAACTGGTGGAGCAGATGGAAAAGCTGGAGGCTGAATTCTCGGGCCGATCTGTCTCATCGATCCGGGCGACGTATTTTGCCTTCGAGGTGGCAGAGCCTGGGTTTAGGCTGGTGGTTCGAAGACAGACTACAAAGTAGCCAGTCCGCCCGTTTTTCCAGATCGAAGCCGTTTTTGACTCGTCGGGCGGTAGAATGCCGGGTCTGGCGACCAAACAGTGCTTCAGTTCGTTGACATGTCTGTCGACGAATGACTAGCATCATCCGCTGCCTGTCTGTTTCCGCACATGTCTGGGGGCTGGAAAGTCTCCACTGTCGAGATCCGATATGTCTTCGGCCGCTTCAAAACCGCCGTCATCCCGGCGTCAAACCGGCACTGAGCCAGTGCGAACTCCGCACATTAAGCTGACACGTTACGACATTATGTCGTCGGCATTGATTTCGGCTGTCGGGATGCTCGGCCTGACTTTGATAGTCCTGATAGCGATCTGGGTGGCCAATATGCTGCCGACTCAGGTGTTGCTTGCCCCGATTATGACGGCTGGTGACGGAGGCTGGGAAGACGGGGTCGAAGGAGCAACTCCGGATGTGGAATCTCCGGAAGATCCGACGGATGATCCGTCCGTTGCGGAAGATATGTCGGACGTGACGGAACTGATGGAAATCACTGATCCGGTTGTTGAAGTGTCTGATACGGCAGCGCAACTTGTCGAGCCTACGGAATACTCGGGCGAGAAGAATACTGGAAATCCCGGCAGTGCGGAGGGGACCGGCGGACGTCCTTTGGGAAGTGGCGGGCCGGGTCGTGGGGGCGCGAAGCGGGATCAGCGATGGTTTGTGCAGTTTGCCGAAAAGGGAAACCTCAAAAGTTACGCTCAGCAGCTCGACTTTTTTGGAATTGAACTGGGTGCTTTGTTTTTAAGTGAGGGCCGTCTGGTGTACCTGAAGAATGTCAGTCAGGATCAACCGGTGACCCGGGAAGTCACGACGGGTGACGCGGAAAAGCGACTGTTTATGAACTGGGAGGACGGGGATCGCAAAGAGGCGGACGCCGAGTTGTTTCAGAAGGCGGGTGTTGATGCGAGGCAGGCGGCGATTCTGCATTTCTATCCGGACGCGCTGGAGCAGCAAATGGCAAGGCTGGAGCTGTCATATGCGAATCGTCCATCCGCCCAGATTCTCAGGACATATTTTGAGATTCGACGAAGCGATGACGGTTTTGAGTTTGTCGTAACCAGTCAGAAGCTCAAATAGTTTCGTGTTGGTCGCCCGGATTTGTCAGGCTTCATGGAATCAAAGATTGTTTAAAATATGGACCAGGTTGCAGGATTATCGATGGTAATCAATTCTTTTTTGAGTCCCGGGATGCAGAGTCTTGCGCAGATGAATGTCACTGCGATACTGACATTCGCGGACTCGGCAATTTGGGTTGCCATTGCACTGGCAGCGGCAGTTGGGTTTTACTGCATTGTTCTGCTGACTCGCCGCGTGAAGCAGAAAGGTTTCCCGGGACAGGCTGCGGAACAGGCTTTTGTTGATGATGTAACAGAAAGACTTGCGAAGAATGATTTTGACGGTGTGGTGCAGCTTTGTGACACGCCTGAACTATGGTCGCGAGCTGTTCCGCAGCTGGTTCAGATTGGCATGCAGAATCGCGAGCTTCCTGTGAAAAAGATCAAGCAGCTTCTGGGGCAGCGTTTCGAGCGTGATATTCTTGCGAATCTGGAGAATACGGCTTCCTGGGTGGCAACCATGATCAAGATCGCTCCGATGCTCGGGCTGCTGGGTACGGTGGTTGGGATGATCAATGCGTTCAAGAAAATTGCTGGTGCTGCCGATTCGGGAATTGATCCGGCGGCGCTGGCGGGCGACATTAGTTTTGCGTTATGGACTACGGCCGCGGGTCTGGCAATTGCTATTCCTCTGCTGACCATGGGAGCCTCGGCGTCAGTGAAAATGGGTAAACTTCAGGAGTCTGTTCGCGAGAGTCTGAGTACCATTCTGGATGAGCTTGAAGCGGCAAAGGTGCGAGTGGGACGGTAGGTGGAATCAAGTATTGTACATTGTCAGGAAATGATCGCGGGCGGAAGAATGACGATGAGATTGTCGGTTCTGCATTCAGATGTTCCGGTGTGAATCTGACACGAGAAATTGGCAGGAGCAGAGTCTGTGTTCGACGATGATGGTGGTGGCAGTAAAAAAAAGGGGGGCATTGGAGAGGCCGATCTGGATATTACTCCAATGATCGATGTGACTTTTCTGCTGCTGATTTTTTTCATGGTGACGTCGACCATGCAGGGAACTCCTGACCGCGATATTCCTGTGGCGAAATCCGGAAATGCGAAGAGTCCGTCGGGTATGCTGGAGCTGATTGTTGCGGCCCCTGTTACTGAGGGAGGAACGGCTGAGCTGATACTTGACGGAAAGCCGACGACGATGGATGAAGCGAAAGCCCAGATCGCATCGGAAGCGTCAACGGGCGACCTGGAGATTATGATTCTGGCGGAGCGGCGAGTTCCCAGTGGGTTCATTGGCGATGTGGAGGCGATGCTGGCGGAAGTGGAAAATGTGACGTACCACTTTGGTGTTCAGGAAAAGCATTAACGGAGTGTTTCCGGACAACTTACGTGCTGGACAAGTTATGAGTGATCTGACAAACAGGACGCTGGGCGAATTTCGGCTGTTAAAGCACCTCGGAAGTGGTGGAATGGCCGATGTTTATCTGGCGGAACAGACCACACTGCAGCGGCAGGTCGCTGTCAAGGTGATGAAGCCAGCCATGATGGCCCTGTCCGGGGAAGTCATGCTGGCTCGATTTAAGCAGGAAGCGATGATGGCGGCGGGCCTGAATCATCGCAACATTGTTCAGGTCTACACCATTGGACAGGAAGGGGACCTGCACTATATCGCTCAGGAGTTTGTTCAGGGGAAGGATCTTGCCAGTATTCTGAAATCCCGCGGCGCGCCAGACCTGGCGTCTGCTCTGCACGTCATGGGACAGGCGGCGGCGGCGCTGAAGGCTTCGGGTGAGGCGGGCATTGTCCATCGCGATATTAAGCCGGAAAATATTCTGGTCACAAAAAAGGGAGAGGTAAAAGTTGCTGACTTTGGGTTGGCGCAGCTGCATGAAGGTCCTGATGAGGGAAATCTGACGCGCGAGGGGACCACCATGGGGACTCCGCTTTACATGAGTCCCGAACAGGTAAGCGGCCGCGAGCTCGATCCTCGGTCAGACATTTATTCTCTGGGAGTGACCTTTTACCAGCTGCTGTGTGGACAGACGCCGTTTACCGGAAAGACGGCGATGGCAATTGCCGTTCAGCATCTGAACAGTCCGCCCCCGCCCCTTAAGGAAAAGAACCCTGCTCTGCCTGCGGTGCTATGTCGGCTGGTGCATCGCATGATGGCTAAACGCCGTTCGTTGCGTTACCAGACAGCGGATGAAGTGCTCACCGATCTGAAGAAACTGATCACAGCTCAGAAGCAGGGCCGTTCGCTGGACCTTGTCCGTCTGCCTCGGCTGGAAGAACTGGACCGGCTTGCCGAAGAGGAAAAGTCCAAAGACATGACGGTTGTTCCTCCAAAGGGGACAGGTCTGGCTGGGAAATCGGCGACCGGCCTGGCGGCTCGTTCGAGTATTGCGGACAGTTATCCTGAGATACAGGAACTGGAAGTTGTTGAGGAGTTTGATGCTGAGGCGGAGTTTGACGGCGGGGATACATCCGGTGGTGTCCGTCCAAAGAAGGTGATACAGCACCTGCCGTCATGGGACGATGATGACGATGAAGAGCCGCCACGCAGACGGCCGGTTGAATCCGATGAAATGGACCTGACACCCATGGTGGACGTCACATTTCTGCTGCTGATTTTCTTCATGATTACAGCATCCTTTACGATGCAAAAGTGCTTTGATGTGCCGCCTGGAAACACAAAGGACGGGGTCGCTCAGGCAACAATCGAGCCTCCGGAAACAGGGGCGGTGCGTGTGGAGGTTGACAAGGACAACGTCATGTATGTCGAGGGGAAAAAAGCGAATACATATGACGAGGTTTTGTCTCTGCTGAAGGAACAGAAGAATTCAGCCAGCGGTATTACGGATCTTGATTTGACGGTCGACCCCGAGTCGATCCATGAGATGCGTCTTATGGTGATTGACGCGGCGACACAGGCGGGTTTTCAGAAAGTTTCCAACAAGATTCGCCCTGTTCTTTAGTCGACTGTTTTCAAAATGCTTTTATTCTGGTGACGAGACGAGCCAGAAACAGTCATTGTGAAATGAATGGAAATCAACGTGGCAGTGCGAGAATACGACGACGAACAGGATGATGACGACTCACAAAGCGAGCGAGTGCGTGAACAGGGCCGACGTCAGTTGTCTCGTGGCCGTCTGGCTGTTCTCAGTGATCGCATTGCCGGTGGCGCAGCCCGACCGGGCGAGCAGCAGATTATTCGTTCGCCATTTGTTCTGATGCTGATCGGAGCATCTGTCGGCCTGGCGATCCTGGCCATGATTTTCTACTACATTATTAACCGGGAAGCGGAAAGTCGTCGGCTGAAGGAAGCTCTGACATCGCTGGAGCAGCGAAAGTATGCGGAAGCCGAACGACTGTTTATCAAGTATCTGGAAGTCTATCCAAAGACTCCGTCTTCAGATACCGCTCGCCTGAATCTGCACAAGTCCAGAGTTGAAAAGCACATCATGACGACCACGCCTGATGTGGTGAAGGGGAAACAGGAACTGGACGACATGCTGCGTGTCGGTGCAGAGCTGGAGGGTTTTGAGGGCGAACGGGAAACGATTCGTCGATATGCCGACCGCCTGACCTTTGCCGGTGCCCGAGTGGCTGAAGTTGTGCAGCAGAAGGAACCATTGACCGTCAGTCAGGAGTCAATGGAGGTCTTAAGGAGGTTTTCACCGGAAACGGGTATTCCAAAAGATCGGGAAGAGATCCTGATCCGACATCAGAGAATTGCGGAAGCGGCGATCGCCAAGCGTGAAGCCTTTGATGATGCGGTTCGACAGGTCAGAGCGTTTCTGGAAGCCGGCCGAACGTCTGATGCCCTGATGGCCCGTCAGGCGTTGCTGGATCGCTATGCCGTATTGAATGGCGACAAGGATGTGGTCGCCCTGCTGAGCGAAATTCTGAAGAAAGAGCAGGAGCTGACAGTTCGTTCCGATCTTGGCATTGATGCAAAACCTGCAGAGGCGGCACCGGGTTTGCCATCAGTTTCGCTGACTCTCAGAACTCAGGCGGCCAACGATCAGTTAAGTCAGGGAAGAACCGTGTTTTCGGTTGGGCTGGATACGATTTTTGCAGTGGATTCGGACACCGGTGAACCTCGATGGAAACGGGTGATCGGCTCCGAATCGGCCTTTGCTCCACAAATGCTGAATGGAGCCGAGCCGGAGCTTTTGGTGCACAACAGCCGAACAAATGAGCTGATGATGCTGAGGCAGTCTGGCGGCGAGGTATTGTGGCGACAATCGGTCGAAGGAAGTCCCTCAGGCAGTCCGCTGATCCAGCAGCCTCAGATCTATGTTACAACTGATCAGGGAGAACTTTGGCAGATTTCGGCGGCCAACGGGCGGGCGACAGCAAAGGTCCGGTTCCCGCAGAAGGTGATAGGCCCTCCGGTGCTGACTCGTGATGGGAAATCACTGCTGATCACGGGTGATCAGATGATGGTCTATACGTTAAGCGTCAGTTCTCTGGCGTGCACGGCAGTTTCGTATATCGATCATCGTCCGGGTTCCGTTGAAGTGCCGTTGCTGGCTGCTGGCGATCTGTACCTTTTGTGTGACAACGACACATCTGACAAGTGTCGCCTTCGGATGCTGGCGATGGATGCCTCTGGTCAGCTTACGGTGAAGAGTACGGATTTTGTTGACGGGCATGTTCGTGATCCCGCCCTTCTTTATGGCACGAATCTGTTTGTTCCTTCTTCGCCGCAGCGAGTAACCGCGTTTCGGGTCTCCCCGGACCCAGCTCAGCCGCCTCTGTCGCTTGTCGGAGCGAATCAGCTGGAGGATGGTGAGCAGACCGGAATGTTTCTGCTTGCCGGGCCAGGCAATCAGTTATGGCTGGGAGGACGCGACCTCAGAAAATTTCGTGTCACGACCAATTCGGTGTTGCTGGAACCCGGGTTAACGGGAGAGGGCATTCATACTCAGCCGGTTCAGTTTTTGGATGAGGGAGTGTTCCTGACGAGTCGCCAGAAGACGTTGTCTTCAGTGTTCTTCACCAGAGCTGATCGGGAGCAGATGAAGGGGCTGTGGCGAACAGTCGTTGGGACGAATGTTGTTGCGCTGGGACCATCCACAGGCAATCAGTCGCTGCTGGCCGTGAGTGATTTTGGAGAAGTCTTTCGCGTGCCCGTGTCGATGCTCACAAGTGGCGGGTTTCTGCTTGAATCGGTCAGTAGTTTTCGTCTGCCGGACAAGCTGGCCTCATCCGTTGGTGGATTGACTCTGGCCGACGGTCGCCTCGCGGCGTGGTGTGGAGCGCCGGAGCCGGCCGTTTGGACGTTTAGTGTCACGGGACAGCTGGAACGCAAATGGACGATGCCTGATGCACCTCAGCTTCCGCCTGTTGCGATTGCTGCCGGAGCGGTTTTTGCGATGCCGGGACGACTGCACCTGACGGCAACAGCTGGAAATACTGTTGCGGAAGATTATCGGGCGTCCCAGGGCGCAGAACAGCAGGCCACATGGAAATGTCTGACAGCGCTGAGCGATACTCAGGTGCTGGCGATCAATTCGGAAAATAAGCTCGTTCGAGTCGAATATCGGGGCAGCCCCCGGCCTCAGCTGGCCGAGCTGAGTGTGACTCAGATGGAGCGGCCGGTTGAGGTGAGTCCGGCTGCATCGATGGGGCTGCTGTGTGTGGCGACGGCCGACGGACGGCTGATCATGATGCAGTCTTCAACTCTGGAGGTTCTGGCGGATATCGATTTGGGTGGTGTTCCCAGCAAGTCTCCGGTGATTGCCGGAAATCGAGTGTTTGTGGAAATCGCCGGCCAGACACTCCGATGCTTTACATTTGATAACACTCTTCAGCCGACCGGGCTGGTTCAGCTGGACGGATACACTCTGGCGGGCGCCCCGGTTCCTCTGACGAATGGATTCCTTATTGCTCGTTCGGATGGACTGGTCATGCGACTAACCAGTGAGGGGCTGCCTTCCGACCGCCAGCTGCACCTTGGGCAGACACTGAGCCGGGGACCGGTGCAGATTGCAGATCAGTTTGTGGCTGTTGCGGTCGATGGAAGTCTTTACCCGCTTCCAATGGAGTTGACTCAGTGATCAGGACTTGCAGAGTTTTTTCACCGTTTATCGCGATGGCCCTGTTTGCTGCAGTCGCACGTCCGGCAGTGATCCGGGCTCAGGACGAGCGACCGGATGTCAGCGCGCTCCCGCGACTGGAATCCCTGGCAGTGCCTTCTCTTGTTGCGATTAAGGAAGCCGACGCCAAAGACAAGGCGTTTGACTGGATCGTTCTGAAAACGGACAATGCCGTGATTGTCTGTAATCCTCTGTATCCGCGTCCTGACACGCTGAAGAAGATTGAGGAAGAGCGAAAACAGCTGGAGGCGCTCAAGCCGAACAGCGCTGAGGAACGTGAAAAAAGGTCTGCAAGGCTTGAGGAGCTGAAGCGAGTCACTCTGACATTGCCGGGTGATACGGCCGAATACAAAATTCCCCCTTCGCAGATTGATCAGATCATCCTGTTTGAGGATCTGGTGCTGCAGCGAGTGGATCAGCTGCTGGACGCGGGCGAGATTCGCTCGGCCTATGATCTGATTCTTATGGTGGAACGGGAGATCCCGAACTGGGAGAAGACTCGTCCCAGGTTTGAGCGATTACTGCTGACGGAGTCAAAGATCAGGGGGGACGCCGGTGACATTTATGCGTCACTGGCGCTGCTGGATGAGCTTGCCGCACTGAATATTAACAACCCTGATCTGCAGCCACGGTTTGGTGAGATTGTGGGACAAATGATTGCTGAAGCTGCAAAGGACGGTGATTATCGTAAAGCTCGTTTTCTGATGGGGCGGATTGAGCGTCATTTTCCTCAGCACCCTGAATCGACTGCATGGAGAGAAAAACTCAGTCAGCAGTCGGCAGCCAAACTGGGTGAAGCGGTACAGGCAGCTCAGGAAAAGAATTTTGCTCAGGCGTCCCTGCTGGCTCAGGAAGCCGATCGAATCTGGCCAACAACAGGGAATGCTCGGGCGACGTTTGCACAGCTGACTGCGCGTTACCAGGTGCTGCGAGTGGCTGTGGAATCGTTCAGCGGGGAAAAGAAGATTTTCCCTGTAATAAATGAGGCAGTGGTGCGGCATCAGGAACTGGTTTCGGTTCCAATGTTTGAAGCATCGGCGGTGGATGAACTCACTTACTATCGTTCCAGTTTTTTTGAACGATGGGATCCGTCCGATCTGGGCCGTGAAGTGACACTGACGCTGCGGGATACCCGGCCGCACTGGCAGTCACAACCGGTTCTGACGGCCAATCAGATTGCCGATGCTCTGGGATTACAGCTGAATCCCGAAAGTCCGCTGTTTAATGCTCGCCTCGCATCATTTGTCCGCGAGTTTTCCGTTCGGTCGCCTACGGAAATCAAGCTGAGCTTTATGCGAGTGCCATTGACCATGGAGGCATTATTTCGATTCCCGGTGATCACGCAGGCCGGTTCAGGAGTTGTTGAGTCTGCTGAACAGGCGACAGATGGATCGACTGTCGGAGAATCGACGAGCGCCGGAGCGCCGGATTCAACTGCTGAAAATTCAGTCGGTGCGGGTGATCCCGTCGTACTCTCCACCCGTTTCCAACTTGTTAAGGAAGATGCCACTCAGCGAATCTATCGGCGCTTTATTCCTGAACCGAATGGGCTGGACAACGCACAATATCATGTTGCCGAGGTGGTGGAACGACGTTATCCGGACCGACATCAGGCGATTCAGGCGATGAATCGTGGCGAGGCTGAGTTTCTGACAAGCGTCCTGCCGTGGGAAATTGATGGTTTTCGTGCGTCTGAAACCCTGACGGCCGTGAAGAAGGCTATACCGTCGACGCATGTGATTATATTCAATCCGCTTTCAAAGAATGTGGGCGGGGCTCAGGTGCGAAGAGCGCTATCGATGGCAATCGACCGGGAGTCGATTCTGAAGAGCGTGGTGTTACGGGATCCGCAGATGAAGCACGGGCGTCCCACAAGTTCCGTATGGAGGCAGGCCAGTTATGCGACAAATCCGATCGAACAAACGCCTCCCTACGATATTCGACTGGCTTATGCACTGCGATTTGCTGCCGAGCGACAGTTGCAGATTGCTGAACTGCAGAGACTTGAGCCTGCAGCTCGAGAGAAGGCAAAGGCAGCAGGTGAAGAATTTAAGAGCGAACTGTTCCGCGCTTCAACCAATGTCGACTACATCAAACTTCCATCGCTGCGGATGATTGTAGCGCCTGATCCGGTGTCGAAGGCTGCTGCCGAACGTATTAACGTTTACTGGGAAAAGATCGGCTTGCAGGTTCAGCTGATCGATGGAAGCCAGTCTGGTGAACCGGCGCCGGATTCGGACTGGGACATGATGTATCGGCAGGTCAGCATGGAAGAGCCGCTGCTTGACTTATGGCCCCTGCTGACAAACGATCCTCAGATGGATGTTTTGCGACTGGAATCGTTCCCTGACTGGATGCGGCAGGAACTTATCAATCTGGATTATGCGGGCAGCTTTATCGATGCTCAGAGAAGGCTTAATGATATTCATCGACACATTGCCGCACAGGCCTTTGTGATACCGCTGTGGGAAGTTGACGACTACCTGGTGTTTCAGAAAACAGTTTCAGGTTATTCAGCAGCCCCGCTATCCACTTATCAGAATGTAGAACGATGGACGGTGCGGCCATGATGCCCGGATTTTGTCGAGTTGCGACCTGGTATAACAATCCTGGCGGGAACATGGGATTTCGTCGAGGTCATTCGACCCTGCACGGGATAATGAAACGAACTCCGCTGTTCGCGATCTGTCTTGCACTCGTGCTGATGAAGACCGAAGGTGCATGGTGTCAGGAGCAGGCAGGAACGACTTCCGCTGAAACACGTGCTGCAGCTTCAGTGCCGAATTCGGCTGAGGCAGGTGCAGCGACCTCGGAATCCACTGCTCCGGCAGTTGCAGTCCCGCTTCCACTGCCACTTCAGCCTTATCTGGTCACAGTGGAGATCGCTGTGAGTACGCCGGGGGCATCGCAGCTGGACCACGATGTGCTCTTGCGGGATGTTAACACTGCACTGGAACGGATGTATGGCCAAATGTGGTCCCGTGATGTTCGAATCTCCGACTGGCTGTTGCCAGGCAGTGAATCGCAGATTGAGCGGATTCCCGCGGAGGAACTGGGTAAGCGTTATTCGCTGAAAGATGCTCAGAAAGTGATGCTGGTGGCAGTGGAGGCGGCTGACGGTGGCTGGAAAGTTTGTTGTCGTGAATATGATCGTCGAATCGAGGAACTGACGCCAGTTCTGGCGGAAGTGACTTACGACCGCCGTTCAATTGCCGACGTCGCCGTCAGGCTTATGAAGAATTGTTTTCGGCCTGTCCTGCTTCTGACGGGAGCCGCAAAAGGCACTGATGAGCTGGAATTTTATTTGCAGGCTGGTCAGCTGGTCCCGCCGGATCCCAGTGCTCAGCAAATTGCAGAAGGGGATGTGCTTCGGCCGTTCTTGAGGCACCTGGATCGCCGGGATCCTCAAAAACTCAAACAGCTGCAGAAGCTGGATCTGACCTACATCCGGGTGACCGAATTTAACCGCGAACTGACCCGAACGGGACTTTCGCCCGAAGATGCGGAAGTGACGGTCGAAGGAGCATCCCCGGATGAGACGACTGTGTTTCAGGACAGGAGTCATGTGAAGGGAGTACTCATATCGCACGGTCTGGCGCCTTTTGGAGGACGCGGTCGCAATGTCGAGCAGCTGGCACTGCGGCAGCGGCCCATGGCGACATCCAGTCGCGTTCGGCTGGTATTGAACCTTCGACCGGACAGGCCTTTGGTTTCTCATCGTGTTGATCGCGTATCCAAGCTGCGATATAAGGATGAGAACAGCGATGTTCCCGTAAGGATGCTGAGTGATCGTAATGGCGAAGTTGAGATGGTGGTCGATCCAAAGAATCCCACATTCTGGCTTTATGTTTACAGTGGCAGTCTTCTGCTCGCTCGAGTTCCCTATGCTCCTGGGCTGCTTGCAACAGATACAATAAAGCTGCCGGACGACAGTATTCGACTTGGGGTAGAAGGTGAACTCTACCTGTTTCGGGATCAGCTTATTGATGTGGTTGCTCAGCGGGCCGTCTTTAAGGGAATGGCCAAACAGGCTGCCGCCGCTGGTGACACTGCGAAACTCGAAGAGGCAGTAAAGGGTCTGATTGCACTTCCGGGCAGGAAAGAATTTGAGCTGCGTCTGAATGCGATTCAGGTGCCGGCCGTTAAACGAGCCGAAGAGCTTCGAAATGGCAGTGCAAAGAGAACAGTCAATAAGCTGTGTGCCGCAATGGCAAAATCTCTTGGTGACTTCTTCAGCGCGGAGAAACAGGTAAAGGAACTGGAAGAGGTTGAGCGGCTGCGCAATCTTGCAGAGCAGCGGACAGGGGCGCCTGCCGCCAGTCAGAACTAGAGGCGACACGCAGGCGAGTCTCTCCGAGACTCGCGCATCCAACGCCCTGGGCTTGAAATCAACGCCCAGGGCAATCTGCCGCCTTTTCCAGCGTCTCGGAGAGACGCTTCTACGTGGGGCCAGGCAAGTTGTTGAGCGGTTGCGCAATGTGGTGGAGCAGCGAACAGGTGTGTCTGCCGCGGGTCAGAACTGGAGGCAACACGTAGGCGAGTCTCTCCGAGACTCGCGCATCACCGCCCTGGCTTGAAAACAACGCCCAGGGTAATCTGCCGCCTTTTCCAGCGTCTCGGAGAGACGCTTCTACGTGGGGCCAGGCAAGTTGTTGAGCGGTTGCGCAATGTGGTGGAGCAGCGAACAGGAGAGTTTGCCGCGGGTCAGAACCAGAGGCGACACGCAGGCGAGTCTCTCCGAGACTCGCGCATCACCGCCCTGGCGTGAAATCACACCCCAGGGTAATCTGCCGCCTTTTTCAGCGTCTCGGAGAGACGCTTCTACGTGGGGCCAGGCAAAAGAGCCTGATTGGCATCTCGAGTATGCGTCTGGCATCCACCATGTGAGTGAGCGGCGACAATCGTGCAGTTCCGCTCCCGTAGAATCTCCAAATCTGCTATGCTGACATGTTTTCATGCGGCCGTAGTGCGGAAATTTCTGAAGGCAACGGCTTGAAATGAGAATTACAGCAGCGTCCGCAGGCTGCCGCTGAGGTTTCGTTCATTCCTGTTTCGTTCGTTTCATTTGGTACAGGTGATTTCGAGAGATTTGTATGCAAGACCTGGTCAGACAGGAAGTATTTCAGGCGTGTCGGACTGTGATCGTCAAGATCGGCACGAATGTGCTTACAACGGAGGATGACCGGCTTGACAGCGACCGGATTCAGTGCATCTCCGCTCAGATCAATCGCATTATTCAGACAGGCCGGCGAGTTGTCCTGGTTTCCAGCGGCGCTGTGGGTGCGGGTATTGGCATTCTTGGACTGCATCGTCGTCCGGAATCCCTTCCTGAACTCCAGGCTGCGGCAGCGATCGGACAACCTCATCTGATGCGGACATGGGACGATGCTCTTCAGCGCAACGGATATCGAACTGCGCAGGTCCTGCTGACCGGCAATGATTTTCGTAATCGTCAGCGTTATCTGAATGTCCGAAACACCATCCGTACGCTGTTTGATTTCGGTGTTGTTCCAATTGTAAATGAAAACGACACGGTCAGCATTAAAGAGATCGCGGTGGGCGACAACGACCAGCTGGCCTCCATGCTGGCTACTCTTTTGCCCAATCCGTTGCTTGTTATTCTTTCAGGCATCGCAGGACTTTACGATGGTCCTCCTTCGAATCCGGCCAGCAAGGTCATTCCACTGGTACCGCGTCCGGATGAATCACTTTTGCAGCTGGCCGCGTCGGAACAGAGTACGCGAGGCCGCGGCGGGATGCCGAGTAAACTTCGGGCGATTCTGTCGGCGACCAGTATGGGAGAGGCTGTCATCCTCGCCAGTGGTCGCAGCGATACGGTGTTGGATGACGTACGCACAGGAAATGTCACCGGTACATTATTTCTTGCCGCAGGTGGTTCCGTTCCGGCGTGGAAACGCTGGATAGGATTTACAGCGGCTCCTGCCGGAGTACTGGTGCTGGATGACGGAGCTTGTCGAGCTGTTCGGGACGGCGGTCGATCGTTGCTGGCCGTGGGAATTACCGAGGTTCAGGGCGACTTTGAACAGGGTGGTCTGGTTGGCCTTAGAACGAAGGAAGGCATCGAATTCGCTCGAGGGCTGGCCAACTATTCTTCTGAAGAAATTCGAAGTATTTATGGCCGACGATCGGATCAGATGGCGGCCAGTCTGGGGCATGTCCCTTACAGCGAAGTGATTCACCGTGATAACCTCGCACTCACGGGGAAGTAATGGATTGGGCGAAAATTCCTGGAATCGTTCCCATAAACGGGGAAGTCACGCATCCGTGATCGTCAGAATCGTTGCAGTCGGCCAGAACCGCCCAGACGCGGCAACAGAATTTCCAGATAGAAAAGCCTGGTAGGCATTTACATACCAGGCTTATGGAAACGGGCCGCTCTGAGTTTCACAACGATGAATCAAAGTTTCTCATTCCGGCAGCGACAGGTGTCGGAATGGGCCGTGTGCTTTCCTGTCGTCGATTAATAGTCGCCACATTTCAGGCAGATCACATCGCTGTTTACAGAGCCCATTTCCTCCCGTCAGAAATCAGGTGAATCCCATGTTAGTAGACATTATGTCGTCCGTTACGATGTGGTTTTCCCAGGTTGGGAATATTATTGGTCGGGAGCTCTCTCATATGAGTCCCCGTGAGTACTCCATCGGACTGGTGCTTTGCATTTGCGTCGGATTCGTTCTGCTTCGTGGTCGAAACTGATTCGACCACGGGGAATATCCCTGTTGACGCTGCGATTCTGCCTCGCTCAGTGACGGTTCCGGAACTGAGGAACAAAACAACGACCGTGTCCCGGCATCCTGCCGAGCATCCGCAGTCACTCCTGTTGCGATGCCAGTTTCGTCATTGCGGTACGCTCTGCTTCTGTCAAAACTGGCTGACCCACGTTAATGAATCGCATCGAATCCATTAGCGTGATCGGCCCCACGGGCTCCTCAAGAAACCAGATTCCTTCATGACGCAGAGCGAGGCTGATTGCAGCCTGTTTGTCGTGTGCAGGACCGTAGATGACGATGGGTGTTCTGCGTGTTCGTGCGTCTGCTCTCAGATTGGCGACAGTGACTGACAAATCCCAGTAAATGCAGTTGCTTTCCACAAGAATCAGTTCGCAGTTCAGCTGGGAAGCCGCAACGGTGAATCCCTGTGCGCCTGTTCGCACTGCCTTTGCTGCGTAACCGGCATCCTGCAGAGTCACTGCAAGTTCCGTTGCGAGATGCTCCTCAGCGTGAATTACGACCGCTTCCGGTTTGGTACTGCCTGCCCTGACAGACGCCAGAATGCGAGCGACAGCGGGAGCATCAGTGGTTGCTTCGGAAGAGCGAGCGAGGCTGGCGGCTGCGAGCCTGACCCGGGCATCCGGGAACGCCAGAGCAGCCCGCATCAGAGTATCCGGAATGACCAGCCGGTCGTCGGCGGGACCTGATGCACTCTCAGAATTTACCTGCTGTCGAAGCCTGAGCAGCAATGCGGTTGCGGACGCAGGATTCTCGACTTCAATCGCCTGTTTCAGGGCTGATACCATGATTTCATGAGGTATCTCAGAACCTGAATCGTTCGCTTCCGCCAGAAGCTCAGGCTGAGACTCCGATAGCTGACAGACAACCAGAAGAGCCTGCATTGTTGGGTCGTCCGGAGCGATTGATGTAGCATCCTTCGCCAGTGTCAGGGCTCGAGCACTGGCCGCTGATCGTTCGAGGTCTGTCACCGGGATGGTGACGGTTCCAGGAATGATTTGCTGAGTAAACCGTTTTCCGGAAAACCGAAGTTCGTGATGTGCCTCAGTGAACAGGTAGCTGGCCGCCTCTTCAGCAGATTGCGGAACGCTGTCGTCTCCGGTCAGTTTTCGAATTGCCTTTTCAGCGGCCTGTCGAGTGGCAGGTTCAGCGTCCGGTGCAAACAGCCAGCGATACAGCTCGGGTGCCAGTTTGGGATCTGCGGTTGTGCCAAGCATCTCAAGAAGTCGTTGTCGGTCTGCTTCGCTGGCCGAAGGAAGTGCGGCCAGCATGCCGAATCGAAGTTGTCTCGAAAACTTCCTGAGAACCCCGGCCGCAGTTTTTCCTGCCGGAGTTGACGGATCGGCGGCCAGTAGCACTGGCACAGCCCGACCCTCCGCAGAAAGCATTTCCACAATGGCTTCGGACGCTGTCGGTTCTGATGCCTCCAGCAGCGGCAGCAATTCCTGCAGGCGCGCGTCAGATGGCGCATAAACTTTTGATGCCTCATTGATTGCATTGAGCAGCACGCGGGCATCAGGCTGAAGTTCAGGATTGGCATTGAACTTCAAGAACTGTCCCACACCAAATTTTTTTCGCAGAGCCAGCAGTTCCGTCTGTGTTGGACTGAGCTCGCTGAGCTTTCGAATAAAGCGTCGGGCGTCCAGAGGACGCTGCAATTGTTCGGATACCGCGATCGCGTCAACTAACTGTTCCGGAGTTTCAGGTTCAAACTGAAATAGTTTCGTCGCCTGAGCCACTGATTCGGATGCGGTCTGCTGACCGAACAGTTCGCCGGAGGAACCGGGAAATATCACCAATCCAGCCGACAATATGGCACTGCACAGACGCTGACGTCGTGCCTGGTTCGGACCCTGTGACGGACGGAATAACAATAAAAACCGGGAAAGTTGCATGACGTTTTCTTCCAGGGGCCGGAAACTCTTCAATGCCGTGATTCGTCAGAGACGCTTGCTGTCTGAGTCGGATATCTGTCTCTGCAAGACGATTCGCGTATCGATCTGTGTAATTCGGTCAAAATCCATCATTCATATGGTGAACTCGCATCGGGGTCGAATCCAGAACGGGATGGGGAAAATCGTGCGTCGAGCGACGGAAACAGCTCTTAACCGCGTTTTGCGGTTCTGTGACCAACCGCGCAGCGAAAACCCCGGCGTCCAATGGACAACCGCTGACTCTGTCCATCGACGATCATCATGATCGTCTTAAGGCAAGGGTTCTCGTCTGAATAAGTTCGGTCGAATTTCCAGCGCACCACTGTGCCGGACCTCTCCGACTGGAATTTTCCTTCCTTTGCGAACAATCCACTGAACGTACAGCGATCCCCGTCAGAATGTAAAAATCCGATTCTGCGAGCCCGCGTCAATTGCTCTGCCGGTGTTTCTGCGAGATACTTCGCTTTGTCCGGAACGGCGAAGGTTGAAAATCGGTTCTGTCTGACAGACTCTTTTGGGCTGCCGACGAGACCAAAGTAAGTCGCCGCGTGGTCGCGAGGAATTGGAAAGTCGAGTCTTGCGCAACCCGTCAAATCAGCAGTAGTCATTCCCATGAAACGAACGTTAAACGATCGAATTCGGCACAACTTTGCTGTGTTCGCCTGCTTCGTGCTGCTGTTCGCTGGAGTCGATCGATGTGGACAGGCGGGCGACGGTTCCGATTCAGCCGCTCGAACTCCAGGTTCCGACGACGTTACCCGGCTGGAATTTTTTGAAGAACGAATTCGTCCGGTGTTGGTGGACCACTGTTACAAGTGTCATTCTTCGGATGATTCTGAGCCTGCCGGGGGGCTGCTTTTGGATACTCGCGAAGGGATACGCCGTGGAGGCCATACCGGACCGGCGGTCGTGCCGGGCGATCTGAAGGAAAGCCTGCTGTTGAATGCGATTCAGTACGGTAACCTCGAAATGCCGCCGGACGAGAAACTGTCGGACGAAGTGATCGAGGACTTTCGAACCTGGATTTCGCTCGGCGCACATGATTCTCGGGCGGAAGACTCAGAACAGCCGGTTCCTGTACCCGAAGCCAGTGACGCGGACCAGCCTGCATGTAATTGTTCCGGGCTGTTACTCTCGGAAGGCCCGGCATGGCTGATTTCCGCCTCAATAACCTCCTCCTGGCCGAACGGATTTGCTGCCGCGATGCTGGCTGGCAGATAGTCAAGGTCTGCCATATCCTCGAAATCACCCGAACCTGAAAACCTTTGGCTTTGGGTGCGTTGAAATCGGTGAAGCTGGCCGCCAAACTGCGGTCCACTGTTTGCCGGATCAGGTTGGTCGCCTGCCGGCTGACCAATGGCGGCTGAAGTTTGATGTGAACTGCTGTCCATAAATGAAATGCACTTCCGCGAGTCATCTTTAGACTGAGTTTTCCCAATCCAATTTTCCAATCAGAATGTGTGTCTGTAACCGATGTCCAATCCCAAGCCCCTGCCCTTCACTGCTGAGACTGTCAGCCGTATTGCTGCTGAGTATCCAACTCCCTTCTATTTATATGACGAAAAGGGGATTCGTGAATCGGCGAGGAGACTGAATGCAGCGTTTGCATGGTGTCCCGGGTTTCGCGAATACTTCGCGGTAAAAGCCACTCCAAATCCTTACATTCTGGAACTTCTGAAGGAAGAAGGACTTGGGGCAGACTGTTCCAGTAAGCCGGAACTGACCTTGTCGGCGAAGGTTGGTTTTTCCGGTGAAGACATCATGTTCACATCGAATAATACTCTGGCGAGTGAATACCAGGCTGCCAGAGAGCTCGGTGCGATTATTAACCTCGACGATATCAGTCACATCGAATATCTCAGGGAAACGGCGGGCCTGCCGGAACTGGTTTGTTTTCGTTACAACCCCGGTTCAGCTCGTGAAGGAAATGTGATCATTGGAAAACCGGAAGAGGCCAAGTACGGATTTACCGAGCCGCAGTTGTTTGAAGGCTATCGCAAACTCCGGCAATACGGTGTCAGTCGCTACGGGCTTCATACCATGGTGGCCTCCAATGAACTCAACGGGGATTTCTTTGTCGAAACTGCCCGGATGGTGTTTGACCTGGCCATTCGAATCCATCAGGACATTGGTATTCGGATGGAATTCGTCAATCTGGGGGGAGGAATTGGCATCCCCTATCGTCCCGGCCAGCAGCCGGTCGATCTCAGGGCCGTGGGAGAATCCGTGCACCGACTCTACGAACAGATGATCGTTCCAGCCGGGCTGGCTCCCATGAAGGTGCTGATGGAAAACGGTCGCATGATTACAGGGCCCCATGGATTCCTCGTGACACAGGTCGTTCATCATAAGAATATTTACCGGGACTATGTCGGTGTGGATGCCTGCATGGCAAATCTGATGCGTCCTGGCATGTATGGTGCATACCATCACATTTCCGTGCTCGGCAAAGAGGATGCTCCACACGATCGAGTTGTCGATGTTGTGGGCTCGCTGTGTGAAAATAACGACAAGTTTGCCATTCATCGTCCATTGCCTGCTGTGGAACGTGGCGACTTGCTGGTCATCCACGATGCCGGTGCTCATGGCCATGCCATGGGCTTCCAGTACAACGGGAAACTGCGATGTGCTGAACTGCTGCTTCAGGAGAACGGGGACGTGCGAATGATTCGTCGAGCGGAAACTGCGGACGACTATTTCGCCACACTGGACTTCAGTCGTCTTAAGCCGGCTCACTGATTCAGAAAGCTGGAAACTGCTGGCGCCAGCAGAACACCGGTGACAACTCCCAGAACAAACGCGATCAGAATTGCTGACAGCAAAATGATGGCTGATCGGAACTTGCGTTGCTCGTGAGAGTTGGTTGATGAGTATACTTCAACAGCGTCAATGACCTCGGAGCTGCCTGCAGAGTGCCGACGTGGTTCTGTTTCAGAGATTTTGTCTGAAGTCCTTTCCGGGGGCCTTAGAGCTGAAAGTGGTACGATTCTCACCGAGTCGGTTCGGCGGTCGGCAGATGTGGTCGGAGCATCCGCCAGGGTGGAAAGTTCCGTCAGGGCATTGATGAGTGACTGCCGATCAGTCTCAGTACTGTGATCGGCGGGCAGCGGATCGGTTGTGCCATCCGAGTTTGGGACCCGAAGTGTGCGTCCGCATCCGGGGCAGTCCACGACGGCTCCGGCTCGGGATCGGGAAATTCCCAGCATCTGCTTACAATGATGGCACCGAAACTTGATGGGCATGATGTGAACACTGGGCTAAAGATCGCTGCAAAAAAACTGGAATGCGGAAAGAGGCGAAAGGATCGGCGTCTTCACACTGGACGGCCTGCGTCGTTCCGTTTTCATTTTAAGGCGCCGAATTCCCGGCGCCTAACAGCAGCCCACCCGGGAACGGGTTGCACCATATAGTCCGGGGTCGCCACTTTCTGGCCGGAAGTTTTTCTGCGCAATTCTGTCTTAGGCGACCGGCATGTGAAAACATACCCATCACTGCGACACATGGGAGGGCGAAGCTCCTGCTGAGCCGAGAGAAGCTCGGCTCGGCGGGAGCCTCGCCCTCCCGGTAAAAACGATTTTGCCGCTCGCCTTAAGACGCGGGAGGCGTCCCTAAAGTACCGTAGAGTACGCTTCCGCCCACCCGCCGAGCGGAAAAGTAATACGCACCCGGAGTTATTGGCGGAAGCGTGAAAGATCCAGTCGTGGCTGTTGTTGCAGGCTGTTCATAGCATTCTGTCGGTCATTCTCGAGAGCCTGAGCGCGATTGCCGAAGAAATCGCTCATTTCGACGATTGCAGGGCCGAGCAGAAACAGAAACACCGAAGGCATCAGACACAGAGCAACAGGGAACAGCAATTTAAATGAAGCGGAATTTGCTCGGGCATCGGCACGTTCCTTCAGCGTGCTGCGGATGCTGTCACTGTATTCGGTCAGAGCATGGGAGATGCTCGTTCCTGTCGCCTCAGACTGGATCAGCAGTGAAGTAAATGAACTCACGTCAGTCGAATCAATTCTCTGCGAGAATGCTCGCAGAGCCTGAGGTAATGATCCGACTTCGGCCTGATAGTTGACGATCCGGAGCTCCTCTGACAGAGCCGGATGTGCGGGAGCGATTTCCCGTCCGATTCTTTTGAGTGACTGCGGGACGGTCAATCCCTGGCTGACACACATATTGAGCATATCGAGCACATCCGGGAGGCCATGTTCGATGTAAATTTTTCGCTCTGACGCCTTCATGCCAATGAACAGCGGAGGCAGCGCCCACATCAGCAGAGGCGCCATAACGACCAGGCCAAGTAACCAGGGTTCGAATGTTTCCGGAGCCACAATCAGCCAGAAACCGGTGATAACGAGTGCCAGAAACGCAAGAACAAAACGAGTGGCCGTCAGATTGAGCCAGGACGCGCGGGAGTGGTATCCGGCACCAGCCAGCATTTGCCGCTGGTGATGGCGACGAGCGGGCGTTTCCGGAAGAAGCTGAGCGATGGCGGGGGTTAGTGAGCCGAAAACAAATTCGTCGTTCCCGATCGGGAGCTCTTCCGGCATTGGCGTGGCAAGTGAGCTGCCATCATCGCTCATAATGCCCTGGAAGTCAGAGAAAAGGCGACGATTCTGCCATGTTGAGTGTCGGGGGCCGGTGTTCGCAGCGACGGTTCCGGAATAAGCATGTTCGCCGGCCGCTACAAGGCGTGATGTGGCAGATTCCTGGGGTACAGCACGATCAGCGGGCTCGTCGAAACGCGAAATTGCAGCAAATTGTCTGTCCGGAGCAGCGGCCAGCGATTCAAGTCCCTGACGCACTCGACGTTCATCATCACTCGCAGCAGGAAACGAATCGCTCACTACTTTCAGTCCGGGGAGTGGCCTCCCTTTCTGAAAATGCTGCGCGCGGTTTGAGCGACGGATTAAGATTGCTGTCCCGACCACAGCTGCCGCCAGGGCAGCGCACCCGGCAAAGATCCAGATGTACATTGACCGTTCTCCACAGAACGAAAGCGGCAGTGTCAGCCTGCGGCACGCTGGTCTCAAACAGAATGAATTCAGTAACTACTCGAAGGTTCAGAATCGTGCACTGCTGCGCAGAATTCGCATGACAGTCAGGCAACCGACGATCTGCAGGACGACACCCAGCCAGAGCGACAGCCGTCCCCAGAATGATCCCAGAAGTTTTTGAAGATAGAGCGGATCACGGAACAGATAAAAACTCATCACCATCACTGGAATAATCAGCATCATGATTGTTCCGAGGCGACTGGCAATCGTGGCTGCACGCAGTCTTGAGACGAAATGAAGTCGATCGCGAATGGAGGTTGCCAGACGCTCCAGAACCGAAATCAGATCTCCACCGGTATCCTGGTGGACTGAAATGGCTGACGTGAAGATAGTGACTGTTGATACTCCTGTGCGGTAGGGAAGGTCGCGGACAGCGCTTGCCAGGTCAATTCCCATTTCGGCGCGGCGAGCTGATGTTCGCAGTTCATCGCCAAGAGGAGCGGGAGTGTCAGCGGCCACCAGCTGAAAAGCACTTTCGATATTTCTTCCGCTTCGAGCGGTACGAGCCAGTTCTTCGGCCATACCGGGAAGTTGTTCCATAATCTTTTTCTGGCGACGGGATCTGAGAATCAGTGCGAAGGCGACCGGCGCCACCAGACCGATCAGCCCGGCCATAAGAGTGGGGACTGGCTGTTCCAGAAAGACAAAGACAAGTCCACCCAGAGTGATTCCGGAAATAACAGACAGACCCAGCCAGACAGATGGGGCCGTTCGAATTCCCGACTGAACCATCAGGCTGTCAAACCAGCCATTGATGGCTTCGCCCGTGCCGGTGTTCGTTCCAGTAGCAAACTGCTGATTTTCCTTCAGCAGTCCCAGAAATTCCGGGCGTGGTTCGATCGTCAGACGCGCTGGATTGGTGGCAATCATGCTGCCGCTTTCGTGACTGAGAAATGGACTCGACAGATTCCTGCAGGTCTTTAGTCGTTTGTGAAACGGAGTTCACGCGGTTCAAACAGAGGCTTGTACTGATCCACATTGGCACCGGTCAGCGCCAGTCGACGCAGGGCCACCGGCTGGTATCCAGTCGCAAAGAAGCTGCCTTTCGGGCGTCCGTTCTGATCCTGGCCACTGATTCTGAAGACGAAAATGTCGTCGACTTTGTATTCACCATCTCGAATTCCGGAGACTTCGGAAATGCGTGTTATTCGGCGTTCGCCGGTATGTAGCCGAGTCACATGAATGACGATATCCAAAGCGTTGGTGATGTACTGACGTGCGATCCTTGAGGGGAGTTCAGCGCCCGACAGAGCGATCATCAGCTCAAGCCGATCCAGGGTTTCGCGAGTGTCGTTGGCGTGTACGGTACTCATCGATCCGTCATGACCAGTGTTCATGGCCTGCAGCATGTCCAGCACTTCTGCTCCTCGAACTTCGCCCACGATGATTCGGTCGGGCCGCATTCGAAGAGCGTTTCGCAGCAAATCACGCTGAGTGACTGCACCGCGACCTTCCATATTGGGCATACGAGTTTCCAGCGGTACCACATCGGGCTGCTGTAAACTTAGCTCCGCTGTTTCCTCAATGGTCACCACGCGCTGAGTGTCCGGTATAAACCGGCTCATGCAGTTCAGAAGAGTTGTTTTTCCGGCGCCCGTTCCTCCCGCGACAATGATGTTCATTCGACCTCGTACCGCCAGAATCAGAAAGTCGGCCATGGCGGGTGCCAGAGAACCAAAACGAATCATGTCGTCGATTTGCAGTCGACGGTTTCCAAATCTTCGGATTGAGACGGTCGGACCACACAGCGCCAGCGGGGGAATCACGGCATTGAACCGCGAGCCGTCCGGGAGTCTGGCATCCACAATCGGGTTGGATTCATCAATGCGCCGCCCTGCCCTGCCCACCAGCCGATGGATGAAACGCATCAGATGAGCACTATCGGCGAAGCGAAGACTGGTCGGTTCCAGAAGCCCGTTTCGTTCAACAAGAATTCGATCAGGCCCGTTAATCATGATATCGGTGACAACCGGGTCAGTCATCAGCGATTCAATAGGACCGAATCCGTAGATCTCGTCCATAATTTCGCTGACCATGGCTTCCCGCTGATCGCCATTCAGTGAAACTTCCTGACGAGCACACAGATGTTCGGCTAGCGCACGCAGCTGCTGGCGCAGCTCCTGCTCAGAGAGCGTTTCTGCCTTGCTGAAGTCAATCACTTCAACCATCTGCCGATGCAGCGACGTCTTCAAACGCTGAAAATCACGACTCGCTGATGCTGATGCTTCCGGCTGAGATAACATGGACGATCCCCGAGATGAGCGCACAGAAAAGACCGCGTCGTTGTCTGTTATCGAGAGTCAGCATCGTTCCGGTTGATAAATGCGAATCGAAGCATCGCAGCTGTGGTTTTCGAGAGATCAGGATAAAGCGGCAGAATCGGCAGAAAGGCCTGTTGAACCCGCTGTTTCCGCTCTGAAGCGGGCAATAGGAACGATTCTGCGGTTTCTGCCGCCGGAATCACTTGACCTTTCCGAATGTCTGTAGTACTGTATTACTAGACTAGTACACTGATTCGGGGTGGCTCATGCATTGTCACATTGATCCGGGTAATGGCATACCTATCTATGAGCAGATTTGTCGGCAGGTTCGTTTTGCTGTCGCCAATGGTTCGTTGATCGCGGGAGGGCACGTGCCCTCGGTTCGTGAGATGGCGGGTCAGTTAGCCGTCAATGCGAATACGGTTGCGAGAGCGTATCGGGATTTACAGACCGAAGGGGTACTTGTGTCGGTTCGCGGCACCGGTCTGGTCATTTCCGCGGATGCGGAACGTGTTTGTCGAACGTCACGACTGGAGATGATTCGAGAGAGGCTTTCCGGCGTGTTGCAGGAGGCTGTTCGGAATCTGGTCACGCGGGAAGAGATGCTCAGCCTGTTTCACTCGGAATGGGCGCGACTATCGGGCATTTCGAGTGCTCCGGCGGGCCTGAGTGCTCCGGCAGTCTCGAGTATTCCTGCAGTCTCAACTGCGCCAATCAGCGAGGGTGATCCGTGCGTGGCCGACGATGCATGCTGATCGGGTTGTTGCTCTGTTGAAGCGAAGAGAGTGTTGAATCGTATTCATTCGGGAATTTTCATGTTCGTTGAAGTGGGGTATTCCATGCGGCCAGTAATAGAGATGACGGATGTCAGTCGCAGATTTGGGCGAACCGTTGCCCTGGACCGTGTTACGCTTCAGGTTCAGCCGGGGACAATTTGTGCACTGCTGGGCGCGAATGGTGCGGGGAAGTCGACGGCCATCAGGATTCTGCTGGGTTTGGAGCGTGCTGATTCGGGTCATTCTGAAGTGCTCGGCATGAACAGTCGCACTCATGCTCTGGAGATACGGCGTCGAGTCGGGTATGTGTCAGATCAGCCCCCGTTGTATGACTGGATGACCGTGGAGGAAATCGGCTGGTTTGCATCGGGATTTTATCCGACGGGATATACGGACGTGTATCGTTCCCTGGTCGCTCGGTTCGACCTTCCTTTAAAGTCTCGCATCAGGAACCTGTCGAAGGGCATGCGATCCAAGGTGGCCCTGTCGCTGTCCATGGCCCATCGCCCGGAACTGCTGATTCTTGATGAGCCGACATCGGGCCTTGATCCACTTGTGCGTCGGGAGTTTCTTGAGAGTATGGTGGATGTTTCCGCCGAGGGTCGTTCGGTACTGCTCTGCAGCCATCAGGTGGCGGAAGTGGAGCGAGTGGCTGACATTGTCGTGATCATGATGGAAGGGCGAATTGTATGCATCGAGCGCCCTGAAGAACTGAAAGCGTCGGTGATGGAGGTGGGGCTGACGTTGGCGGATGCTTCCGCCATACCACCGAAGATGCCCGGTCATGTGATTGCTCATGTGCAGTTTGGTTGCGAACATATTTTTATGGTACGCGACTTCGCTGTGGAGACGCTGCGAGACGAGTGTCGCCAGCTTGGGTTGCCTGTTCCGCAGATACGCAGACCCGGTCTTGAGGACATTCTGCTGGCGATGCTTCGACAGTATCGTTGTCCTGTGGGGGCAGTCAGCAGGGAAGAATCAGTGGAAACTAATCCCCACGTCGCCGCATCGTGAACGTCAGAAATTTGGCACTTTAGCCCGTTGAGTTCGCCAATCTGTAAATTCGTTTCGGATGTCAATCTGGTATGTGGATCCGGGAAGACCGTCCTGGTGTCAGGCAGGAGACGCATAATGGCAGCACCCACACTTCATCTGATGTGGAAAGAATACCGTACATTACGACCCCTCTGGCTGGGGGTGTTGTTGCTGGTGTCGGCGATAATGCTGATCTGGATTCCGCTGAGACCGGGTAACCGGTTTGAAGTGCTCATCGAAGCGGTTTACATGCCGGTTGCCGCGTCCTTTCTGTTTGCAGTCGCCGCCATTTGCATCGTGTTTGCAGTTGAGGCAGAGGAGCGGACGTTTCTGTTGTTGCAGCAGTTGTCTCCGACCTGGTGGCAGCTCATGAAAGGGAAGCTTTCGATAGTGCTGCTGGGGCAACTGTCGATGATCCCTGCGCTGATGATGATCAGTCTGGGTATTGAGCTGATAGTCGGGATTATTGTTCCGGGTCGTGCGCTTGCCCGGTCATCCGGGCCTTCTTTTGTTGCTCCGCCTGCGTGGAACGAGGGAGCTGTGCTGTTTGCAGGAGTTTACCTGTTTTGTCGAATCAGTGCCGTTGTATTGCCACCATTCTGGTGGTCAATGACTCGAAGCCGGGTGGTAACGGCGGCAATGGGATCAGTCATCTCGATTTTGGTGATCAGCAGCCTGATCATTCCCATGGAGGCAGCAGTCCGATCCGAATCCGGCATACTGGTGGGGCAGCTCATTTTATTGGAGGTCGCTGTATGGCTGGGCGCTGCCTGTCTGACAGTATTGTTGTCGATTGCATGGTATCGCGGCAAGGTGCCGGTGGGGCGGTCGTTCACGCATCGCGTCTGGACACGTCGGCAACAGCTTGTCTTGCTGCTGACACTGACGGCGCTGATCGGTTTTCTGATCGCATGGAGGATTCAGCCGAGCGTTTCACGAAACTTCTCATTGACCCTTCCGGTGGCCTTAAGGCTGGTTAGCGGGATTATTCTGATGATCGCGGTCCTGTCCGTTTTCAGAAAGCGGGTTAACGATGTCCTGCGATCTGTAGGACAGTTGGGTACGTCAGAACAGACGTCTGACCGGTCGGCTTCTGCAGCGATACTGAACCGGATGATCGAGCGTCTTAGTTTTGGTCCCCGCCGGATCTCCACGTGGGAGGAATCGCAGATTCGAGTCATCAGCATGCTGATATGGAAGGACGTGGCAACCGCTGTCCGGTTTCTTTTGCTTTGGGTGATGATCGGCGGGTTATTGATCAGCCTCTGTTCCGGCGGTCGCAGTTATTTCGAAATCGTGCCTGTGATTATGTTTCTGGCAGTTTGTTGCCAGGAGTGCGGTCTGCGAACTTTTCGCATGGAGCAGACAGGTCGTATGGGTTCGTTTCTTGCGTATCGCGGAGTTGCTCCGGGAACTGTCTGGTGGGCGAAAACTGTGTTTTGGGGCGGGTTGATGTTGCTGGGGGCCGGTATTGCTCTGAAAGTTGACGAAGCCGTCCTGCAGAACATCCAGGCGGCAGTTGGTCCGGAATTGCTGAAGATGTATACGGAACGAGGCATTGCACCAAAGTCGCTGATGGCGCTGATCGATACGTTGGATGGCACGGTGAGTACGTCGACGGGCTGGATACCTTTTAGGTCTTCGCTGCCATTCGCATTTGTCAGCTGTTGTTTCACCGCCGGACTTTTGGCAGCCAGCTGGATACGAACGCCTGCGATTTCCTTTTTTGCTGCAACCGTGCTCACTTCAGCACTGCTGGCTTCCATGTGGTTTTTGCTGACCCGAAGTATACCGTTTGACGTAACGCTTTGGCCGGTGCTTCTGGTCTGGCTGCTGGGATCGCGTCTGACGATACGACAGTCGCTCGACAGATGGATGTCGTGGCGGCTTGCGGCGGGCCGAATGCTTATTCTGGTCGTCCCCGTGTTACTGGCGACGGCAATGGCCCTGGGGTAGCCACGGATTGGCAGGGAGCAACTTTGCTGCAATGGCGTCGACGTGGGACGGGCGTTTTATCGTGGGTTGCATGACGGGTTATTTCAGAGTTGCTATGCTGTGAGAAGCTGGTGGTTTCATACAGAAATCACCGGCTGTGGAGAAGCAAATCTCCATGACCTGTCTGATTCCCACCATCCGACGAACTCGCCTCTTTCCGGGAGTGCTCCATGCCTGCCTGTTCATGCCGACGACTTATTGTTTTTCTTTTGCTGACTCTCGTCAGTATATCCTCCACGAGTATATCCTCCACGAAGGTCCAGGCCGAAGACGGCTGGAAGGCGGGAGTTGCAAAAGAAGTGATTACTCCTCCGGAACCCATGTGGATGTCCGGGTATGCAGGGCGTGACAAACCAGCGGAAGGCACGCTGCACGAGTTATGGGCGAAAGCCGTTGTGCTGCAGGATCCGCATGGGAAAACGCTGGTTCTGGTAACCCTGGACCTGGTCGGCATCGATCGACAGACGTCACAGAAAATCTGTAAACAGCTGCAGGACGCTCATCAGCTGGAACGTTCTCAGATTGCACTTTCCACCTCTCATACGCATACCGGTCCTGTTGTGGGTTCCAATCTGACAACGATGTATCAGTTCGATGAACGCAATCAGAAACTGATTGACGACTATACCGTGTTTTTGCAGGCGAGGATCAGCAGTGCGGTGGCCAAAGCCTTTGGCGCGCTGCAGCCATCGGTCATTCGTTATGGCGAGGGCCATTGTTCTGTGGCCGTGAATCGTCGAAACAATCGCGAGGCCGATGTGCCGATGCTGCGGGCAGCGGGGATGCTGAACGGCCCCGTGGACCATACCGCTCCGGTTTTGTCGGTTCGAAGTCCTGAGGGCAAACTGCGGGCCGTCGTCTTTGGTTATGCGTGCCATGCAACCGTGCTGAGCTTCTTTCAGTGGAGTGGAGACTGGCCCGGTTTTGCTCAGATTGAAATTGAAAAGCTGCACCCGGATGCCATCGCCCTGTTTTGGGCCGGATGCGGTGCTGATCAGAATCCTCTTCCCCGTCGCACAGTGGAAATTGCCGAGGCGTATGGCAGACAGGTTGCAACAAGTGTGGATCAGGTGCTTTCGAGTCCCATGAAGGAAGTAAAAGGCGGACTGACAGCTCAGTATCAGGAGATTGATCTGGCACTCGGGCAGTTGCCTTCTCGTGAGCAGATTGAAAAAGACGCAGCGTCGTCGGATATCTTTGTGGTTCGTCGGGCAAAGCAGTTGCTGCGTACCATTGAAAAAGACGGAAAGCTGTCGCAGACCTATCCTTACCCGATTCAGGTTTGGGGAATTGGCAGCGACGTCAATATGGTCTTTCTGGGAGGAGAAGTGGTTGTTGAGTACAGTCTTCGGCTGAAGGCCGAACTCCCCGAGCCGATGACCTGGGTGGCGGGCTACAGCAACGATGTGATGGCCTACATACCTTCGGCCCGTGTTCTGAAGGAAGGCGGCTACGAAGGCGCAAGCTCAATGATTTATTATGGACTGCCCACTGTCTGGTCTTCATCCGTGGAAGAGGATATCAGCCGGGCCGTGGGTGAAGTTCGGGCAAAAGTCCGTGCTCACTAATCGAGCCGGCAGGTAGCTGGCTAATGGGACTTCCGGAATTGTTGTGCGCTGTCGAAGCGGAGCGGGCGGGATGAGGTTACTCTCATCCCGCTCTGTTTTTGCAGGATGTTTCGTTTGCTGGTGATGTACCAGAAGACTTACCATGATTGAGAACACGGGTTGTCTTTGGTAGCCAGCAAAGTGGTTGTCCGTTAATCTGAAGAACGTGGAGAGAGAGCCGGTTGAAGCGAAGCTGTATTGTTCAGCAGCAATACAGAGCAAAAATGTCTTCTCAGGCGAAGCAAAAAGTGAGAGACGGTCGAAAGCGGGGAATTTCTATTCTTCTGCTCCTGAGTCTCTGCGCCGTGTTTTTCCCATTCTCTTTTCACTCTGCCAGTCTTCAAAACCTCCTTCCCGGTGCATCAGGCATCCCGAGTACTCCTGAGAAGGACCGTACCGCCGCATTTCCATGTCAGGATCGGCCATGTGGCTGCCGTTCGGCCGAGCAGTGCTGGAAGAAGTGTTGTTGTTTCAGCAATGCACAGAAGCTTGCCTGGGCCAGGAAGAATCAGGTGGATGTGCCGGAGTTTGTTGTGGCAGCCGCTGCGGCCGAGCGGGCACCCATGCTGAACGCATCGCAGCCTCACAATGCCCGGTCGTATGCTTCATGTTGCCGGAAGTCGAAGGAAGTCGATACATCGGCGGGCGAGTCGTCCAGGAATCGCCGAGTGATTGCGTTGAATGTTTGGCAGTGCAATGGACTGAGTGTTTTGTTTGCCACGCTTTCGCTGGCAATGCTGCCTTCCGCAGCAAGTCCTGAACAGCTTGCGACGCCATCACGAGAGCTGATCGAAACGCCCTGTTCATTGCTCCCTGAGCAGGTTGGCGCACCTCCGGAACCGCCGCCCCGATTGTTTGCGTGAGTCGCTGATTGAGCTCATTGAGCTAATTGAGTCAACTGGCAGTCGGGATTACCCGACTGCCCTGCCCGGTGCTGTGAGGCTTCACGGTCTGCAATGCGCCTCTGAGGTTGCATTTTTCAGAGCGACAGGAAGTGAATTCCTGAGTTCTTCTGATGGCGTAGTACCGTGGCTGAACGGCAAATGTATTTTAGCGGCTTGTGTTAGCACGCTCACTTTCAGTTCTGGCTCGCTCTCCACAAAGCAGGTTGTTCTGCGATGTGAGCGTGCCATCATGTGCCGCTGAAATGGACATTTTCCACCGGGATTACAGGTAGCCTGCGACCATTTCTGAAGCTAGGATGTGCAGGGCCGTGAATACGGTTCCTTTCAGAAAATGGAAAGTCAGTCCATGAAGAGTACTCAGGCAGTCGGAATCGACCTGGGAACGACCTATTCGTGTATCGCCTGTCTTAACGAACATGGTCAGCCCGTCACCATTCCCAATCAGGAAGGGGAACTGGCCACTCCGTCCGTCGTTTTTTTCGACGATGAGCAGCCGATTGTTGGCACTGAGGCATTGCGAAATTCCATTGCACATCCGGATCGGGTGGTCCAGCATGCCAAGCGATACATGGGTGATGCGCGGAAGACATGGCAAATTGGTGGAACGCAATACTCACCGTTTCACATTTCCGGAATGATCATTCGCAAGCTTGTGTCTGCGGCACAGGAGAAAATCGGGGAGATTCGGGAAGCCGTTATTACGGTACCGGCACAGTTTAGTGATGCTCAGCGTCACGCCACGATTCTCGCCGGCCATGCTGCCGGGCTCGAAAAGATTGAGATGATTAATGAGCCGGTTGCGGCAGCTCTGTGTCACGTCCTTGGCAATGAAGGGCTTGCATTCACTGAGCTTGCCGTGGATCAGCAGTTGCTCGTGTACGACCTCGGTGGCGGCACGCTCGATCTTGCAGTGGTTCGATATCGGGAAAATGAAGTTCGTGTCATTGCGGCGGATGGCGACCTCCAGCTGGGTGGGCTCGACTGGACTCAGGTACTGGTTGACATCGCCGCAGAGAATTTTATTGCTGATTTTGGTGAAGATCCCCGAGAGGACCGTGAGAGTCTGCAGTTTTTGTCACTGGAAGCGGAACAGGCAAAGCGCAGCCTTTCCGTTCGTCCGCGGGCAGCTGTCACGGTGCAGCATGGATCGCATCGGCGGACTTATCAGATTGAACTGACGGAATTCGAGAGTCGCTGCAAGGCGCTTGTCGCGAGATCTGAAACGGTTACTCGCCGAATTCTGAGTGCGAATAAAATGGGTTGGGCACATATTGATGTGGTTCTGACCACCGGTGGTGCGTCGCGCATGCCCATGATACGGGACAGTCTGAAAAAGCTGGGCGGCAGGACGCTCAACACCTCTTTGTCTCCTGACCAGTCAATTGCACATGGGGCCGCATATTATGCCGGGATGCTGCTGGCAAATCAGCAGTACGCCAGAACTGTGTTCGACAGTGAGGCCTCATCTCGTCTCCGGCAACTCACTCAGCAGAGTGTCAGTGCGAGAGATTTGGGCATTCTGATTCGGGATGCGGAAACGGGTCAGCGGGTGCCGCATTATTTGATTCCCGCCAATTCACCACTGCCAGTTTCCCAGACGCATGTCTTTGGAACGGTTGTGGCGAATCAGAACAGGGTACATGTCCAGATTGTGGAGAGCGGTGCCGGACCTGGGCTGCCGCCGACGATACTGGGCGCCTGCCGGATTACTCAGCTGCCGCCCCGACTCCCGGAGGGCAGTGAAGTTGAAGTGACCATCAGCTATGACCGTCAGGCTCGCGTTCACGTGGCCGCACGGGAGGTTTTAAGTGGTGCTCTGGCGGAAGTGGAGATCGTCAGGTTTGAGAATCTGGAGGCACAGCTGGAGCAGCTGCCGGTTAATGACGCTGTGGTACCACCGCTCGCGGCAAGGCCATCTGTTACGGAGCCGGACCGTGGCGGATCTGCGGAAGTGTCGGTTCGGGAAATGGGATCATCGGCCCGAACCGGTGCGGAATCCGGTGAGCTGGTCAATTTGCCTCCTGACGATCTGGACTGGTTTCGGCTTTCGGCGATTCAGGAGACAGTGTTTCCCGAGGAAGAGCGAGAGCAGCCCATACTATTGTGCAATGGTTGCGGGACGGAGCTGAATCGCAGCGGCGATTGTCCTCAGTGTGGCCCGGTCAGGAAGAAACCGGTGCGTCGCCTGATCCCCGGCGGACGTCGGCATGTGGTTTCGTCGGATGATGCCGGAACTTCGGCGCTGTCACCTCCCGCGAAATCGGCGACACCGCCTGTGAAATCTGCCCGTCCGATTCGGCGTGCTGATGGTGAAGGTCGGCCGCGTGCCACAGCAAAAGGTGTGTCTGCTCCGAATTCCGCAGCGTCCGATTCCACTCGGAAGAAACCGCAGAAGCCGGGCAAAGATTCCGGAAGAAGTGCGCCAGAAAGGTCGAAGAGCCCTTCAAAACCTGGCCGAGGCAAAAGTCGTCAACCGGATCCTGAAGAAGCCGAATTCTGGGACTTGATGGATGAGAACGGATGAATCGGGCGGGTTTTCCATGTGTTTTTGGTCGAAAACAGAGAATCCCTGCCAGTGTGGCGCGAGCTTGCCAGTTCGGTCAGGCAGGGTTTTCGACAAGGTGGGCACCTTTTTCGAATTGCAGCCCCAAAGCTGATTTGAAGCGACGGGCAGTTATTGCTATCCTTCGCAGCTTGCAAATGGCTTCCATGGTTTGAATTCCGGAGATTTCTGGCAAATGGGTACGAAGAAGACGGGCAAGGGCAGGCGAAAAATCGGTCGAAAAAAGCGACGTATGCGGGCCAGAATTCGGCATCGCAAGGGTTAAACGCCTCTCGCCTGGCCGTGTTGATACATTCTTCGTCGGCTGTTCACAGCTGACACGCGCAATGCGTTTTTTGTCGTAATCCGCCATGCCTTTTGGGCATTCAACGGACCACAGGGACACGGACGTCAGGCACGCAGAAGACGGAATCGGCTGCACTGACGTGGTCACGTAGTGCTTTGTCCAGCTTTGAAGTTCGGGTCGTGGACCTTGCTGGTAGTAGACTTTCCTGGTAGTGGACCTTGCTAAAGGTCCTGCTGCCACGGGATCTTTAGCAAGATCCGCTACCTCCAACCCGAATTCTTTATTTGGACACGCACTGGCTCTCGTTCCCTGACTGCTGATTTCTATCCGGCATTGAAGCACCTGTTCAGCTCCCTGCTGCGGGACTTCCCGTAAAATACATCAGAAAGCCCTGCATTAGTCCGATAATGCAGGGCTTTCTGCATGCGCGGGTTGGATGGGTGATATGGGTCGTGCTGCAAGGGAAAACAGAGTCAGTTAGGAGAAATTTGTCGGCTTCGAGTTTGTGGAATCTGAGTGACTTGACAGTGCTTCGCTCAGGTTGAATCCTAATGTTGATTAGTCCGTGTTGCGTTTTGGCAACACGCCCGCCGCAATACAAAGGGAGATCCGTCGTGCGAACCCGCCTCCGTCCTGCTCGCCTTCACCTTGCTCGTTTTCGTGCCTGCCGTGTTCTGTCAGTGATTGTGCTTGGCTGTGTGCTTGGGTCGTTTCCTGGCAGTCCGCTGCTTGCTGTGGATCAGCCGCCGGTCCCGGGGACTGAAGTCATTCGCAGCCAGATTCAGGCAGAGATTCAGCGCCAGCAGGAAGCACAGAAGCAATTGTCGCTGAAACAGGCGGCAATGCAGGTTGCTGAGGGGCGGGTGAATGAATTGAAAAAGCAGGTGGACGATGCGACCAAACGGCTTGAAACGGAAAAAGCAGACGTCGCTCGAATTCAGCAGGAGACCGCGGCTCTTGACGCTCAAGTGGTTTCCCTGAACGATCTTTTGAAGAAGCATGAAGAGGCGGACAGGCTGCAGAAGGATGCGGCGGCTGCAAATACTCGCCTCGAAGCGATCGTGGCCGCTCGCGGGAAACTGGAATCAGAGATGTCGGCCCTCAGGAAGGCATCTGTTGAGCATCAGAGCAAGGCGGTTGAATCAGAACAAAAAGTTCAGTCTCTGGAAGCTACCCGGGCGGATCTGACAAAGGCGGCGACGGAGGCAAAGACCGCATTTGATGCAGCTCAGCAGCAGTCAGCCGCGGCGGATACGGCGCTGGCGACAGCAACCGCTGCATTGACGACTCTGACAACAGGGCTTACCGCTGAACAGCAGAGGCTGGATGCTGCGACGGCTGCGTCGGGCAAGATCGCGGAGTCGGTTGCTGCTTTGCAGAAATCGCTGGAAGGACTGAAGGAGTCAGCAAAGTCGACGGGTGTCAATTCTGATGAAGCGGTGAATGCTCTGACGGCCGCCATTAATGAACTGGTACCTCTGCAGAAGAATTCCGCCACATTGATTCAGCAGGTGACTGCTCGCCGGGATGCCCTGAATCCTCAGGTCGAAACAGCAAAAGCAGAAGCAGAAAAAAAGAAGGCTGAACAGGCGGCAATGGCTGCGGCCCTGGCGAAGGCAGCCGAAACGCAGAAGATGGCTGATGAAAAAATCGTCAGTCTTAATCAGCAGCAGGAGATGTTGAAAAAGGTGGCTATGGAGGCTCAGGGTCAGCAGCAGGCTCTGACTGCTCAGATTCAGGCGCTTGATCCGTCGATTCAAAAGCTGAACGCAGAAATCCAGATGGTCCGAAGCGAAACGGTTGCTCAGCAAAAAATGGCTGAAGCGGCACTGGAGCCTCTGGGCCGGTTCGTTTCATTCTCACGACATGTGGCTCCTGTTTTCGCCAAACGATGTGTGGCCTGTCACAATACTCGAAGCCCGGGTGGTCGCCTGAATCTTGACTCGTTCGCTGCTCTCAATAAGGGTGGAGAGTCTGGTGCGGCCGTACTGGCTCACAAGGCAGGAGATTCATTGTTGCTGACGATGGTGCAGGATGGTTCGATGCCAAAGGATGCGGATCCGCTAACAAAGGAAGAAATTGCCGTTATTCAGAAGTGGATTGAAGTGGGGGCGCCACTGGATGCCGGACTTCTGGCAAACGCCGAGTTGTTTGACGTTATTCCTGAAGCATCTCAGCCACTTCCTCCGGCCAGTTATCGGGTTGCGATTCCTGTCACCGCGACGGCGTTTAGTCCGGACGGCGCGTTTGTGGCGACCTCCGGGTATCATGAAGTGCTGCTGTGGAAGACCGATGATGGTTCTCTCGTACGGCGGATCAGCAATGTCGCAGAACGTGTTTACGATGTTGAGTTTTCCAGGGACGGTCAGAGTGTTGTCGTAGCCGCAGGTACTCCCGGCCAGCTGGGCGAAGTTAAGCTGTTTTCGATGGCTGACGGTTCACTGACGCGGACACTGGTGCGAGCAAAAGACGCGGTCTTTGCGGTCAGCTACAGTCCTGATGGTACGCAGCTCGCGTCTGCGGGTGCTGATCGATCGATCGTCGTTGTTACGGTCGCTGACGGACAGGTCGTTACAAAGATTGAAGATCATGCGGACTGGGTAATGGATGTCAACTGGTCACCGGATGGATTGAGACTGGTCTCCAGCAGCCGCGATAAAACGTCCAAGGTATTTGATGCAAAGACGGGTGATCCGCAGATCACATTCAGCGGACACGGAGAACCTGTCTATTCAGCCGCTTTTCTGGCTGACAGCAAGACGGTCGTGAGTGGTGCCGGAGACAAACGCCTGCGAGTCTGGAATACGGCGGATGGTAAGGAACTGCGAGCGATCACGGGATTTGGTGGTGATGTATTTCGTGTCGTGGTCGCAGCCGGAGATCGAATTTTTTCCGCATCCGCGGATAAAAATGTTCGCGAGCACGCGGCTGCTGATGGCAAGCTGATTCGGACTCTGGCAGGTCATGGGGACTGGGTCTACACACTCGCCTTCAGCAGTGCCAGAAATCTGATCGTGACGGGCAGTTATGATGGTGAGATCCGTGTCTGGAATTCGGAAGATGGCGCGATGCAGACCTCCTTTATCGCGATTCCTAAAGAGACGCCAGCCAGCAACGTGACCGCAGCTGTTCAGTAGCACAGCGGTTGCATAAGACCGGTGTCCATCCGGACAATCGGATTGGAAAATGGTCAGACATCAGGCCACTCACCATTTGGTGAGTGGCCTTTTTATTGGCTGAAATTTCGATGCAGAGACAGGTTCGGCCGTGTCCCGTTACGGGGGTCACTGCAATTAACTTTAAATCGGGATGGCCCCCACGTAGGCGAGTCTCTCCGAGACTCGCGAATCCCGCACCACGTAGGCGAGTCTCTCCGAGACTCGCGAATTCCGGCGTCTCGGAGAGACGCCGCTAGTGCGCCTGTGAAGGCGTTTGAACAGCAGGGTGAAAGTCCCTGTCAGGGTGTCGTCACAACCCTGTAACCAAAA
>JALHMY010000035.1 GCA_022843805.1 Fuerstiella sp.
GATTGCTCTCCACCTTTCTTCACAGAAACGCAGTCCTCATTTTTTGGTTACAGGGTTGTGACGACACCCTGACAGGGACTTTCACCCTGCTGTTCAAACGCCTTCACAGGCGCACTAGCGGCGTCTCTCCGAGACGTCGGGATTCGCGAGTCTCGGAGAGACTCGCCTACGTGGTGGCGATCGCCTGGGCCAACCTTCGTTCGGGAAGACCGGATCAAGCGAACGAACCGGTGATCGGGCCATGATACACCGATGTGGCCGACTGACGTGTCGAGGGAGTCAGTCCCAGATCGCTGGCGGCCGCATCACCCGACTTGAATCGGCTGATGTCGCCAAAGGCAGCCACCAGAGCCTGAAAACGTCCGGCCCTCGTTTCGGTTGCCATGTGCGCATGATCACCATAAATGCCTGGACAGGCAATTCAGAATTGTTCGGCGGGCGTGTTAAACGGTTCAACGACAAATGAAGTGCACGCTGTAGCCTCGTTCCGAAATGCACAACCCGATAAAGTGCAGAAGAATATGATCTGAACAAAGGCGGGACCGCAGTTTCCGGGTAGATTCCGTTCTTCTCAGACAGTAACAGACAAGAGTCCGCGGTTCAGGGCGGAAACGGAACGTGAGAAAATGATTCAGGAAAAAAAAGCGGTGGTGCTTGTCAGCGGAGGACTCGACTCGGCGACTGTTCTGGCAATTGCCAAAAAGCAGGGATACCAGCTGCATGCGATTTCATTCGATTACGGTCAGCGACATCGATTTGAGCTGGAGGCGGCACAAAAAGTCTGTCAGGCCGTGGGTGTATTGGAACACGTGGTCTTCAGGCTCGATACCAGCATATTTCGAGGATCTGCGCTGACCAACGACATTGCGGTACCGCACAACCGGACTGATGCGGAGCTGAGTGAAGGAATACCGGTGACCTATGTGCCGGCTCGGAATACAATCTTCCTGTCGGTGGGTCTTGGATTCTCCGAGTCGGTCGGGGCCAACGACCTTTTTATTGGCGTCAACGCGGTTGACTACAGCGGATATCCGGACTGCCGTCCCGAATTCATCAGTGCGTTCGAAGTCATGGCAAACCTGGCGACGAAGGCCGGTGTGGAAGGACAGCGGCTGCGAGTTCACACTCCGCTCGTTTCACTGACAAAGGCTGAGATCATTCGGCGTGGCATCGAACTGGGCGTTGACTATGGAATGACGCACAGTTGCTACGACCCCGATCAGTACGGCAACTCATGTGGAGAATGTGACTCCTGCAAGCTGCGTCTGAAGGGTTTTCATGAGGCAGGAATCGCTGATCCAATCCGCTATCAGAAGCTGTCACGTCCATAAGAATGGATCCATCGTGTTTCCGAGTCAGTGAGCCGCGGGCGCAGTTGTTTTTTTGTTGAGTAGCCGAGTGATTAATTTCTACGAGAATCCACTGACCGAGCCCGACCTGTCTGAGTGGCAGAAGCTGATGTACGCTCATTTTGAGGGCGTGAAAGGGAACCAGTTATCGTCAGGAAAAGCAAGTTCTGAACGTCTGACAGCTCGCCGCCGACTGATTGATTCCGCTCAGTCATTTGTCCTTCGACTGCATGAGATGATGCAGCGCGCCGGACTTCCCGCATTGTCGACTCCGGTTCTGACGGGCCAGGCAGAGAAGCAGCCATTGGTGATGACCGGTCATCAGCCCGTCATTTTTCATTCAGGTCTGACGTTCAAGTATGAGACGACAGAAGCATTTGCCGCAGGGCATTCGGCAATCTGTGTGGCAGTGGTGATTGATACGGATGAGGGGGACTGCGGCCAGTTTGCAGTTCCTCAGCTGACAGGTTCATTCCCGGACAATCCCGATGAGCTTCCGCACATTCAGCAGGTGATTGAGTCAGTTGCTCAGTCTTCCGGACTATTTCTAACGTCTCAGCTGAAAAACTCGGAAGAGATTCGTCACATCGCCGCGCAGACTGCCGACCGGCTAAGTTCATTGAATCTGCCGGATGAAGCCCGCGATGCTCAGCAGCGACTGCAACAGTATGCGCAGCTGTCAGATGCGGGAGCAACGGCGATGGAGGCCAGCCTGATCATGCGCTGGCAGCACGGGATTGGTCCGCGAATGCTGGAACTGCCGTTGTCGGCGATCTGTTGTTTCCCTGAAACGCTGGCTGAAATCGCGAACATCCTGACTCGGTTTGAAGAATTCTCTGAACTCTATAACCGACTTTTGCACCGCTTTCGAACAGAACAGAAAATCGAAAACGCTGCCAATCCATTTCCCAGTCTGGAAGTGAATGCAGACTCTGCGGAGCTTCCCTTCTGGATGCTGGACACGTCGGCCGGCCGCAGAGAAACAGTGCGAGGAAAGGTGCTCAATGGGCAGTTGCAGCTGATTTCGGAAGGATTGCAGCCGATTCTGCTGCCGTTGCCCGTCACATCCGAATCGCTTGAAAACCTGCTCCTTCAAAATCGTCAGCTCATCCCCAGAGGTGCGTTGATTACGGCTCTGCTGCGGGTGCTGTTCTGTGATTTGTTTGTCCATGGCACGGGCGGCGGGAAGTATGACCGGATGACCAATTTGCTGATTGAAGACTGGTGGCAGAGCACTCCATCTCCGTTTTCGGTCGCCAGTGCTTCAGGATACCTGTTTGCAGACGCTCGCAGAAAACTGATCGGCCTTGAGGAGCTCGCAAAACAACTCCGGGACCTGCAGTTCAATCCTCAGCGACACCTGGGTACACAGATTTTCCCGGCCGAGCTTGAGGGGCGACTGCAGGTTCTCATTCGCGAAAAGCAGGATGCCGTTGCCCGAATGAAATCAGCACACGCAGAAAATCAGTCGGCAAAAGCGGTTGGCCTCGAGATTCAGCAGCTAACGAACCGTATTCGGGATGAGGTTTCTGCCGCATTTGAGAACCGGCTGACTGCATTAAGGTCATTGTCAGCAGAAGAAAAAGCGGCGATCAACAGTCGAACGTATGCCTGGATCCTGTTTTCGTCTGCATCGAAGAATTCCTGACTGGTTCGGAAATTCGCAGAAAACACAGGAAATTTTCGCCGTTTTCCGACACCTGCCAGATGGGATCATCTCCCGCAGCCAGCGTTTTTCGGCAGATTCCGCCGATCATCACCTGACTGCAGGCTTCTCTGTGGCAGAAATCTTCTGAAGGCTGCCATCGCTAGAAAGCAGTCAGCACTATAAAATGGCTGAGAAGGCAGGAAGCGGCAAACCCAGGCGAGTGTCCTGGCCACACCCCTGCAACAGACGGATAGAAAAATGCGAAGCGAATCGGAAGTCCTTTTTGAAGACAATCCCTTCTCCATCCCGGTAGCGGATCGAGTACGACGATTGCCCCCTTATTTGTTTGGCACCATCAACAAACGCAAGTACCAGCTGCGCGTCGCCGGAGTGGACGTCATTGACCTGGGCATGGGAAATCCGACGGATCCACCGGATCCGCTGATCGTCCAGAAGATTGAAGAAGCGCTGGGTGACGCTCGCAACCATCGGTATTCGGTTTCCAACGGCATTGGCAATCTTCGCAAGGAAGTGTCAGCCCGGTACTGGAAACGATATGGCGTTCGCCTGGACCCGAACGACGAAGTACTGGCGTGTCTCGGTTCCAAGGAAGGCTTCAGCCACATGTGTCTGGCCCTGATGGGCCCCGGAGACACGGCCATTGTACCGGCACCCTCGTTTCCGATCCATGTGTACGCCGTGATGCTGGCGTCTGGAAACGTCATTGCTCTGGATGTGCGTGATCCTGAAAAGTATCTGCGAAACATCGCCTACACCTGTGAACATCTGGTGCCGAAACCCAAAGTTGTGGTTGTGAACTTCCCTCACAATCCCTCGTCCACAGTCATTGAAAAGGACTTTTATGTTGAACTTGTGCGACTGGCAAAGAAGCACAACTTCCTGGTGATCAGTGACTTCGCCTACGCCGACATTTGTTACGATGGTTATGTAGCGCCCAGTTTCCTCTCCACGCCAGGTGCTCTGGATGTAGGCGTCGAACTGACTTCAATGAGCAAAAGCTACAGCATGGCTGGCTGGCGTATCGGTTTTTGCTGCGGCAATTCCGAAATGGTTCGTGCTCTGGCCACGATCAAAGGCTACTACGACTACGGAATCTTTGCTCCCATCCAGATCGCTGCGATTGTGGCGATGCGTCACTGTGATGCCGCTGTGGAGAGCCTGGCCGTTGAATATCAGGGCCGTCGCGATGTGCTGTGCGATGGTCTGACAAGACTTGGCTGGAAGGTCACGCCACCTCGTGCCGGTATGTTTGTCTGGGCTGAAATTCCCGAACCATGGCGTAAAATGGGTTCGATAGAATTCGCCATGAAACTGCTGAACGAAGGCGGAGTGGCTGTAAGTCCGGGACGAGGATTCGGTCCGGAAGGTGAAGGATGTCTTCGGCTGGCCATTGTGGAGAATTCTCAGCGTCTCCGACAGGCTGTGCGACAGATCGATAAATGCCTGAGCGCTGCGGAAGCAGCCACCGCCTGACAGATCTTCATTTCCGCCGGGAGCCTGTCCCGGCGGAATGCTTTTCCGGGAGTGAACTCGGGCATTCCTCCCGTATCTCTTTTTGTTTTCGAATACGGCTGGTTGATATCGCTTTCCCAGCCGGTACGCTGACGTGCGGATGATCGGCGATCAAAAATCGCCATTGCTGGTCGAGCCCCTGACTGAGACCCACCCGATAGTCGGTCACAATATCTGTGTGCGGCGTCTGTTCAGATGGCCGACACACGTAACGCTGGCTGCTCAGCAGCGAACTTCCATGGTCCTGCCCGGATAGAGCCAGAGCCTGCCCCAGCTTGCCAGGGCCGGAACACAAAGCCGACAAACTCTCTTTCCCGCGACGCTGCTGCATCAGTTCAATCCCACTGGAGGGTTCAAGCGCTCGAAAGAGCACGATTCCGTCCTTTGTCAGAACATTCAGCAGCCAGTGAATCCCATAATTCATATACACGTATGTGGTGCCTGGCTGATTTCGCAGGAAAAATTCCCTTGATGACGGACGAAACCAGGTATGACAGGCCGGATCGTCTTCCGCACCATAGGCCTCTGTTTCCACAACAATACCCGAAACTCCGTCCCACACCAGCTGACAACCCAGCAGGTCTCGGGCAACATCCACATGGTGTCGACAAAAGAACGATTTTTTCAGACGTCTCGGGACTGTCATAAAGGCCTGTCCGGATCACCTCACACGGGTTGAGGTTTCCTGCGAAGATTGTCACACTTTAGTGCCTGCATGAAAACCAGTATGGACATTGCAGGCAAGACGATCGCACAAAACAATCGCAAAGCGGGTCCGTCCTATTTTGGGAGACGACGATGAAATATCCAGATCAGACGTTATTGATCTTCCTGATCACTCTGGCGATCTCGACGGTCCCACAGTGCGAACTCCTGAATGCCAGTGAACCCGCGACAAAAACTTCCAGCTGGACAAATTGGCGCGGGCCGAATCTGAACGGCAGTGCGGCGGCAAACGCCAAACCTCCCATCAAATGGGATTCAGGAACGAATATCCAGTGGGTCGCCGATTTGAAAGGCGAAGGGACATCCACACCAATTGTCTGGGAAGATCAAATCTTTGTCTTGTCCGCAGAAAAGACTGATCGAAAGGGGGAATCATCAACCCCGACAAACGAAGCCTCCAAAACCATTCGCCCGGATGTATTTTATCGGTTTCTGGTCACGTGCATTGATCGCAATTCAGGAAAAACGATCTGGCAGAAGCTGGCTGCTGAAGAGGTTCCTCACGAAGGAAAACACGATACACATACTTACGCAGCCGGTTCACCGGTGACCGATGGCGAACGACTCTATGCATCGTTTGGCTCGAGAGGTCTGTTCTGCTATTCCCTGGACGGCGAACTGCTGTGGCAGCAGGATCTGGGCGATATGCGGACTCGATTCGGCTGGGGCGAAGCAGTCACCCCGGCCCTCGCCGGTGATTTGCTGATCGTGAACTGGGACCAGGAAACGAACTCCTTCATCACGGCACTCGACAAAATAACGGGGAAGTCCGTCTGGAAGGTGGACCGAACAGGTGAAGTGACGTCCTGGAACACGCCGCTGGTCACTGAGTGGGACGGCAGTCTGATGGCTGTGGTCAATGGAACTGAGCGAGCCAGAGCTTATGACGTCAGGACCGGTAAAGAACTTTGGTCGTGTGGCGGACAAACCGTCAACGCAATTCCCAGCCCCATCCGATTCGAAAACTTTGTTGTCTGTATGAGCGGATACCGGACGGCTGCAGCCTATGCCATTCCTCTGGATTCGATGGGTGACCTGACGGGAACCGGAAAGACTCTGTGGCATCATGCTCAGGGAACTCCCTATGTGCCTTCACCCTCACTCAGCGGGCACCGACTGCTGTTTACCGCAGCAAACAACGGACTGCTGAGCTGTCTGGATGTACGCACAGGCAAGCCAATTGCCGATCGCAGAAGAATCAATGGAGTTTCCGCCCTGTATGCATCTCCTCTTGTCGCGGGCGGACATGCCTATCTGATCAGCCGCGATGGAGCGACAGCCGTCCTGAAGGATGACGATACTCTGGAAGAAGTGGCTTTGAACAAGCTCTCAGGCACTTTCGACTCATCTCCGGTTGCCGTAGATCATCAGTTATTTCTTCGCAGCTGGACTCAGCTGTTTTGTATCTCAGATCCCGGTAATCGCTGAATCGGTGTGAGTGACTAAAGATTCGCCACACGCCTCACTGCGCGAACCACCACAAGGCAGGCCAATCCCCCCTGAACGGCACCCGTGAACAACAACACCCGTGAACAACAACATCAGGTGAACAACAACATCAGGTGAACCAGAGAGACACCCAATGAAACCGCAACAGGTTCGTGAAATGCTTGAACAGACTCTGGCGGACAGAACACTGTCACGCGGAGAAAAAACTCAGCTGACCGACATTTTTGAACCTCTTCATCCCGATCCTCAGCTGTTTGCGAATTTTCGAAGCATCGCATTTGAACTGGCGAGGCAGACCATTGACGCTGTCAACGGGGCTTTGGTCATTCAATGGCTGGAAGACGTCAACCGGCTGCTGCAGCCGAGGGATGCAAAACCGATGATCAGTACGATCTCGCAGGCTTTCTTCAGCCCGAAGGACGATTGTCCCCGGGAAATTCGTTCGCAGATTGCCGAGGCCAAACGCTCAATCGATATCTGTGTGTTTACAATCACCGACGATCGACTCACGTCATCGATTATTGACGCTCATCGGCGAGGAATCAAAATTCGAATCATCAGCGATGACGAGAAATCTGAAGATCTGGGCTCGGATACGGATCGTTTTCTGGAAGCCGGAATTCCACTGCGACTGGACCGTTCCCGTTTCCACATGCATCACAAATTTGCAATCTTTGACAGCTCAATTCTGCTGAATGGCAGCTACAACTGGACTCGCGGAGCAGCAGAAAACAATGAGGAGAATTTTGTTCTCTCCGGTGATCCTCGCCTGATAAATGCTTTCATGGATACGTTTGAAAGTCTGTGGGAACAGCTGGGCAGAAACGACTGAGCAACGCTTACACTGACTGGCCGCCGAGCCCACGGGTCTGATCACTTCTGACCCCGCGCAACACGATGATCGCAAAGGGGTACAGCCATAGCAGATCGTTGAACGGGATCAGCAGCAGCACGCCCGATGAAATCTCACCGTTCCAAACCGACCAGCTGATCCCTATCGGTCCGAGAGTTTTAGCAATCAGCCCTATCAGCACGACGGCCCAGTGCTGCCTCGGATTCAGCGATGCAATCGAATAGCCAATACCCAGAAGCAGGATCATCAGACCTGCTCCCTGCCACAGAAAAAGATCGGTCAGTGGCTTTGCATAGCCGTAGACGTCTGCAGACGCCGCTGGGAACAGAATAATGAACGCTCCCCAGACGAGACAATGTACTGCAGCGCACCGGAGTACAAACACATCCCACAGCAAGCTGGCGTCTTCTTTCGTACCCATCCGGTGTGCATCATCAATCATTAAAACAACCACCTGCCGCCGATGAAGGGGCGATTAACTCAGAACCCCAAAAAACTGCGTGAGCGGCCACGGAGGTTTAGTTAGCGGTTCTTAGTTCAAAATCGAGACATTCCTTCAAACCTGGCTGTTCGAACTGAAATCCCGCGTTGATGAGTTTCCCGGGAGTGACTCGAATACTGCTCAGCAGCAGTTCATCGGCCATCTCACCCAGAACGAGTCTGGCCATGAATGCCGGTAGTGGAAAAATCGTCGGGCGATGCAGTACGTTCCCAACGACCTTCGTGAAGTCATGATTGGTCATGGACTCCGGGCTAACTGCATTAACAGGTCCGCGGAGGTCCTTATGGTCAAGGCAGAATGCGAATACTCGAACGAGATCATTCAACCCGATCCAGCTCCAGTACTGACGTCCCGATCCAATGATTCCGCCAGCACCCAGCCTGAACGGCACGATCATTTTGGCCAGTGCACCGCCTTTGGGAGTTAACACCACACCGACTCGTACACAGACCACGCGGATTCCCAAAGCTTCCGCCTTCATGGCTTCTGCTTCCCATTCTTTGCAGACATCCGCCAGAAATCCGGATCCCGGTGCAGCCGATTCGTCCATGATGCGTTCGCCCCGTTCCCCGTAGAACCCCACGGCAGAAGCACACACCAGCGTTTTGGGACGATGCTCAATGCTGGCGAGAGACTGCACAAGGCTGCGAGTTCCATGCACCCGACTGGTGCGAATCCGGCTTTTTGTGGCCGCATTCCAGCGTCCGGAAGCGATGTTTTCTCCCGCCAGATGCACAATGGAATCCACCGATTCCAGCCTTGCCGGATTCAAAACTCCCGTTTCCGGGTCCCAGCGAATTGAATTCTCGTAACCAGCCCCTTCACCACGAGTCAGAGCAATCACATTCTTTCCCTGCGCCTGAAGCAGCCGGGACAGAGCTGAACCGACCAGACCGGTTGCTCCCGTGATTGCAACGGTTTCCACTGCTGTGCTGCCTGGCCGAACAACAGATTCTGTAATTTCACCGGCAGAAGACATGAGCAAACTCCAATACAATCGCCAATCGAACCAATGCCATCAATTACCGTCGTCAAAACGCATTGATAACAGGTAAAATGGCGCAATCCTGCTCAAAGACCGGGGTCCTGAGCATTCGCAGGGTTCTAGACGGAACCGGTTAGGTTTCAATCGGTTATGGAGCGGCGCAGGTCTGATTCCTGCACGCGCCCGATGACCAGTGAAACGTTGTGACCTCCAAAGCCAAAGCTGTTATTGATCGCATAACGAACATCTTTTCGAATGGCTTTGTTCGGAATATAGTTGAGGTCACAATCCGGATCCGGCGTGTTGTAGTTGATCGTCGGCGGCAGCGTGCCGGATGTTAATGCCATGGCACAGGCCGACATTTCAATGGCACAGGCAGCCCCGATCATGTGACCCAGCATACTCTTCGTGGAACTGATTTTCAGTTTGCCCGCATCGGTTCCAAAAACACTCTTCAGAGCAACCGTTTCCATCGCATCATTATACTGAGTGCTTGTGCCGTGAGCGTTCACATACGTGCAATCCGCCATTTGTTCGGGCGTCAGACCGGCCGCTTTAATGGCCGCCCGAATGGCTTTGACCGCCTGTCGGCCTTCCGGATCCGGCTGCACAAGGTGAAAGGAGTCGCTGGTTGAACGACCGGACAGCACCTCCGCCCATGCCTTTCCGCCACGTCGCCGCAGATGATCCTCATTCTCAAAGATCAGGATCGACGCTCCTTCAGACATGATGAAGCCGCTGCGGTCTGTATCGAACGGTCGCATGGACTCTTTGGGCCGATCGTTCATCGTTCGGCACATTGCCTTCATGTTCACGAACGAGGAAATTCCCAGCCGGGTCAGAGACGCTTCCGTACCACCGGTGACAATAAAATCGGCTTCGCCCCGCCGTAAAAATTCGATCGCATCGATCATGGCATGACCGGATGACGAACAGGCACTGCTTGTGGTGTAACAGGTACCCTGAATGCCAAAGGCCAGACTGATATTTCCCGGCGGTGCATTGGGCATCAGCATGGGAATCGTGAACGGGCTGACTCGGGAAGGACCTTTCGTCAGCAGTCGTTCCATTTGAAACTCGTACGTTTCGAGCCCCGCCAGTCCAGCGCCCAGAATCACGGCCGCCTGTTCACCGATATCACGCACCGGCAAACCCGCATCCTCCAGCGCCTCATGAGCAGCATGCACGGCAAACTGACTGGCTCGATCCATACGTCGAGTGGACACGAGGTCGTTTACATTGATGCGTTCCGCGTTCATGTTGCGGACTTCGCCACCAATGTTGACTTCCATATCCTTCGTATCGTGTTCCACAAGACGATCAATACCGCATTGACCGTCAATCAGATTCTTCCAGAAGGTACGACGATCATTGCCAAGACAGCTGCAGACGCCGATCCCTGAGATAAAAATTCGTTGCATACAAAATTTCCGGAACTTCCGCTTTCCGTCGTCAGCTGCCTGCTCCCTTCAGTGAAAGCAGAATTTTCCATTGTAGAACCGACGACATTTGTAAGCGCGTACTACAGCAAACATGCGGCAGACTTCAACTATTGATGCAGCCAAAGCTGCGATTCGGCCAATGTTTGCCGGTTTTTTGACCAACAATTTTTGACCCCGGATCGAATAAATCGGGACGATTTAGGCTTGATCTTCGCATTCTGACCGTTTTTTAAGCCTCCAGACTCCCGGACCTTGTACCCAGGGAGCACCTCTTTCCGGCAGTTCCCCTGTTTTTCCGAATTGTTGTCGATTTCCTGTCGCAGTTTGCCTGGCTTTAGCGAGCCACTGTCAGTTCGGGCTCTCATCCATGTGAGAACAATGGACTGCTCAGCCCAGATCAGGTCTCCCGCAAGACAATATCACTGTAAGGAAGTCACGTTCATGTCCACAACATTCGAAGAAAAGTACATTCAGTGGGTCCAGCGAACACTCAATCGTGATCTGGATTCCGATCTGATCACTAACGGCCGGGCCACTGCCGATTACCGCGAGGCGGTTGAGACATTCCAGCTGAAACATGATCTCAGCATCACAGGACTTGTGGATCGAAAAGATCAGGATGTCATGATTAAGGTGAATCACCAGACCAAAGGATACGTAAACTGGCTTCAGGAAGCACTACGCGCGGCGGGGGTGGATTCTTCCCTGCCGATTACCGGTGTCGTCGATGATGTCACGAAGCGATGCATCAAATCGTTCCAGAGCTTCCATCATCTCACGGATGATGGCTGGGTTGGCGCTAAAACAGAAAGTGAACTGATCGAATCGAGCGGACTTCTGCCCGGCGGACACATCAAAGGCATCCGTCCGCCACGACGACCGTTGTTCTACGACAACCCCACTCCGACTCACTCGGCGATCCCCGTCGAACAGGCGGTCAATCGGATTATCAGTTCCAACTACACTTACGCCCTGCACAATGCTGACGAAATGTCGGCAGATTCCCGGCGGACACGCCTGTCCGTGCTCGGCAAGTTAAAGCAGCGACACGGAATTCTGGATTCATTTCCCGATGAATTCAGGCTGGATATGGCCCACGGCGGAGTAAAGCAGTACAGCACCGCTCAGTCGGTATTCGTCAGTGCACGGGAGTATCTGACAACCAAAGTCTCCGGCTGGCCATCCTATCAGAGATTGAATGTCCATTCAGGACGGCTGCTGGTGATCGACCTGATGAAACAGATCGAACGAGGCCTGAGCCGACTCAATCGCTATGCCAGGGAATCAAAAACTTCGCCTTCGGCATCCTTCGGACCGCTGCTGGCAGAAATTGTGGCTGTTGTGGAAGAAAGGAAGCGGAAACCCAGCAGCATTCTGCACTGCTTTAAATAGGCAATCCCAGGCTCGCGGGCGAGCCATCGCGTCTTCCAGCCCCCACGAGCTCGACTCGTGGGCTTGCAGGGCCTTTGCACCAGGACAAAGCCTGCGGAGCGACGACGTGCGAACGAACTCCACCTGGCGCAGAGGTTTTGAAGTTGCGCACTTTCTAACCGCGAAGCGGTGGCAGCATGTAGCCCATGGCGTAAGCCGTGGGAAAACGAAGCCATCCCAACCGAAAGCCACGAAGTGGCGACAGCAAACTCTGCTGTCGCCACTTCGTGGCTGGTGGTTCAGAAGACACCAAAAACCGCGGGTTCACACCCGCGGCTACATGCTGTCGCTCCTTCGGAGCTGAAAGTGTGCAACTTCAAAACGCAGAGGCGAGGTAAACCCACGAGACAGCTCGTGGGCGACTGAGTCAGGTCTTCCGCTGCTTTGCTCCGACCTGTGCCGTCCAGGGAAGCGTACCGGACCTATGGTGCGAACACCGAAAACCGGATCTCTGCGAAGCAGACGACAGCAACTCGGCCGCATCTTCTACTTCGTCACGCCTTACTTCTTAAACGCATTACCGCCGAATCCGCCCCTGACATTCCCTTCATCATAGAATTCGATAAAGCCTATTCCGTTGTCCTTCGATTGCCCCGTCGCAAGAGCTGTCTTCTCATTCTTTGTGTATAGTAACAGCATCGGGCCAGCATCATTCGGGTTTGCAGCGAGCCTTACGCGCGCTTTGCCTGAACTATCCTGCAGGACCAGGTGAGCTCCATCATCCACCAACATCAGTGAAGCTCTTGTGTTCCCCTTGCCATCGGTCAGTACAAACTCTTCGGCGACTACCTTCTTTGCATTGAGGCTCTCGTTTTGCGATGCCGCACCCAGAACTAATGCAAACAATGGTAACAGCAGTATCAACCAGCGTTGTCTCCGATTTTGACGCTCGAGTAAGCATATTCGTGACTCAAGCGAGAATGTCGATTCGCAATTCATTGTTATGCTCCAGGTTTGTGTATTCGCAGTAAAAACCGCCTTACGGACGAACGACTACGACCACCCGATTGCGGCTCAGGTAAGCCACCGCCGCCGCAGAGGGTTAAGTGGGCACGTTGTAGTGGGAAAACGTGGCCTTTGCCACACTCACATCATTTTTGAAGACGATCAGGCTGCGCCCGGCAGGCGTGCAGCTGCCCATCCTGTGTGGCCACCAGAATGAATCCTCTGGCCACCGCGACACCGTCAAACACGGGTTCAGCGGGCAGATCGATCTTCTGTGCAGGCAGTCCTGACTGCAGATCAATCGTATGCAGGAAGCCGCCTGCAAGAGTGTTGGTTCGGTCGCTGCCCCCGGCAACGATCAGATGGCTGCTCGCCAGGACGAGCCCCGTGACCTGCTGCGGATGGGCAATAGTGAGCTTTATCGGGTGGTCGCCGTTGAGCTCGACAACCTGGGACTCGGCATCGTACGCGGCACAGCTGGAAGGCGAAAACGCCAGCAACTGGCCCTCTGCACCCGCGGCCGTCCAGGTTTGAATGACCTTCCTCAATGCCAGGTCATGCTTTGTCCAGGAGGCTTCCAGCAAACCGACTTTTCCCCCTTGAAGATGGGCGGAATTCTTCGGAGCCGGACCGTGCAAGCCAGTTTTGCTGTCGAATTGCCAGTTGGCAAGATAGACCACGTCGTCGCCGGCAATCAGGTAGTCGCACAGGCCTCGAAAGGTGCCGCCTTCGATCCGCTTCGTCCAGACAGGTTTTCCCGTTTGCAGTTCCAGTGCATGTACTGTGATTCCACCATCGGCATCCGGAGCACGACCAGCCGCCGCATATGCCAGTCCATCGTGGACAAGGATCGAACCTGCGACTGGCCAGGCAGATTCCAGGTTCCCAAAGGCTACAATGCGGCGATCGACAGGCGCGGCACGGAACTTCCACGCCAGTTGCCCACTTTCGGCTTCGAGGCAATACACGTAACCATCATGCGATCCAAACAGGCACAGCCCTCGATATATCGTCGGCGGACTGTCAATGCGTCCATTCGCCTGAAAGTTCCAGCGAATCTGTCCATCCGTCAAACTAACAGCAAACAGACGACCCTGATCGACGTCAGCCGCGAATACCGTTTCACCCGCAATTGTCGGAGCGGTGATAACATTTCCAGTTCGCAGTCGCCAGGCCTGAGCGGATATCGAATCGGTCGCCGCGGCAATCGAGGTGGACCATTCCAGCTGGATTCTGTCGGCAACTTTTGATGGCGATACACCGCTTCGAGTTCCATTGCCCCGGTAAACCGGCCAGTCTTCAGCAGCCACCGTATCGTCGACCAGCTTCGGTGTGAAATATGTCTTTAATTGTTCGCTGCGGTCAGCATCAGTGACCGCCAGCAGTCGGTCGGCTTCGATGGAGTGCATGCCGAGGAAGCCACGAATCGTTTCCGAAAAACATCCGCACGCATGGGGATGCGAATAAACGAGCCCATTTGCGGGCACGAACCCCAGACCACAGCCGCCTCGGACGAATTTGAATCCCAGCTTTTCGCCCGTTTCCAGATCAATATACGTCGCCTGTCTGGGAATCATAATGTATTGATCAGAGGCGATCATCAGTTGACAGCCCATCTTGGCGGGAGTATCGGTCCGCGGCCATTCGCCCTGGGTCGCAAGTTCGCGCACAACATCGCCTGTTTTCGGATCTCGCCCAAGCCATAGGCTCTGTCCTCCGGGCTCTCGTGGTGCGTTCTGGTCGTGCATCCAGACAAGCCCTTTGCGGTAGAAGTGTCCCACAAATCGCTCATCGGAATAATCTTTTCCCGGGCGGGCTTTGGTAGTCTGTGACCAGAGATGCTGACCATTTTCAGCAGAGAACATGTGCAGATGGCCATGCGCCTGCAGCGCGATATAGCCATCCTGAACGAAGTTGATCTGCACGCTCTGACTCATTACATGTGGTTGCGTATTCTGTCGCCAGACCAGTTCCCCGCTTTCCACGTTCAGTCGAATCAATTCGTGCCGGAAGTTGCCGTCGGAAGAACGACCGCGAACAAGAAAACAGACGCTGTCTTCGCTTGCCACAAGCCCACTCGAATTCCGCTGAGCTGACGTCCACAGGATCTTTGTCAGTGAGGGGTCGAATCCGGTCACCCCATTGATTGTCTGCACCAGCACAACGTTCCTGTGAAAAAGAAGTTTGTCCGCCGGGGCATCCATAACAATTTCTGCCAGCGTTTCTCCGGTGCGGGCACTCACTGCAAGCAGATTCTTAGCTCCAGCGATGTAGACCTTCCCGGCGTCTGCCACCATGCGAGCATTCGTTTCGCCATCGCCAGTCGTGTAGGGTCCGACCCAGGCCCGCTGCCACAGGATCAAACCGTTGTAGGCGTCACGCGCCACAAGGTACTGACGCTGGTCTTCCGCACGGACGTTCTCGGACACGTTCTGTGTCACGTAAAAGTTGATACCCCCGGAAGATACCAGAGACTGCGTGCTGGTCTTTCGCCCGGCCATTGCAAAGAGCGGTCCGGAGACCCATTGGATCCCCTGCGGCACTCCGACACTCTTGTCGTCGGTCACCAGTCCGCCGTCGGCCGCGTGCCACTGATGCGTCCATTCGTCCGCGTCCGCCGGGACCGGCTTAACAAACTCTGACACCTTCCCTCCATCGAACGTCAGAGCCCTGCCCCCCGGACAAAGGACACGTGAAATCTCCCTCTGATCAATCCATGAGGTATCTGTAACCACGATCAAATTTGCCAGATTATCAGCATGAGGCAGGCGTGACTGCGTCCAGTGCTCGACCAGAATCGTCGCTTTGGGCGACTGAACGCTGACCCGCTCCTGCAACTGCTGAACAGCCCTCGCGTCACGATCCAGACCATGAATCAACAATTTCGGCGAATTCATGCATGCATCTGCCGCATCCGGCTGGATGCCCACCAGAATACATAACCCGGCAGATTCGGCGATTGCGTGCTCCAGAGTCTCAGTCGAATCCCCGACAGGTTTATCTATGGCAGCAGCGTCAGTGGCCCAATACGCCAGCAGCATGCAGGCAAAAATAAGCTTTCGAGAACTCTTCATCGGCGTTTTTCCTGAATTGGTCTGCATTGCCACAATGACTGCTGTCGGCCGAGATTATCGTGGAAATGTGAAGAAGCAGGTTTCCTCAATAAGAAAATTCCGTTAAGCGCGAATCCGCCCAGTGCTCTGTCAAGATAAAGAGTTGGGGTTGGAGGTAGTGGATCTTGCTAAAGATCCCCTGGCTGCAGGACCTTTAGCAAGGTCCACTACCCGAAATTCAAAGCGTGACAAAGCACCAGGCCGGTCATCGATCCATGATGCGGTCAGCTCCGGACAATGCGACCCGGGACGCTTGCACCACAACCGATCAATCACGGAACAGGCTGCGAGTCAGGTCTTTGTTGTGCTGAAACTCGTCGGCCGCCGGTAGTACTCCCTGGTGATTGTGAATGATCAGCGGGACGCGGAATTCATACAGAGAGCCGTGATTTCGGTAGGTGGGTGACAGTTGCTCAAACGGCTGGTCCAGGTCACCGAACATCGTGGTTCGGTCGGCAAGCACAACAAGATCGCCAATACGTTCATGAGGCAGATGGAAGCGGTCTGCAGCCTCATCTCGTGAAAGGACTTCTTCAACTCCCGCCAGTTCCGCAAGCGAAGTACGAACCGGAAGATCGTCGTCCGGCGAGTTGAGCCACAGATACGAGCAGCCCGCGAGATTGCGATGATGCCTGATGTAATAGTCACGTTCCGGTGACAATGCAAACCGGATGGGAGTGCCGAGTTCGGCGAGTGCACGAGTCAGGTCCCAGCCCCGCGTCTTGGCATTCATGCTGTGATCGGCGGTAAGAAACAGTGCGGCATCGGGAGCCGTATCACATGCACGGCCAATTAGTTCGTCCAGGACGGTCAGGTGTTCCTGTGACTCAGGCGATTCCGGTGCCCACATATGCATCGGATAGTCGGTCGTGTGCACATACAGAACCTGAATGTCCGGGCGATTTTTCAGCAAATGGATCGCAGCTTCCCAAAGCCAGTAGTTGATCTCGCGGCTGTAGATATCAGCCGGCTGCCCCAGCGCGGCGATCCATTCTTCGTCAGGACATTCTGCCGCAATGGCCACATCCGTATCGCGGGAAAGGAGCTCAATGGTCTTGCGTTTGGACGTCAGCAACGCGGACTTAACGCCCTTCCCGGCGGCGCGCTGAAACAGCGTGGGGCAGCGCACAAGGTCCGCGGAATTCATATAAACGGCACCATGCTCAGCAGGCTCGTAGTACGAATTGCCGATAATGCCGTGTTCAAAGGGCCATGCTCCGCAGCAGATTGAGACGTTGTTCACGTTGGTAACGGATGGGAACACTCCCTGAACTTCGCGACATAAACCGTTCGCGGCCATTTGTCGCAACCGGGGCATCGGAGTCGCCTCCCAGTATTCCCAGCCAAATCCGTCAATCATAGCCACGATCACTCGTTGCGGCGATTTTGTCACGAACACATCTCCCTGAATAATGAATACAAGTCCTGAAGCGATCTAATGATTCGGAGCTAACAGCCTCCGACGGATACTGGCACCGGCCAGTTCCACCAGAAGCACAACGGCAAGAATGCACAGGATGATCGCGGAGGCACGACGGAATTCAAAAAGCTCCATGGCAACTTTTAACTCGATGCCGATTCCCCCCGCTCCAACGATTCCAAGCACTACGGAGGCTCGGAGTGCTCGTTCGAGGGCATACACTGATGTATGGATCATTGTCGGGAGGGCAGCGGGCAGAACAGCACCCAGCAGGATCTGAACTCGACCGGCACCAAGACTGGTCAGCGCTTCCTGTGGTCCGCGATCACAGTCGTCTATTGCTCCCGCAAAGAAGCGGCCGGCGAAACCGAGTGTATCGACGACAATTGCCAGAACTCCTGCAATCGCTCCCGGACCAAGACATGCCACAAAAACAATGGCCCACACCAGTTCGGGAATCGTCCGTAATAACGCAAGCCACCCATGAAATATCAGATGCGTTCCCCTGATGGGAGTCTGCGTCCGCGATGCAAAAACACCCAGCGGTAAGCTGAGAGCCAGCCCCAACCCCGTTCCCGCTATCGCGATTTGCGTGGTCACGCCAAGAGCCTCTATGATGGCCGGGAATCGCGAGAAGTCTGGCGGCACCATTTGTCGCACCAGCCTCGTCATTCGCGGAATCCCCCGGTAAAAGCTGTCGAGCGTCATTCCCGATGCTCCCAGACTCATCACGACCATGACGGCCAGTGCCAGCAGCGGAATTAAGTCGCGGACTGTCCGCGCGGTCCAGCGGGGAGGTGGATTGAAATGCGGATCACCGGATCTCACTGGAGTCGTCCTTCCGACGAAAGTCGATTTCCATACACAGCCTGCAGTCGTTCCGCCGACAGAGCGGCTGTTGGTTCGTCGATCACGATCTCCCCGCTCCTCAGACCAATAATGCGATCGGAATATTCCAGTGCCCGCGTTATGTCATGAGTGGCGATCAGCATCGTCACACCCTGATCCCGATTCAATCGCTGCAGGCGATCAAGAATCTCTTTGCCAGAGATCGGATCGAGGCTCGCAGTCGGTTCGTCGGCAAGGATCAGGTCCGGCTCGCGTATCAGCACCCGGGCAATTGCCACTCGCTGAGATTCCCCGCCGGAAAGCGATCGGGCAGGTTGCAGCGTCTTGCTTTCCAGGTCGACCTGCCGCAAACAAAGCATGGCTTTTTGTCGAACAGATTCCGGAGCTGTGGCGTGCCAGCAGCATCGCCATCCTTCAGGAAATCCCATGCGACCATGAACCACATTCGTGAGTACGCTGTACTGAGGTACAAGCTGATGCTTCTGAAAGATCAGCCCCACGCGACGACGCATCGCAGCCGTCCACGGCTGAGTATCACAACCGGCAAATACCATGCTTCCGGTTTTCGGTGTAATCAACCCGGCACAACACCGCAGCAGCGTCGATTTTCCCGCACCATTGGAACCCAGCAGCACGACACACTCCCCGGCACGCACGGAAAAACTTACGCCTTTCAGAATAGCCGACTTTCCATAAGCAAAACCGAGCCCGCGCACATCCAGCAACAACTCGTCCGAGACGGCGTTCGATGGCAGCTGTCTGTCAGGTTCAGCGACTGGTCGTTGCAAGTTTTTCGAGTCCCGCGCTTCGAAACATCTGACGAACGTCATCATAATCGGCATCGGTAATCTTCGAGCGAAACTGCATGCCGCGGTACTTTTGATTGTCGTCACCCTTCAGGATGGCCGCCACAAATGCATCCGTATGTGTATCGATCGCCGCCGTGATGGCGTCCGTCACCGTCGTCGGCAGTCCATTGCGAGCCAGTAGCACGTCCATCGGCAGTGGACTGCTCTCGGCGAGCAGCATCACGTTCTCTGAGTCATCTTCCTGCATCAACAACAGGTACTTGTCTTTGGTCGTGGCAAATGCCGCCACATCCCCTCGTAACAGCGTCTCCCAGCCAGCCCGGATTCCAGTGTGAAACGGTTCCATTTCATCCGGTCCAATGCCAGCGGTACTGAGCATATGCATGGGGGCCAGATGCTTGGATGTGGATGCAACAGCTCCCATCGCAATTCTTTTCCCCTTCAGATCGCTCAGTGATCGATAATTTTCATCCCGTCGAACGAGGATAACGGCGGTGTAGTCGGGTCGATACAAACCTACCAGCGGTTCTACTCTTGTACGACTGCGAAAAATGACATATTCCGCCGGACCGGTCAGCACCAGATCGATCAGATTGTTTTCCAGGGCAATAACTGCAGCAGTCCGATCAGAAACAGGAAACAGCTCGATCGACAGCTTTGTCTCCTTCTCAAGAAGTTCACGGAACGCCCCAAATTCCCGCTGGAGCTGCTCCAGTCCCTCAACATCCGTGATGGCAAACCGCAAACTTTTCGCATCAGCAGGCGAAGTGATTTCGGACTGGCAACCCGTGTTCAGCATCCCTGCGAGGAGCAGGCTGAACCAGATGGCCTGTCGCCGCAATCGAGATCCACACACTCGGATACTCCAATACATCGATCAGGCTGAATATGTAGCTCGGCGGACATAAATCCGATATCTATCATCAAATTCCTCGCCGTGCTGCGAACATTAGTTGAGCTCCTCCGCGGAAGTCCAGACAGAGGACACTATTTCCCAGGCAATTTCGCATACGATCGCGCCATCGCTACTCATCGCATTATCAATTATTTATACTTATTAATATTCTTAATACTAATGACATATTTGATGCTGCTGTTATCAGCCTCGGTTCTTTTGGCGGCCCGAATGCGTGAAACCGCCTGGAACTGAAATTTCGTGTTTCTCCGATTCCTCACACCCTCCTCACATGTTCCTCACACTCATGGATTAGCATCAGAATCCGGCTGATGAGCATGCTGTCATCCTGAACGGAACTCTGATGCCGCCGACGGAATATCTGTTGTCCTTATTTGTGAATGGGGGAAACATGATGTCGATCTTCTGCCTGATAAGTTTCGTGTCTCTGGTTATTTCGCAACTTACCGGCAACGCAGTTCTCACCCCGGCAACACCCGCTGCCCGGTCTCTCACCTTCATCCAGGGTGTTGACGGCTACAGTGGAACGGTCGATGTCGAGATTTGGGCACTGGCGCCCACAACAATCCTGCACAATAACCCTCAAGTCACGGTGGATGTGAGCAACGGTGGAGCAGAGAGTCAGGTTTTAATGCGGTTCGACGGGATTTTTGGAACAGAAAAGCAACAGATTCCGCCGGGTTCCACAATTATTTCAGCCCGACTGGAGGTGAGTGCCTTCGATCAGGGTGACACGGTTCATCTGCACCGCATGCTCGTTCCATTCGGAAACGCGCCGACGTGGAACAAAATGATTTCCGGCGTTTCTGCAGACGGCATGGAATCTATGCGCGTCACGGAGACCTTCACATTCGGCAAGATCTCTGCCGCCGCATCCTTCGTGGCCTTTGAAGTGACGGAAACGATGCAGGCCTGGTCAAACGGAGCGGAGAATCATGGCTGGGTCCTTCTGAATACCGGTGGAAATGGCTGGGACTTCTATGCATCTGACTTTGACCGGATTCCCCAGCGGCCACGGCTGATTGTCAGGTTCACGCCCCCTTCCGCACCATGAAGCTCTGTCACGCATTTTTCTGAAATCTGAAAGATGTATTGCCTTTGGGTTACGTGCATTTGCGATGCGATCGCCTGCTGTTTTCGTTCCTGCTGTTTCGTTCCTGCTGAAACGCCTTCGGTTATTTTAAGGACTTCCACACCATGTCAACGAATCATCCTCCGGGTACCTGGTTTGCCGATCCTTCACATTTCAGACGACCGTCACGGCGCAACTTTCTATACGCTGGCTGGGCTGGCGGGCTGGGACTTACGCTGGGACAGCTTCTTCAGTCTGATGCGAACGCTGCAAGTGCCGATGGCCGAAGGAAGGAACCAGCGGCGAAGTCAATTATCCATATCTATATGTCCGGCGGATTTCCCCACATGGACAGCTTCGACCCAAAGCCTGATTCGCCGGTCGAATATCGGGGCGATGTTCTTGGAACGACGCAGACTTCACTGCCCGGGATAAGATTCAGTGGTCACATGCAGCATACGGCGAAAGTTGCGGACAAAATTACTGTTGTCCGCAGCATGACGCATACTGAAGTGGACCACGGCCGTGGCCAGCACAGCATGTTCACCGGTTATCGCCCAAGCCCGGCTGTCACGTATCCCAGCATTGGAAGTGTGGTCGCGAGCAAACTGGGACAACGTGGTGCGGTGCCCCCCTATGTCTGTGTGCCAACACAGGGCAGCCAGTTTCTCGGCAGCGGCTATTTGAGCAACGCCTTCGGTCCCTTCGCTCTGGGAACCGATCCAGGCCGTCCGGGCTTCCAGGTACGTGATCTTGGGATGGCCCCGGGTATTGATGATGCACGCTTTGGCGAACGAAAGAGCCTGAAGGAAATCGTCGATGACCACTTCCATTCAAAGTCCAAAGATGACTCGATCGTTACTATGAATACGTTCTATCAGCGTGCCTACGACATGCTTGCGTCGCCGGAAGCCCGTGCGGCATTTTCGCTGGACGGAGAAACTGAAGAAACGAAGGCTCTTTATGGATTCGGCAGCGGTGGTCGATCTTCTGCCGGACCGCGTTTCATGATTGCCCGGCGTCTGATTGAAGCTGGCGTCCGCTGCGTGACGGCGACGTTCGGGGCATGGGATACTCACTCGTTCCATTACCGGGGAATCGAACTGCAGATGCCCGATTTCGATAAGGCATTTGCAGGCCTGATTCAGGATCTGGACCAGCGTGGCCTGCTCGATTCAACGCTTGTCGTCGTCAACAGTGAATTTGGTCGTACTCCAAAGATCAACGCCGGCGGCGGCCGTGACCATTGGCCCCGTGTCTTCAGCATCGTGATGGCTGGCGGTGGCATCCGTCGCGGTCACGTTTATGGCGCTTCAGACAGCCTGGCGGCCGATCCGGCTGATTCACCGCTGTCCGTAGAAGACTATAGCCACACCGCATATCACCTGCTGGGCATTAACGGGGATGATTACCTGATGTCCCCGGGCGATCGGCCACAGCGAATTGTCATGGATGGCAAAGTCGTTCAGGGTTTGCTGGTTTAGCTGGACAGCTTTTGAAATGTTCGAATGCCTGTACCGCGGCCATGTGTGGCGTGCATCGGCGCGGTTCGTTTCGACCTGTTGCACGGCTCGTCGAGTCGCTGCACAGATGTTTTGCGGCGTTTGTTGAAGGAGCTCGCAGTGTCTCACCTCAGTTGCCTCAGTTGCGGTGTGGGGATATTTGCCGCGGTTCTTGTTTCGACTGCATCGGCCGCGGCTCCGCGTATTGCTGACGTCAACCCGGGGGTGGGACAGCGCGGTACGTCGTTCGAACTGCAAATCGAAGGCAGCGGATTCTCTGATGACGCAAGTCTGCTGTTCTACCGCCCGGGACTGACCACCACAGGTATTAAAATCGAGTCAGAAACGGTACTGATTGCCTCTTTGCAGGCGGAGGCAGACTGTGCACTCGGGAACCACGCCTTTCGGGTGCGAACTAATCGAGGTCTCTCAGAAATACGCATCGTACGGGTGCTGCCACTGCCGCTGATCCAGGAAACTGAACCAAACAACGTGCCCGCTGAAGCTCAGATCATCGCTGCAGGATCGACCGTGGTCGGCAGTCTTCCCCTCGAAGATGTTGATCTTTTTCGATTGACGATGAAGAAGGGGCAGCGCCTTTCGGCGGAAGTGGAAGGGGTGCGACTGGCGGCGACGCTGTCGGATATGAAACTGCTGATTCGAAGTCCCAATGGCGATCTTCTCGCCACGGCAGACGATACTCCACTCGGGAAACAGGATCCTTACCTGACTCTTATCGCTCCGGGCGACGGAGATTATACGGTCCAAATTGAGTCCTCAGGGACCGATAGCGGTGACCAAACTCGCTACGCCCTTCATCTGGGACATTTTCCGCGACCTGACTACGTATTTCCACCAGGCGGAAGAGCCGGGGAAACGCTGACGGTCCAGGTTCAGGGTGACGCTACGACCCGGTGGGAGCAAACCATCACCTTCCAGGAATCCGGGACCCACGACTTTTATCCGACACAGGAAGGGCTCTCCGCCCCGACCCCGATTCCGTTCCGCGTTTCACCGTTCGAGAACCTGCTGGAGAAGGAACCAAACAATGTTCCTTCCGACACTGGTATCGTGGCAAACACACTGCCGATCGCTTTCAACGGCATTATCTCAGAGCCCGGTGACCGCGATCATTACCGATTTCATGCCGAGGCCGGATCGACCATCGCATTCACGGCGTTCGCTGCGCAACTGGGTTCAGTTGCAGACACAGTGATTCGAATCCTGTCATCCGACGGAAAAGTACTGACATCCGCGGATGACGGTGTGGGATTCGACAGTCACCTGGTGTGGCCGTGTCCGGCAACGGGCGACTATTTCCTGCAGGTAGCTGAGAAACGCCGTGCGGGAGGCGAGCGGTTCGTCTATCGGGTGGAAGCCACGAATGTCGGTCCCGAATTGAAAGCATTTCTGCCCCGTCGTGATCGTCAGAGTCAGGCAGGTCAGACTATCAGCGTACCTCAGGGAAATCGCGTACTCGGTTTCGTTGCCGTGCAGAGACAGCGATGGTCGGGTGATGCCGAGATCAGCTTTCCGCAAATGCTGCCTGGAGTGGATGTGGCACATGGTCGAGTCAGTGAAGGCGAGTTTCTGATGCCAGTGGTCTTCGAGTCTGCGAAAGGTGCACCGCTGGGAGCCGGCCTGTTTCCGATACTGGCACTCAGCGACAGAGAAGGCCCAACCATCGTGGGTGAGTTCGAACAGACAGTGGATCTGGTCGCGGCCTCGGCGGACCGACTTTACCAGGGTGTGACTGTAAACCGCCTCGCCATGGCCGTCGTCGAACCTGCGCCTTACCGCATCAGCTTCCTGCCGCCGCCAACGGCTCTCCCGCGCGACGGATCGCTGGAGCTGATCGTCCAGGTTGAGAGAGACAATGGCTTTGAAGGGGAAATCGAAGTAACGATTCCCTTCCTGCCAACATGGGTAGACAGCCCCGAAAACATCACCATCACCGCTGATAAGTCAAGCGGCCGATTTCTGCTGCGGTCATTTCCCCAGGTGGTTTCCTGCACCTGGCCCACCGTTGCCGAAGGAAAGTCCAAAGCCATCAATGCTGCAGTATCGACCGCAGAACCTATGACCGCGACAACGACGCCACCACGGAGACAGCGCAGGCAGGGCCGGGGTGCAGCCAGTGGTCACGAAGTCGCCAGCCAGTTGCTGTCGCTGGAGATTGCAGAATCACCTCTGAAGGGTCATATCGGACCGTTGATGGCAACGCCGGGCAGAACACTGACCGTGACGATTCCCCTGGAAAAGTCGGGTAAAGTCCCCGAAAGTCTGACGGCCACACTGCTGGGTCTGCCGGCACACGTGGAAGCGAAGCCGCTGACAATTGCTGAGAGCAATCAGCGACTGGAGTTTACCGTTCACGTCGGCGAAGACGCGCCGCTGGGAATGTTTGGGACGTTGTTCTGCGAACTGTCAGGGGAATGGGACGGCCACTCGGTTACTTACCGCATCGGCCGTGGTGGCAGCCTGAAGATTGTGCGTCCTGACGAATTGATGGTCGATGAATCGGGCCGACCACTGTCGCCGCTGGAAATCCTGAGGAGGCAACCAGTGAACACAGGGGATTCAACCGGTGAAACCAGTTCCAGGTGATGATTGAGTTACCAGGGCTGCCAACACAGAGGATAAAGATTTCATGAACGCTGTTTCTCGTTCGGTGACAACCGCATTATTGATGTTTTCAGGGATCCTGTCGGACCGTGTGGTCGGCGGCGAAGAATCGGCAGGAACGCGACAGCTGCTCGTTTATCCCGGCGAAATCAGCCTCACCTCCCAGAGAGATTCCCAGGCGATGATCGCGGTCCTTGCCAACCCCGATGGAAGCACGCAGGACGTGTCGGCCTCGGCCACAGTTAACGCGGTCGACGCCGGGCTGGTCTATCTGCACGAAGGGATCGTCGATCCGGTTGCTGACGGGGAAACGGAACTCGTCGTCACCTTTGAAGAGCTCACTCAGCGAGTCAAAGTGAAGGTCTCCAGTGTCTCTCATTCGCCAGCACTTACTTTTCGCAACGATGTGCTGCCAGTGTTGACTCGCAGTGGCTGTAACACGGGACGCTGCCATGGCCAGGCTTCGGGTAAGGACGGATTTCGACTGAGCCTGTTTGGTTACGATCCTCTCGGCGACTATCACCGTATCACTCGCGAATTTGCCGGTCGTCGTATCAATCTCGCTACTCCGGAAGATTGCCTTCTGATCAACAAGGCGCTGGGCAGGGTGCCGCACACTGGTGGTCAGAGGATTGAAGACGGAAGTCGTGAATACCGAATCGTCACCGAGTGGCTGTCGGCTGGTGCGACACCGGATCCCGCGGAGATGCCACAGCCAGTGGGAATAGAAGTATTCCCCCGGCAGGCTGTTTTCAACAGCACAGGCTCGGATCAGTTTCTGATGGTCCTTGCCCGGTACAGCGATGGCAGCGACCGCGATGTTACCGATGACTCAGTCTACATGACCAACAACGAAGGGGCAGCCGTTGTCACCAGCCAGGGACTGGTGACCAGTGCCGGGCCGGGTACCGCGTTTATCCTGGCCCGGTTCGATCAATTCACCGCGGGATCCAGCATTGTGGTGCGTCCCGACAAGCCGTTCACCTTTCCGCAGGTTCCTGCCAATAACGACATTGACGTTCTGGTCTACACTCACTGGAAGAACCTGCATCTTACGCCGTCCGAGCTGTCGACGGATGAAGAATTTCTGCGGCGAGTGTTCATTGATCTGCTTGGACTTTTGCCATCACCGGAAGAACTGCACCATTTCCAGTCCGACAGGAGCACAGATAAGCGCGACCGGGTAATCGACGAACTGCTGGAACGTCCGGAGTTTCTGGATCTTTGGGTGATGAAGTGGGCCGAAACATTACAGATCCGGACCGTGAACGGTATCAGTGGAAAAGGCCTTGAACTGTACGACAAATGGCTGCGGAGTCGTGTTCGATCGGGCGCAACGGTTGCCGACGTTCTGCAGGAAGTGATTCCCGCCAGCGGCGGCACCTTCGAAAACCCGGCAAGCAATTACTATCAGACCGAGACCACGCCACAGCTGCTTGCAGAAAGTGTTGCTCAGTCCTTCCTGGGAACTCGGATTCAGTGTGCACAGTGTCACAATCATCCATTTGATCGCTGGACAATGGATGATTATTACGGCTTTGCGGCTTTCTTCAGCCAGGTAGGTTACAAGCATGCTGCCGATCCCCGCGAACTCACGATCTTCAACGCGGGCGAAGGAGAAATACTGCACCCCGTCAATAATCGGCCGGTGGTTCCGAAGTTCCTCGGTGGTGAAACACCAAAATTCGACAGCGAATCGGACTATCGTCAATCCCTGTCAGCGTGGATCGCGACCCGCGAGAACAAAGCCTTCGCTCGGAACATTGCGAATCTCGTATGGGCGCATCACTTCGGTATCGGAATCGTCGAACCGTTTGATGATGTGCGGATCAGCAATCCGCCGTCGAACCCGCAATTGCTCGATGCACTCGGTAATAAAATTGCCGATTCCAATTTCGACATCAAGCCTCTTGTACGAGAAATTTGCCGGTCGCGCGTTTATCAGCTGTCATCGGATCGTACGCCGGACAACGAATGGGACGAGCGACATTTTTCCCACAGCAGGGTTCGGCGGTTGCGTGCCGAAGTTCTGCTGGACTGCATCAACCAGGTAACCGGAGCGAAGGACATCTGGCCGGGAATGCCGGATGGCAGTCGCGCCGTTCATCTTGCAGATGGACATACTCGCAACTTTTTCCTTACGACTTTCGGACGCTCGACGCGAGATACACCATGCAGTTGCGAAGTGTCCACATCACCCACGCTTTCACAGGCACTGCATCTCCTCAATGGGGAAGTGACGTCGGGGAAGATCGAAGAAGGCGGTGTCGTCGAGGCATTGCTGGAAAAGCATAAGAATGCGATGGTAGTGGCCGAGAATCTCTACGAGCGCTGCCTGAGCCGGAAACCTCTGCCAAAAGAACGGGCCGCCATCGGCGCGAAACTCAGCTCCAGTAAAGATGTGAAGCAAACTCTGACGGACCTCTTCTGGGCACTGCTGAATTCGAACGAATTCATTTTCAATCACTAAAAAACACCTGTTGGCGATCTGTTGCCGGGGGAATCGCGATCTGTTGCCGGGGGAATCAAAGTGTTTCGATATTTCGTCGTCGTATTGCTTCTTATGGCATGGATTTTGCCGAGTGGCTCGCTTCTCCAGGCTGCGGACGAAAAAGTCGTCGCGGTGACATTCGACAAATTGCAGCCTGTGCTTCAGAAGCGCTGCGGGTCGTGTCACGGCCGCAATGAGCCCCGCAGCGGGCTCGATCTGACAAACCTCGCGGGCCTGAAAGCGGGCTCCGAATCGGGGCCCGTGGTTGTCTCCGGAAAACCCGAGCTGAGTCTGCTGTATCTGACGGCCGCGCACATCGATGGCCCGACAATGCCACCGGGAAAGGAACGAATTCCTTCATCCGAACTGCAGCTCTTTCATGACTGGATCATCGGAGGATTGCAGGAACGCGGCGGTACGTCTCCGTCAGCTTCTATGACAGAGACTGCCTCTGACAAACTGCCACAGCAGGTCCCGGTGACACCCCTGATCCGCCCGACGGCAACCACAGCTTTGGCCATCGATCCGCAGGGAAAGCTGATCGCCGTCTCGGGAATCCGGCAAGTGGTGCTGCTTGACGCCCGGACATATCAGCCCGTGACCGCGTTTCCCTTTCCGGAAGGTGAAGTGTTTGCTTTAAAGTTCTCGCATGATGGGGAATGGCTCGTAACCGGGGGCGGCTTGAGCGCCGCCAGCGGAAAGGTCGTGATCTTTGACGTTGCATCCGGAAAACGGCTTCTCGAGACGCCCGAAGATCGCGACTCCGTCCTTTGTGTTGACATCACAGCTGATCGACAAACCATCGCCTGGAGCGGACCATGGCGGACGGTCAAAGTGATGAATGTTCCCTCACAGACTGTCGCGTTAACTTTGACCGGTCCAACTGACTGGGTACTTAGCGTGGCCCTCAGCCCGGACGGACGGCTGGTCGCCGCCAGTGACCGCTTCGGCGGTGTCCGCATCTGGAACGCCGCGACGGGAAAAGAATTCTGGAATCTGCGCGGGCATACCGGAGCGGTGCCGCAATTGGTTTGGTCACCGAAGTCCGATCACTTGCTGACTGTGGGCGAAGATGAATCTGCCCGGCTTTGGGATTTGCATACAGGTGACCAGGCCGCCGCATGGGAGCTGGCACTGGGTGGCCTCCGTGCCGCTGACTGGCATGCGACGAATGTGATTGCTGTTGGGGGCCGCAACAACAGGGCACTGCTGCTCGATCCCCACGGGAACACCCTTACCGAATTGCCGCTGTCAGACGAAGTAACAAAGATCGCGTTCAGTTCCGACGGAGCACGAGTACTGATCGCCGACGCTGCCGGTCGCATCGCTCCGTTCGAGGTCTCCAATGGCCAGCTGACCGGTGCATTCTCGCTGCCAGTTTCTCAGCCTGTCGCTCGCGTCGAAGTCCCATGGCCCACTCGCACACGCCCCATTCGCAGTGTCGCCAGTTCAGCCAAACCAAAATCGACGGCGTCCCCCGAAGCCGAACTCCTTGAGGCTGTTCTTGAAGCAGAAGCGGCGGTCAGATCGACAGAGGAATCCCTCGCTAAACTCCGGGCGACCGCGGAGAGACTGCGCAAAATTCTCGCTGAGTCGGACGCTCGCTAGCCAGCGGCTTCTAAAGTCGGTTCGGATTCTTCCGGAATGTCGACCCATCGAAAACGACGCCCAGGACCAGTCGAGGCCTCACGCACTCGCCATAACTCAGCGGTCCGCCCTGCTTCAGCGGTCCGCCGCAACGCGGTGACCCCCGGAGACTCGATGTGAAACCCTTACCGGGTTAAGTCACGGACTTGACCATCATGGTTCCTGTGATTCATGTTGGAGTTCTCCTGACGAGAGTCATTGAAAGCGGCCCTGTCGACCGGATTGGTAAATCAGGCAATTCAGAGTGCGGGATCCTAAGTCGTTATCAGACAATAAGTGTCGCCTTTTGCTCCGCAAAAGGATGCTCTTTTGCGGAGCGAAAGGCGACTATGGCGGTAACTTATTGTTTTCCAGATCCTGAAGTTGTCGCCTCCTACTCTTTCGGTCGAGTACATCCATCCTCACGACGGCATAACAGCGTCACGGAATTCCGAAAATCCTGCAGACTGTGAGATACCTCACAGAATGGATACCGCGACTCGTGTATCACTGTCAGCAGAGTCGTTGTTGTAAACGACCACACGTAATGTTCTCATTCAGGATCGACCTATGAAAAGTGCTTACATTCCTGTATTAGCGGTCTTTCTGCTGACCAGTGGCTTAATGACCGAAGGGAGGGTTCAGGCCGGTTTGGTCACCATTTCCATCAGCAATCCAGGCAACTCGAGTTTCTCGCTGACTCCACTGTGGTATGGGTTCCACGATGGCGGCCACGACATCTTTGACCCTGGGCAGGCGGCTTCAGCGTCGCTGGAGATGCTGGCGGAAGATGGGATCGTCAGTGGATTGCAGAGCGATTTTCTGGCGACATCTCCGACTGGCCAGCAAGGTGTCCTCGTCGCTCCAGGCGGGTTTCCTGGTGCCCCGGTCATTGAGCCTGGGGAGACCGCCAGCTTTACATTTCATCGGCATTTGGCCAATCGCTTTCTTTCCTTCGCCTCAATGATCATTCCGTCCAATGATGCGTTCATTGGGACTCCTCAGGCCATTGAGATCTTCAATGCTGATGGGAGCCTCGCGGGAGGTGGCAATAAGCGTACGCTGACTATTTCCTATGGACAGATTTGGGATGCAGGAACAGAAGTCAACGACACTCTTGGGGCTGCCTTCTCAACGGTGGGAGGCATCTCCACTGACGAAAACGGAGTTGTTGAGTTGCTGCCAGCAGGCGGCCTGAATAACTTTCTAAGTACTTTCACTCCGGCTGGCCAAATCACAAGTCTGTTTACTCCCTTGTTCGCTGTTTCAGCGGCTGAGCCTGGATCAGCTCAGCCGTCTGGAACGCCACGCTCGCATACGGACTTTTGCAAAGGGAAACGCGATCTATCTTCCTTCTGACCAGTCCAATGGAGCGTTTTTGCTGGGAGCAGGACGCGTTCGCATCTGCTCTACAACTCCTGAAGGCAAGCAGGCAATTCCGGGCTTCGTTAAATCCGGTGAGCTTTTCGGAGAGATGTCATTGGTTCAGGATGGGTTTCGGGAAGAGCGAGCAGAAGCCGCGGAAAGGTGTGAGGTCGTACTCCTGCCAGCCGATGAAATGCGAAACTTGATGGCCACCTGCGCGGACTTGTCCCTCGGCATTACCAAACTGATTGGTTTAAGAAGATTGCGAATCGAACGAAGGCTCAGAAGTCTGCTCTTCCGCTCCAATCGAGAGCGTTTGGGCTGCCTGTTGCTGGATCTGATTGAACAGTTCGGTAAAAAGTGTCAAACCGGTACTCTGATTGACGTGAAGCTGTCGCATCAGGAACTAGCATCAATCATAGGATCGACGCGCGAATCCGTATCAATTCAACTTGGTGAGTTTCAATCGGAAGGATTGATTCAGCAAAGCCGCATGAGGATTGTTGTTACAGGTCTACCACATTTGTCCGCTGAGTTTGGTGGGGAGATCCAGCCGAAAGTGCGTCGGGATGCTGGTAGTCTTCCTGCCTTATCCCCGGAGTAATCTATAGAAAGATGACCTCAAATCGTTACGCTGCATCAGATTGGTAAAGCCGTTCGCGAGTCTCCATTATGTCCAACATCCACAAACACGACGAAGACTGGCATGCTTGCCAGCCTGGAACGCTTGCCGCGAGCGTCGATTGCAACGCAGGCATTTTCTGATGCGTGCCAGCGGCGCCGGCGTGATGGGCGTGGGAATTGTTGTTACATGGTTTCTTACCGGGGAAAGCAGCCCGCCGCAAAAAACCGGACTGGCGCCGGAGGGCAGCTTTCCTGGTGAAAAGACATATGGAGGTATCCATTGCTCGAAAGTGAAAAAGCTGGCCCGGTCGTTCCTTCAGAAGCAGCTAAGCGACTCCGAAGTCGAACAAATTAAGATTCACCAGGAATACTGTGTCTCCTGCCGGAGCTTTGTTGAGAGTTTACCCGACCCCGATTCTCATACTGATGTGTAACAGCCACATGTGGCGGATTTAGTACCACCAACTGAAAACTGCCAACTCGCCACACAGCTGTCGCTTGCGTTTCCCAAATAACACGGGCTGTTGATATACCACCGTGCTTCCTGAACAAATGCAGCCGCCGGCGAACCAACAGAACGGTTTTCGACGGGACCTTTGGGATGACGCACTATGCACATGCATAGTCCTGTTCGCTTGTCAGTGACGGTGTCAGTCGCATTTCAGATCCTCAATAAACCTCGCATCTGGTGTGATCTCTTTAACAGGCACATCAAGTTGGTCCGAGACAATTGAAACCAGTTTGTCCCAAACTTCAGCCGTGCTGATAATTTGCCTGGACCTTTGAACCGGATAAACTGGTGGGCGAGCGTATCGAACGATATCAGCCACCGTTTCGCAGGACGCCGGGAACGCAACAGCGAACGGCCTTGATGCCGAGTAGCCAACAGTCAGGCATGCGATTGCCGTACAAACTGGCAACAGAATCCCCGACGCCCCATACATTGCAACTCCGCAAATAGTAGTGACGAGCAGGATCAATCCGACGATCACCTTGAGCGTGGCAGCGAGAGAAGCAGGAAGCGTTAGTGCGGGAAGGCGAATGCACGCAAGCGACTGAAATTTTGCCCATATTTCGCGACGTTCACTGCAAGCAATGATTGCCGACAGAGATGACGACGGACGCACATCACGTGGATCTGATGACGTCAATGACACCAGAGCATCTCGCGTAGCGAAAAATGGTGCGATTGAAGGACACACAGAATGTTTGCATTGCCGTTGCGAATCGAGCTGCGCGCAAATGACACGGTGCAGATCACCGACCGTTCGAATCCCGCTCCAGTCATCGTCAAAGTGAACCTCGAATTCGTCCTCTACCGCAAGAACCAGCTCAACGATGTCGAGTCCCACAACGATTTTACCTCGCCAGCTAAAAAACTGTGATCTCTGCGTCAGGCGATTTGCCGACATATCGATCGTGCGTTGAACTCTTCCGCTTTTTGAACTGAGCCGTTGGTCTGGAACTGTCCTTATGCAGAATCACTCCCTGACACTCGTCGGTCAGCCAAATTTTACCAACCGGAAGAATGAGTGTCACCTGGAAATTCTGATCATGGCTTCATTCAAGCTGCCAGCCCCAACTGCTCCCGTCGTGGGCGAGCATTCCCGCTAACCAGCCCCCTCGAGCTCGACTCGTGGGCTTGCAGGGCCTTTGCGCCAGGACAAAGCCTGCGCAAACGCCCGCGTTCGAACGAAATCCGCCCTGGCGCAGAGGCGAGGTAAACCCACGAGGCAAGCTCGTGGGCGAGCATTCGCAGCAGTATTCACAAAATGTTTAATCCACCGCGACCTGCATGACGTTGACCTCCCGAAACAGCAATTGATCGTTTTCGGAGACAACAAGCCCATGCGTTCAGGTGACCGCATTCCAGCCGTGGTCGAGGCGAAAAATCTTTATTGTGCACATGGCTGGCAATATGTCATCAGGGATGTCAGCTTTCAGGTTCAGCGAGGAGAAATTGCGGTCGTCGTGGGTGTTAACGGTGTGGGAAAGTCGACGCTCCTGGCCGCCATCGCGGGTGCCCTTTCGGCCGTAAAAGGTTCGGTCAGCGTGTGCGGCAATGTCCGACGATCAAGCCCGGAATCAGAGCGGGCGGCCCGACAGCGGACCATCTTTCTTCCTGATGATCCATGGTTTCCACGCACGATGCTCGTTCGGGAATACCTCGGCTCCGCTGCCGAACTGTTCAATCTTCCCAAAGCAGAAGCCCTCGATCGTATTGACAGCCTGCTTAATCTTTTCGCTCTGACGGATTCAGGTCGACAGTCACTTTTCAGCCTCTCATCCGGACAACGCAAAAAGGTCGGCCTGTGCGTTGCACTGCTGCCGGATCGCGAACTGCTTTTGCTCGATGAGCCCTTCAGTGGCGGCCTGGACCCTGCCGGGATTGCGGCACTGCAGCGAGTTCTCACGCATCGAGCCCGGCATAACGGGCAAACAATCGTGATGACAACCCCCGTTGCCGAAATCGTCAGCGAGCTGGCCGATCGCCTGCTCATTCTGAAGAGTGGTGAACTGACCGGGAATTTCAGCCGATCAGAGCTGAAGCAGCACTGTCAGGACGAAGTGATTTCAGCAAACACTCTGAATGCTCTGATTTTCCCGGACGTGGCTGCAAGGATCGATCAGTATCTGGCTGAATCGACCGGACAGTTCACCTCGTCAGGCTCGTCTTGGTCGGGTACCCGGTGATGCGACTGAATACTTTTCTTCCCTTAACGACGGACACCGCCTGGACAAGCGTTCGAGGCTGCCTGAGCATCGTGCCATCCACAGCGCTCGGTATGGCAATCGCCCGGACGTTTCCCAGGCCCTCAATGCTGAGTTTTCCCGAGACTTCGGCAGTGATCGAGCAATTGCAGCAGATGCAGGATGCCTGCGTGGCTGTTTCGGCCTCGGTCGGGATGCTGTTCTTCACAATCCTTCAGCAGAGCTTTCGAAGCCCTCTTCACAGCAGAGGTATGCAAAGCTGGCTCGCCATCCACGGCTGGAATGGCTGCATCACAAAGAGCCCGTATGGTTCAATCGTTAACGGGGCAGAATGGCTGATCCTGCTCTCCACGACCTTCTTCTGCATGTTCTGCGCGACGTCCTGTTTTGTGTTTGTTCCCCTGGCATGGTGTGCCGCGAGATTCTGCCTGCAAGGCAGGCGGCCCTGGAAACAAGCGCCGTTCATCTGTTACACGTTTGCAGTCGCCGCCGGTGCTGTTTTGCTATTCTCAGATCTGTTTCCGGTTTGTGTTCCTTTGGTGATTATCATGTGTGCCATCGTGCCGCGACTGGAAGCTATGGCACTTTCCGGACTTGCTCAGGATGTGTTGTCCGCCGACCTGGATCCTCAGAATCATGACCGCCAGCGTGCTGATTACAGCCCCGGAAAGGGAATCACCTGGAAGCTTTATCCCTGGTATCAGCTGCGACCTGAAGTGCGGGACTGGCGTCCTTCGTGGCACATCGCACTAACCGCAGCAACTCTGGTCACCTGGCTCATGTTTTGTATCGTCTGGCGAGGCTCCCGTCTGGTGCCTGAACCGCTGGATGGCACGCACCACCTGAAGGAAAATGAATTGCTCGCCGGGTTCGGGCTGTTTGCGGCTTTTCTGGGTGGTCTGATTCGCGTCGCCCTTTCCACCGGGTCTGTGTGGGTACCCCGACATGGTCCGATCACTCGCCTTGTGTCCATGCGATGGATTGTCCGTTCCTCCGATCGAGCACTGCTGCCATTAATGTTTTCTGTAAGTCTCGTCCTGGTGATGGCCAGCCTGCCGGCGGGCATGCCGGTGATAAAATTCCCGGTCACTCTGTTTTGCCTGATACTCATCTGGCTGCGGTCACCTCCGCGAGACGACGACTGGCAGCTGACATCCGAAGCAAAACTCACGTCGGTACTGCTCGGCAAATAGTCCGAAAAGCCATCGTCGGTGCCGAGACTTAAACCACGTTGTTTCGGTTCAACGTCAGTCGGCAGAGGGATTCGGACAAGCGTCTCTTTGGACAATGTCTGCCGTATGAAACGCAATGATCGTTTAACCCGTGGCCGACAGGCCAGGCGTGAACTGGAGACTGCCTGGCCTGTCGGCCACGGGTTAAACGAAGCGGAACTCGACGCAAAAATTATTCAACAGTCGTTCGTGTCATCTGGTGCCCTGGAGGACGGACTGGCTGTGCCTCTTTCGGTATTTTCGCACTGTTCATCGCCTTGCCAGACTGTCATTTAAGAAAGAAGCGGATTGCCAGCAATACCCTCTGCGTCGGCCGATGCGTCAGTGAGACTTGTACAGTTTACGAAACGTCCCATCCTCCATCTCCGTGAGCCACAGCAGATCGCAGTTCTCGTAACGGATCCGTGTCGGATGATCGAGAGGAAGTGCTGTTACGTTGAGAACCTGTGAACCAATTCGGTTCTTTATTCTCTCGTATTCACACTGGATACTGAAATCACCAGTCAACAGATCTGGAAAGAACTCAACAAGTAACTTCCCTGTAGTTGCAAATGGATGATTCGTTGAGCTATGGGGTCCTCGAACTCCTCGAAGTTGACGAAGAACCCAGAAAGCCATACCCGCTATTCGATTATGATCTGATGCACTGAAGATATCGACGCAAGCGCTCGAATCACTTAACAATTCAAAAGATAGCTGAATCACGCACTTTTCCGATAATAACTCATAAACGCAGTCGTTTATCTGCGCAATCCTGAACGACAACTCCTGAGGTAATGCACCATGGAGATCAAAAACATTTTGTGTTCGCAAATGCGATTCCGTCTCTGACATATTGAAAATCTGCTTACCTCCTGGGAGGGAGTAATCGGGTAAAGGTCCCGTTCCACCTGTATTTATGAACTTGCATCAAGTAATTTACTTCACGTCCAAATACGGTGACTTGTCCAAACTCATCCACCGTATGCATTGTCGACGAAATTACCACAATTTCATCCCCGCGTTCAGCAGCAGCCTTGAGCCATGGGACGTTGTAGAGTTCAAAGAAGTCATCGACGGTCGGAGCCCTGTGCCGTACCGATTCCATGTCGATATGCAGCACATTGAATCCACCCGGATTTGCTGCCTTAAAGCTTTGCAGTATCTCCTCATGAGTTCCTCGCAGGGGTGAAAGATTCAATTCTCTTTTAAGAAGCAGAATATCGGACCAGTCTCTGCCAATGATTGTCGTCGTTTTTCCTGGCGTTGAGTAAATGTAGGTGCCCGATGTGGGTCTGTAAAATACAATCGGAGCCAGCAGGTTGCGATTGCGAACGGGATCGCTGATCTGAGGATGATTCACTTTCCAGTAAACATCCTCATGCTCAGGAGATAACCGTGGCCTGACAGACGGAAGACCCGATCCCGGAAAAATGCTCTGGCCCGGAAGAGGCCCACGATTCTTTGGGGAGATCGCACCCGGGTACAGCGACAGAGCAAAGCAGGCAGTACGAATTGCCAGCTGCACGACGTCCCGGGATGTCTGCAGGGTCGCCTGAGCACCAATAACAGCAATCACCGACGCAATCGAGTGGAACATTGCATATTGCTGCGGGACCGCAGAAAGTGCAGCTCCCAGAACAAAACCCAGTGCTGTCGCATAACGGGCTTCAGCGATCGCCGCTGACTCCGGGTCGGCTCCCGGAGTATAACTGGCTGTGTACCAGCCATCTGTGTATCCGCAAACATACCCCAGTGCAGCGCCAGCCGCGGCGTTGGCAACACGGACCGCACGGTCCTGAAAGGACGCATACGATACAATCGCCGTGCGCCCGCTGGGGTCTGTAAACACCAGCGGCCGATTGCCCGTATAGCGATACAAATTGACGTCGCCAGCAGCAAACTGATCGGGATCTTCACTGAGAAATCGGCCAGCAGTTGGATCATAATATCGGGCTCGATAGTAATAATATCCCAGCTCAGCATCCCATTCCCGTCCTGTGAAGCCAAACCGATCCGCCTGCTGAACATTGCTTTGATGAACGATTTGCCCAAAACTGTCGTAGGTGCTGGTATTGATGACGTTGCCGGCGCTGTCGAGCAGGTGCAGCACGCTGCCCGCCTGATCAGACAGGTACCATGCCGTTCCGTCGGCCGGTGTCCACCGTGCAGTGATTTCGTCGACGGATGGACCAAACAGATAGCGGGCCAGAACCTGACCCGATTCGTCGAAATCCGCCCACGTGTGATGTCCGTCATACACCATATTCAGGATGCCGGCGGGCAACGGTCCGGAACCATCAGTATCCGCAATCCGGCTGATTCGTCGATCGAAAACATCATACACAGACTCGACGGACACCAGCAGGACATCACCAGCCGAAAACGTCCGAGCCGAAACCAGACGGTTTCGATAATCGTACTCATAAACTGTGAAAATTCCTGTGGCCTTTTCCGTTCGGCGGATCAGGTTGCCTTCCGCATCAAACCTGTAAGCATACAGCCTGTCGCTCAGCAGCTGATTGGCAGTTCCGATGATTCTCTCATCGTTTACCCTGTTTCCAACCGCATCGTACTCGAAGAATTCATCCACCTGCTGATCGTGATCGGCAAAGGTCAGCTGACCAGTCTCGTCAAACGCATAAGACGTCTGATTCCCATCGAGAGTTCTCGACAGTATTTCTCCGGCCAGATTCCATTCAATATTCAGGTCCGAAAACAGCTCATCGACAGCATTCCAGTGTTGCATACTGTTGAGTCGGCCGGCGGAATCATATTGCCAGGACGTGCTGCTGATCGGGGTGGCATCACCTGCATTCTGAAAGCGCCGGGTCAGCATTCTTCCGCCCCGGGCATCCCACGAATATTCTGCCCTGATCGGGTCTGTTTCCCCGCCTGACCACCTGCTGCTCACGAGTTGATTTCGGGCATCGTAGACGCTGCTGACAGTGACCCCGGCCTGGTCGGATCTGCGGACAACATTTCCGGCAGCGTCATATTCGTAAGAGAGAACCAGGCCCGGTCGCCCGTCGATCGCGACACTGGCAATCTGAGAGATTCGACTGAGAGGATCCCGGCTGATCGAATAGTCGCTCTGGCCGTCCGCCGCACGAGTCAGGTTTCCGACGGAATCATACGTATAGGTGAATTCCCGAAGAACGTTATTCGCCTGGAGCCAGAATTCTGCGGTTCGACGGTTGAGTTCATCGTACGTAAACTGTCGCACTCTTCCGTTTCGATCAGTCGACTGTTTCAGATTTCCTACGGGATCCCATTCGTAAGTGCGAGTATCGCCGAGCGCATTCGTATCGCGAATCAGCTGATTCATTTGGTCGAATTCAAATAAGGAAACATTTCCGGCAGCATCAATCACAGCAGTCTGATTTCCCGCTGCATCGTACGCGAACCGCGTCGCTGCACCCAGAGCGTCTGTGAATGAAGTTCGGCGACCTAAATCGTCGTATTCGAAATGAGTTGTGCGACCCAGCGGATCGCTGACAGAGATCACATTGTTCCCTGAATCATACTGCCATGTCGTGGTGCCACCGTTCGGATCAGTCAGGGCCGTTCGGCGATTCAGACCATCGTATTCGTACCGGGTTACGTTTCCTTCTTTATCGGTGGACGACGTCAGAAATGACACGGCGTTCCACTGGAAAAACTCCGAGTATCCAAGGGGATCTGTCTGACTGACAATACGCCCCAGTTCATCCCGGACGGCTCTTACGACATTTCCTCCGGGATCCCTCGCTTCGATCGTCTTTCCGACAGCATCATGGACGAATGTTGTCGTGCCACCCATGGCATCGCGGACTTCGGTGAGACGCCCTGCCGGATCATAGGCCATCGTGGTCGAGTAACCTCGCTCATTGATCCACGATTCCAGATTCCCCACAGCATCATAAACCCACTGCTGTACTCCACCCTGAGCATTCGTCTGTCGAATCATCCGGTGATTCTCATCGTATTCATAACGAGTCGTGTGATTCCTGGCATCCGTAACCGACACCTGACGGCCCGCCGCGTCCCATTCGTAGGTGGTTGCATATCCCAGTGCGCTGACTGTGCGAATTGTTCGATCGAGCAGATCGAATTCGAATGATGTGATACTTCCCCGTTCATCCGTTGTACGGACCGTATTTCCGCGAAGGTCATATTCCCAAAGAGTTGTTTCACCCATTGCATCCGTCTGCTGTATCATGCGATGCATCGGGTCATAGAGGAACGTTGTCGTACCACCGCGGGAATCGGTAACAGAATACAAATTGCCTGCGATGTCCCAGGCAGTCAGCGTTGTTCCTCCCATGGGATCGATCGTCTTGACAATTCTGTTTAAAGGGTCGTATGCAAACCGAGTCAGATGATTCGCTTTATCAGTCATTGAAGTGACATTGCCGACTTCGTCATAGGTCCAGACGGTTGAATAGCCAGCGGCGTCAGTTTCGGAGATCAGTCTTGAGCGGCTGTCACGTTCATAGTGGGTTGATCGCCCCAGTGCATCGGTATAAACAACGATATTGCCCATGGTGTCATACTGCCATGCTTCCACAGCTCCCAGGGCATCTTTTTTTTCCGTCATTCGATTCAGGCGGTCGTATTGGAATGCGGTGGAATGTCCTGATTCGCTGGTTTCCCGTACCACGTTTCCTGCGGCGTCGAATTCAAACGTCTTTGCAGGCCGCAGTTCTCCATGCACCTGCCACCGTTCACTCGTCATTCTTCCCAGACCGTCATATTCCCGGAGCAGGCGATGACCCAGAGAGTTCACTGCGGCCACAAGATTCCCGGTGGCGTCGTATTCCATCCCGGTAACTCCGCCCATTGCATCGATCACGGACTGCATGCGGCCATCCGCCGTGTAACGATACTGTGTGGCGGAATTTCCTGGGCGGATCATTGTGATGAGCTGATTGTTGGCATCATACTGATACTCGGTGATACCTCCCAGCGGGTCAGTTTCCTTAACTTTCCTGCCTGCGGCGTCGTATTCGAAGTGCACGACTGATCCGTCCGGCCCGGTGATGGATATCAGACTGGTGCCATCCCAGGCATACTGTGTGTGGCCACCGAGTGCGTCAGCGGCAGAGATCAGATGCCCGGCTGCGTTGTAGCGAAACTGCGCCTGATGACCTCGTTCATTCGTCAGAGATGTGGTTTCTCCAAAGATATTGAATGTCATCGACCGGACCGTGCCATCCGGGTTCGTAACTCGAACAGGATCCGGAGAACCCCGGTCGGAATACTCAAAATGATAATCGCTTCCCAGAGGATCCGTCAGCATCACGGTTCGGCCGATTGGGTCGAGCGTCATCGACGTTGTCACGCCATTCGGATCAGTAATGCCCGTGAGATTGCCGCCAGCATCTCTGGAATAGACAACTGAGCGGCCCAGAGGATCTGTCTGAGTCAGCAGATCGTTCAAAGAATTATAAGTGTATTTCCAGATTCCACCGTCTGCATCGGTCCGTTCGACTACGTTACCTCGATCATCCAGACTTCTGGAGGTTGTAAATCCTCTGGCATCCGTTACCGAGACGAGTTCGTCGCTGGCATCGTAGACCATGACAGTCGTCTGTCCCAGCGGATTCGTCATCGCCGTGATGTTGCCTCGTCGGTCATAAGTCAGGACCATTGGGTTTCCGACGCGATCAACAATCGTTTCAGTGTTCCGAAGCAGGTCGACGGAGTGGGATGTTGTGTTCCCGAAGGCATCTCCCAGCGCCTGAAGCCGACCACTGTCATCGTATGTCGCCGTGAATTCAGTATTGCCGTGGTGGTCACGAGCTTCACTCAGAAAATGCGCGGGCTGCGACAGATAGGACATCGTGGTCGAATTTCCAGTCTGATTCGTGACGCTGGTCAGATCTCCGGCGTCACTGTACTGGTACACAATCTGATGGCCGTCGGGATCCGTAATCTTTATGATTCGGCCGAGTGCATCGCGAGTCCATGTGACAGACGGTCCGAACGAACTGAAAATTCCGTCTGCCGTATGCGTCAAACGGACATTGTTTCGATTCGTGATACTGATCAGACCATCAAACTGATCGTAGTGGTAACGCACCTGATCTTTTGTTGTCAGGGTGTATTCGCGAGGATTAAAACTGAACCCTCCGAAATAGAGACTGAATGATCCGTCCGGGTTCTGGCGGAGTGGCACATCCTCCACCATCAGCTGTTCGTACACGCCGCGATCCGGCCGAAAATGTGGTCGGAACAACGTCCCCAGTGCACCACCTTCCGCAACCGGATCAAACGTAAAGCCGACACGACGTCCGTCCGGAGTGTTAATGTAAACGCGGGTTCCGGTTCGAAAACCGAGGTTGTGAAAGAGCGATTCGTTTTCGAGAACGGGTCGAGTCTCACGGATGCGTCCGTCGATCAGTCCCATCATCCAGCCGAATCCAAAATCTCCGGACGTTCCCGCCTGAAGAGTATCCCAGGTCCTGATAATGGTCAGCGGGATTCCGGCAAGTGGAACAGTCAGGTCCGTGAACTCCATGCGATAGTTGCCGATTTTTGCATGGCCTTCCAGGTGCAGCTCAAACTGAAGAGTACTGACATTTCCGCTCAGATCGGAAGCAGTGATGCGAACCTCATACGAATCGTTCATCAGCAAAGTCGGATCGAACGTCGCGAGAATCGCATTGGAAACGATTCCATCGGCATCAGAATACGTCTGCCCTGCAAATGTCGTCCACTGATTCTCGTACAGCGGCGACCATGCCACGGACCAGGATTCCAGATGATCGTCGATGATCGAACCCTGAATATCCGTCAGCCACGACACGACACTGCCTGGCGACGGACTTGTAACAGTGATTATGGGGGCCGACTGGTCAAACGGATCGATGACTCGCAGCACTCTTCTGGAAGTGGCCGAGTTCCTGCGAGCATCTGCAGCGACGGCAACGACTTCGTACAATCCGGGCGCCGTGGGACGATAAACGGCCGACCCGCGGTCATCCAGCGGAACAATTACTCCATTCACCTGCAGCGTGGTTTCGGTGACGCTCACATTGTCGCGGGCGATAACAGACAGCGAAATCAAATCACCCGGCTGAATTATCTGATTACTGAGCAGCACGGCAACTTCCGGTGGCTGAATATCGGCGATCACGTCAAGAACGAACCGCTGAGTTGTCACAGCCCCGCGGTCGTCCACAGCTCGCACCTCCAGCGGGTAGCTTCCGATTTCTGCATCGGTTGGATTCCAGAGAATCAGGCCTGTGATCGAGTTAAAATGCATACCGGGAAGACGATTAATCAGCTCATAGCGGACTGAATCTTCAGCGTCTGTGGCATCCACATCGTATCGATATACCGAATCTGCCGTGACGATGGTGACCGGAACACTCGTGATCACCGGCGCCACATTCGGCCCTCGCACCTGCAGGAGGTACGTCTGCAGAGCCGACTGGCCGCTGATATCGACGGCCTTCAGCTGAACAGTGAAATTTCTTCCCGCGGGGCTGTCACTGATCCAGCGGAGTACAGGCGTGGGAAGTCCGATCACCGAATCTCCGTCATTGAGCAACTGCATCCCGGCAGGTCCTGAGACCAGTTCATATCGGATCAGTGACCCTTCCGGATCACGCGCCAGCGGCTCATACCGGTACTCGGTGCCTGTTGTGGCCGCAGTCACAGGCAGTGACGCGAAGTAAGGAGCCTGATCCAGTGGCAGGCCGCCCGTCGTTAACGTAAAGAACTGACTGGCGAAACCACCCAACCCATCGGTGACCTGCAGAATGACATCAAACTGTCCCGTCAAATCATTCGGTGGCAGCCAGTCCAGTCTGCCAGTTGCCTGTTCGATTTGCAGACCGACCGGTGCCGTCAGCAACGACCAGGTAAGAACGTCGCCGTCAGAATCGAGGGCAAGCGGAAGATAAAGCCATGGCTGACCGGACGAAGCGTTCACCGCTGGCGTCGACAGGATGGTTGGAGCGTGAGGATTCTGCGGCAGAATCCCGGCAGACACACTGAACTGCTGAACTGCCTGCCCGCCCTGCCCGTCGGAAACTCGTAACCCTATTTCCCAGACACCCTGATGAACACCCGAAATCGTCACGAGTCCGCTTATTGGATCCACGGAAGCACTGGGTGGCCCAAAATCGAGACTGTATGTCAGGGCATCCCCGTCGACGTCAGCTGCATCTGCGTCATAAACCCATAACATTCCGGGAATCGCAGAAACATCGGGAATCGACCGAAACACGGGAGGACGATTATTTCCGGCCTTCGAAACAGTCAGCTGCCAGCGCTGCACAGCAAATCCCCCATGACCATCAGCGGCCTGAACTTCGATATCATGATTCCCAATATCCAGCTCAGTGGGCTCCCAGATCAGCTCAGCAGCGCCAGTATGGTTCTGCAACTGCATGCCAACCGGCCCTCGAATCAACTGAAAGACCAGTTCCTGGCCCTCTGCATCCATTGCCTCCAATGCCGATCGAAACGGTGTGCCGGATCGAACCTCCATCGTTGGTACCGACGTGAACCAGGGCGACTGATTTCTCGAATGCAGAAGCGAAATCTCGGCAGCGAATCGCAGCAGTGCAGGATTCGAGAACTGCATGGGAATCACTTCTGACTGCTGTCCAGGCAATAACCGGCCATCCGGAAGTTCATCATCGAAATGAACCCAGGGAATCCTGTCAGGCTCGAAGTACCCTTCCGCAGACTGAAGCTGCACAAGTCCCACCGGTAATTCATCGACAGACGCCAGAATCGGGCCTTCGAACACCTCACCGGAAACATTTCTGATTTTCAGGTCAGCATGCAGCACGGCCGTATTGCGGTTGAACGTCGGACCTGACCAGACAGCGGTCGAATGTTCTGCCGCAGTCATCTGGCTGACGCTGGCTGAAGGTTGCGATGGAGAAACGCCAAACAGACTGATTTGTCGCAGTGTCGACCGGCCCCATGAGTCAATCGCACGGATCTGTATAGTCTGCTGACCTTCATGCACAGAAACCGGAGTAAAGAAATTGCCAGCGGCGTCGAGCGATTGAACGCCCTGATTATTGACCGTCACGCCAATCACCTGCAGCGACTGCAACAATGCCGCGCCAAGATCCTGAGGATCGCTGACCAGAAAAGTACGACCGGCTGATCGAGGATCGGCATCAATGGTCTCGCCCATCTTCCGAAGCGAACGAGTGACCTCAGTTCCCGAGATCTGAAATCCGTAGAAGTCGATACCCTTTGCCGCCAACCGCTGCAGATCAGCGTCGTCAGGAACGGGTGCGTCTCCATCTGTCAGGAAAAAGACCTGAGATTTTTCAGCAGGCAATGCGCGTTCCAGAACTTCGTCGACCAGAATTGTTGTCGCGGAGAAATTGGTCCCAATTCCCAGACTCAGTTCACGGAACTTTCTGGCCGAACCGGAAGTCAGAGACACCACACTTTCATCAATATCAAAAATCCCGTTCCTGTTCTGATCTGCGTCCGGGCTGACGAAAGTCTGGAAGAACGGCAATGGGCTCAGATCCATGTAATCCGTAAACGTTGCAAAGGGTACAATCGCAACGCGGGCATCGATCCGGTTGTCTCGCAGGCTCTGAACAATTCTGAGCAGCGAACCGATTTCCACATCCAGAATGTCGCCAACCGAGCCGTCACCGTTAAGATCGTCCTGCTGATCGGCAATTCCATCGAAGTTGGCGTCGGAACCAGCGGAGCCCAGAGTACTGTTCGACAAATCGATGGCAAATACCAGATTCGCCGTCGACGGCAGAACGGTTGCAGTTCCGGACAAAGCGACGCGACTTCCTGCCGGAAACTGCTGGCCGTCGATCAGATGCGCTTCAACCGCGGGCGGACCTGATTCCAGAAGTCGATGGTAAACTGCGGTTGGAGCAGATACTCGAGCATTGTTGTCTTCCGCGAGCAATTCGAACTCATTGTTCCAGGCGTCTGTTTCGACAATGACCGACAGATCGCCCTCAAAGCCCGCCGGGACGACGATCGTCTGAACCCGAGTGTAGCTTTCTCCCGGCTGCAGCGACCCATGATGCATCACTTCAGCCGTAAGCCTCTCCTGTGCTCGCTGAAACTGCCTGTCGGCTGAAAGATAAATGCGATCGAACCAATGATCCCCGGTGATTCCAGGCCCAAAATTCGTCACCGTCCAGGTGACCTCAAGGGAGATATTTTTCCCAACCACAACGGACGGACGAATGACCGTTGAAACCACCAAATCAGACGGAACGGGCAGCGGTGGCGACTGGTCGGGGCGGATCATTCGAAAACTAAACTGGCCCGTTGCGTCCGTGTGAACAGCTGGCGATTGATCCACTGTGATCGTGTAGCGGCCGGATTCAGAAAGGAGACCTGTTTCCTGATCTGCCGCGGCATTCTGAAACAATGTCTGGCCAGAAGGTGTGCTGATGGTCCATGCCATCAGACCGGACTCATTGTACAACACATCCAGTTTCAATCGTTCACCTGCCAGAGCATCCACCGTCCATTTAATCTGGCGTCCTGGCTGGTTCAGACTGCCTGTCACAATCTGGTCTAACTCAATCTGTGTTGGTGCAGCGGGTGTGATATCGAAGATACGAAACTGAAACTCTCCCAGAGAATCAAGACGCGCGTTTGTTATCAGCGAATACAATCCGTCGACCGGCAAAGTTATTGGTGAACTGTCCAGCTGACTGATCAGAAAAGCGGACGCCGTGGCCATTGTGGAATCATCCGGCCGGCGAAACTGCCACTCCACCCAGGTATTGTTTTGCTGAAAATCGATGTAAATCTGCTGGCCGGCATAGCCTCGGAATTGAAAAATGTCCTGTCGTCCGGGCGACTCAATATTGCCCAGCATCAGTTCGCCGAAAGGCGATTCATAAACATCAGGATCAGGAACATTCCAGATGCGAAATGTATACTTAGGCAGTGTGGCCGACGGGCTGCGAAAGTGAATTTTCCATATCCCGGTTTGATCCAGCAGCATCGGGCCACGATCAAGAGCACTCAGAATGAAATTGCGAGTTTCCCCGTAGCTGACATTGTTGGGACCAAACAATTCGTATTCAATCCCGCCACTGATTGCCTGCAGATCCAGATAAATCGTATCGCCGACCTGGCCGTGGAATTCCCAGATGTCGGGTCGTTCGAGACCTTCGATCGTGGATGTCTGTGCTTGATCGATTGCTGTCTGCCGGATCACGGGCGATGAATCGCGAATGATGAACTGGTAAGCCGGAATATCGTCACGGATCCCATCCACAACCAGCCGGTACCTGCCCGACTGCTGAAACACAATCGGCCCGGAATCCACTGCCAGCGTACCGAAAATCCGCTCGCCTGTCGGCGAAAACAGCTCGGTCCTGACAGCACCTCCGGTGATTCCACCGAAGTCCCATGTCAGGATCTGGCCAGCTGCAATGTCAATCAGCCATTCGTCCAGGGCACCGGGCACGCTGATCTGCCCCGAGTATGAAACTTCCGGCAGCGCAACCCGCTGCACTGGTGGCGGTACATCGTAGACAACGATCTGATATGAAGGAGTTTGCCGAGTTCGTGATTCTGCTCGCAGAGTCCACATGCCGTTCTTCGTGATCGTGATCGAACCATCTGCTTCATCGGGGTTCCGCGGACTGGCATCAAAGCCATAACCGATGACCGTGGCTCCGTCAGGATCCAGCAGGCTGACATGCAGAAAACCTGACTGTACCAGCTGCACATCAACGAAGATCTTTTGCCCGACAGTTGCAGAAAACTGGTAATCGTTGATTTCTCCGACCGTTTCGATGTTGTCAGAGATCACATCATTCAGCGAATACGGATAAGTCGGATCGGCGATTCCTTCCGGGTGACGATTTCCTTTGGCCAGTGGAAACCAGTTGGCCGCTGATTGTCGACCCTTTCTGCGAGCTGTACCTTCCGAATATCGATAGACCCTGTTGTCGTTTCGATCCGAGATCCAGATATCATGGCCTCCCCGGGGATCAATCGTAATGCCCGAAGGATGCGAGTTTCGGCCGTCGATCTGCCAGCGACCAACCAAAGCTCCGTCCGCAATCCGATAGACGACAACGGCTTTCGCATTCTTATCGACGACCCAGGCAACGACTCCATTCGTGGCGATCCCCTGAGCATCACTGTTATCCCGATGCAGAGGGAAACTGCGATTGCTGCGATGCCGACCACTTAGCAGTCGGGCAGCTCCCTGAAAGATCAGGACGCGATCCAGACCACGGTCAACGATCAGAAGATCATCCCCATCGACAGCGATGTCTTCAGGAGTCTTTAAGCCTTCAGCATGCCATGCCCCCAGCAGTTTCTCTTCTGCCGGGTCATAAACATAAACCGTATGATTTGAATCGATCGTCCAGATGGGCATTCCGGAACCGTTGGTCGTTACTCCCCGAACATTATTCGACGGCTTCAGCGAAAAGCTTCCCAGCGAGTTACCGTCACTGTCGTACCTCCATGTTCGATCGGAATGGGCATCCACCACGAAGAATCGGGTTGCCATGACGTTCTGTCGAACAACGTTCACCCGTTTATCCGGCCCCTGATGTACTCCATCTTCATCCACCGCAAACACACGAATCCGCATCTCGCCTGTTTTTCGATAAACATGGCTGACACTGATCTCTGCAATCGTCGCCTCATCATCTGCGGTTTCATCATCGACCGTCTCGGAATTTTCAGGCGTGCGCCTTGACTTAACTGTGGACCATGTGCCATCGCCCCAGTCAATTCTCCATCCCACAATGGTGTCGGTGCCCGGATCTGTCGCTGAGAGCGTCAGCCTGTAGTGGGCGTTCATTTCGATTTGATCGGAGCCACTGAGCCCGATCACCGGAGAAACGTTTTTCACATCAATCGAAAGCGGGTTGGCAAACCAGCGACTGGTGCTGCTCGATGCAATCGCCGTGATGGCGGCTCGCTGATTGTCAGTATACACATGAACGATTTCTGTCACATGTCCGGGAATGTATTCCACAGGAGTGCCATCACCCCAGTCGACTTCCCAGGCGATCGGGTTATGACTACCGGCATTCAGCGACAGCAAATAGTGATGACCTTCGTGAGTTTTGAAATCTCCGGCGATTTGCACGCTCGTCGGATAGTTTTGTCTGCAGAAGACGATGTCCGTCACAGCTGCACTTCCGGTCAGATGAATTTCCATCCGCCGCACATTACTTCCGTCCAGAGCGATCGTCTGTTCTTCCCACCTTCGACTCTTTGGAATTGCCGCGACGGAGATCGATCGACCGGTTTCATCGAACAACTCGATGTAACCACCAGGAGTTGCAATCTCCCGCAAAGCCACCTGATCAAGTTTCACCGGATCATCAAACCGGAATACCATCACACCGCCACGAGCGGAGCTGCCAGAATTTTTCCCGCCCGGTCGATCGCCGATGACTAAGACTCCGTCATTAATGCAGCTGAGTCCCTTCAGGCCCCGACCATCTCGAAGAATGACGGCTGGATTTGACGAAGAAGTCGTGGACACGGTGATTCCCCAGTCGCGAAACTGATCGGTCACAACCTGTCCATGTACAAGAGGTTCTCCATTGGCATCCGTTTCGAAGTCAATCTTCGGAAGCCATCGATTTTCCGGAAACGTGCACGTTACAAATAGTTGATTCGAAAAATAGCCGCGACTGCCTGAACCCAGCGCAAGGTCCTCATCCCACGCCTCTGCCTGAATCCGATACGTGGCCGGAATACCCGTATAGAAATGAACGACAGAAGCCGGGTTGCCCTGAATCAGTTCCGGTTCTGTCCCATCTCCCCAGTTGATTCGCCAGTGTGTCACTCGATCATCACCCGGGTCCGCGGCTGCCAGATTCAGCCAATAAGGCTGACCAATGAACGCTCCTGGCAGACCCGAAATCGTGAGCTGCTGGCTGACATTCTGAACGTTGACCTCCTTTGTGAGCAGGGCATAAGAACCAGGTCGGGCGGCTGTGACGGAAATTCGGCGAGTCACCGGACCATCCGCGAAAACATGAGCCACAACTGTCTGGTCAGCCGCAACCAATTGCTGCGGAGTTCCATCTCCCCAATCGATCAGCCATTGTGATATTCCAGGGTAACCACCATCGAGCGACAGCTGATAACGGCCACCTTCTGTCGCAAAGTCTGCTCCGGAGATCGTCGGTGGCCGGACAACAGAATGGATGACAACCGAGAAGGACTGACTGGTCATTCTTCCGTCACCATCTGTCAGACGGATGCTCGCGCGATACTGACCCTCGTCCACATAGAGATGTTCCGCGACTACCATACCGAAGCCACTGAGAAACGTGACGGAACCGGCGATCACATTGCCGTCACCCCAGTCCACAACTGCTGTGTACGAATCGGACGATCCCTGATCGCGAAAGCTGGCCTTCAGCACCGCTGGCTGAACTTCGACAACGCTGATCAGCTCGACCGGGTCGAATTCCGCGGGTGACGCATTCACATTCAGGTGAAAGGACTGGCTGAGCCCCCCGTTCAATCGGTTTCCTTCCAGATCGATCACGGCTGATTCTGCGTTTTCCCCTTCAACCGTCAGCAGATAATATCCATCGTTAAGATTTCCATCTGCAACATTCAGAGTTGCTCGTCGAAGGGCCGCATTCCAGTCGATGCTGCTCAGCCGAATCGGTACGTCGTCGGATGTCCGCAGCACTCCGTCAGGACCAGCTTCGGCGAGCTGCCATGCGTTTGTACTGGTGACCGAATTTTTGCCGGTGCTTCCTCCGTCCTGAACGTCCTTTGAAAACTCCACAAGAATTTCCCGAATCAACGTCCGCACGGTACTGCCTGCTGCCGGAAAGATCAGATCGGCCGCGAGGCTCATGTCCACTGAGCCCAGCGACGAAATCACCGTACGAGAATCAGCCATTGCCACAATCAGATCGTCATCGAACCGATCTCTGCTCAATCGTGCTGAAATCAGGCTGCTCGGTGTTGTCCCCCATGTCGCCAGACTGATCTCCGTTCGTGTCCAGTGATCGCTCGGCGGTTCCTCGCCGACTTCCCCGGAATAGATGAATACACTGCCAGTCGAGATGTCCGCAACGGCGATGTCCGGCAGTCCGTCACCATTAAAATCACCAACTGTACTGCCGGAAACCTGTTGCAAAATTCCCGGCAGACGACGGGCAGTAAAACCGGACGACACGATTCGATCAGGAACCATCAGCACGTTATCAACAATCACCGAGGAACTGCCGGCCTGTGGGTGCCCAACAAGATCGAAAATCAACCGAGCTTCCGTTCCTGGTACCAGATGCGAAATATCAAGAGTTACCGTGATGCCATCCCAGGCAACGCCAGCGGCAAGCGACACGGAACCTGATGAAGCTCGATTCAGAAACGACGTGGCCGTCGAACGATGAACGGGTACAAGGGAACGATCACTGTTATCCAGCAGAGAGACTTCAAACGCATCCGGGATCAGACCGCCCGGATCCTGGAGATTCAGTTGCGGGATATCAAAGGAAATCGTCTGAGGCAAAGAAGGAACAACAAAGGTCTGCTGAAGCGAAGTGAGAAACGACTGGTTCTCCGTGAGTACCGCAAAATCACCTCCCGATGTCACGGTCCCAGCCACCTGATTGCCTGAATGTCCGACAATCTGCGTTGTCCAGCCTGTCAGTCCCTGCTCAAATCGACCGTTCACAATCGGCGAGCTTACCACAGGATCGGGTTCATTGATCAGTATCACGACACCATCGGACAGTGACACGATCAGGTCAGTTTCACCATCACTGCTGAGATCTGCCGCACTGATGGTCTGGACTTCGCCGTTATCAGCCTGCTGCAGCTCCACAGGAAACTGAACAGAATCCTGATGGAATGTGCCGTTGCCATCACCGGTGAAGATGGCAATTCGCCCGTCGCTGTGAGCCACTGCCAGATCCGGTTCCGGGCCCCCGGAAAACTGTCCGCTCACCACACCGACTGGTTCCTGCCCGCCAGAAACGTAACGCGATGGTTCACTGAACTGACCATTTTGAAGTCCGCGAAAAATCAGCAGTTCGCCACTTCCTGGCACCACAATCGCGAGGTCTGTCAGAAAATCCTGATCGAACAGACCGGTGGCCATTGAAACAGACGATCTGCTGAACCGAGCGAACTGGCCGGGGAGTGCCGGTGTCAGTGTTTGCACTGCTCGAAATCCCTGCGCACCGTCGCTGACGGCAATCGTGATCCGATCGGATGAAACAATGATCAGATCGGCAAGATCATCCTTTGACACGCTCGCGGAAGCGACGCCAATCCCATCCGGCAGGCCCAGCGAAATTGTCGATACGGACGACCAGCGCTGACCGTTCTGATTCGTTGCCAGAGTCAGCTGGCCATCAGCAGACAAAGACACGACATCGAGCCAGTCGTCTTTCGAAAATCGCCCGGCGGCCTGAGCCACTGGAATGCCTGACACCGGAAAACCGTATTTCAGATCGGCAGAAAGTAAAAGCCGACGCTCCAGAACGTCGGACGAAATGCCGACTGAAAAATCGGATCGCAGCCCGGCTCGAACCGGAGAGCGGCGCACCTGACCACGTCGAATTCGAACACGGCGCACCGGAGAACAGCGAACAGCATTGCGGCGAAGGTCCGTGAGCGTTCTTCGGATCGTGGTCATCCAGGGATGCAGCAACATCACGGTGAAGCTTCCATTGATGCGAATCAGGATGTCAGTCAGGGTGTGCGGGGAAACGAACCACAAGTGAATGCAGAGCATTCAGAATCCGTCCCCGTGCACTATGGTATAATAGATTCTCATGCTATACGCAAGTGTATCAGCAGGAAGGCCGGCATGTTTTGTTCCAGTGCGTTGGGGTGTATCACCGACTCACGTATTGTCATCTGTTCGCTGGTAAAACCTTCGTTCGAATTCCCGGATAGCCGGGTACAGGAGTGACAGCGGGCGGATCGTGCGATAGTCTTGAGGCCACAGGCGGTTGATATTCGCAACAGGCGTTTGACATCGGAATGGGAAAACGTATCGGGGAACACGACCATGCCCGCTTCGCTCAGCCATGTTCATCTGGCAACGCCCATGGGGGCAAATCTGATTGCTGACGGTGCCACATTTCGAGTCTGGGCGCCGAATGCGTTGTCAGTTCATGTGATCGGCGATTTCAACAATCGTCAGCGAAATGATGACAGTCTGCTGACAAAGACGTCATCCGGACACTGGGTGGGATTTATACCGGGCGCTAAAGACCGTGATCGCTATATGTTTTATGTGCTGGGGCAAGGCAGTGAAGGTCCCAAGCGTGATCCGTATGCTCGCGAGCTGCAGACTCCGTTTCCCGGAGACTGCATCCTGAGATCATCTGATTTTCCATGGCATGAGACTCAGTACCGAACACCCGCGTTTCATGACTTTGTGATTTATCAGCTGCATGTCGGCACATTCTATACGCCGCACCTGCCTCAGAAGGCCGGCACTTTCCTTGATGTTGCCGCGAGGATTCCACATCTTCAGGAACTGGGTGTTACCGCGATCCAGTTACTGCCCATTCAGGAATTCCAGACAGAATTCAGTCTTGGGTATAATGGGACAGACTACTTTTCTCCTGAGATGGATCTGGCGGTCGAAGACGCGGAACTGGACCCATATCTGCATCGGATCAACTCGCTGCTGCTGAGTGCCGGAATGGCTCCTTATCGTGCCACCGATCTGCGAGGTGAAATGAATCAGCTGAAAGCACTGATTGACCTGTGTCACATTCATGGTCTGGCCGTCATTCTGGATGTTGTTTACAACCACGCCGGGGGAGATTTCGGTGATCAGAGTCTCTGGTTTTTCGACCGGCAGACCGGGCAGCACCAGGGCCAGCATCGCAACTCGCTGTACTTCACCGATCGAGGACATGCGGGCGGGCTGGTGTTTGATTTCAGCAAGGCCGAGGTGCGTGACTTTCTGATTCAGAACGCAAAGTTTCTGCTGGACGAATATCGAATCGACGGATTCCGTCACGATCAGGTCAGTGTGATTGATCATGATGGAGCTCCTCATGGGTGGAGCTTCTGTCAGGACCTGATGTCAACTCTGCAGCACCACAGCCCCGGTGCTCTGCAGAAGGCGGAATACTGGAATGTCAACCCGTGGATTGTCAGAACCGTGCCTGAGGGAGCCGGATTTGATACATCTCTCACCGACGGGCTGCGGGATGCCATCAGACATGTCATCAGTGAAGCCAGTCGACCGGACGAACGTCCCCTGCCGATGAATCGACTCGGGCAGAGTCTCTGGCCGGAGGGATTTTCGGAACACTGGCAGTTCGTGCAGGGGCCGGAAAATCATGATATTGTCTATCACGGACGCGGACAGCGAATCGCTCGTCTGGCCGATCCTTCCAATCCTCGCTCCTGGTATGGTCGCAGTCGCTCACGAGTGGCCACGGGACTGAGTCTGACCGCCCCGGGAATTCCCATGTTGTTTATGGGTCAGGAATTCCTGGAAGACAAACAGTGGTCCGATAATTTTCACCGTGACAGGCAATTGCTGCTGCACTGGGACGGCCTTGATCGTTCAGACCTGCAGATGACTGACCATCTTCGGTTCACTCGGGAGCTGATCCGCCTGCGATGGCAGTATCCGGGATTGCGAGCATCCGGGTTCCGAGTTGTGCATGCGAGCGACGAGAACCGTGTGCTGGCCTTTCATCGCTGGGTTCCCGGAACTGGTCACGATGTACTGGTGGTCGCGCACCTGTCGACATTCCATCGCTACGACTACCGGATCGGATTTCCGGCATCAGGAGCGTGGAGAGAAGTCTTCAACAGCGACGTGTATGAAAACTGGGTGAATGTGCATGTCGCCGGAAATGGTGGCCAGGTAACCGCTCATCCGCAACTACTTCACGGCTTTGCAGCCTCGGCATCGCTGGTGCTTCCGGCCAACAGTCTGCTGGTCTTTGCCCGACCCGGCTAAACAAAAAAACGCTGGGTGATCCGGTTCTGTTCGGATCGCCCAGCGGTAATCATATGACGGTATCGTTTTCGAATGAAGTGACATCTCGAAAGCCGACACGTTCTTTGTCTACAGTCAGCTGTATCAGACAGCAGCGATCTTACGACGGCTGAGTATCAGTCCAAGGCTGCCCAGTCCGAGCAGAACCATTGTCGATGGTTCCGGAACTTCGCGGGTATCCGGGTTATCGCTGCCGAAGGTTACATTGTCGAATGCAATCTGATTCTGTGCTCCTCCGAAGACCACCGATTTGGCAATACCGCTGAATGTCAACCCAATGCGGACAAACGGGCTAAACGAACCAGTTGGATCCGGAGCCCCATTGTTCGGAGTCGTTGCCAGGGTCTGAAACGCCAGAACATTTCCTGTGCCGTTGAGTCCGTCCCATATCTGCAGGGATCCCGGGTTGGTGATCGCAGAATAGTACGTCGAGAATCCAGTGGTGAATCCGGCGGCGACGTTCATTAATGGTCTTGCATTCAGGAAAAACATGGCTGTACTTGGTGAAGGTTCACCGCCGATGTTGCCGGTACCACCAGCGTCCGAGTCAATAATGGCAAGAGAGTCGGAGGAAAATTCAACCCCCAGATTCGGGCCAACACTGCCTTGGCTGCCGGTGCCACCATTATAAAAGCCATTGATGCTTTCCAAATTTTTGAGGCCTTCAAAGGTCAGCTGAATCACGGCTGCTTTCGCCGGAGCTCCGGCAACCAACATCGCCATTGCGGCACATGCAAACAACAGTTTCCGGGAAATCGATCTCATCAAAAACTCCTCAGACGAACAGACAATGTGATCGCTGTCCCCTCCGAGAAGACATGTTTCCTCGGTGACAATGCGATCGTCGGATTGAAAAACTTCAGCGAAAAGAACTCAGATGGAATTCAGCAAACAAAGGCGGGTTAAAACGGAGAACAAGGCGCGCGGAGGCCCTGCTTCTGCGGACATGGCAAAAGAGCTTCTGAAACGGTGCTGTTAAGGGAATAACAGCGTGCGCTGGCTTACAACTGGCTAGTCCGTCACCACGGAAACGGATGGTTTCCGAAAATCACGATGAATCAGAACAGTTTGTGATCATCACTCCTGTCCGACTGCCAGTCCGTGCCATTCGAATGGTGATATTCAGTTAAGGGAATTCTGAGGTTCCCTGTCGGTCCACCACTCTGCCTCCTGATGGGGGGAGAGGATAAGCGGGTGCTGAATGCTGTCGCAACAACTTAAATTTACTTTTTGTCATTTTTAGTGATATCAGCGAAATGAAGCCGCTTCACTCACAAATCTGAGAACTGTAAGGACGCTTCGAGAGCCAAAAACGCTGACTATCCTTTCAAAATGAGCGCGATTTTGAGAGGACTGTTTCATTATGAGAATGAACGGCTGATGGCATGCAAAGGATGCTGGTGCGCGGAGTGAGAATACTCTCCTCACAGGGATGTAACTGCTAATCCCCCCGACCGAGCTGCAACGTCATGGATGATTGCGCATCGTTGTTGCATTTTTGAAACCTGCCCGACATGGTCACGTCGCAGCGACGTCCGGCATTTCCGGAATCGTGAATCTCGCGACTCAGCCAGCAAAATCACGAGCACCCGGCTGCGGGACCCTGGACTGCGGCAGCCTGCTGCCGCTTTCCAGTCCACAGCCTGCTGTGGACAACCACCTGCAATTTGAACATCGCGGCGCAAGGCCAGCAGGACTTCCGGCCCCAACCGACCCCGCTTCGGTTGTGCCCAGGTTTGGCAACTACAGGCGCTGGATCAGCCGTCTGAAGTCATTGCGTTGAACCGGGGCAGTGTAGTTGCCAAACCTGGGCTCCATCGGCACGAGGCCCAATGGCGTGGACTTAGTGTCGCCTTTCGCTCCGCGAAAGTAGCGTTTTCGCGTTTTTTCGCAGAGCGAAAAACGACTATGGAAGCCCGCACGATGTTTAAGCCCACGCCATTGGGCGTGAAGCCGGTTGGGGCCGGGCTGCAGAAACGTGCAATGCCTGTGACACTTCACACATGACAGTGGCCGATTGACGACCTTCCACAGAAGCGGACACTTCCCCGCAAAGCGGTTAAGTTCAACGCTGGCGTTATCCGCCGTTCAAATGGAACTCGTTCTGGCAGAAAAATTTGGACGGAACCGACGAACGCCGTAGCCAAGCCTTATCGAAGCATCGGCAGATGGACGCCCCGGACGGACCGGACGTCCGATCGGCGTCGGCGATTCATTTTTCTGCCCCGAAATCTTTCTGCCCAATTACCGTCAGCCGCCAAACCCGCGTTCACCCATATTGCAGTTCGTTGCATCTATATATAAGAGCTCCGACCGGAGCCCATCGTACCTGAGTACTGCCTCCCGAGGCGTGTTTTCGGTCATACCGCCCGTTTGCCCGCTCGCCGCTTCAGAAGGCCGCCAGGGACTGCCGCAACTCCAAACAATGCCATCCCGGAAGGCTCGGGAACTTCTGTTACCAGATCGAGATCCGGGTGAAAACCCGTAATATAAATATCGGCCGACCCATCCGCGTTTCGAACAAATCTCAGTATATAGAGGTCTTCGTGAAAGCCGGGTTGCGCACCTGTCAGAATATGATTCACTGATCCTTCGTATTCGTACGTGTTACCCGGATCTGGTACAGTGACAATCCAGACTGTCCATCCCAATGCCACGAGAGTTCCATCGTGGTCTCTGTTTCGGACTGATGAGTAATTAAAATGACGCCGCCATACGCATCGTTTATTTGCACGGCAGAAAACACTGCCAGGACCAGGGAGGCTCAACTGACTCTGGCTGCTGATCATCTGTCAGGGCACGACAGGAAGTGATCTGGAATCGGGCAACCTGTTTGCCAAACTTCCATACAACGCATATCCAGCGGTATCAGAGGATCGTTCAGGCGATCGACGCAGGTGCACTATGGCGTCGCAAAGCTCTGCAACTGGTTCAGCATGGGAATGTCGGTGGTTTCCAGTAAACCAAAACAAAACAGTTCCGGAGCTTGCTCGAACGAGTAGTTGTCTCGCAGCAGGTGTTTCAGTGACTCAAGGGGTCGGTGCTGCTGAACTGTTGTCAGTCGGTCAGGAAACATCACTGCGGCGACCAGACCGATGACTCCGGACCGAGGACCGTCTGTAACAACCGTCAGGGGGCTCGTATTTCCTGTTTGCCGGATCCAGGCAGCGACCGATGCGACCTGTCCCGTCTGAATTCCCAGAGGACGTTCGCCCGTTGTGGAGATCATCAGAGCCCACAGATAAGAACGCTCGGCAATTCCCAGCTGCCCGAAGAATACCGGATCCATCACAAACACCCGATGTTCAGTTCGCAGCAGTTCATCGATTCGTTCGGCAGCTTTCGCCTGGCCTTCGTCGTGCAGCAGGAGAGCCAGTTTTTTTGCAGAAGCAGGAACAATTTCTGTCACTGGCACGACCCAGTCGGTTCCCAGTGAAAGTCTCCATCGAGTGACCTGAACATCGGCGATCGTCTGCTGACTGACCTGTTCAGCAGTGACCGGGTAATCCCGCGGTTTGACGGTTTCCTTCAGTTTCATGACTGACGCTTCCTTCCACGCTGCTTTTTCTCCCGGCACCTCCGGCATTGGTGCGGCTTTTGGCAACGATTCAGCAAGGGCCAGCGCAAGGCCCTGGAAGGTGAGATTCGGGTCCGGAAGAGCAACTTCCAGCTGAGCTGCCGTACGCAATTCGGCGTCGACAGGACGTTCTGTTGTAGCGAACCGTTGTTCGTCCCCTTCAAACCACTGGTCACGGATCATCCGATAGAGCGACTGGCGGTTATCAATCAGAAAGTTATGAGTGCCCGGGTCACTGTTGACATACGTTCGAAATCGAGTTTCCATACCATACAGCCGATAGACAGGATTGGCGGCCTCCACCAGAGGCGACAGGGCGTGGCCAGATGCGAAACAGCAGTTATCCTTGTCGTTATATGTCAGCAACGCCGCACGGGGCGCCAGCAGCGCAGTCAAATGTGTGTAGTCGGCCGTGATGCCGAGATCCACCGGCGTCTGCTCGGAATCTCCCAGATCGGTTGAATGTCCGATGCGTGTTCGGAAGCTGGAATACCCGGCAACGGGATTGCAGAGCGTCACTCGGGTATCAAGAGAACTGATCAGAATGGTTTGCCATCCCCCTCCGGAAAGTCCGGCCACACCAACTCGCTGCGGATCAGCGTTTTCCAGTGAAAGCAGAAGATCAAGAGCACGGGACATGGCCAGATAGAACGGAGCAAGTCCGCTTGTGCCACACAGGTCCAGCTGGTTGAGCCGTCCGTGTGCATATCCCGGACCCGTCAGCTGGCCCATGCCGAACCATTCAAGGTTCATGGCAATGATCCCCTGCCTGACCATATGAATGCAGCGAGCCTGTTTGTAGTCGGCCGCTTTTCCATTCAAATCGTGGCCATTGACGTTCAGAAACACGGGCACTTTGCCCTTCAATTCCTTCGGCAGATAAAGAAGTCCGGGAACCCAGAGGTTAGGCAGCACTTCCAGACGAAATTTCTGAATTCGATAACCCGGGCCTCCATCGGCAGTTGCTGGAAGTTCCACATCGTCCCGCATTTCCACAGCAGTCGCCGCATCACGCCATGAGGTCGCAGCACCTCGAAAGACAACTCGTTCCAGAGCGGACCGACGGGTTTCTTCTGCGTACTTCTGCCAGTCCTCCAGAGTACTGAACTGCGGAACGGTGGCAATTCGCGACAGTGAATACTTTGCTGTGTCGTTCAGAGCCTGCTGTTCCGCAACAATCCGCTGGGGCAGCAGCATCTGCAGAGCCACAATTCGCTCATCAGCGCTGATATACGTTTTGTTCTGTATCAGCAGGGCAGCCGTCAGGATCAGCAACATGAGTCTCATACGTAAACACCAGCAAACAGTCGATTCCCGAAACGTGTTTATGATTCGCTCCGGCAATCATAGCCGCAGTTTTCGTTCCGCACTACTCTGCAGTTCAGCGCGACGGGGAAACAGCAGGGTCCAGCGGACGAAGGGGATAAACCGACGAGGGTGTACGGTATTCGTCCATGAGCTTAGTGAGCTGCCTGACGAGATCGGGTTGATCATTTGCCCGATCATTTTGCTCAGAGATATCTTCGCGAATATTATAAAGCTCGGTGACCAGCCGACCTTTTGTCATATTCTGTCGAATTGCCTTCCAGTCACCCACTCGAACGGACTGCTGACCTCCGTAGGCAGGGAATTCCCGGTAAAGTAAAGGCCGTTCCGGCTGAACTTCGCCTGTCAGTGCAGGCAGCAGGCTGATTCCACTGATGTTTTCCGGAATCTGTTCACTTGCGCCCGCACAATGAAGCAGAGTTGGCAGCCAGTCTTCAAAACCGCTGATTCGGTCGCTGACGGACCCCGGCCGGATTCGCCCGGGCCACCGAACAATCGTGGGAACTCGAACGCCGCCTTCATACAGCGATCCCTTCAGACCTCGCAGTTCTCCCACACTTTCGAAAAAGTCATAGTCGACTTCATCCCGCAGATGAGTTGTTCCATTATCCGCGGTGAAGATTACGATCGTGTTGTCTTCAAGTCCCAGTTCGGACAGCAGAGCAAGCAGGCGACCAACATCACTGTCCAGATGGCTGATCATGGCCGCATATGCGGCCCGGGGAGTAAAATGAGGCGTGTAACCGCCTTTTTCTGCTGTGAACGGAGGATCTTCCCAGCCCAGTTCCAGATAAGGTTTAAGTTCCTCGCTCGGAACATGCAGTGCCACATGAGGAAGCACTGAGGGAAAGTACAGGAAGAAGGGTCTGTCACGGTTATCCCGAATGAACTTCAGCGCCTGCCGGGTAATTCGTTCGGGCGCATAGTCGGTGCCCTGGAATCGTTCATAGCTCGCCGGATTCAGCGGATCATCGCCGGCAGTTAGTTTCGCATGCCCGGGCACCGGGGGATTATTTGCAAGGGAAATTCGAACGTTGTCATCCCAGAGGTAGTCGGGGTAATAGCTGTGTGCGTGCCTCTGGCAGTTGTATCCAAAGAAGTGATCAAAACCCTGTTTCAGAGGTTCACCTTCGGTTCCAGGCCCACCCAGTCCCCATTTCCCGTAACCACCGGTGATGTAACCCTGCTTCTGCAGAAGTTCGGCAATGGTCACTTCCGATGCGGGAATCGGTTTCTGGCCTTCGGGCTGCATTTCACTGTTGTTCCGCACCCATGCATGGCCCGGATCCTTTCCGGTCATTAGCACACATCGGGATGGAGCACAAACGGCATTCCCGGAATAGTGCTGCGTCAGCTTCATGCCAGCCTGAGCCAGCTTGTCCAGATTTGGAGTTCGGATCTTCTTCTGCCCGAAGCAACCCAGCTCGGCAAATCCCAGATCGTCAGCCATGATGAATACGATATTGGGTCCTGCTGAAGACTGAGGTGCTGACGCGAACACTGTTGTCGCCGATCGACTGGCCGGCGCACAGATGCTCAGACAGGCCACCATAACAAAGAGAACGGTTTGCGTTTTCATACCGCCATCTCCTTTAAATATTTCGAACTGTGAAGTTCCGGAACTGGCATTGCCCTGTTCAGGGAGTAGATGTCAGAGAGAAGATGTTCCCGGGCAGACCGATTGTTCAGCGGTCATCAGCCGGAATACGTCAGCGTTCCGTATCTCCAACTCTTTTCGCCAGGCGTTCAGCCAGTCGCTTCAGTGCAGGACTCACATCCAGCTTATCGAGATGTACGTTCAGCAGACTAAAGCTGTCCTGATTGGCAAATGCGGCATGGAAAGCCTTTTCCAGGTCATCTTCGGTGAACACTTCAAACCCCCAGCCGGCCCCCAGCAGTTCGGGCATGCGATGATAGTTCCAGTTGTGAATGTCGTTGAAGGGACCTTCCTGTATGAAGCGTTCAGTGGAATATCCCTTATTGTTGAGTACAACGACGATGGGATTAAATCCTCGCCGGACGCCAGTGGACAGCTCCATACAGGTCATCTGGAATGCTCCGTCTCCTACCAGCACCAGTGGTCGCAAACCGCGATTGGCCACCTGAACTCCCACTGCGGCAGGAATGGCAAACCCCATGGAAGTGTAATAAGCGGTGCTGAGAAATTCTGTATGGCGACTGATGGAAAGATCGGCTGCGGCGAACAGCGAGTCACCCGTATCGGCGACTACCACAATGGCATCGTCGAGGACCGAGTTAATTTTCTGAATGAGTCGTTTAACGGTCATGGCTGCCTTAGGCTGTGGCTTCCATGGGGCAATCTGCGGCTGCCTGATTTTCGGGACGGCGCGTCGGGTGCCGATAACGGATGTTCCCATCGCTTTCAGAAAGTCGCTCAGATTCACATCATGGAAATGATGATGTCCCATGCGAAGTTTTTCGCTCGTGGCATAGATGCAGCGGGCCGGGTCCAGCCGGGCAGTGAAGATCCCCAGATTGATATCCGTCATAAAAGCGCCCAGCAGAATGACGCAGTCGCTGTCTTCCACGTAACGGCGTACTTCTTCACGCCCCATTGCTCCTTCGTAAATGCCCATATAAAGGGGATGACGTTCGCTGACGACGGACTTGCCAAGCAGTGTGGCACAGACGGGAATATTGTTTCGTTCTGCCAGAGTCAGCACTTCCTGCTGCAGGCCAAATCGGTGAATCTCGATACCAGCAATGATGACCGGTTTTTTTGCCGCCTTAATTCGCTCTTTCGCTTCATGAACGGCTTCCCGGAGCGCATTGCTGTCGCTGACGACATTCTCCACATGTGGCTGGTAATCATGTTTTACCTCAGACACCACACGGTCGCGGGGCAGTTCGAGAAATACGGGCCGCTTAAATCGGGCACAGGCATCGAGACAGCGATCAATCTCACGATATGCTGTCAGCTCGTCATCCAGCGAAGCGGAGGCCACCGTGATTTTTTCAAACACTTCGCGCTGAGTGTTGAAATCCCGAACCCGATGGTGAAGCAGTGGATCAGAACGCCGTTCGTTCATCCCCGGAGAACCACTGATAACAATGACGGGGCTCTTTTCCGCATACGCTCCGGCAACCGGGTTACAGAGACTGAGGCCTCCCACACAGTATGTGACACAGACGGCGCCAATACCATTAATTCTTGCATAGCCATCGGCCGCATAGCCGGCACATGCCTCGCTGGTGGTCCCGACCACATTAATTGGGCTGTCTTCCAGCATGCCATAGAACTGGAGCACAAAGTCTCCGGGAATGCCAAAGATGTCGCGGACCCCATAGTCCTGAAGTCGCTGAATCAGATATCCGCCTATCGTTTGCCGACCGGCTTTCACCGGCCGCTGGCTCAATATGCCTGCGGACGCCGAGCCCCGGGGCGGGGAATTCTGACTGTCTGCCGTTCCTGCCGCTTTCTTTCGAGCCATCAGTGTTCTCCTGCAAGAAGTATCAACTGCCGCCAGCATTGTTACTCAGAATCGTCCGGTATGATATCTGATCAGTCACCAGCCGGCTCTGTTGCAACAAAAAAAGCCGGGCAACAGATTTGTGCCAGGCTTTCGTAATACTTCGGAATTTCTCGTCATCCGGGAGCTACTTCATCTGAAGAGCTGCCACCTGCTTGATCGCAGCGGTGGCAACCGCTGCATCTCCCTGACACTGCTGAAGCAGCTGCTTGGCCGCCAGCAGCAGATCCAGCCCTGGAACGGATGACGCTGATCCCGCTGAACCCGAAGACACTGAAGTCCATGTGCGCACCGGGCGACCGCCTGTTCGAGAGATCGGGCGTTTACGGCGAACGGAATTGATACCTAGTTTTCGGCGAGCATTCGCGTAGGCAACAGAACAGCTGTTCTCATTAATTACCTGCTTAGGAAATTTCTGATTGAGCGAGTTGATGACTTCCCGACCCGTCATTTCGCGATTCTCTGTGAGCAGTTTGCGAATCTCTTCTGCCATGTTGAAGTCGCCACTGCTGTTACCGCGTTTTGCCATTTCTTATTCTTCCTGTGCTGGTTGACTGCAGCCCGCTCAGAGATATCCGTCGGGCCAAACTGTGTACTAAAACTAATTGCTGCTGATCGAAGAATCCTGAACCTGTGGCCCTGATTTTGATCTGACCTGGATCTGATTCGGCCCTGATCTCACGGTGTATCCATTCTGCGTTGTGATGACCGCAGACCGGACGTATCTTCCGGGTTTATTGAGACATCATGCTGCAGCAGCACGTTCGGTCGTCGCACCAGATGCCCGCACCACCCTGTTGTTTTCCGACAATTACGTGCTGGCTTCACTTAATTCGATGCAGCATCAATATTGCATTTCAACATTGCATTTCAACGGCTGTATTCTGTCTTGCATGGTGGGAATGGAGAAGGTTTAGGGCAGGATTATCATTCGGCTCTTCAGCCGTTTTATCTTGGCACACTGGTTGTGGACATTCAAGTCAGCTAATGCATTTTCCTGCTGTTGCATGCTAAATACAACAGCGCACGTCAGTCATGAAACCTCCCGGAAGTACTTAATTGTAGTATACACATGCGGCGATTGAGTCAATCCAACTAGTGCGTGGTTGTCCTCAAACCGAAGCGACCATGGTCGATGCCCGTCACTATTCGCTGAAACAGTCGCCGTATGCTGAAAAACGGTCAGAGAGACCATCCTGAAGGGCTGAGCCATAGGATTTTTCGAATTCTGCAGTATCATGTGGAAACACAGACAGGCTGAAATAAAGGGAGCTGACTCATATGATCTACCTGCCCGCAATGGATCCGAAATTTCCTCTGCAATCATTCGTACCAGTACGATTCAGGGTTCCTGTACAGTTGGTGTTCCTCACATGGTTCCTGATACACGCAGGAATCGGGTATGCGGACGACGGTCAGCGCGTCTCGTATCAGAAACAGGTGGCCCCTGTTCTGCAAAAGTATTGTCTGGGATGCCACGGTGCTGCTGATCCGGAACATCAGTTATCTCTGCAGTCCCCTGCGGAGATTCGCAAAGGCGACTCGGATGGCCTCGTGCTGAATCCGGATAATCTGGCAGAAAGCCGCCTGCTGAAAGTACTGCTTTCCAATGCCGACGATCATATGCCTCCAAAGGATGAACCACAGCTCTCAGCCGACGAGCTCACTGCTCTGAAAAACTGGGTCCTGGAAGGAGCGGTCTTCGATGGCTCGACGGACGGCCTGATTAAGGTGCCTTCCGTTGCTGTAACGGCGAAGAATATTGTAAATCCGGTTGTCAGCCTCGTGATTTCCCCGGACGGAACGACAGCTGCCGCGGGACAGTTTCGCACAGTAACGTTGTATTCTCTTCCCGAGCTGAAACAAACGGCGACGATTGCCCTTCCGGATGGGAAGGTGACGGATCTTGAATTCCTGAATGAGTCACAATTGCTGGCAGGAACAGGACTGACTGGCTTTTCCGGAAAGGCTGCCCTGCTGGATATCGCCGAGTCAAAGACAGCCGAGGAGTTTCCCGGGCATCACGATATGGTGTATGCGGTGTGTCGCTCCAGTCTCGGTATTATCGCCACCGGCGGATATGATCGTCGCATCCTGTTACACGATCCGGCATCGGGAAATCCGATTCGTGAATTAAAGGGCCATAATGGAGCAATATTCGACCTGGCCTTCAGCCCGGATGGAACGCTGCTGGCCAGTGCCAGTGCTGATGCGACTATTAAGGTCTGGAATTCGGCAACTGGCGAGCGACTGGATACGATGAGCCAGCCACTGTCGGAACAGTATGGCGTGGTCTTCAGCAAAGACGGCAATTTTATTTTTGCTGCCGGTGCGGACAATCGAATTCGCAAATGGCGAGTGGTCTCTCGTACTTCCGCACAAATTAATCCCCTGACCGAATCCCGATTCGCTCACGAAGGTGCAATCCATGAACTGGTACTGTCCCCCGACGGCAAACTACTTGCAACCGCGGCGGAGGACGGCACGGTCAAGATCTGGGAAGCCGGGCATCTGACTGAGCTGGCCAGTTTTCGTCGCGAAGCAGGTGTCGTGACGGCACTCGCCTTCGTATCGGCATCCTCCGAGCTTCTGGCGGGAACTTCGAATGGGGAAATTATGAGGTTCGCTGTTCCGTCGTCAGCCGCTGCAGCCGCCGACTCCCGGTTGATGGCTGCAACCCGCGACACTCCGGCGGTTCCGGCCACAGCTGATGCTGCTTCCATCACTGAAACTGAGCCTAATAACGCAGTTGAAACTGCTCAGCCACTCCCGTTCCCCTCAACCGTTTCAGGTATTGTCTTTTCACCGGATGCCGTCGGAACGCACGACGCGGACTATTTTCGATTTTCAGCTGTCGCGGGGCAGGAGATCCTGCTGGAAACTCGAGCCTCCCGGGACAAGTCACCGTTAGACAGCCGGATCGAAATCCTTGATTCGGAAGGGCGCCCCGTCCTGCAAACTCAGCTTCAGGCCGTGCGTGATTCGTGGTTTGCATTTCGAGGCAAGGATTCTGAAACGGTCGACGACTTCCGAATGTTCAACTGGCAGGAAATGGAGCTGAACGAATACCTGTATGCGGACGGCGAGGTTTGTCGGCTGTGGCTGTATCCGCGTGGCCCGGACTCGGGGTTCAAAGTCTATCCCGGGATCGGCCAGCGACGCACATATTTCAATACCACCGCCGTCACACATCCGCTGCAGGGACCCGCATTTATTGTTGTGCCTCATGAACCAGGCGAAAAGATCACTGAAAACGGGCTGCCCGTGTTTCCTGTGTACTATGAGAATGATGACGATTCTTTTCGCGAGTGGGGCAGTGATTCCCGGCTCCTGTTTCGTTCCCCGGCCGACGGTGAATACATCGTGCGTCTGACCGATGCGCGGGGATTCTCCGGTGAGGATTATCGCTATCAGCTTATCCTGCGAAGCCCTCAGCCGGATTTCGGCGTAACACTGGGAGGTGACAAAGTTGCCGTTCAACCGGGAACCGGTCGCGAACTGTCTTTCACGGTGCGTCGAATCGACGGCTTTATGGGCCCCATTGAACTTATCGCAGAAGGTCTTCCGGCAGGCTTTGATTTGTCACTGCCAACGGAGATTCAGGAGGACCAGCAGCAGGCATTTGTCACTCTTTTTGCAACAGAGGGTGCAGTTCAGCCGGATGAGACTGCCGTCAAAAATGTGCGGCTGAAGGCTCGGGCAAAAATCAATGGGACCGAAGTCATCCACGATATTGGCGGACTGCAGGAACTGAAGATCCTGGATAAGCCCAAAATCCGCATTGTCATTCTGTCAGAAGATCAGGCCCAGCCGGGGAATGTGGATCATTCTCCGGAACTCACTGTGTACGCGGGAGAAACGACTCGAGCGATCGTGCGTTCTGTTCGTAACGACTTCGCCGGACATATTGAACTGGGAAAAGAAGACGCCGGTCGCAATATGCCTCATGGAGTCTTTGTGGACAACATCGGATTAAACGGCCTGATGATTCTACAGGATCAGAACGAGCGGGAAGTGTTTATCACGGTTGCTAAATGGGTGCCGGAAACAAGCCGAACATTCTATCTGAAGTCGAATGTTGACGGGATTACATCACTTCCTGTAATGCTGCACGTGCGTCATCGAAATTCAAATTCGCCCGGCAGTACGACCGCAGCCCGCTGAATAGGCGGGAAGAGAATGCGTTTCCTGAGATCTGCTCGCTGTGGATCAACTTCAATTGCTGATCCACACACATCTCGGTCATCTTGTGAAAATCTGTCTCATCTGCGGTCTGATGCAGGTTCAACCCGCTAAAGAGGGGGACGGGCACCATGTGATTCGTCTTCGACGGGTATCGCGTGGCTTTCCTGCTGTCGACGATCAAGAAACGTTTGCAGCAGGATTTGAGCAGCCAGTTTATCGATGCGAGCCTTGCGCTGCCTCGCATTCAGCTCCGCCTGCAGCATGAGCTGTTCCGCCTGGAAACTGCTGAATCGCTCATCCTGAAAGTCAGCCGGAAGTGAAAAAAGCCCGGACAGCCATGCGGCGAATCGACGAGCTTCCCGGGACTTTTCGCTCTCGTCGCCGCTCAGATGAATCGGCAAACCAACGACCAGTCCGACGGGTCGATATTCGGGAATCAGCTTCAGAAAAAAACGTTCATCAGCCTGTCGACCCTGACGCTGATGATTAAACAGCGGACTGGCATACTTCTGATACATGTCACTGACGGCAATACCAACACGTTTGGTACCGTAGTCGATGCCCAGAAGCACGCCATCTCGCGGCAGAATTGCTGGCTGTTCCACAGGTCGTTTGGAAGACTGAGCCACGATCCGTTCGTCAGCCCGCTCAGAAGACTGTTTGGGTGGAAATTCCGCAGACTGTTCGGACAGGTGTTTCACTTTGCCGGAGCCACGGGTGCAGGAACAGGGCGGAGGCGAACGTTGCGAAGTCGGCCTGTTGTTTGCCATGTGGAAAAGCCGAACGGCTGCGAACGTTCCACTTCAAAACGAACGCCAATTCTGTGGTTCTTTGTTTCCACTTCCACGATCTGTTTGCCGTCCAGCCACGCTTCGATCTTTTCTTCGGTCACCAGCAATCGGACTTTGTACCACTTCTCCTTATCGAACTGCTGGTAAGAAGTGGTCTGGTTCTCGGACGCATCCATGCCGTCCAGGCTGGAAAGACCGCACAGTCCTCCGCCCCAGCCACCGAGAATCAGAGAGCAGAATGTTTCGTTGACCGGGAACGTCAGGCCGGCAAAAAAGTCACTTCCGGCAGCTCGCTGAGCTTCAAACTGCACTTCATAATTGATCTTTGGAAGTTTTCGTTCCGTGTGTATACCGGACAGAGCCACTCCCTGACTAATCACCACTTCGCCGTTTTCCACATAGACTTCTCCCTGGCCACCGAATTCAGTGATTTTCCAGCCGTCCAGGTCCTTCCCGTTAAACAGCGAAATCCAGTTCTTGTCTTCCTTAGCGTCTTTAGCGTCCTTAGTGTCTTTTGGGGCAGCGTCCTCTGGTTTTGTTTGTTTGTCGGTCGCTGCAGCCTGCTGTTTTTCTTCTGCCACACCGGTCGGGCAGAGCGTCACAACGCCGCACATCAGGCCGATAACAAGCCACCAGCCACTGATCCTGCAGTATGGCGATTCGGCAGTGCGATCTGATTTGGCAGTGCGATGCGATTCTGAAGTGCGATACCGTGAGTGCAATCCGACTACCGGCAGAGCCTTACAAAGCAGCATGGGAAGGGGCAGCATTGGACGGGGTCTCCTGAGGGTTCCGGATGACAAAAAGAAAAGTGACAGCGAAAAGCGAGAGTAAAAAGTGACGGGACATTTGTTGATATGCTACAGCCGTTCCTGTCTCAGGGAAACAGTCTGATCAAAACAGCAGGTCCGATTCGCGATGTCTTCCTGAAATTCAGTTGAAATGCGAGGATCGCCGATTGTGCTGTTGCTTCTGAATGTGCTATTTCACCAGCTACAGAGCTCAGTTTGGCAGGATTCGTGGCATTCCGCACTGGCTTTCCGCAGAAGATCTTTCAGGATGGGGCATACATGCATCGAATGGTGGCGGCCTTTGGACTGCTGGTCATGATCCTGCTGGCATGGCTGATGAGTTCTGATCGAAAGAAATTTCCCTGGCGAGTTGTCATTGGTGGCAGCCTTCTGCAGCTGGCGTTCTGCATGCTGATCCTGGGTACGAAAACCGGATCGCTGGTGTTCTCGACTCTGGGCGATTTTTTTAATGCCCTGCTGGGATTTGTTGATGTCGGGTGTGCGTTTGTTTTTGGAGAACAGTTTCGGGATGTGTATTTCGCGTTTCGAGTCCTGCCCACCATCATCTTCTTTTCGTCACTGATGTCGATTTTGTACCACCTGGGCGTTATGCAGGTGGTCGTGAGAATGCTCAGTCGAGTTATGCAGGTGACTCTGAGAACTTCCGGGGCGGAAAGTCTTTCGGCAGCCGCCAATATCTTTGTGGGACAAACCGAAGCGCCACTCGTGATTCTGCCTTACCTTTCAGCAATGACTCAGTCTGAACTGATGTCCGTGATGGTCGGTGGATTTGCCACGGTTGCAGGCAGCGTGATGGCCGCCTACATAGGGATGGGAATTAGTGCGGGCCACCTGATCACCGCCTCTGTCATCTCTGCACCCGCGGCTCTGCTGATTGCCAAGGTGATGAAGCCGGAAACGCAGGTCCCTGAAACTCTTGGTGATCAGGGAAAAAATCCCCCGCGTGAAACCTTCAACATTATCGAAGCAGCCACAGCCGGCGCTTCAGAAGGCCTGAAACTGGCGCTGAATGTCGGAGCCATGATGATTGCGTTTCTGACTCTGATCGCCATGCTGGACGCAGGTATCGCGTTTGTTGCGAACTACATCCAGTTGTATCTTGGCGTCGAGCAGCCTGTGGTAGTGACATTCTCGTTCCTGTGCGGAAAACTGTTTTCACCGCTTGCATGGCTGATGGGAATTGAATGGAAGGAATGCGGGCCGGCCGGAGAGCTGATGGGCATCAAAATGGTGGCTAACGAATTTGTTGCTTACCAGAAGATGTCGACATGGCTGGCCACTCCGGAAACAGCCACCATACTTTCAGAACGCAGTCGTGTGATCATGACCTATGCTCTGTGCGGGTTTGCGAACTTCGCTTCGATCGGCATTCAGGTGGGAGGAATTGGTGGCCTTGTTCCTGAACGTCGCCGCGAGCTGGCCGCAATGGGATTCAAAGCCATGCTGGGCGGCACTCTGGCATGCTGCATGACAGCCTGCGTTGCCGGCATTGTGCTGGGCTGAGGGTATCAGTGACTCTTCCGCTTCACGCGGCGAGCCCTCCCCCGGCCTTCGGCCGACCCCTCCCACTCCGCTTCGCTGCGCGGGAGGGGAGGTTTTTAAAACCTCCTCTCCCAGCAAAGCTGGGGGAGGTCGAGCGAGCGATAGCAAGATCGGGAGGGGGCGGGTGAACTGCGGGTTAAGGGTGTTATTGCGGCGGCGCTCAGTGCAACACGCAGCGGGCCCTCCCCCGGCCTGACGGCCGACCCCTCCCACTCCGCTTCGCTGCGCGGGAGGGGAGGTTTTTAAAACTTCCTCCCCCAGCAAAGCTGGGGGAGGTCGAGCGAGCGACAGCAAGATCGGGAGGGGGCGGGTGAACTGCGGGTTAAGGGTGTTATTGGGGAGGCGCTCAGTGCAACACGCGGCGGGCCCTCCCCCGGCCTGACGGCCGACCCCTCCCACTCCGCTTCGCTGCGCGGGAGGGGAGGTTTTTAAAACCTCCTCTCCCAGCAAAGCTGGGGGAGGTCGAGCGAGCGGCAGCGAGATCGGGAGGGGGCGGGTGAACTGCAGGTTAAGGGTGTTATTGCGGCGGCGCTCAGTGCAACACGCGGCGGGCCCTCCCCCGGCCTGACGGCCGACCCCTCCCACTCCGCTTCGCTGCGCGGGAGGGGAGGGAAGTGCGTAATTAATTACAGTTTTCTAATCTGACTCCGGATCGTCAACAGAATTCCCCAAAAATTACTCCCATTACTCCCATTACTCCCATTACTCCCATCACCCCCATCACCCCCATCACCGACATCACTCCCCAATACAATACAACACCTCCTGGCGACGATCGTCCTTAATCACGCCCACTCGCGAATAGATTCGGTTGCCGCAGATCACTGGAGTGGCAAACACGCTGTTGCCCAGCTGATTGGTCTGGACGATGTCCAGTTCTTTTGTGGATGCCCTGAAGATGAAAGTTTGTCCTTCTTCGTTCGTCGCGTAAATCAGTTCGCCGGCCAGAACGGGCGAACTGCTGAATGTGCCGCCCAGTCGTCCTTTCCACATTTCTTCTCCCGTGCGGCTGTTCCAGCAGCTGGCTACACCCGCATCAAGGGACGCAAACAGGTAGCCATCCTTTTCGAGCATGGAAGGGACATAGACCCGGGATGTATTCTCCCATACAACTTTGCCGGAGCCATCAGCAGCGACAGCTGACATATGATTCTTTGGGTAGCCACCACTGGTAAAAATGTGCTGACCGTCTGTCACTGTGGAGGTCACGCATTCCGTCGTCGAGCCTTCGATTTCCCAGTAAACCTCGCCGGTCAGCGGATTCAGACTTGTTACGAGATCGCATCCTGTCAGAAAGAGCTGATCCTTTCCGGCGACGTTCAGAATAATGGGCGACGCATAATTGGGTTTGGCTGGTCGACTGTGCTTCCACACAATGTCACCTGTTGCTCGATTGAGCCCGGCGATGGCACCACCGCCTTCATGCTTGTTGTCGGCCGATACAATCACAAGATCCTGATACGGCGCAGGCGACGATCCGTATCCCTGATGCAGCACATAGTCGGTGATCTTCTTCTGCCATAGAATTTTCCCGTTTCGGTCCAGGGCAGATGCCCATGCCGCATCACTGTTCAAAAAATTGATAAAGAAGCGATCACCGTCGGTCGCGACAGTGCCGGATGCCTGAGAAGCCTTCTCATTGCCTTTTGTCGCCAGCCCGTCTTTATGGACAATCGTTTCCCAGAGCTGTTTGCCCGTTTTTCGATCGAAGCACAACACCGACTGGATTTGCCGTTCATGGTCTGCGGTGGCCAGAACGACCTGATCGCCGATCACCGTTGGCGATCCGTGTCCTCGGCCCGGAATGGGGGTGCTCCAGACGATGTTTTCGGAGTCACTCCATTTCAATGGCGGTTTCTGATCGGGACGAGCGTTACCCGTTCGAAGAGGTCCTCGCCACCAGGGCCAGTCTGTTGTCTCAAAATGAATGGGGGAAACTTCCGCTGCAGCGGCCGTGACGGCGGCGTCACCGGCAATGCTCTGAGTTGCCAGTGAAAGAAACAGGACCAATGGAATCAGGACCGCCGGAATCAGCCGGGTGATTGCGAATCTGTCCGTCGGTACGGTGGACCGGCGAGTCAAAAGCATCGTGAAACGTGCCGATGTCATAGGAATTCCTTTGGTGGCGGGCGGTCTTTGTAAGGTCGCAGGAATGGCGGATTTGAAGCTGAAGCTGGATCAGTATTGATCGATTTCACCACATCTGGTGTTTTCGGGCAAACGACTTGCGAATCCAGGAATCGCGGGGATTCGGGGAAACTGGGGGACCGAGCGTGCAAACGGACGGAGATTTGATAACATACGATCGCAACGAGCAACCGCGACGCAGCTGCCAACCCTTAAGGGTGTCATCGCAACGCTCGCTTTTCTCTCGCTTCATGCACTGAAGCGAGCTTCGTTGTACTTATCGAATACAGACGCAATGTTTACCGGCCTCGTGGAAGGACAGGGCACTGTCAGGCGGATCGCCTCACTGCCGGCTGGGTTGCGCCTGTCGATTGTGCCCACAACCGCTCCATTTTCTGCCACTGATGTTCATTTGGGCGACAGCATTTCCATTAGTGGATGCTGCCTGACGGTCGTTGCCGCAGGAGCAGACGGCATGGATTTCGAGGCGGGTGAGGAAACCCTTTCCAAAACCAGTCTGGGAAGGCTGAGGGAAGGAAGTTCGGTGAACCTGGAACGTTCCCTGGCGGTGGGTGCCCGCCTGGGCGGCCACTTTGTTCAGGGTCATGTGGATGGAACGGCGGTTGTCGATCAGATTTGCCGCAGTGACGAATGGATCGACATGTGGTTTCGGACATCTGGTGAGCACATCCGACTGATGGTCCCGAAAGGTTCGATTGCGGTTGACGGGGTCAGCCTGACACTGGTCAACATCGAAACGGACCGCTTTTCGGTAGCGTTGATTCCTCATACGCTGCAGGTCACCACGCTGGGGCAGCGACAGGTGGGAGACCTGATAAATATAGAGAACGACATCCTGGGCAAGTATGTTGCCCGACTGCTGCAGCAAATGATGCCGTCAGCAGCGCCGCCTGCAGTGTCTCAGGTATCCGCAACCGTGGCGAGTATGGGAATTGATTCCCTTCGAATTGAAGGCCAGAGTGACTCATGAAAGACGTGCAGCGTCAAACGCGTACGTATCTGATGGCCCTGTTTCAGCAGCACGGCTTCAATCCCCGCACGGACCTTGGACAAAACTTTCTGATTGATGTCAATCTGATTGAATTTGTCGTTCGTCATGCGGAACTGGGGCCGAACGACGTGGTCCTGGAAGTGGGGTCGGGCACTGGAGGGATGACCGCCTTTCTTGCGTCGGCCGCCGCACGAGTGATTTCGGTCGAGATCGACCGCAACATGTTTATGCTGGCGGGAGAAGCGGTCAGGGATTTTACAAACGTTCGGCTGGTGAACCGCGACATCCTGAAGAACAAGAACAAACTGGATCCCGAAATCGTTCAACTGATTAAAAGCGAGCTTGAAGCTGTCCCGGACAGCCGTCTGAAACTGGTAGCGAATCTGCCTTACAGCGTGGCGACTCCCGTAATTTCGAATCTGATTGCTTCAGATTTGCCATGGAAACGAATGGTAGCCACCATTCAGTGGGAGCTCGGTGAAAAAATGGCGGCAGAGCCTGGGGACTCCAGCTACGGGGCGCTCAGCGTCTGGCTGCAGGCTCAAAGCAGTGTTCGTATCCTGCGAAAGCTGGGCCCGAAGGTTTTCTGGCCGCGTCCCAAAGTGGACTCTGCCATTGTCAGTATCTGGCGTGATAATAAGCTGGCCGCAAGAATTGAAAATCGAGCGTTTTTCCTTGACTTTCTGAGACGGTTGTTTCACCACCGCCGAAAGCTGATTCGAAGTGTCCTCGTGGGGATGTACAGCAAACAGATCGCTAAACAGGAAGTCGACCGGATTCTCGAAGAACTCGGCTATCCTGCCGATCAGCGGGCCGAACGCATGGATGTGGAAAGTCTGATTCGTCTGAGCAACCGGATGTCGCTGGCCGTCGCGGCTGCCGATTCTTCGGGTGTCACTGGTACCGGGAGCGAAGATGAGGATGAGGACATCGCCGCAGAAGACGACGACCATGAGGAAGACACAGACGGTGCACATCAGGACGATGCGCATCAGGACAGTGGGCCGGAATACGGCATAGCTGATGAGATGACGTAGCAGGTGGACAGTCGAAGGAAGGATGAAGACATGCAGGAACGAATTGCATACCGCGGGCTCACGTTTGACGATGTTTTGCTGGAGCCTGGATACAGTGAAGTGGTGCCATCAGAGGTGGACATTACTTCGTTTCTGACGCGAAGTATTCCGTTGAATGTTCCGATCATCAGCAGCCCGATGGACACCGTCACGGAGAGTGATATGGCGGTGGCCATGGCTCAGCTGGGCGGAATCGGCATTATTCACAAGAACATGACCATCGAGCAGCAGGCTTTGCAGGTTGATCGAGTCAAGCGCAGCGAACATGGCGTGATTGTGGACCCGGTAACACTGCCTCCTGACACACCGGCAGGAGAAGCTGTGCGGCTGATGGATGAACGGAATATCGGGGGCGTACCGATTACGGTGGATGGACGCCTGGTCGGGATTCTGACGCGGCGGGATTTGCGATTCCTCGAGTCAAAAGATCGTCCCGTATCTGAAGTCATGACGAAGGATAATCTGGTAACAGCGCCGGAAGATACGAGTCTTGAGCGAGCCGAACGTATCCTGCTGGAAAACAAGGTCGAGAAACTTCTGCTGGTAGACGATGAATACCAGTTGAAGGGATTGATCACAATCAAGGACATCGACAAGAACCTGCAGTTTCCGCGTGCATCAAAGGATTCCCGCGGTCGATTGCGGGTTGGTGCTGCGGTGGGAGTTCACGATCTTGCCCGGGCTGCCCAGCTTGTGGAAAAGGGAGTGGATGTGCTCGTTGTTGACAGTGCTCACGGACATTCACGCAACGTGATTGAAACCGTGCGTGCGATCAAGCAGCAGCTGGGAATTGACGTAATTGCCGGCAATGTGGCCACAGTGGAAGGAGCAAGAGCTCTGGCGGAAGCCGGAGCTGATGCAGTAAAAATCGGAATTGGTCCGGGTTCAATTTGTACAACCAGAATTATTTCCGGTATTGGAGTTCCTCAGCTGACGGCGGTTGCCAATGCGGCGACGGCATTGCTGGGCAAAGACATACCGGTAATTGCGGATGGTGGAATTCGATTTAGCGGAGACATTACGAAAGCGCTGGCTGCCGGAGCATGGACGGTGATGATCGGTGGTTTGCTGGCGGGAGTTGACGAAAGTCCGGGCGAGATGATTCTCTATCAGGGACGCAGTTTTAAGCGTTACCGGGGAATGGGATCGCTGGGAGCAATGGTAAAAGGAAGCAGTGAACGCTACCGGCAGGGCAGTGCATCGCCCGGCGACCAGTCCAAACTGGTTCCGGAAGGTGTTGAAGGTCGCGTTCCTTACAAGGGCGCTCTGCAACCGCTGATCTATCAGCTGACAGGCGGACTTCGTTCCGGCATGGGATATGTCGGAGTGGGGACCACTCGCGAACTTCGCGAGAAGGCAAGATTTATAGAAGTATCAGCGGCATCGGTTAGGGAGAACCATCCACATGATATTGCAATCACTCAGGAAGCCCCGAATTACTCTGTGGAGCATGCTCCCGGAGACCGTGACTAACCCGGCACAGGCAATTCCATTTGTCTGCAGAGCAGCCAGGATTTCATTGTGCGGGCTGATGCTGGCGTCCCTGTGTTTTTCGGTCATGAGTTCTTCGGTGAGGGCCGATGAATGGAAAAGCCGGTCCGGGCTGAAAAGAAACGGAGGTTCCGTCAGGCCTCCTGCTGCAGCTCGTGCGGCTTTTCAGACGTCTTCATACGACGACAACAGTTCAGAGAAAGCTCGCGCTGGGACCGACGTGAAACCTGATCGACTGATGGGAACTCAGCCGGAAACTCCAATCGAGGTTCCCGGTGAGACCACATTTTCGGATGGCAGCGTCAGCGCGGAATCACTGGCTGCTTCTGCCAGACCGTCTCTGGAAGAGGCGATTGATCGAGGTTCATGTGCCACAGATTCCAGTGAACCGATGACATGGAGTCAGTATTACGCCTGTCGCATGAACGCATTGCTTGACGGCAATGCCGCCTCGGGTGACGACTCTTTTGGTGGCTGGTGGCATGGAAACTCGCTGACCTTTCAGTTTCGAAATCAGCATATCCCCGGCGAAGTGGGCCGGATGTTGTCTTCACGCGAAGCTCGCATGGAAAGTTCCGGCCGAGACAGACCAGTTCAGGCGGCTGCCGGAAAGATCAAGAACAGCGTCAGCAACTTCATTGCGGATCACACGCTGCCTCCTCAGGATATTCCCGAGAACGATGTTTACGATTCCGAACCCAGAGCGATTGCGATGGGGCGGGTACGCACTGCCTCGGATGAAGTTTCCACACCGGATTCCCGTATTGCTCGTCTGACACGTGATATCACGGCCATTCAGCCAACGCTGAATTATGCGTTGAAGGGCATCGACAACGACCAGCTGCCGGCTGACTTTTTCGACAAACTCGACAATGGCGAATATGTTCAGAGGAAGGGCAGTCCTGTCGTGATGCAGTGGGCTCCCACAAACCTCTGGCATCATCCGCTGTATTTCGAAGACCCCGCTCTGGAACGATACGGCCACACCTATCATCCGCTCGTTCAGCCATTTGCCTCAACCGGTCGCTTTGCAACTCAGCTGGTGGGTCTGCCCTATCAGATGACACTGCATCCGGTTCACGCAAAGGAATACACCCTGGGCTGGTACCGGCCTGGCGACTGTGCTCCCAAAAAGCTTTACCAGATTCCGTTTAATGAAGAAGCCGCACTGATGCAGGCTGCAGTACTGTCCGGACTTTTCCTGATCATCCCATGACAGGATTATGGGCGACAGAATGGCAATGAGCTGTTTTCAGAGATCGCTGAGGAACATTCAGCCTTACTGATCCGCTCCTGTCAACTGAATTTGATACTAACTGAGAACCCCGGCATCTCAACGTGCCGGGGTTTTTTGCGTTCCGGTTTTCGGAATGCCCGTCTGAACCGACAATCGGTTGTTGCTGAATGTCAATGGCTACGCCAGACTGACTCCGGCTCGGGTTTCCTCGGCGTCCGGCGAATATCTGGTGCTGGCTCGATGAAGCCAACAGGAGTACGGACAATGTGGATCAAGATTTGTGGTATTACTCGTCTGCAGGACGCCATCAGCGTGCAACAGGCCGGAGCGAATGCCATCGGACTGAATTTTTATTCCGGGTCAAAGCGAGCGATCGGTCAGGAGACAGCCAGACGGCTGACTTCAAGCCTGCAGATTTCAGACGACGGCGCGGAAGACAATTCACCCGGAATGGAGATCGTGGGTGTTTTTGTCAATGCCTCGCCGGAAATGATCGTTCAGACAGTGACTTCCGTTCGTCTGACGGCTGTGCAGTTTCACGGAGACGAGTCTGTTGCTGATATTTTACGTGTGCACGACCGTCAGCCGGGTGTTCGGCTGATTCGCGCCGTTCGAGTGGGTGTTCAGAATCTGAGTGACGTGGTTGAGAACATTCAGCAGCTGGTCAATGCTGTTCCGATCTCGGCCGTGTTGCTGGATGCACTGGTTCCCGGACAATACGGAGGTACCGGGCACAGCGTTACGCACGAAATCGTTCGTGCGATTCGGTCGACGGAATGGATGCCAAAGATCATACTGGCAGGCGGGCTCAATCCGGATAACATTCGGGAAACCATCAGTCTGTGCCAGCCCTGGGGTGTTGATACCGCCAGCGGTGTGGAAAATGCTCCGGGAATTAAGGATCCGGAACTGGTTGAGCGATTTGTGCGGGCAGCACGGAAAGCCACGCCTGCAATCACGGGGGACTCGAAGAATCTCTGACTGGCTGGTTCTGGTCCGGAATGATTTTTCCATTCTCCCTGTATTGGAAAACGTGCAGTTGGAAAGATGAAGCGATATGGTTCGGTCATATTTCGTTGCGGAAGCCATCCCGCGACTGTTCCTTGCTGTATTCACGACGTGTATCGGTATGAGTCTCATCGCCCCGGGACTTGGGGCGGAAGACAAAGTTGCCGAAAAAGAGAAGCCGATGCCCGAAGGTGAGGCTTTCTTTTTCATTCCATCCGGCTTCGTACAGGAGGGTGAACCGAAGACCGTTGCCGGTGAGAAGACCGGACAGCTGCAGATTGTGGTGCGGGATGAGGAAACCGGCCAGCCGGTTCCCTGTCGCATTAATGTGATCGGTTCCGATGGAAATTTTTACCAGCCCGAAGCAAACAGTCTGACGCCTTATTCGCTCACCGGGCAGTGGCCGGATCCAAAATACAAAGGCAATCGAAAAGACAAGGCGCCGTACCGCTATCTGGGCCGGTTCTTTTACTCGACCGGGGAAATTCAGGTGAACGTACCGCCTGGAGCCACCCGTATTGAAGTTTATAGAGGGTTCGAGTACCGACCGCAGTCACAGACAGTGACTGTTCAGGCCGGTTCAAAACAGGAAGTCAGCGTGCGGATGGCCCGTACTCTGAAGATGGCCGAACTGGGTTGGTATGGCGGTGATCCGCATCTGCATTTTACCCGAGCAACAGAACAGGATGATCAGACGATCCTGAACCTGCTCGAAGCGGAAGATATCTGGTACGGAACTCCGCTGGGTTACAATGAACCGGCCGGACCGTATGCCGGCTTTATGGACCGCATGGATTCTCCTCAGTTTCGCGGACTTGGAAAGGATTCCATTCAGGGTCGCGGCTTTGTACGTATGCTTTCGGGTCAGGAATATCGAAGCGGACAGTACGGACATTTGAATCTCTTCATGCGCGACCGGCTGGTGTTTGAAGGTCAGAGCCACAATGCGGACGAGTGGCCCGTTTATGGTCACGTCGGAAATGAAACGCGCTCTCAGGGAGGTATCTCCATTCATGCACATGGCGGATATGCCCTGGAAATCTACGCAGATGCGGCACTGGGTTCTGTTGACGGAGTCGAGCTGCTTCAGTTCGGAATCTATCGGGGTATCGGTCTGGAAGACTGGTACCATATGCTGAATACCGGATACCGCTTCCCGTGTGTTGGCGCCAGTGATTATCCGGCCTGTCGATTTCTGGGTGACTGCCGAACCTACATCAGAGACCCCGGGAAACCTGCCGAACCCGTCACAGGCCGCCCTGCCCCGGCAGCATCCGGAGGTGACATAAAGGCAAAGTCAGGTCAGCCGGAAATCACCGACTGGCTGACGGCTGCTGCACAGGGTCGCAGTTTTGTTACCACCGGCCCGATGGTCCTGCTGGAAGTCAATGGTCATCACCCAGGCGATATCATTCTCGAAAAGAGCAGCGAATCGATCACGGCCAAAGTTCAGATTCAGGTCAGTTGTGAAGTGACCCCGGTGAAGACCGTTGACCTGATCGTCAACGGCAGGGCGATAAAGTCATTCGAAATCCCTGCCGAATCACAGAAAGGAAGCTGGTTCAGTGTCGAACACGAAGTCACGCTCCCCGAGTCTTCCTGGATTGCGGCACGGGCCTGGTCAGTGACTCGGGGCGGTCAGCCTGATGCAGAATCTCATACCAACCCCGTTTATGTTTATCTTCGTGGCCGAAAACCTTATGTGCAGTCATCGCTGGATGCCTGGGTAAAAAAGATCGACGGGCAAATTGAACGGCATACGGCCAGAACTTTCGCGAAGAAGGCTCAGGTTCTCGACTATTTTCAAAGTGCCCGTGATTTGTTACTGGATGTTCGTCAGCGACAGGGGCTCACGGCTGACGAAGATCCGGCGGCACTGGCGGAGCAGAAAAAAAACGGAGAGTCTGGCGGACTCATGTCCGATCTGGCTCGCCCCGATGCAACCGACGAAGAACTGCGTGAGTTCCTGAAACCGGTGCCTGCAAAGCCGCCTCTTGAAGCAGTGAAGACATTTGAAGGAGTTCAGGGATTCACGATGCAGCTGGTCGCTGCTGAACCGCTGGTGACCAGTCCTGTAGCAGCGGCCTTTGATGCTGATGGGAATATGTTCGTCTGTGAGATGCGCGACTATCCGTATAAGCCGGCAGATGGTCTGGAACCAATCGGACGAGTCAGCTTTCTTCGGGATACGGACGGGGACGGAGACTTTGATGAGTCTCATATATTTGCCGACAAGCTGCTGTGGGCGGCCGGTGTCGTCCCGTGGAAAGGCGGCGCATTTGTCGCCGCCACTCCCGATATCTGGTACTTCAAAGATACGGACGGTGACTTCAAAGCGGATATCAGACGGAAAGTGTTTACCGGGTTTGGAACCGGTAATCAGCAGGCCATGGTCAACAATCTGCAGATGGGACTGGATCACTGGATTTACGGTTCAACGGCAGGTAATGGTGGCATTATCAGACCGGGCGGTGATCCAGATGCAAAACCCGTTTCGGTGACCGGACGCGATTTTCGTTTTGATCCGGTGACGGAGAAATTCGAACTGGTGACTGGCACCATTCAGTTTGGAAATACGTTTGACGACTGGGGCAACCGGTTCGTCTGCAGTGAATCACAGCCTCTTCTGCAGATTGTTCTGCCCGATCATTATCTGGCACGTAACCCGTTTCTTCCTTCTCCCTACGGCATACAAAATATTGCTCCCGGGCCGGTGCCGATTTATCGCATCAGTCCGATCGAACGCTGGCGACAGGTTCGCAGCAGCCGCCGCATTGCAAAGAATGAGCGGGCTGCGGCCTCTGCCGGTGCCAGCCATCATGTGGTGGATGCAGCGGCCGGAGCCATGGTGTATCGCGGCGGCGCTTATCCTCCCGACTTTTATGGCCAGGTGTTCGTCGGCGATGGACAGAACAATCTGATTCATCGGCGTCGACTCAGCGAGAATGGTGTGACTTTTCAGTCACATCGGGTAGATGAGCAGACCGAAGTGATGCGATCGTCGGATATCTGGTTCCGGCCCGTCAACATGATCAATGCGCCGGACGGAACGCTGTATTGCCTGGACATGAGTCGTGAGGTACTGGAATCCATTCATATTCCTCTCGACGTGGTAAAACATCTGGACCTGCGCAGCGGCCGGGACAACGGTCGAATCTATCGCATGGCACCTCCTGAATTTGTGTCACCGACTGCGCCTCGACTGAGCCGTGCGACAGGTGCGGAACTGGTGGCGGCGCTGGAAAGTGAACATGGCTGGTGGCGTGATACGGCGAACCGGCTGTTGTTTGAAAAACAGGATCAGTCAGTTGTTCCCGCCCTGCAACTGATGGCCCGGGAAAGCAAAAGTCCGGCATCCCGCGTACTGGCACTGTGGACGCTCGAAGGTCTGAGTTCACTTGATCATGCAACCTGTCTGGCTGCATTGAAGGACTCTCATCCGGGCGTTGTGGAGAACGCCATCAGACTGGCAGAGCCGCGATTGTCCGGTTCGCCCGAACTGCTGTCGGCCGTCTGTCAGCTGGCAACCAGTGATGTGGCTCGAGTGCGTTTCCAGACCGCCTTTTCTCTGGGTGCCAGTGATTCCTCTGAGGCAATCGCTGCACTGGCCCGGCTGGCTCGTCGTGATGGCACTGATCCCTGGATTCGCACGGCGATCCTGAGCTCTGCATCGGCAACGGCCGAACAGCTGCTCGCCGAATTGCTCCGCCCTGCTTCTCTGAATGATCAGAACGCAGCGGCCGTGAATTCCATGATCGCCCAGCTGGTTCAGGTGGTTGGGTCCCGCAATCAGCCGGAAGAGGTTCAGAGAACACTGGATGCAATCGCCGAAAGTGAAGTGGTAAGGAATTCCGCCGGAGTATCTCTGCTCAGTTCGCTGGGCGAAGGATTGAAGCGATCGGGAGGTCAGTTGCGGGCCGATTCCGGAAATTCTGCAGGTAGTGTATGGCTCAGAGAAGTGCTGACTCGGATGGAGAACACCGCCGCCGATGCTCAGGCGTCTGTGGATGCCCGAGCATTCGCTGTGTCGATGCTCAGCTGTGGGCCGTCAGAACGACATCGTGAAATTTTTGTGCAGCTCCTGTCCGTCGATCAGCCGGAAGCATTGCAGCTGGCTGCAGTGCGAGCACTGGCGGATGATCCGGACGGACAAATTCCCGCGTTGCTGCTGGAACGCTGGCCCACCTTTTTGCCGGAAGTCCGAAAAGCCGCCCTGAATGCTCTGTTGTCGCGTGAAGCAGGCACTTTGGCTCTGCTGGAATCGGCTGCCGATCAGACGGTTTCCGTGGCCGATATCGAGCAGACTCGCCGCGAACTGCTGCTGCAGGACAAGAACCCGCGAATTCGCGAGCTGGCCGGTAAATTGTTTGGAACCTCAGCTGCGGGAAGCCGGCAGGCGATCGTTCAATCGTACAAGCCGTCTCTCGAATTGAAGGGAGATTTGCAGGCAGGCCAGCTGCTTTTTGATAAGCACTGTTCCGTCTGTCATCAGATGGCAGGCAAGGGTTACGCGATCGGTCCAAATCTGGCATCATCGCCGTCGAAGGATCCGTCCGCACTGCTGACTCATATTCTTGATCCAAATCAATACGTACTGCCCAACTATCTTCAGTACGTGGCTGTTGACCGAAATGGTCGCAGCTATACAGGACTGCTTGCCGCTCAGACGGCCACCAGTATTTCGCTTAAGAAGGAAAAGGGTGAAACAGTGACCCTGTTACGCGGTGATGTGGAAGAACTGGTCAGCAGCAACCGTTCACTGATGCCGGAGGGTCTGGAGAAGGAACTGTCACATCAGGCGATGGCCGACCTGATGGCCTGGCTTTCCCATGCAGCCGCGCAGGCACCAGGTGACCCAAACGCCGAGCGTGATTTCGGAACTTTGCCAGGCCTGATCGAAACAACCAGAGAATAAGCTCGAACGATTTCACCGCGTCTTCAAAAGGCGGAAATTCCATCATCGGATGACGAAACTTCCGCCAAATCATCCACCACAACCCCGCTTATCAGGATTTTTGCTGCAATTTTTTTTGGTCCGCGCTTTGCATTACCTCGATGCTGTTCATCGGGGTCCGGCAGACGGGTTCACTGGCTGCGACTTTTTGCCTGGTGAACACTGGTCAGGTAAATTCCATAATCGGAGCCGGAATTCATGGGTCCTGCTGAGCGTCACCGGCGACGAGCATTCACATTAATCGAACTGCTCGTCGTCATCGCCATCATTGCAATTCTGATCGCCCTGCTGCTCCCGGCGGTGCAGGCCGCGAGAGAGGCCGCCCGGCGAACTCAATGCAAAAATCATCTCAAACAGATTGCACTGGCCGTCCACAACTATGCGGACGTGTATCGTTTCCTGCCTCCCAGTGCCTGTATTAATCCGACGATTACAGCGACTGGCAATAATGGATCGTGGAGTATTCATGGCAGGATTCTGCCATACCTTGAACAGGGAAATCTTTATTCCAGCGTTGACCTCAGCATTGCGTGGGATTTTCAACAGTCGATCAGCGGCTTAAAAATTCCAGTCTACGCCTGCCCCAGTGATCCTCTGAGTGATCGATCTCGTGATCCTGGCGGCGGCCGGGCGATTCTGTTTCCCACAAACTATGGCTTTAATTTTGGCACATGGTTTGTCTGGAATCCCGTCACCGGCGTGGGAGGTGATGGAGCCACATTTCCCAATTCAAAGCTCGGATTCGCTGCTTTCACTGATGGCACGACGAACACATTGCTTGTCGGCGAAGTCAAGGCATGGACACCCTACCGCCGCAATTCCGGCCCTCCCTCAACAACTATCCCGTCAACCATCGCGGAAGCTGAAACTGTAGTCGCTTCAGCATCAGACTTCAAAGATACCGGACATACAGAATGGCCGGATGGGCGAGTCCACCATGAAGGCTTTACAACAACGATGCCGCCGAATTCCGTTGTGAGATGCTCAAACGCAGGCATCACTTATGACTGCGATTTTAATTCCTGGCAGGAAGGCAGGAATGGCGTCAATGGCAATCCTACATACGCCATAATTACATCTCGCAGTTTTCATACGGGGATCGTTCAGGTGGCTCTGGTTGACGGATCAGCGAAATCCGTTTCCAACAGCATCGACCTGGGAGTCTGGCGATCCCTGGGAACTCGCTCAGGAGGTGAGGTGACTGGCGAGTACTGAATCGCAGGAATTCAGATGGTGGAACGTCGGACTCGATCTCGCTGCCGCTCGCTCGACATGGCCCAGCTGTACTGGAAGAGGAGGACTTCTAAACCTCCCCTCCCACGCAAAACCCTCCCCTCCCGCGCAGCGAAGCGAAGTGGGAGGGGTCGGCCGTCAGGCCGGGGGAGGGCACGCCGCGGGTGGCACTCAACGCCGTACCAACAACACCCGAAACCCGCTGTTCACCAGCCCCCTCCCGATCTTGCTTCGCTCGATCGACCTCCCCCAGCTTCGCTGGGAGAGGAGGTTAAAAAAGCCCTCCCCTCCCGCGCAGCGAAGCGAAGTGGGAGGGGTCGGCCGATAGGCCGGGGGAGGGCACGCCGCCGGTGGCTCTCAACGCCGTTCCTATAACACCCGCGTCCCGCAGTTCACCAACCCCCTCCCGATCTTGCTTCGCTCGATCGACCTCCCCCAGCTTCGCTGGGAGAGGAGGTTA
>JALHMY010000036.1 GCA_022843805.1 Fuerstiella sp.
GGTTGGGTTTCAGGCTTCGTCATTCGTCATCGACGGGGTGTCCCGTCTCTTCCTCACTCCTTGCCTGAAACGCAACCACAAACGTCGCGGCTCATGCAGGTTTTGTTAGGGGTTCTTAGTAGCATATGGAAACTGACACCAGCGAATAAGGTTCATCCGATTCTCGACGCCTGCGTGGAGGTGTATCTGGATGAACTTGACGAAGACGGGCAGGTGAACTTCAAGGGCAAGGCCAGGGCGTTCAACGACCAGTTCGGCGGGTTGTTCAACGATCCGAAGGCGGTGGAAAAACGCATCATGGATGTGATCCCGCCGAAGGTGTCCCCCGACCCGGCCTACCAGAACGCAAGGCATAACTCCGACCAAAAAAAAGCTCGCATCGAACACGACAAGGCTCTCAAGCGAGTGATCACGGCGATGTTCAACAACAACGCTCAGATGTTTAAACAGTTCCAGGACAACGACGCGTTCCGCCGCTGGCTGACGGATACCGTGTTCGGGATGACTTACGAAGAATAATCTCTCGGTCCGGATCAATGGCACCGAAGTGTTGTTTCATCTGAGTGAGTGCAGGAAGTCCTAGTCAGAAAAGGATCGCGAGAGACTTAGACTCGCAGTTCGTCGATGGAAAGATTTTCTCTTGGGGCGAACGGAAGATCTGCGACCGTATTCTCAACACGCTTTTTGTGTCATGACCGAATCGAAAATTGCCTGGCATATGGCAGCTGGCGGACAAATTGGGATGAATGAAGACATTGTCAATTCACGAATTGGCCCGCTTTACATTTTCGGACTCATTGACCGGAGGAAGCTGGCAATTCAAGACGTGAGCATTCTGGCTGCCTCCGAAGTCCAACCGGTTGGCGTCGTATTCCTGCTGGTGCTAAATCAAGAACAATTGGCATCGGCTGTGAAAGTCCAGTACGGCTGCAGCGAGGAATCGTCATGGAAGCACCTCCGAAAGTATGTTGACCTCACAATCTCGCTTCCGCACAAGGAACTGCGGGCGCTCAATTCATCACGGGCGGCAAGATACTTGGATGGGGAGATTAATAACGTTTTCGTAGAGATTCTCTGCGAGAGACCTTTCCAGGAAGTTCTACAATTCCTTTGTTTCTCTGGCGGAACTGCAGCGCGAGATATCAAACAAATTGCCAGGCTGGCGCTCGTGATTCATTCAACTGAATCGCCATTTCTGACCAGGGTAGAATCAAGCCAGGTCGTGGCGTGCCTCACATTCCTGTCGGTTGTGTCCCCCTTTCTATTTGCTCGACTTCCATTGACTTACGGGCAGAAAGACATCGGTGATCCGATAGTACGCGAAATGCTGAAGCGAATGGGCCTCATTGGCGGAAACCTCAGTGAGGGTGACGCACAACTCTGTGCTGGAATAAAGCGAGTCTTCACCAATTTCTGTGAGAGCATTAAGGCAGCCACTGTCTTCCGGCATGACGGCCTTGAGGACAACCCAATCGCAATACTAAGCGTTGTTCAGAACCTGAATCGCTGAAGCTGTGTATTCGTTCACAGTGTGAGACAGGGGTTGCGTAAAAAGTGGAGCATCTGCGATACCTCGTGTATGACACGGATCTCGGAGATCCAGCCTGAAGGACATGACGCTGGTGGTGCGAGTGTTTGATGAATCGCTGTGCGCTCGAAGTGAGGAGCAGGATCGCGTGATCGCTTATTGCGACTCGGGGCAGAACATCCGATGGATGGGAATTCAACAGAATGTCGAACCCATTTTGAATCACTCCAATTGCCATGTCGGCTGTCGATGCGCTGGGTGTGATATTCGACAAACATTGAACTGCACTGGCAGGATGTTGGCCTGGCGAACCACAAGAACCAAGCCCGTTGAATGTGTGCTTGCACCAGTCCGGCCACCAGCAACGCATCTCACGGCTATCCCCCAGATTGATTCCAGCAGGCAACGCCGAATGCGCTTCCAAATAGCCGCTGGCGATCTGCGATCCACCCGCCGCCCTGATCTCACCGAGCTTCCTGAACAAAGCCCTATACCTTCGGCTTGACGCGATCGCGAATACAACCGCGAATTACGGATGCCACTGCACAGATTCCGTCCCTCCTTTCACTACACCAGCGCGAAGTCAAAGGCTTATTGGTTAGTTGGCCTTTTTTGTAATCGGGCTATCTGCAATGCTTGATCTTCAGTGTATCCCCGTGGTTCAGTCGGCACTAAGTCTGTGTCGTATTCGGCGTGAATTCGCTCAAGAAACTGCGGAGGAACTCCGGTCCAGTTGCCAGTTTCCAACACGCCTTCGAAACCGCGCACCAGTCGATTATTCGGTGGGAAGAATCGCAGTCCGTACACAGTGACATTTGGGCGTGAAGAGCCAGGCCTGCCACAGCAGACCCATAGATTTTTACATTCATCGACGGAGACGAACCAGTTGACACCAGAGGAAATGACGCCACCGCACTCTCTCTGAGTATCATGGAGTATACGTAATGGAATGGGCGTGAACGGCACGAACTGAGTTGTCATTCGTGGGGATCGGATATCGGCGTGGATTTCTCCGTTTTGGTCCCGGTGAATCTGCAGGGTAAGTTCAGAGCCGAATAGTCGGTACACACCCACGCTGCTCGTAGTTTTCCCCACTGGAAGGAGTGGCAACGCATCTTCAGGCGGTCGGCGGTTGCTGATGTTGATCAATGCAAGGCAAGCGACAGCGATGAACCCCATGCCGAGGACTGCACGCCGTCGAGGTGGTCGAAGCGAAAGAAACATCGGAGGCATTTGGCAGAGTCCTTTCCTTGCCAGCGAACGACGACGCTAACCTGGTTGCCGCGAGCGAGCGTCCATTTCAAAAGGCCACAGTCGGCAACTCGGGTTCAGCGATTTGTTCTGCATTCGTTTTCGCGATTGCCTTACGCCAAAACAATTGATTCAACATCTCGAGAGCCAGCAGTTCTGTCACAATCGTCGAAATAACAGCGACTAAAAACGTAGCATGAGGATAAGGCGCAGGGGTGTTGAACTGCACGGTCATGAGGTTCATGTAGAACAGATGAAATGGGAATGTAGCGAAGCCAGCGATACAAAACGACCACCAGACTGGGCGCACCATGCGGCCGATTGTCAACGCACGAATTACAGTGTATGCAGCAACGTAGGGAACGACAGACAACCAAACCCCCGGGTCAGTGAATGGGTGAAAAAAAATGGGCCACGCACTGAGTCCCTTAGCATAATGTCCCGTAGCATAAACGAAACCACACGCAGTTCCGATGAGGTAAAAAATGGAGAACAGGAGGACCTGCCGCAGCAGCTGTTGATCACGAATGCGCACAGGCTCACGTGTAGAAGTCTTCGGCGGTACGAACGGATTTGAGTCATTCATGCAAACTCATCCTTGAAGCAACGCAACTCACGCAGAACTCTGAATTACACGCGGCGTGTGATATTGGCCAAGAGGGGAAAAAACACGGGCGAAAAGATGGTTAGTTCCAATATCACACGGCGCGTTCAATATCAGATATTGGACGCGCCGTGGATATGACGGTATCAACATGCCTGAGGGGTGTCAATTTGAATAAACTCGTAATAGGCTGCGAATCGACATCTCACGAGAATGCCTGATCTCACTTCTTCGGCAGATGGGTGATTCTCAAAGGTCGGCATCGGTTCGGTTGCAGCTTGTTCGAGCTGTGGAGTTCTATCAGAACTTTGTTCTGCAACGTTCGGTTCCAGACCTCAGTGATGTCCGCTTGATTGCATGATGTAGATCTAACCGCTGGTTTCGGTTCGGTCTGGCTTCCCTATGCGTTCGCACGCAAGGCTCCCAGCGCCGCATATCAGTTCGAATGGCAATTCCTCTGTCCCGCCTCGAAAATGTCTGTTGATCCGCACGACAGAGCCAAACCCTGCCTTACGACGCCTCACAAACCTCGCAAGAGATCCTCCAAAAATTTTCCCAACTGAAACAACTCAGCAAAAATCAATATAGCGGAATTCCGCTATCGTCACACACAACAACCAACAGGAAACCGCACGGGCCCAGACCACCCTTTTTTGCCCCCATGGCGCCCAACTAAAAATAACTCAACGAAAATGAAATGCGTCAATTGACGCATCTGCACCGTCACACCACCCATGGACGATTCAACTCTCAAACCGCTCATCTACCGAATTCCCGATGAACCCTTCGACGTCAAACACGCCACCTGGATGGCAATGGCCGAAATACACCCAAACGACCCCGAATACCACCAGCTCATCCTCAACCGCGTTTGCGAACTCACCGAACGACAACCATCACCAGAACTCTAACGCGAAATCGACACCCACGAACCGCGAAATCTCTTCTCAACAAATTTCGGACAGTGAAACAGCTCTCCGAAAAAGAGGATGGCGGAATTAAGCCATCCTCGCCGTAACACCGACGCAACTGACAGCTGCGCCTGCCAGCGATTCGACCTTTCCAAAACCATTTCAGAGAGAACTGCGGGCCATGAAACCTTACGGTACCGGAGAAACGTGCAGAATTCGAAATAAGAAAACCGCACGTCAGGCCGGCAAGAAAGAATCGGCAGAACAAACCCGACCACTAAACGGCTGGGAAGACGTTTTCGTCTGCCGGCGATGTGGCGATGTCACCTGGGAACAGGATCGCAGCCCCGGAACATATGAATGCAACTGCTGTTGAATCACCACCCACAACATCCAATCTGTAGTCCGAAAATTCTCTTTCTAAAAAATTTCACGGGACCATGTAGGGGCTACCTCCGCAGTCGAGCGGCCCGAGCAGGTGGGGGGGTCGGGCAAAAACCTGCGATCGGCCTCCAAACCAAGGCTGACACGCTCATTCATGACCACCGAACAGAATCGCGCGGCCCTCAAAGCAGCCCCACCAAGCCGCAAAAGGGATCAATGATCCCCTCCATGGCGTCGACGAGCACCCCATGCGGACAGCAACCACCACAAAACGGCCCATAATCCACGTGTTGGGCCCATCCCGGGCAGCCTCGATGCCTTTGATGCAGCCCAGCTGGCGAGGGGTGGCAGGGGATTTCAGGTTTTTGAGGACGAACAGACCGGCGACCACTGCACGCTCACACGGATACTCGCAGTGTTTGAGAGAAATATTTGCGACACGCAATTTGTGTGTCACGCCCACAGAACATTGGGGGTTCGCTCCGTGCGGGATCACCGGCCGACCATCACGCAAGCACGAGAGGCCGAAACGCATGAAAGAACCAGAAGAGAAGACCTTTTAGTCCACTTTCCCATATCCATCCTGACCCGCATCCCGGCTTTGCTTTGGTTCAAGGTCCGTTCCGGCTGTGATCTGCCCTTCCCGTCTCTCTCCGTCCAGAGTATCGAGTCTTTGATGCGCTCTCAGGGTTAGGTGCCATGGAAACGGGTGGCGAGCATCCTCCCGATCTCATAATTCCCACGTAATCTTCGTGTAAACACCTGTTGCGTGATTGTGCCGGCGACTGGCATCTCTGAGCCTCTCTCAGTCCTTCTGGGAGCCACTTTGGCAACAACCACATCTCTCCTGTCACGCCCCTCGAATCGCTCCAGCATGATGTCTCCTTTTGATTCCGTTTCGCTTGTTTCCAACAAAGCAGCCAGCTGGCATTTCACCTGCGTCCCAAAGTGTTCGTCTAAGTTGGTGCAAAGTTCTTCAGGCAACTGCTGCTCAATCCGGTCAATGATGAAGGATTCACAGCGGATACTTCTCGAAATACGCCTTCACGACATTCGTCTATGATATCATTTGATGCCGAAGAACGGACTTCTCTTTCCTGGTTCTGTGGCCCTTTAATCTTTATGGACGGCGATCTGTTTACAATATGCCTGATTCATCATCAAAACTTTACGAACTGCTGACCGCGTCCGTCCAGGAGTGCCAGCTGCGAAAGGCAGTGTTCAGTAAACCTCGATCCGGCTCCAATGCTCACCTGCGAGTTGACGTACGTCCTGTTCGACTCAGGTCAGAGGCAGTAATTCAGTTTACGACTCGCACTCGTACTCAGGAATTTCACCAGAATCTGTCGCCAGAGCTGGCAGTCCAGGAATTATTGAGACTCGCCAGGGAAGAATATCGGGACATTCGAATTGAAGTCCCGTCGGCTGTCTGGGAGGCCCGCTTTTCAAAGAAGAACGATTGCTTCCTAACGAAACGTGAACTGAAAAATGCGAAGACGCAGCAGCCCGACCTTCATCAGCCCCACAGGAAATTGCCTTCCAATCCTGCTGTTTCCGCGAGTCCCACAGACACAGACCGTGACTCCGGATGGCAATTCCCGATCGCCGATCATGATCGACCTCGATCCTATCTGATACCGGACGGAGTACCCTGCCCCTTTCTCATTCACCTCGGAGTGATGACATCAGAAGGACAGGTGCGGGCAAAATACTACCATAAGTTTCGGCAGATCAATCGCTATGTGGAGTTCATACATGACGTTGTCAGAAAGCTGCCGGAAGACCAGACAATTCAGGTGGTCGACTTTGGATGCGGCAAGAGTTATCTGACATTCGCGACCCATTACCTGCTGACGAAAGTCTGCGGTCGGGACTGCTATGTTGTCGGTCTGGACCGCCGCAGCGATGTTGTGGAATCCTGCCGATCGGCCGCCGATGCGATCGGTCTGAAGAACATCGAGTTCCACATTGCTGAAATCTCCAGTTTTGAGCCTGTCGGCCCCGTTCATCTGGCGATCTCGCTGCATGCCTGCGATACCGCAACCGATGACGCGATCCTTCAGGCGATTCGATGGAACAGTGATGTGATCCTGGCCGTGCCATGTTGTCAGCACGAACTTGCAAATCTGCTGAAGAAAACCGCCATGCCCGTCATGCTGGAACATGGAATCCTTAAGGATCGATTCGCCGCGCTGGCAACCGATGGAATGCGTGCGGCCGCACTCAGCTCACTCGGATACGAAACTCAGGTCGTCGAATTCATCGATATGGAACATACGGCAAAGAATCTGCTGATCAGGGCCTTCAGAACTCCGACAGCAGACAAATTACTCCGTCGGCGAGAGAATACGCAGTCCGGCGCGAATTATGACGATCTCACCGAAAACGGCCCGTCTTTGGAATACGAGCGGCTGCTGGAATTCCGCAGACAACTGAATGTTGGTCCGCTCACTCTGGAACGCAATCTTTTGCAGCATGGGATGCTGAAACCGGGCCGGGTTGCTGAGGACAATCCTTCAACGCTCTAAGGCGAGCGGCAGTTAAAAACATACCAATCATCGCAGCAGATGGAAGTTGAGCCGAGAAAAGCTCGGCAGGAGCCTAGTGCTCTGTCAAGCTTTGAATTTCGGGTAGTGGACCTTGCTAAAGGTCCTGTAGCGATGGGATCTTTGGCAAGATCCACTACATTCAACCCGAACTCTTTGTCTTGACGGAGCACTAGCCCTCCCGGTAAATACAATCTTGCCGCTCGCCTAACATTCTTCGACAACCAGGAAATCACTAAGGAGTGGCAGCAGCCGGTTCTGCAGCCGCCTTTTCCGGAGCCGCTGATTGAGTAATCAAACTGGGGTAGTCGGCCACCGCTGTTTTCGTGTAGTTACCTGTCAGCCAGCGCACCAGCAGATCAAGATCGGTATCTGTGAGCTGTTCCGGTGCATAGCTCGGCATTTGATTTTTGCTACCGTAGTGCCGCTTCGCATCCGGATGGCGGATAAAATCTTTCAGCCATGCTTCTGACGCATACTTTGCAAGAGTTGGATATCCATCGGCAGCATCGTCGGCGATCGGGGTAAAGTCGGATCCAATCGAAGAATGGCAGCCAGCACAGGAGGTACCAGCAATTGCACCTTCCCATGTTCCATCCACAGCCACACTTCGACCCTTTTCGGCTAATGCTGAATCGATCTCAACTCCGGAATGTCCGGCTTCGGCCGCAAGAAATTCGACAATGGCCTTTACGTTCTCGGCATTCTCCGGAGATTTCAATGCAGCGGAATCTCCGGACCAGTCAGCCATCTCGGAACTTTCAGGATCAAGAAACGTGACTTCTTCTCCGGCCGCCACTTTTGCCTTTGCAGCCTTATACCAGCCTGCGTTCTTTACCGCAGAAAAGTGTGCCGGATAATCCACAACCACGGCCTTCATCCATTCGCGTCTTCCGAACCCACCGAGATCCGTCGCAGTCGCCAGTGCCACCGAAGACTTTTTGTTTTCACCCTCGCCAGTCATTTCCGTCACAACCGTGCCTCGACCATCATGGCCGTTATAGCGATGACAACTGGAGCAATGCTGAGCGAACAGGCGCGGCCCCTGAGTAAACGGATCATTTCTGAGCAGAGAGACAGCTCCTTCGAGCGGAATTTTGGACGGGCCGGATGCAAGTTCGCGTGCTCGTTCAGCATCGCGATGTGCTTCCGCAAGAGCTGCCAGGTGGGAAGGGTTGTTGGCGTCTTCATAAAAGGCCATCACGGTCAGCACCGTAATCCCGATCGCCATCAGCCAGATAAACGCCTTATTTAATGTGTGCCCGAAAGACCCGAGGGCTTTTGCGGTCAACGGCATCAGAGTCAGAATTCCCATCAGGATGCCGGGAACAATAATGGCACCAAACGCTACGCCGAGTGCTTCGACCGAATGGAACTTCAGGAAGCGAAACAGAAACAGAAAATACCATTCCGGCCGTGCCGCATCAAACTTGACCGCCGGATCTGCGGGGGCACTAAGTTCTGCTCCCTTAAAAATTGCCAGCAGAAGCACAACCGCAAGAACCGCAAGGCAGACCACGGCATCACGCAGCACCTGATCCGGCCAGAACGTTGTGTCGGGCGCGTGCTTCGGATCATGCACAGTCAGCCCCTGACGACGGAACGCAGCAATATGCAGCGCAAGAAATGCGATCAGCAGACCTGGCAACAACCCGGCATGCATCGCAAAGAATCGCGTCAGAGTCAGATGTCCATACTCAGGTCCTCCCTGAGCAAGCAGCTGAACCTGTTGCCCGACGCCCGGGGTGGCACTCATAATGTTTGTTGTAACCTGAGTTGCGTAATACCCCTTCTGATCCCATGGCAACAGATAACCGGTCAGGGACAGTCCCAGAACGATCATCATCAGCACAATGCCGAGCCAGAAATTGATTTCCCGGGGGGCTCGGTACGCACCGTCAATCACTACCTGAACAAGATGAATGGCCATCAGAACGACCATCGCCTGCGCGGCGAAATGATGAATCCCGCGAATAACGTTGCCCAGATACATTTCGTGCTGAATGTAAAACACGCTTTCCCACGCAGTTCTGGTACTGGGGCTGTAAGCCGTCCACAGCATGAGTCCTGTGATCATCTGCAGGACAAACGTGAAGACCAGCGTGCTTCCCCAGACGTAACGCCAGCGAGCCCCCCCCGGCACACGCTCATAAAGCGCTTCATGCATGAGAGCCTTATAACCGGTTCGATTATCCAGCCAGTTGAGCAATGCGTTCATCGAGTTCAATCCCAGAATTGCAATTCGCAGCCAGTCGCCATGACAGGGAGCATTTTAAAGGGGGATTTGTTCCGCAGTAGTCCGGCGAAAATTCTGAAACCTGACCCAGATCTCGGTGCCTGCAGGATCTTCTTTGCCATCAGTGCGGGTCACCACCGCCAAACCATCCATATTTCGGGGAGGAATATCGTTTGTCTTCTTTCCGTCCAGTGAAAACGCACTGGTGTGACACGGACAGAAAAAGTCATTTTCACTGCGTCGAAAGTTCACGGAGCATCCCAGATGCGGGCATACAGAATTGAACGCCACCAGACCACCATCCGGGTTCTTCCGCAGCCAGATACTTCCCACCGGCACATCCACAAAACGATTCCAGGCGTCTTCAATATCGTCGCGAATCGTGACCGCGACCGGCGTCCCGTCGGCAGGTACTGAACTGGCTGACACGTCCAGGCGAATAAAACCTTCCGAGTCTTTTTTTGCAGCCACCGCACCGCCGGCATTCCCAGGACTCGCTGCATTCTTTTTTCGCAGGATCGGATCCAGAAAGAATAGTCCGCCAAGAGTCGACGGCACCGCAACGAGCAGAAAACTGAGAGCGGCGGTCATGAACGAAACCACCGCGTTTCGCCGGGTCTCCGGAGCAGCCATCTGCGGCGAAGTTTCCTGGGTGCCTTCATCGGCAGCCAATGGACTATCAATCGTTGTCATGGATCAAACTCCCTGGAACAGGGATAAAGGTGGGAAATTCAGGCAGGATTCAGCCAATGCAGCGAATTCGCTGTTCTCACGTTTCGACTCTATTTGAAAAGGTTGGCCGTCAGATGACAACTGAACCTCAAATTTGCGCATTTACGGGAAAATGGCATGCCGAAAGTCGAAAAATCACCCTGCACAACTCTGGAACCTCTCCACGCCTCGTTTAGGCTTCGGTATGTCCAGTGGCGTTCAGATGCCGGATGTAACATCGCTGGAGGCAATGTCGGTTGCACGAGTTTTCAAGAACCGTTTTACAGCCAGCTCGACAATCTGGTTGGCAGCATAGCCATCGCCATAGGGATTTGTATCAACCTGCATGGCGTTGTACGCCTCTCGATTCGTAAGCAGAGTCGCCACTTCCTGAACAATGCGATCGCAGTTGGTACCGACTAAACGATTTGCCCCTGCAGCAACGGCTTCCGGGCGTTCGGTGCTGTCACGCGTCACCAGAACCGGCTTGCGAAGAGAAGGTGCTTCTTCCTGTACCCCTCCGGAATCACTCAGAATTAATGTCGCCTGGTCCATCAGCCAGACAAATTCGGGATAATCTGCGGGAGGAATCAGATGCACATTCGTAATGTTGTTTAGTATCTCGCGTACAGGTCCGTCAATATTGGGATTCAAATGCACGGGATAAACGAACTGAACACCGGGGAAGCGAACGGCCAGTATTTTTATCGCGAGGCAGAGGTTTCGAATTCCATCGCCATGGTTTTCCCTGCGGTGGGCGGTGATCAGCACCATTGGCTGTCCGGCCGCGTACGAATGTTTCAGTAGCCATTGGAGTGAGTTTGTCCGCTCCTGGCTGACGGCGATTCGCAGCGCATCCAGCACCGTGTTTCCGGTAACAACAATACGACTGGCTTCATATCCTTCCTTCAGAAGATTCTGTCTGGCAGTTTCGGTCGGCGCGCAGTGCAGGGAAGTCGTCAGTGAACAGACTCGTCGATTGAATTCTTCGGGAAAGGGCGAGTGAATACTGTCCGTACGCAGTCCGGCTTCCACGTGGATAAACGGGAGTCTCGAATAAAATGCGGCGATTCCGGCACAGAGGGCGGTCGTTGTATCACCCTGTCCGACGATACAGTCGGGCTGCTGGTCGGCGATCGTTCGAGTGATGGACGTCAGACACCGGGATGTGAGATCAGGAAGTGTTTGTCCGACGGTCATCAGATTCAGATCGACGTCAGGAATGATGCCGAAGTATCGATTTACCTGATCCAGCATTTCTCTGTGCTGACCGGTCGTGCAAACGAAAGGAGTAATTCTCGGGTGCTGTCGCGCCGCAAGTACCACGGGGGCCATCTTGATAGCTTCGGGACGAGTACCGAAGACAAACATCATTCTGAGTGAGTCCATCTCAGTTGTCCTTCTCAGTTGCTGCCAGAAAACGGTTTACCGCTTCAGAATCAAACTCAAAGATCTCAAGTTCAAACTGCACGAAATGTTCGAGCGTTGAAGAAACCCGAACGGCATGAACGGGGATAAACAGTTCCGGATGTTCATGAATCAAATCCCGCAGCTGCTGAGCAACGGCAATGGTCTGATAAAATTGTGGATTCTCCACGATGACGTAACGAGGTGCTGCCGTAAGCAGAGCCTGAAGAATGTCGCGACTGGATTCCACGTACTGCCTGAAGTCGGTCGCCGGAACGCAGACGAAATCATAAAGCAGTTTGTCTCCGCGAACGACGTGGCGAGACCGGGAAGGATCCAAATGCCGCATGTAGTATGTGAAGTTGCCGTCCCACCACCCGTCAAAGAACACTCGATCATTTGAAGAGGTGTGCTGTAAAACATACTCCGCCGCATCCCTGTATCCTTCGACACGACAGGACGGCTGCTGAAGGCTGGCGATTGCCGTACAGCTGATCAGGACAGAGTGCAGAATTCCGGTAATCAGAGCCGGTCGTCGATTCGACATCGCGTTCCTGATTCTCCGGGCAAGCCATTCCACCGCCGCTACGGCAAAGAATGCGACTGAAGGTAACCAGTAAATGGCATGTCGACTTCGCAGTTCAGCCAGCGGGCTAAAGGTCAGATAGGTTGCCAGAAGCAGAGCAATAAATCCATTCGCCGTTTTGCGAGTTGGAGACAACAGGGTTACAGCCAAACCAAATACGCATGCCATACAGGCGGCGACACCCGCCTGCTCTGCAAGAACAGATGGATAAAACAGGAAGTTCCTGAAGGAAAGAAACGCATTCTTCGAACCGTCGATGGATCCGCCGACAGACTCGGCAGCCTGTCGCATATGCAGTGATCCTGTTTCGCGGAGAATTACGGCGTACACAGGTGCAATAATGCAGATTGCGATCAGGGAAGCGAGCACCACATGAACTGATCTGAGCTTCTTCCACTGTCCGTTGAACAGCAGCGACAAAAAGTAAAAGGGCAGCAGCATCACTGCATCAAAACGTGTCAATGCGGCTGCCGCTGCAGCAGTTGCTGAGATATAGAGCGATCGCCTGTGATCTTCGCGAATCCAGCGATCGAACTGCTCAGCTGACAGCAGTACGAGCGCCAGCGAAGGCATTTCCAGCATGACATCCCGGCTGTAGCGAAACACAAGTGGCAGAGTGGAAAAGACAATGGTCACAAGCATCGCGGTCTGCTCACCAGCCGCACGTCGCGTCATGCGATAAACAGCAGCGGCCGCAACGGCGAGGAATGCAAAAATCAAACCGCGAGCGACTGCGGTGGATGTGCCGAAAGCCAGCATCGCGACACCGCAAATCCCATGAAATAAAGGGGGCCATATCAGCAACCCCAGAGCCGGATACTGCTCGTAGTATGCTTCAGCGTATGTCTTCGGGTCCAAATACCGTCCGTCGGCAATAAAGTCCCTGAAGAATACTGACGTCATCATGTGGCGATTCGAATCACCATCAAAAACAGGTTCTGCAGGGGCCACGGAAAGAATGTGTACAAGCAACGGAATGGCTGCCACGATCAGGCATCGCACAAGGAAGCTGCGATCAGAAGATTGTTGTTGCTGTTGTGATGCGATGGACATAACCGACCCTGACGGCTTATTTATGCGAAAGTTCAGTCACTCGTTCAGAGAATCGATCACCTGAGTTGCTCGCGTTCCACTTCATTGAAAGTGACTCTGCATGCTCTTTCATTGGAACGATTCGAAAATGTTTCGACATCTCCCGGATCATCCAGTGAGTCAGTTCAACCTTGCTTTCGTGCGGTTTATCCATTGCCGGGAAGAACGCGAGATCTTTGTCGTCATCGCAACCCATGAAGTCGAGCGGATGCAGAAGAAGTGACGGCGATGTTCTCGTCAGTCGGCAAAGTGCCAGCGAAGACTGCCAGTATGCCTTCGCAATTAAAGGAGAATACCGGGCAAGATAGAGCAGGTAGCTGGCGTGAATGGGAACCTTAAAGAAAGGCATCGTGGTTACAGGAATTTCCACCAGCTGCCCTTCTGAAAACTTCCAGAGGTATGGATGCAGCGATCGAAAGCCTTCGCTGAAGCGGCCAAACAGCTGCCGACGATCTTCCTGCTGTTCCCTGCTGAGCGTCGCATTCATGAAGTAGTACAGGCGAGCGAGCGGACCCAGAAAGGTTGGAAACGTGGAACCATCGTACAGGTAACCGCGTCTGATCAGCACACGGAGCAGAAGTTCACAGAAGCTGAAACCTGGCCCGCGAAATCCTTTTGGAGTCTGACCGGTAACTCGTTCGATGTGCTCTTCCGTCTTCGCCAGTTCGGTCACCAGCTGAGACTCAGTGTAGAGATGCAGCCAGGGTTCATGATTGAACGAATGATTACCGATCTCATGACCATGACTCGAAATGGATGCGATCGATTCGAAGTTCTCATCACGTGCGACATCCTGCCCCACGACAAAGACTGTCATTTTCAGATCGAGGTCGCTGAGCACTTTCAGAAAACGCGGCACGACCAGCGGCAAATATGTCGGATATGTGTCCCAGCCGGAATCTCCATGAGTTTTCATGTAGGACCATTTGTTGTCCAGGTCCAGCGAAAGACTGGCGATCGGTTTTGGTGCAGTGTTTTTCATGATTTGCTCGGGTTGGGCAGCAGAATCCGCATGAGAGACGAAAGGAGAGTCGGATGAGAATTCATGCACCGGCATCAGCCGTGGTTAAGCTGACCATGCGGTCAGCATTTCTCGCAGCGGCAGAAGTACTCCGTTCCCTGTCAGCAAACTGCTCGACGAATTCGCTGGCCAGCCGGATGGATTCATTTACGTTCAGCGTTCCGTTGACAATGTGTGCGGAACTGACCGCATAGAAGTTGGGAACCGACGTCTGAACTGGCGGCAACTTTGTCGAATAACGAAGAGTGGGAAGAGCAAACACATGTCGTACTCGGGAAATGCGAAAGGCTTCCACATCCGAGAGTGAAAATTCCGGATGCATTTTTTGCAGCCCGTTCAGAAATTCCAGTTCGATCTCGGAATCCGTCTTCTCAAACATCTCGTCGTTTGGGGAGACATAGCGTGGCAGATAAACCAGAGCATGTCCGCCCACTTCGGACTTGCGGATCAGGGAAGTCATTTCAATGACAGCCGTAAACGGACAGTCAGCATCAGTAATGTTCGTCACGTAGTATGGAGATAGCGACTTCTTCATCAAAACGGATGCACAAACGATGCCGTGATACTTGACTCCGTCAAAAAGCGTTTTTTCCTGACTCGTCAGTTCACCACAGAGTCTTGAAACACTTGCCGTCGGGAGGGTTGAGACCACGCGATCAAACTGGGGTGATTCGTCGGCCAGATGAACGATCAGTCGCCCATTTTCACCGCTTCGAATACAACGCACAGCGGAATTACAGCGAATCGTGACACCCGCTTCCCGGAGCTTGGCAGAGAAACGGTCCATGACCTGAGCGTAACCGCCGCGGACATACCCGAACATCTCCTTCTTCAGTCCAGTTCGACGAGCAGCGTACATTCGTGCAATTGTCGCCCAGATGAATGCCGCGGAGGTTTCCCGCCAGCTTTCCCCAAGCTTGGCTCGCAGCAGAGGCAACCAGATCTTCTGAAAAGTTCGTTTGCCGGATAGTGATGTCAGCCAGTCTGCAACCGGGATCTTCTCCAGCCTTTTCCAGTCGGTGATCCGGGAGGCGTAAAAGATTGTCCCGCCGAGTCGCAGTTTGTCCAGTAGTCGCAGCGGAGGAAAACGCAGAAACTCCACAGTGTTGGACATCGAATGAAGTGAGCCATCTGTGAAAAATCCGGTTTTTGTCTCCACCCACTCCATAGCGGATTCCAGGTCCAGCTCCCTCAGCAGTTCGCGAGTGTATAAGTCGGACATCAGTGTCACATGGTAATGGCGGTCCCATGTAACGTTGCCGAGTTGCCAGGCATCGGCCAGCCCTCCAGGATGAGGCCGTCCTTCCAGCAGAGTAACACGCACGCCTCGCTGCGCAAGCCGAAGGGCGGTCGTCATTCCCAGAACACCCGCACCGATGACTGCCCAGTGTTCTCCGGCAGCCTTTGAATTCCCCTGGTTTTGGCCCTGCATGATCCTCATTCCGTTCCGCATCAGTTACGACTCCCGGAGCGAACAACCGTCCGGGATGTCACCTTGAACGACCCGCAAAATATCGACTCAATGGCTGCATGCAGCCGCGAGTTCACCAGCAACCGCATCGAGATGCTCGACAACATAATGGCCCCTGACTGAATACCGGCGACCACAATGACAAACGCATTCGCATACGGAGTCGCTTGCGCACGCTTCCGAGGTTGTCTCCGGAGCGTTTTCACGGACAGCGGACGGCGGGTAGCGATGAATCGGCTCTCCGCAGCGACAAACGACGCCAACAACTTTCGCGGGACTTCCGACTGCGAGGCAGAAGTCCGGAACGGATCTGGTAACCACTGATCCCATTCCGATCATCGAGAACCGGCCAAGTTCAAGGTTACATCCGATCAGGCAGCCCGCTCCAATTGTGGCTCCCTCCCGGACAACCGTCGGCAGAGTATGCTCGTCAGGATCTGACGAACGCAGCTGCTTGAGATCGGGAGTCGTCGCCCGGGGAAATCGGTCATTCGTAAAGATTGTCCCGGCACTGACCATCACACCGTCTTCAATCGTCACGCCGTTACAGATATAGACGGCGGAATTGATCTTGACCCGGTTACCAATCTTCACGTCGTATGCAATCAGCGTCTTGCCTCCGACAATGCACTGTTCGCCCAGAACTGTATCATGCCGAATATGAACGTTGTCCCATACAGAGGTTTCGTCGCCAAGCTGTACGTTACGCTCCACAACCGCCGTTGGATGAACTCTTGCTGACATGCCACCATCTCCTGCCGGATCACATATCTGAATGACTGCAATGGCCACACCGGGAAGACTCGCAAAAAAACCGGAAGGCGCCCCGCCCCTCTTCAGGACGCCTTCCGTCCATACATGATGACTTCATCAGTTTTCAGAAATCTCGACTGTACAGGCATCCGTCGCTGACGTTCGTCGATGCTTCGGAGGACAATCCGCCAGATCAGCAACGGGCTGCCATTTTTCCGAGTTCATTGCCGAATAGGCCGCCTCAATCACCTGAACGGATGCAACGGCATCCCGCGGTGTGATAATGAGTTCTTCAGAACCACAGATTGCACCCGCAAAATTTCGAATCTGATTTGCGAACGATGCAACTTTGTCATAGCCCGAACCAAACACCGTCCAGTCCGTCATATCAGCAGTTCGATATTTCGATTCTTTCCATCCCACGGTCAGTGTTCCCTGCGATCCATAAACACTGATAAAGTGAGGCTGCACCTTGTTCATACTCCACGAAAGGTCGATGCTTCCCATCGCACCGCCTGCCGTTCGTGCAAACAGATGAGCCGTGTCTTCTACGGGAAGATTCTGCACTCGACGTCCCTCCACCACTCTTAATTCGGTGATGTTCCCGAGCAGGAATCGAAGGATATCCACAGAGTGTGTGCCGTTATCGATCAGAACTCCTCCACCGCTGACTGCAGGTTGCGAATTCCAGCGTTTGGACATGTCAACCATGCCGGCAAATGTGTTTTCAAAGAGAATGATTTCTCCCAAAACACCCGACTCAATGATGCTTTTCGCCTTCTGGACGTCAGCAACGAATCGAAATTTGGAGCCCATCGTGAACACCACACCATTGCGATCCGCTGCCTCGGCCATTCTCAGCGCTTCCGCCGAAGTGATTGCAAGAGGTTTCTCGCAGAGCACGTGCACACCCTGATCCATCAGTCGAACACATACTTCCGGATGCGTTGACGGAGGCGTACAGACAATGGCTGCGTCGGGACGTACTGTTTCGATCATCCGCTCGACGTCGTCAAAGGAAGGCGAGTTCACGAGACCGGCAACTTCTTCAGCAGCCTGCCCGCGAATATCGGCAACACCCACGACTTTATAGGGCAGTCCCTGAGCAAATGCCTGAGCATAAGCGCGAGAAATCCCACCGGCACCAATTATCACAAACGTCGGCTGGACAGCTGCAATCACTGTTTTCTACTCCCATAATCTCAGTTCATAAAAGCCCCGCCCCGAGCAGTTCGGGGCGAGGCACCAGGTCTTCCTATCGGGCTGCGACCGCTTCAGAGCAACCAGTCAGCGCTGTTACTGCCTCACGAATACTGTTCGCGAGGTAATCAATGTGCTCGTCCGTATACTTTTCGTTCCATGGCAGCACCAGGATATGCTCCAGCGCATTCCATGTTCCCTCAAACCGACTGCGGCTGTAATCAACCGCTTCCGGCCGGGCCAGCGTGAACGGCCAGCGACTGTTTCCGAAAGTGCACTGATCCCGAATGACCTGGCAGCAGAATGCAGGCTTCTGGATATACCGAGGCGCACACAGAATGCCGGAGTCTCTGAGTGCAGCGCCCAGCGCCACGGTCCCGCCAGGAATGACTGTTTCGTCGACGCGCAGACAATACTTCCACCAGGTATGGACAGCATCGGCGGCTGCGGTGGGCATGGCAATTCCAGGTGTTCCCTGAAGTCGTGCAGTGAGTGCGTTCGCAGTTCTCATGCGGGAGGCAACCACACCGTCCAGCTTTTTCAACTGAGCCAGAGCCACCGCTCCCTGGATTTCGCTCATTCGATAGTTTAATGCAATGAAGTAATGGTCGGGTTTGGCATCGCCATACCCCCATGCCTTATTGATGTACAGGTACATTCGCCGTGCAAGAGCTTCGTCGTTTGTGACGACGATACCGCCCTCTCCGGTGGTAATATGTTTGCCCTGCTGCAAACTGAAGCATCCGATGCTGCCAATCGTCCCCACATACTGATCGCCACAGGTGGCGAGGAAAGCCTGCGCACAGTCTTCGATCACCGGAATATTGCGTGATTTCGCCAGTTCCATAATGGCGTTCATCTCGCAGGGATTACCAAACAGGTGCGTTACCACAATCGCGCGAGTCCGTTCGCTGATGCATGCTGCAATTGTCTTTGCAGTGACATTAAATGTGCAGGGATCGACATCGGCGAAAACAGGGATGGCTCCCTGATAAATGATGGGTGTCAGAGCGCCCATATCGGTGATCGACGTCGTAATGATTTCATCGCCTGGCTCCGGATTCAGTGCGGCAATTGCGCAGTGAACCGCGGCCGTTCCGCTTGAACATGCATACGCGAATCTGGCTCCAAGCTTCGCTGCAAATTCCGTCTCGAGCGTCCGAACGAATGCTCCCTTCGTACTGGTCAGCGTGCCGCTTTCGAGGCATTGTCGCAGGGCCTCCAGTTCTTCCTGACCAAATGTGCGTCCAGATGCATCCTGATCTGACGGTAAAGCTATTTTCCCCACCATTGGCTGTTCGCTCGCTTTCCTCAGTTAAATACCAGATCGCCTGAACTTTGCTCTTTACTGAGCGGCCCAAAACCAGGTCTTCAGGCTGAGACACTGACCTTACTTCTTTCAACCGGCATACCTGCCTGACCCGGAATCCCTGACTCTGAAATGACGTGTGACCTTCTGAAACGCTATGCTGCTCAGCAATCTCATATGACTGGCAATCGTTTTGAGCGTCTTCATTTTGGATGCGCCAAACAGTCGAACCTCCAGCACAGCCGGATGCTCGGCAATGGGACGGCCATGCAAACAGAGCTGTGCGGCCAGTTCGGCGGTACCAAGAAATCCGTTCTCGTGCAAAGGCAGATCCAGAATCAATGACTTTCGATAAACCCGAAAACAGCTGGTCCATGTGGCGAGCGACTGTCGCAGCAGTACCCGGTACATCACAGAAAGACCATGCGACAGTGTCAGCCTCCAGCGGGGCACGTTGCGAACACCGCCTTTTCGATGATAGGGAGACGCTGTTACCATCGCGACACCAGGTTTGAGCATCGGCAGCATCTGCTCAAGTTCGTGCGGGTCGTAAGAACAATCGCAGTCGATGGAGCATACGATTTCTGTCTCTGCTGCTTTCATACCTGTAAGGATTGCAGCAGAGACTCCCAGATTCCGTTCATGGTGAATAATTCGAAATCGCGGCTCGCTCCCGAAAATCTGCTTCAGCAGTTCACGAGTGTTGTCACGACTGCAGTCATCCACGAAAATGATATTCAGTTCGTAGCTGCCGGAAAGCGAATCTGCAAGATGACTGAGCGTGCGGCTGAGATACGGTAAACTTCCCTCTTCGTTGAAACAGGGAATGATCAGGGTAACGCTCGTGGTCGTTCTCGGTCGCCGATAAAGGTCGCCGGAATCCTGCTGACCGTTGTTCTGAGACCGACGCTGTAAGCTGGCAGACACGCCGGTCATCGGACTCGCGGTGTCTCGTTCGTCCTGAGAAATGATTCGCGGTATTTCTGAGTTCCGATGCATAATCGGACGAGATTCAGCCAACTGCAGCGGCCTGAGTGGACTACCCGGCAGCGCTGAGTGATCCATCACTGAAACGAACTTCCACATTCTCAGATATTCAGGCAGCAGCCAGCGATACTTTCCCAGATTGCGGTAATGCCGAATATGTGCCAGTCTGCTGATCGCACTCAGCTGGGGTTGCTCGGAATCCATCTCCCAGCTTTGAAAGTACATCACGAATGGCGATCGCATTGTTTGCACCCAATGTGAAACGGCTGAGCGCATCAGTGCATTGGGTAACTGTCGCTGATAATTGCCACCAGCAATCGGAAACCAGTTTCCGCAAACAGAAATTGTTGAGGGTGGAATCTCCAGAAGTTCTCCTGCTCGCAGATGATTCACATGAATTACCCGACGTTCAGGATTATTTCGGAAGTCACGATGTCTCGGCATCAGGCTTGAGTCATAGAGGTAGCCGGCCTCACGCACGTCCTCAAGAAAATTCAGCGTGCTGCTTCTGAGCCAGCCATCGGAAAGTCGAAAACCGCGGATGGCAGTTCCAGTAACATCCTCAAGCAGCAATCGTGAACGTTTCAGATCTTCGAAGCGCTCATGACGTTCCAGCTGCAACAGAGGCTGATGCAGGTATCCCCGGCTGGCAACTTCATGGCCCGAATCACTGATCAGGCGTATGAGTTCCGGATACTTCTCAGCAATCCAGCCCAGAACAAAAAACGTGGCCGTCGTCCGGTTCTCGGACAACACCGCCAGAGTTTCTTCCACACTGCTCTGAAGCCGCGAATCGAATCGATACCAGTTTCTGGAATCAATAAAGCGATGAAAGACGCCTGCCTGAAAGTACTCTTCCACATTAATAGTCAGAATCTGCGTTGTGCAGGGGTCAGCCGGACCGTTGCTGTCGTTGCCAGCAGACGACTGATTTGATAGCAGGAGATTCTTCAGTATCGGCATGAGAGAGCAGCTGGCAGACGATTGAAGTGAGGCAAACAGGCAAGGACAAAGCCATGCCCGAGTGAACAGCGGTTTTTGTTGATGAAAAAGTCAGGCTGTATTGATGGGAAAACGATGCACGGTCGTTGTTTCCCGCAGTGAACTCTAGTTCTCGAAACACCACGTGTGCCGTTGATTTTCGGCCTCAGATGCCGTTTCCTGTGTTCCAGTCCGGCATCATTGCACGTGTTGTAGCGATCGAATCAGGTATCAGGCCGCATTGAAAAAAATCGATTACTGTCGATGAACTAACGCTCACTGACCCGCGAATTCGGTTCTCCGGTCAGGATTGAAGGCCTGCTCAATGCGTTCTCTGACCCATCTGCGTACAGAATGACAGAAGTATTGTCCGACTGACTCTGATGGAAGACCAAATGAGACAGCGCCTCGCTCTCCGCAGCGCAGCCCAACAGCGTCCGCCTCTGACAATGAGATTACCCCGTCGAAACGATGTTCGGTCAGCAACAGTCCATGCGTTGTCCCAGGTTTCGCGTTTTCCGACGGTATGACTTCAAGAGGGCCGCCACTGGCCGCGGACATTGCCGGGTGAACAAGTTTTCGAGTCGCGGCCGGGCTGATTCGCATCAACTGTCCGCGAATCGGGGTCCTCGTACCAACCCGCACGTTCAGGAAATCATTGTGACATCGCAGGGCAGTATCAAGCTCCTTCGCGCCAATCGATAGTCGAAACTCTTTTTGCTTCTCCGAACCAATCGTAAGGATCTCCTCTCCGGCTTCAATATACCTCCCGAGGATAAAGTTCAGCTGTCTGCCGATCACTTGTCCGGACACCTGTGCATAGATCGAGAGTTTTCCCTGCTGTGCTTCCGAATCCATCAACCTGATGCGAAGTGAAGCGAGTTTCGATCGAGCGATACTGATGGTGCCTGAATCATTTTCTCGAACCGCTTTTTGCAGCCGAATTTCTTCTTCACGGCAGATCTCATACAGGTTCAGATACTCCGTGACAATGTCAGGATTCTTCAGTTCAGCCAGCAGATCACCTGCTCTGACAGTCTGTCCATCGCTGACATGGATGGCTGCCACGAAACCGGGGACTGCTGCACGAACAACTTCCGCACTGGAGTAATCCACGATTCCGGGAGCGGTAATCATGACAGGCGCTGGCGCTGCGAAAACCAGCAGGCCCGCCGAAGTTATCACGGTCGAAATCAGCAAAAGACCACGCACAAACTGAAGCCGAGAGTATTTCCAGACCTCCACGCAGCTTTTGCCAGTTGCGTACAATGGTCTTCCAATCCAGATAATGATCCCAACGATGGTCAGGGCAATTCCGGCTCCGTGATAGAATGCGGAGGCCGCAATCAGAATTGAACTGCAAACCAAACCTCGCCAGATCACTGTCAGAATGCCGTAAGTGAAAAGAATGTGATGTTGCACACCCGTCGCAGAGAGGCGGACGCTATTGCCTCCGATTATCCAGCGGCGCAACGTGTCGTTCACCGCCGTCATGGAATCACCCGATAAATTCGGAATGTTCAGCAGGTCGGAAAGCATGTAATACCCGTCAAATCGCATCAGTGGATTCAGGTTAAACAACATGGTGGACAAACTGGCCATGACAATCACGTTGTGGAGAAGGTGGGCATAGTTTGCAGAGTCGCACTGACACCAAACCACAGCCGCCACCGCTGCCGCAAGCAGTTCAACGTAAATCCCGGCAGCAGCCGTATGCAGTCGCTGTCCTCGTGAACGAAACGACCAGCATGATGTCGCATCGACCCAGGGCAGCGGCGCAAAAAATGCCAGCACAATTCCCATTCTTCTGACGCTGCCGCCATAACGCACACAGACGAGCCCATGTGCTGTTTCGTGAAGTGCCTTCAGCCCAATCCAGGCAATAAACAACCACAACCAGTTGTTGGGTGAAAAGACTGTTTCAGAAGCCTTCCAAAACCTCGTCCAGTCATTGCGAATCATTATTCCGGCAGAAAGCATGAGCATCAGCCCGGCAACCGTGGCGGAAAAAGAAAACATCCAGCCCGTGTATGGCAGCATCGCTCTCAAAAAACGGTCAGGACTTGCGACAGGAATCATGATCCACAGCGGATTGAACGAACGGCTGCTGTCTGCTGACTGAGTGGCAACTGATAAAGATTTACAGACGTCCGTCCCCTGTGCTCCGGCATCAGCGATATTTGCCAGCTTCTTATCCAGCAGCCACGAGTAAACAATCAGAGCCTTTTCCTGACTTAATGCATCAGAGCCACTCACCTGCGCAGCAATTGCCAGTGCCTCAGCAAATGAAGTGTCTCCATTGAGAAGTGAAATAAAGGTATATTCGGCGTATCCCACTCGATAGAACGCCGACGTACCCGGCACTTCGATATGATAAAATGTCTCTCTTCCATACTGTTGCGGAATGAATCGCAGGTCGGATCGCAGCTTCATTCGCGTACGAGTCAGCTCAATCGTTGAATTGTCGATCGGACACTGCATTTCAACACCAGGACTGGGATCGAAGATAACACCAGGTTGCAATTCGGAACTTTTACCGTTCAGGCCGGGATGTCCTGTTTCGCTGGTTCAGAGCAAACCCGAAATTTCAGATCACCATCCCATCCAGCCCATCAGATGTGCGATCGGCTTGTGAAACAGATTCCAGCCCACCGAATGGCGATCTGACTCAATTCTGATCTGTGCTCGCATGCCGGGTCTCAGCTGCTGGCTCGGATTCATTAACTCAGCTTCTGCTACAAATACGTTTTCGTTATCTCGCAGCTCTGCGCGAGGATGAATTCTGCGAATCGTTGAATACAGAATCTGCTCGGGAGCAGAATCCGGCTGCATGCTGATCACCATGCCCGGTCGGATGTGGCGAACTTCCACTTCCGGAACAGCGATTTCGACGCTCATGCGATCCAGCAGCGCCACCTCAAAGAGTGTCTGACCGGTTTTTAGTGGAACCCCCTCAGACTCCTTCAGGTCACCACTAACGACTATCCCATTGACGGGGCTGCGAATCTCCAGACTGAGGTCACGATGCTGAAGCAATTCCGTACGATTCTGCAGACGCTGAATTTCATGCGCGGAAATTGCAGCACTGCCGAATTCATGAGTGCTCAATTGTGTATTCCGCTCTTTCATTGCCTTATGTAAATCGGCCTGTATGCCAGCAAGCTCCCATTGCACTTCCCGACCATCCATGACGGCCAGCAGCTGATCACTCTGAACCAGATCACCCGGCTCCACCAGACTCTTCTGAAGCGGTCCGGAGAACGGTGCGGCGATGTAGCGACGCTCAACCGGCTGTAGCTCTCCCGAACAGTGAATTCTGTAAGGCATGGGCACAAACAGACAAAGTGCTGTCGAAATCCCGGTCAGCAGTATGGCCTTCAGCTTCTGCCTGCTGAAGATGCGTCTTATCTGAAGAAGCCGAACGAGCCACTGCCCCTGCTGCAAACGCACAGTCAGGTCAAGACTTGCACTGATTGCAGGAGCTGCAGCATTCAGAAATCTGAGTGCTCTGACACGATTTCCTTCAGACTTCGCAGTGGCAACTCCGGATGAGGAGTCATGATCGCCGTCGCTGTCAAACTCGGCGAGAATGGCACCACACCAAAGACCAGTTGAAGTCAGCATGGGAACTGTTACAAGTGTTTTGGTTTGTAAATGTGTTGCCAGTTGCTGATGTGCGAGCAGAGAATGACGATTCTGAAGAGATTGACAGGGCCAGATGGCACCGGCAGATCTGACCAGCGACTCAGTTAAAGCGGCTTCGATCAGTCGACATTGTTCCGTGCGGCTGTCGAACTGATCCTGCCCGGAGATTGCCATCACCCGCAGATTTGCCCCACTGGAATCACAGAGTCCCACACATACACGAGATGCAGTAAGAATTTCCAGCAGAGAATCTGCCAGGCCGCGGCAGGCATCCCGCGCATTTCCTGCATGGCTGACCCGTCCGGTCAGTTCGATCATTGCGGCAACGTCATTTGCATCGTTCGCGGCTGCTGCCGCAGAACGGCTGATCAACCAGCACTCGACCTGTGAAGCCGTCAGTTTCAACAACAACGCTGGGTGAGAATCGCCGGCGAGTGGCTCGCCTGATTCAATGATGGCGACCAGACACGCATGCTGCGGAGTTCCCGGGTACCATCCGGTTCTGAAAGGTACTGTCAGAATTTGCAATCGATCGCTGCCAGTAACCCTGCTGATCTGGTGTGACTTTTTCTCCGATGCCTCTGCGGCCGTATCGAGAATCTGCTTTCGGACGGCGACTGAAATTCCGTCAGCCGGAGAAAAGAGGCCCCGCAGTTCCGCCTCCTGTCCAATTCGATCCCCTGCAGGTGAATACCATGCGGCAAACACACAATTCAGATGACGGTGAATGTCAGCGCCCAGCGCTAGCTGCATTTCCGCAATCGTGGTGCTTTTCCCGATGGCGGACCAGAGTTCTGCACCGTCCTGCGTTTCAGACACTCGTGGTGCTGAATCCGACTCTTTTAAGGGACAGGCTTTCTCGCGCGAACGGGGTTCGAGCCACGGTGGGTACGAACCATGAAGTGAATTTTCTTCCGAAATCGCTGCATCGCTCATGGTGTGAAACTTCGTCAGTTACGCTGAGCAATCGGGGAATCTGTCGATACTGGATCAGCCGGGCCTCGCCCCGGCACCAGGACAACACGCTCGCCGGCGTGCAATAGTCCGGATGGATTGGGCAAACGAACTTTAACACGCACCGAGGTATTCGACGGATCAGCAACAGGAGATACAAACTCCACGAACCCCTCTGTGTCGCTTTGCTCCGCACCTAACCGCAATTGCACTCTCTGACCGTTGCGGAATGCGGTTCGCTGGGCAAGCGGCACCGAAAAAACGGCCAGAAGCGGATTGAGCTGGACCACCTTCAGCACAACCGGGTCCGAGGGCGAAACGAATTCTCCAGGTTCCTTAAATATCTCGGACACGACTCCATCAATTGGAGACCGCAGCTGACGCTGCTCCAGCTGCGCCTCGATACGAAGGAACTCCAGTTCGCGGATGGCAAGATCTTCCCGAACAGTCTGTACACGAGCTTCTGCCACTGCCGATTCCATCAGATTTCGTTCGACTTCCCGCTGTGATGCATGATCACGTTCTCTCAGCTCCAGAAGCTTCTTTCTCTCGTTTTCCTTCAGTTCGTAGTCTGCGAGAGCCGACTTCAGCGGCCCCGTAACCGATTTACTCGAACGGGAAACTTCCAATGCCGCTTTTAGTACCTGATTATCCAGGCGGGCCAGCAGACTTCCGGCCGTCACATGATCCCCCTCTCGAACTTCAACAACTGACAGAGTCCCCATTTCGGATGCTGCTATGGCGAGGTCCCGGTAAGGTTCGGTAAAAGCCTCGATCTCGGAAGCGGGCTCAGGAAAAAGAACACCCGAGCCCGACTGAGTCGCAGATCCTGGTCCCGAACGGCGACTGGTTTGGGCTTCCACAGACAACAGTCCGGAGGAATAAACCAGCACGACGATCACAAAAGAAAGCAGCAGGGATTGAAACGCTGATAACCGCATTACCCGATTCCAACAACAGCACAAGCCGGACTTCCGATTGAATGACGTTGTAGTCAGACAACATCAGATGTTGCAGATTTGCAACACAACGGCTGAACTGTAGGCCAGACTTCTGCCGGACGATGGTGCTTTTGCTGAGAGCACAGCGATACTGGTGGAGGTCTGCAGGGATTGGAGGAATTATTCCGGCGGAGGGATGGGCAGCAATAACCGGGAAGAAGCAAAAAAAGCCCCGGCATGGTCACATGCCGGGGCGAAATGTTTTACAGGATTCGCAGGTTTTTGCCCGCAAATTAAGCCTCAGAGACTCCGGATCTCAAAAATTGCTTCGACTTCGACGGCAGCTCCCGTTGGCAGCGCAGCAAAACCAAGAGCACTTCGAGCATGCCAGCCATCGCCATCGGTACCATAGATGGCATGCAGCATATCGGACGCCCCGTTGATCACGAGATGCTGATCGGTAAAGTCAGGAGCAGAATACACACAACCAAGTAACTTGATCACTTTCAGACCGTTCAATGTGCCATGTGTGTGATACACCGATCTCAGGATCTTGCGACAGCATTCTTTTGCCGCTTCATATCCCTGATCAACGGTCAGATTCTTCCCAAGAACTCCTTTCATGTCACTCACATGTCCGGATGTGATCAGCAGGTTGCCCGTGCGAACACACAGGTTCAGATAGCCAGGTTTCAGTGGCTCCAAACAGACTTCCAGTTCCTGAGCTTTTCGATTCGCGTCCATCGATTCTGCCTTTCCTGATACGATATAAGGTTTGACTGACTGTTTTGTTCATTTCGCGTGCCCGGGATGCGATCGCCGCCTGAATGCCGGGAATTAATACTCGTTCTGTTCAGCACTCTGCCCTTCAAGTCCACTGAAGGAAAGTTTGGCCATCTGTCTGATGACTCGACGATCGCGTTCATCCGACAGCTTTCGGATCGCATCGTCAACGGCCATTACTCCCAGGTCACCATCAATTCGACAGCGAACAGCAACAGTATTTTGCTCCGCTTCCCTGGGTCCGCAAACGAGCATATACGGAATCAGATCCAGCTGTGCGTCTCGAATCTTCGCCTGAACACGTGCGCTTTGCAGGTCGGTTGATACTCGAAATCCGGCATTTCTAAGTTTTTCTGCCACAGCTGTTGCGTAGTCATCGGTCTTTTCGCTGAGTGGCAGTACGCGGACCTGTTCCGGTGCCAGCCACAAAGGAAATGCGCCGGCAAAGTGTTCAATCAGCATCCCCACAAATCGTTCCATCGATCCAAACGGCGCTCGATGGATCATCACCGGGCGATGAGGTTTATTGTCAGGACCTGTGTATTCCAGATGAAAACGTTCCGGCAGATTGTAGTCCAGCTGCACGGTACCAAGCTGCCATTCGCGGCCCAGGCAGTCTTTGACCATAAAGTCGGCTTTTGGTCCATAAAAAGCGGCTTCACCTGGCATTTCGATAAACGACTGGCCCTGCTCCTGAAGAACTTTGCGCAAAGTGTTTTGTGCATTGTCCCAAAGTTCCTGCGTCCCCACATACTTGTCAGAAAGTGGGTCCCGAGTAGACAGCTGAACGCGGTAGTCCTCAAGCCCGACTGCCTGAAGAACGAATCGCACCAGTCCCAGAGTATCTTTAAACTCCTGCTCAACCTGTTCCGGAGTGCAGAAGAGATGCGCATCGTCCTGAGTCAGGCCGCGAACACGGAGCATCCCATTCAATTCCCCCGATTGTTCATGGCGATAGACGGTACCAAATTCGGCAAGCCGCACGGGCAAATCTCGATAACTGCGAGGCATTGCCTTGTACATTTGCACGTGGTGGGGGCAGTTCATTGGCTTCAGCAGGAAACGCTCCTGCTGTTTTTCCCACTTTCGCAACACTTCCCGCTTTTGGTCCGAAGTGCCGCCGGTCGGGAATTGCTCAACCTGAAAGCCAAGCAAAACAGCCGCATCCAGCAGTTTCTTTTCGTCTTCAGGCGATGGCGGGTTTAACGACGTGTCCTTCGGGTCAAGGCACCGAATCCAGTGGTCTACCAGCTGCCCCGCCGCATGGCCAAAAATCGGCGAGAACTGCGAGTCCCGGTAATACGGAAAGTGGCCGCTTGTTTCGTACATTTCAACTCGGCCAATATGCGGCGAGTACACCGGCTGATAGCCACGTCGCAGCAGTTCCCCCTTAATGAATTCCTCCAGAGTGGCTCGAATGGTTGCTCCTTTGGGCAGCCATAAACAAAGCCCCTGACCGACATCATTATTGATTGAGAACAGCCCCAGCCTCTTGCCGAGCACACGATGGTCACGTTTTTTCGCTTCTTCAATCTGTTCCAGATAAGCCTTCAGGTCTTTTCGATCAAACCAGGCAGTGCCATATAGCCTCTGCAAATGCCGACCACTCGCGTTACCTTTCCAATAGGAACCTGCAACGCTGAGAATCTTAAATGCCCTGATCCGCCCGGCATGCGGGACATGTGGGCCGCGGCACAGATCCACAAATTCTCCCTGACGGTAGAAGCTTAAAGATTCATGTTCCGCCAGACCGGTTCGAATATGCTCAACCTTCAGTTCCTGCTGCAGATCATCACAAAACTTCAGCGATTCATCCCGCGACATCGAAAATCGCTCAAACGGTTCGGCCTGATCAACGATTTTCTGCATTTCCGCCTCAATCCGCGGAAAGTCGTCTTCACTGATCGGTGTTGCCAGATCAAAGTCGTAGTAATAGCCGTTGCCCAGTGTCGGTCCAAAGGCCAGACCAACACCCGGGTACAGACGCATCACGGCTCGAGCCATGACATGAGCACAACTGTGCCTCATTACACCCAATGATTCCGCATCTCGCTCCGTCAGAAGTCGCAACGGAACTGGTCGCTGTTCTGTCAATTCCGCAAGCGGACGCATCGCGTCCGCAATTGTTCCATCAACACTGGCAGCCACCGTGGCCTTCGCAAGCCGTTCACCAATACTCGCAGCAACATCCAGCGCTGATGCATTGTCAGCCTGGTCGAGAACAGTCCCGTCGGGAAGTTGTACCTGAATCATGAATCCATCTTGTACGATTGAACAACCAACACCTTTCGATCGCGGCTTTTACGAAGAGTCACGTGAAGGTGTCAGAAACTGATTTTAACCGGCCATTCGACGAGCTGCGTTATAGTGGCCAGACATCGCAGAAACAACAGAGGATCGGCGTTTGATAACGGCCACAGACAACAGCGCCACACTTTTCTCAGTTCTTTCAGGCCGCTTCAGGCAACTGGTTCACCCATTTCCCTCGTTTCCGTCGTCGCGTTTCCCTCTTCGAGCGATCGACGACAGCTCTCTCATCACTGCTGAAGACCGCTTTTCACTCGATGCGTTTCCGTTGACTCCCTTGCGAAGATCGTTTCCGACAGCATACCCTTACCGGTTTTGTGATCGCGGATTCCGTTTGCCGAATCCACGACAGCAGTCCTGTAAACGTCGGATGCACGAGACATGACCATGAGACCGCAAGCTGTTGTTATTGTCGTGTTGCTCGGCACGATCAGTACCTTTTTTGATCAGAATACTCAACTCTGGCCAGCTGCCGCTGCTCAGACGGAAACAGCAGAGTCTGAAAAGGTTCGAATCTGGAAGCAGGTGCCTGAACTTCAACCCGGGGTGACCCCCAGCGCTGTCCCGGTCCCGGAGATCAATACTCCTCCGGAAATCTCTGAAGCAGATTTTCAGAAAGGACCTGTTCCGAAATGGATCTGGGGCGAAGATAATGACAAAAACTACGTTTTGCAGGTGCGATTCCGGGTTGAGTCCGTGGAAACCGCCCTGCTGAGAGCCTCCTGTGATAATGTGGGCAGCGTTTTCGTTAATGGACGTCAGGTCGCCAGCAGCAGTGAATGGCAGGAACCCATGTCGGCCATTGTGACAAAAACGCTGGTGCCCGGCGAAAATGTCATTGAAGCGGAAGTTTCCAACCAGGGAGGAGTCGCAGCGTTCGTTTTGAAACTCGCATGGCACGATGCCCAGGGCGGCGTACACCATATGGTGTCTGATTCGACATGGAAAGTTGTCACGAAACGAAATGATTCGCAGGGTGAGGCAGTCTCACTTCGCGGAAATCTGGGAGATGGCCCCTGGGGAAATGCTCTTACCGGCGACACATCCGGGCGCCGAGTGCCCGCTGGTGTGTTTGAGGTCCTTCCGGGATTTCAGGTGGAAAAATTATTCACCGTTCCCAAAGAGGAGCTCGGATCATGGGTGTGTATTACGTTTGATCAAAAAGGACGCCTGCTTGCAAGCGATCAGGGAGATCTTGGAATCTGCCGCATCACGCTGCCAGCGGTGTCAGCCACAGGCGGAACTGATCCGTCAGGAAAAGCTGAGGTTACTGAAACCATTGTCGAGCGTCTCGATTTTTCAAAGTGTGCGGTAAAGCCAACGGCAGCTCATGGAATGCTTTGGGCGTTCGACGCTCTGTACCTTTCAATTAACGGAGGCCCGGGCAGCGGCTTGTATCGGGCAAGAGATCCGGACGGTGATGGTCAGTTTGACGAATGTGTGAAACTTTCAGAATTCCGAGGTGGCGGGGAACATGGTCCGCATGCACTACGGCTTTCTCCCGATGGCCAGCGAATTTTTGTGATCTGCGGCAATCACACAAAACCTCCCTTTCAGCCTGGCGATGAACTCAGTCACCCTGAATTCACAAGCCGAATACCGACCAACTGGGGTGAAGACCATCTGCTGCCACGCATGTGGGACGCAAACGGACATGCTCGTGGTGTCCTGGCTCCAGGTGGATGGATCGCAAGCACTGATCCGGATGGTAAGACATGGGACATTTTCAGCATTGGCTATCGCAATCCATACGACATGGCATTCAATGCTGACGGCGAACTGTTTGCCTATGACGCCGACATGGAATGGGACATGGGTATGCCATGGTATCGCCCCACACGCGTGGTCCACGCAACCAGTGGAAGCGAATTCGGCTGGCGTAGCGGCAGTGGAAAATGGCCCAGCCATTATCCTGACAACCTGCCGCCGCTGGTAAATATCGGACCCGGTTCTCCGGTGGGTGTTGAATTTGGTTATGGTCTGAAATTTCCCGAAAAGTACCAGAAGGCGCTGTATCTCTGTGACTGGACGTTCGGAACGATGTATGCCATTCACATGACACCGAATGGAAGTTCCTATACGGCGACAAAGGAAGAGTTTTTATCTCGCACTCCTTTGCCGCTGACGGATGTGGCTGCCGGCCCGGATGGTGCTCTGTATTTTTCTGTCGGCGGACGAGGAACGCAATCAGAGTTGTTTCGAGTCATTTATACAGGCAGCGAATCCGTGGCCGCTGCAACACTCACCAGTCAGGAATTCGCGGAACAGCGTAAACTGCGACATAAGGTGGAGCAGCTTCACGGCCGCCCTCTTCCCCTTCAGTCTTTTCTGGAAGCCATTTCCGAGGTGAAAATCCCGATCGGGCAATCTGATCGACATCTGGAATACGCTTTGCAGGTCGCAGCGATGCATGTCCCATTTGAGCAAATCAGCGTCATCGCGTCATTCTTTCCGGATATGGGCACTCAATTGGCCGAGGGACAGGAAATCTACAGCCGTGCTGTTTCTGATCAGCTGACGATGGTTCGACTACTGGCCAAAAGATCGCCTGCGACACGCGGCCTGTCAGTCGATGCCGATCAGAAAAGGGATGATATGTTAACCGCTGGCCGTGCCTTCGAAATGCTCGAAGAAATTCGTCCTGAGAAACTGACGGATGACGTCTTTCTTGAGTATTTGCGATCCGTATCTCTGGTAATGATCCGCCTTGCCGATCCGGACGAAGCAACTCGCCTTCAGCTGCTTGAGAAGCTCGATCCACTTTTCCCGTCGAAGAATTCAGTCGTCAATAGGGAACTTGTGCAGATGCTGACTTACCTTGAATCGGCTTCGGTGATCGAAAAAACGGTTGCACTGATGCAACAGCCTCCTCAGCCCACGATCGATCAGGGACTTGAGGCTCTGATTGCTCGCAATCGTGGTTACGGCGGATCGATTTCCAGCATGCTGACGAACGCCCCCGATCAGGAACAGATCTGGTATGCGTTTGTTCTGAGGAACGCAAAAAAAGGCTGGACGATCGAACAGAGACGAGCCTGGTTTTCCTGGTTCGAGGGCGCTCAGCAGTGGTCTGGCGGCGCCAGCTACAAGGGCTTCCTGAAAAACATTGAGCGGGAAGCATTTGAAAATGCGACAGAGAACGAGCGTATTCTGATTGAAGCCGGCGGGGCTCGAAAGCCGTTTGCCATGCCCGAGCTGCCAAAGCCCGCCGGACCAGGCAGGAACTGGACGCTCGACGAAGTTCGGGCTATTGCGGAAACAGGGTTAAAGGATCGGGACTTTGAACGCGGCAAAACCATGTTCGCGGCAACACGCTGCATTCTGTGTCATCGATTTGCGGGAGACGGCGGTGCAACCGGCCCGGATCTGACGCAACTGGCCGGTCGATTCAATCTCCGTGATCTGACCGAGGCGATTATGGATCCCAATAAGGTGATCAGTGACCAGTACAAGGGCAGCGTAATTGTCACCACCGGTGGAAAAACATTACAGGGCAGAATTGTCTCCGAATCAGAGACAGCCGTGACTGTGCTGACGGATCCGGAGGACAGCACGAAGATCGCAGAGATCCCGAAATCTGAAATTGACGAGATTTCAGCGGCCAGTGTTTCCATGATGCCTCAGGATCTTTTGAAGACACTCAATCAGGATGAGGTTCTGGATCTTCTGGCCTATTTGTTGTCACGAGGCGACGACCGGAATCCAATGTTCCGCAGGCCGCGGTGACACAGCCTCAAGGCAGCGGAACCAGTTGATCAGTACGATGAAACAGCCAGCCATACCATTCCCCGACGATGAGAGTATCATGCTGCATGCGCTGCAGCTGGCCAAATTCGGACGGGGAATGGTCGAACCAAACCCGATGGTCGGAGCTGTAATCGTTGATGATCAGCGGCATCTGATCGCCGAAGGATATCACCAGCGATTCGGAGAAGCGCATGCCGAAATCCATGCGATCGCGGCAGCAGGTGACCGCTGCCGGGGAGCCACTCTGTTTGTCACTCTTGAACCCTGCAGTCATTTTGGGAAGACGCCGCCATGTGCGGATGCCGTGATCCGGGCAGGATTCCGGAAAGTCGTCATCGCCTGTGAAGACCCCGCGCTTCATGTTGCCGGAAGAGGGGTTCTCAGGTTGCAGGAGGCTGGAATTGATGTTCAAGTCGGCCTTTGTCAGGAGCCCGCTATGCGTCTGATCGCTCCGTTCAGAATGCTTCAGCGGGAAGGACGGCCATGGGTCCACGCCAAGTGGGCAATGACTCTGGATGGGCGAATTGCCAGCAGCACGGGCCATTCAAAATGGATCTCCTGCGCGGAATCCCGGGCAACCGTTCATCAGCTTCGAGGCCAGATGGACGCAATTATCACAGGGGCAGGCACGGTCCGTGCCGATGACCCGATGCTGACGGCCAGGCCTCAGGGTCCCAGAACAGCGCTGCGAGTTGTCGTTGATCCCCGTCTGTCCGCCGTCACTCCCGAATGTCAGCTCGTCAGATCGATCTCTGATGCGCCATTGCTGGTCTGTGTTTCAAGTCAGGCAACTCAGGACCGCGTAAAACAGCTCACAGACTGCGGGGTCGAGGTTCTGATTTTCGAACACCAGACGAGTGAACCTGCCAGTCGACTGCTGATTTCACCGTTGTCGCTGCTCCACGAGCTCGCACGCAGGAATTTTTGCAACGTAATGCTGGAAGGTGGTTCCGGACTTCTGGGATCTTTCTTCGATGCGGACGTCATCGATGAGCTTCACGTGTTTATTGCACCAAAGATAACCGGCGGCAGCATGTCGCTGTCGCCCGTGGGAGGCACGGGGCTTCCACTGATTCCACAACAGAATAATCTGTCCGCTCTGAAATACCGCCCCTCGGGCTGTGATCTCTGTATTCAGGCGGATGTCATACGAAACATCTGAGCGTAAACCAGGGCAGGAAAAACGAAAGCGGCTCCGGTGCATTCCACCGGAGCCGCCAGTAATTTCTCAGGATATTGAATTGGAGTGGTCCGAAAACAGGCCACATTCTTTTCGAGTATCCACCGTCATTCCAGTACAATTGACTTTGGAAGTCCTGCAGGTTCGCTTAGTTTCGTGAAGCAACTGCAGCGGTACGACCGGCTGATTTCGAGTAGCGATCAGGATTCGCTTTGAACCGTTCGTGATTTTCCTTTGAAGTAAACATGTAGAATCGACCGGAGTGCTGAGCGAGGAAGCGACCTTCAACCGCCTCTCGTGTTTCCACGAAATGCACCGGGTCACAGCCACCGAATGCAACAGCGTATTGTTCAGGGCTGGCTTCGAACTTCTGACGAGCATTATCGCTGGCGAAGTAGTAAATCCTGCCACGATACGTTGCAGAAAACTGCTCGCTGGGGGCGACCTGTTTTCCGTCCTTCAGCGAAACGATGCACAGATGCGTCAGGCGGGAAATCGGGGCAATTGCCGTGAGTGACGGAGCAGACGGAATCTCGATTCCCTTCACACTGTCCGATGGTGCAGGAGCAGGAACGGATTCATCAGATGACGGAGGTACAACTTCACCGTTTGATCCGGAGCCGTCAGAGCTTTCATCCATTGGAGGAGGGCCTGGTTCACCGCCATCGCCGTAGTACGGACCAAAGTTACATGGTACGCCACAGGCATTGATCGCTTCGACAGCCATTTCTCGTACGCGTCGCGACGGCTCGTAGCAGCAACCATCTTCCTTAAGTTCGTAAGCAGTTTTGGCAAGCAGATTCAGAGTGTCGGCATCGCAGCAGCTGCGGCAATGACATGGAGGTTCCTGCGGTTCCGGTCGCTGACCACGCATTTTGCGTGTTGCTTTGGATGCAGCCTGACTGCACTGCTGCCAAACTGACGGCGACTGCTGGCACGATTCACACGAAGAACCATTGTTGCAGGTCTTACACTGTGAGCTGTCGGCTGATCCCTTAGATCCACCTTTGCCTTTGTCTTTTCCGTTGCCCTTTCCATTGGCAGCGTTCGGATTGCATGAGTGGCGAGCAAGCATATCTCGCAGGCCGCGAGCTGCTTCGAATCGCACTTCTTCCCATTTTTCTTCATTGGGATCCAGCATCTTCAGCAGCATCGCTTTCGCTTCCGGGAACTGAGTGCAGTCCAGGTCAGCCAGATAGCGAATTGCTCGCTTGCGGTTTGGAATATCCAGTTCCCGCGCCCGGATTTTTGAGGCGAGTCCCTTCACATTCTCCGCGGGATCCATATGGAAAGGCTTTTTCAACAGCGGATCCCTGTTGAATCGCCGCAGAAATTCGCCCCAGGGAGGCGCACCTGCATCCTGTGCGACAGAAGACTGACTGCTAACGAATGGAAAGACAGTCAGAAGAGTGACAACAGCAAGCGCACTTGCGGTCGAGTGATGGCCGAAAAAGGACATCGAAGCAACCTCCCTGCAGATCGAAAAAGAAACTCCCGTTTCCTCTTTGGTCGACAATTACTCTTTCAGCATTGCAGGGTTTGCAGAATAACCCGCCGTCGATACGGCAAATCCACGTCTGTTTTTCAGGTTAAACCGATTTGGGAAACTTTGACGCCCGACAAACGGTCGGCAGTTTCCGCCGGAACACAGTTACCGAGCTGGCCAGATGATCATGAAACCATCTTCATCGGCAGAGACAATTCGTCCGTCTTCACTCACGTCAACCGCCATGACGGCGCTGGTGTGAGGCTCGCGATTCTCCAGAAGCATACTGGCGATTCGATCGAGAACGGGAGGATTCACTGCGTTGAGGCCTGCCACCTGCCAGCGAATCAGCTGATTGTCAGCACCACCGGTCACGATTTCGTTTTGTGACTCGTTGAATGCAATCGCCGTAATACCTGTACGCCCCAGACGAGAGGCAACGTCTACAGAGTGACCTTCTTCAATCATGCCCACCAGCTTAACTCCCTCGTCGCTGATTCTCCAGACAGCGCCAAAGCTTTTCATCTCTTCCCGATCGCTCTCCCAAACGACGCCGCCTGCGGCAAGAAGCCCCTCTCGTTTCGAGAATGCAATTCGGTTAAAGCGACATTCCCGGCCTTCCGGCAATGGAACGGCCACAGGCACCAGCTGGTTTCCGGTTCGCCAGACTCTCAGGTTCCCAAGCTGCAGTGATGCAAAGATCTCACCCTGCGGATGCCAGGCAACTGCATTTCCGGCTTGCACATCCTCGGCCCATGGAGAAATGGGCATCTCTTCAGGCACTGGCCTTGCAATTGCCGCCAGAGGAACCTCGGCTTCGGGCGACCATTTCCACAATTCCAGAATTCCCTGATTGTCAATTGTGACGAGATGGTTGTCACCGGGACGGGGATTAAACGCCACGTCTGACAGCGGACTCCGGTGCACTTCGCCCACGGGAAGCCGAAATGCGGTCCGTCCATGATTAGCACTCGTTTCATCGGCGTCAAACAATCGCAGTGATTCACTGGCTGTTGCCACCCAGCGGCGGTCGGCAGAATAACTCACCGCAATATTATACTGAGCATGTGAACGAAACTCGGCAAGATGCTCGCCACTCACCAGATCCCAGAGATGAGTGAAACGTCCGTCGAATGTCGCCACACGTGGTGACGAGTTTTCAATCTCGGGAGCGAAGGCACCGCGAACAGATCTGACATCTTCAACATCCTGGCGATATTTTCGAATGATTTTCCAGTCAGCCGTTGAATAGATTGTAATCACGCCATCAGAAACCAGCATCAGCTCACGACCGTCGGATGACCATGACACATCATGACGGAAGGCTTTCTCCCGGTCGGAATCGGGAATGTTAACCGGCGACTTCAGCAATGGTCGAGGTCCCTCCGGTGTCCATATGACGATATTCAATGAGCCAGTTCTGATTCGTCCCGGGGACATCGTCACAGAAACCTCAGACGTTGCAAACTGCCTGTGGTCCGGAGAAGGTCGCAGGCGAACAATAAACTGAGGCAGTGAGATTCCCTCGGGACGAGTAATCTCTGTGCTAACCAGAGAATCATCAGTGATGCTCCATCGATAAATCCTGCCATCGTACCCCACACTGACCAGCTGATCTTCGGACTCAAAGAATATTCCGGACACCTGATCACGATTATGAGACTCCGGGACTGACGCGACGACTTTCAGATCGTCGACGTTCCAGACGACAATTCGTCCGCGCCTCCCGGCCGTAACAACTCGTTTTCCGCTCGGAGCGATCGCCACGGCCGTAATTGCAAACTGCGGATGCTGTCCGCGAAGGACCCGATACGGCTCGGGTGCTGCCGAATTCAGGATATCAGCCGCTCTCCACAGCACTCCCATATGTTCCAGATCCGCGTCTCTCAGACTGGACATCTCGTCTGTTCTGGCCCCTCCAGCCAGGATGAGCGCTCCGTCGTCAGAAACAGCAAATTCACTGAACGAATACTCAGACAGCAGACGCGAACGCTCATATCCAATCCCATTCGCACCCGGTGAAGCGTCCCAGACGGAAATTGATCCGAAGTAGTCTGCCGTCAGAAGCATCTCGCCCCTGGGAGGAAGAAAACGAACCGAAGCAATTTCTGATATGTGTCCTTCAAGAAAATTGTTTCGATCCGGATCAAAAAACAAATCCTTTCGGCCACCCATTGGCGACAGGGTCACTCGCTTACCGGTCCGGCTGTCGAACACATGAGCGGCCAGGTCGTCAGTACCGGCCAGAATTCTCTGAGAGTCCGCACTGAATTGCACAGAAAACACTCCGCGTCCCTGGCGAAAGCGGATCGGCGTCGTCTGCGTCTTTGCCGCCGGGGCACGGACTGCTGTTTCAGTCTGCGCCAGTGCCGTCTGCTGCACCATACTCCTTACAGAGACAGGCCTCTTGCGCGTTAAAGGATTCGATGGGGCAGCGGGAAGCGATGCTTCATCAGTATCGTCGGAAGACATCCGGGCAGTCGGATCAGCGGACCCTGTACTGACGAAAACAGGAACGCTCCAGTCGTTCCAGTCAGGCCGCTTCTGCGATGTAACCGGCTGAGCAGCGGATGCCGCCTTGAATGCCTCCCCCAGCTGACCCATCATTGACGTATACTCGCCATACGACGAGATTTCCCAGGTTCGGACCGATTTATCCGCCGCCGAAGAAATCAGATGATCATTTGAGTTGTCGATGAATCGAACACAATGAATCAAACTGTGGTGCCCTCGCAGGCTTGTGTTGTCATCTGCTTTGTGTCGATAAAGCCCTTCAGCTGCACAGGCGATCCAGCCATCGCCTGAACGATCCCATACCTGAATGTATCGCTTATTGTGCCCGGTCACGAGTCGACTGGAATCCGCTGAAAAACACAGATCCGTAACATCGAAAGAACATGCCACAGGAACCAGTGAAGGAACACTGGAGGGGCTGAGAAACGGAAACTCACCCACTGTTGCCTTTGGGTTTCTTGGAAGTACCACGACCTTGCTGTTATAAGTCATCGCAAGATATTGTCCATCGTCCGACAGAAACAGCCGTCCCGGCTTATTGGATGCAAGACCCAGCTTTAAATGGTCGTCAGCCAAGTCAAGCTTTGGAGCGGCAGTGGACAAATGAACAAAGCCGAGCTTTCCGTCTTTCTTTGCAAGATAGAATGAATAGCATTCCTGCTTTTCGGTCTGGACGATCAGGCAGCCTGCATCCGGCAGAAGTACACCATCTCGCAGTTCAAAACCATAGTCTGCGGCCCCGGAAAGCGTTTGGCGCATCTGCAGCGTAGCTTTCCCGTCACCGATATTGTAAATCTCAACCGTGCCTTTTTCGTCAGCTCCCAGCAGCACCAGACTCTGCCCATCTCCGGAAAACAGAGCCTTTCGAAACGTCCTGTTACCCGCTGCAAACCGTGAGGCCGGAAAGTACTTTTCCAGAGGAAGCTGAACAAACTCGTCGTTTTTGAGCTGCCAAAGCTGTTTTTCCTCTTTACCGACCCCGCAGAATGCAGAACCATCACTGGACACAGCCAGATTACGAATCACTCCCTTTGGTGGTTCCAGAGCCGAAATCTTCCACACAGGTGCGGAATTAACGCCATCGCTCAGCCGGAAGGCCGATAAGCGATTGCCGGCGCCGCGTGAATAAGTTACTACCGTTCTGCCGTTTGCACTGATGGATGCCGAATCAGGCTTGTGATCAATTGGCAGTTCTGCGTTGCCACCCTTCTCGATCGCATCGCTGATCTTCTTTTCGAGTGTCTCTCGCTTTTCAGCGATTTTCGGATTCTTTTCGGCGTTCGCCAGAGCCTCACGCACCACGCTGATGAGCTCCGTAAAGTCGCCCAGTTCTTCTGAAGCATTAATACGAGACATAAAACCGGTGACTTCGACTTCATACATTTCGTTTCTTGCCAGCTGCAGTTGTTCGGTTGCGTCTGCCGCCTTTGTACTGGCGGCCTGGGCCTGGGCATTGGCTTCTGCCGCCTGTCTGTTGGCAGCAGCTGCCTTTTCATTGGCTTCCAGAGCCTGCGTCTGGCTTAAAGCGGCCGCCTCTTTTTGCTGTGCCGCCTCCTTTGTCGCTTCCATAGCCAGTCGCGACGCTTCCTCGGCTTCCTTCTGCTTCTGATCCGCCTGAACCTGCAGGTCAGCCATCTTAATACGAGCATCTTCCGCCGCCTGAGCCGCTGCCTGAGCTTCTTCGACGGCCGTCTTACTCGCCGCTTCCAGCTCCACTTTCTTCTTTTCCAGGACATCGACCTCGCCGTTTTTCGCGATCAACTCCTCTTTGGCAAGGTCTGCCTGGAACCAGAAGAACGTGCTGACAAAAAACAGGGTGATTGCTGTGACTGACATAACTCCCCACGTTCCGCGAACAATTCGTCTGGCAAGGCGTGATTTTCTTAGTCGGGATGCGACGGCCTGAAACTCCGCGTCTCTTTTCCCGGAAACAACCTGTAGTCCAAGGTCAATATCGCCCTTCTTATGGGCGAGTTCAGCATAGGCAAGTCGCGCCCTGCGATCTCCGTCAATTGCTCGTCGGTTATCCGGCCATTTTCGCAGTGCTTCTGCGTAGAGCGCAACGGCTCCCTGGTAGTTTCCGTAGTCGTCAGCCACGCTGGAATCGACTGATTTCAGCAATTCCTCGGCGCGCCCCGTAATTCGATATTGCCGAATCGCTTCCTGCAATTCTTCAACGGATGCGTAACGATCTTCCGGCAGAGTCGACATTGCCTTTCGGGCAATGTTCATCAACTCACCCTTATTGACAACATCTTTCTCGATTTCATTATGTACGACAGCCCAGATCACGCTGCTGAGCTGATCTTCAGGATCCTCAAGAGTCCAGAACTGTCGCAGAAGATGCGGCGGAAAGCCTTCGAGAACTTCGAAAAGAATAGCGCCCAGCAGGTATACGTCGCTGTGAACCCCCACGACTGCAACGTCTTCGTCTATGAGCTCGGGCGGCATATAAACGGGAGTACCCGCGCTGCCACGAAACTCAAAAACTACGCTGTTCTGCTTCTCGAATCGCTCGTTGGTAATTGCCAGACCCCAGTCCAGCACAATCACTTCCCCGTATTCTCCGACCACCACATTCTCGGGCTTCAGGTCGCGATTAATAACGCCCTTGGAATGCGCATAGGCCACGGCATCACACAGCTTCATGAAGATGTCGAGGTTATCTTCAAGAGCACGATCGCGGACGATGTCGTTCCACGACACCCCCGTGACTTTCTTCATCGAATAGAAAAGCTTTCCGTCTGCCGTCCTTCCAAGGTCATGAATTGGCACAATATTCGGATGAACCAGATTGGCCGTCACGACGGCTTCCGAAACAAACATGGCCTGATCATGATCCACCTGAGTGGAGTCCGGTTTCAGCGTCTTAATGGCCAGTTCACGATTGAGCGACATCTGCCGGGCTCGATAGACGATGCCCATATTTCCGGCGCCAAGTTCGCCAAGAATTTCATACTCGGCTGCCGTGTCGTCAATTGCCAGAGCTGACTGAAGTCCGGTTGTCCCTTTGGAATCTCTTGGGATCGGATTGATAATTCCCGAGATGTGGCCCGCCACATCTCGTTTGTGAATCCGCAGGTTCCAGGTACTTTTCCCAGCCGGTCGGTTTGCAGAAGGTTCTATCGCCCTTGCCGGACCGAGCGCCACGGTTCTCTGAGCATTATCCTGAACGGTCGCCTTCTCCGATTCTCTGTTCTGATTCTGCTGAGCTCTCGCGAACTGCGTCAGCATACTAAGCTGACCACCATCCGCCCGCTGCGTCTTCGTGATGTTCTTAAGGCTCGACAGCGACGGCAGCGGACGACTTAACGCCTGTTCTGCTGCTGACACCGCCGTCGATTCCACAAGCTCACGGATTTCAGGCGCCATTCGAGTGCCGAACGACGCTCGTTGCGCAGGGACAGCAACGGCCTGCCGTTCGGCCGAAACGGGCTCCCGTGGCAATTCGCCCGCTGCCGGAGTACCAAAACCGGCAACCTGCGTTCCATAAACCGGCGGGGTGCCCGGCGACTTTTTCTTTTGATTTCCGTTCTGACCTGACTGACTCATATCCGGACATCTCACTGCAATCTGGTGGCTGCAACTTCCTCAGGCGTGTCTGTGATTCTCGCAGAGTCGGGCCGTTCTTTACCACCCCGATTCGGCCTTTTCGGGATTTCATTTCGTTCCATGCTCATTTATACACGAGCGGCAAAATCGTTTTTACCGGGAGGGTGAGGCTCCTGCCAGGCCGGGCCGTGACTTTTTCCCGGGAGGGCGAGGCTCCTGCCGAGCCGGGACTATTTCCCGGGAGGGCGAGGCTCCTGCCGAGCCGGACGTCTCTCGGCTCGGCAGGAGCTTCGCCCTCCCTCCTGTTTAATGACGACGGTTCAGAATACGGCCCAGCATGACAGTTCCGCCGACTGATTTCGACGGCGGCGTCCTGACACGTGTGACAAGCAGCGAAGCAGCCAGCCCTGCAAACGCCACTCGCTCCTGAGAAGTCGCCGAAAATGAGCCATCTGAAATTGCATCGCCGTCTGACTCAGTGTCTGAAACCGAATCGTCGGTTTCCGGAAAATCAGGCCCCCTGGTGCTTCCGTCTTCTGCTGCGTCTGACTTCTCAGTTTCTCTGCTTTCATTTTCCGGATTCGAGGAAAAACCGGTTGTCATACTCTGAATGGCGCCCTCGCCAGTCGGCTCGGAAATCGACGACTGGTCGGGAAGCTCCTCACCCTCGCCCTCTTCCAGTGGCATCGGTTCGAGCCTCAGTTCCGGGAAGATATCCGGAATGCCTTCCGCAGACGGGAATGGCTGTTCATTGGAAACATCAAACTTCAGCACCGGACGCTCGACTGTTACACGTCCACCCGTCTTGTTGACTTTTTCCGTAATCAGCCACAACTCATAGCCCAAACCATCCTGGAAATGCTTTTCGGCTACCCATTGTTTCAACCTGCGTGGCTGCAGAAGAAGCTCACCAAAATCGTCGTCAATGTGTTCGTATCCCGCTTCAACTCGCCGAGTCACACCGTCAAATCTTCGCAGCTGAAAGTAGTCCTGAGACTGCGTTGAGTAGGAACTGTTGGGAAATTCTGCCGGCTCAGCAGCGGCGACCAGAACGGGAAGAGGAACAGGTGGCTGGGCAACAGCAACGGGCACCGGCAACGGACTGGGTGTTTCCGGATTGGGTTCAATCGGTGGAAGGAACAGCGTTGGAATCAGAACCTCAACCCGCCCGCCTTCAAAATGAAAATCGGCGTTCGACAGAACATCGTCGACGACAGTCGCGACGGTCCGGTCAACTCCGGGAGGACTTGGTGGAAATGGTCCTTCTGTCCCGGTCGAAGTATCGTCTGAAGATGTCACCAGCTGCTGGTCCGGCGGTATGGGAACATTGATTGCACCGCCCTGATCCACAATTCCGGCAAAGATCTGAATCGATTGATGATGTGATACGCTGAAATCCACCTGGAAGATCGGGTTTCCGGCAGCAACAAAAGCCTGCAGGTCAAAGAAGGAGTAAGTATGCGAGACCGATTGAACCCCACCGTTTCGAAAAATTGATTCGATTCGCTCGCCGTTCAGGTCGCCTGGCCCCAGATCCGGGTCTCGCCAGTCAATATCCAGACGAAGATTCTCTTCCCCCACCATCCCAATGGTGGTGGTAAAGGTGATTTCAAAGTGGATTCCAACAGGAATCACGACGGCCCCAATTATCAGAGCGGAAGGAGGAAGAAACGCACTTCCGAACACATTCTGCTCCGGACGGGGAGCAAATCTCTGTGCGACCCCGCCATCAGTTCGAATCGAAATAAGGTTGCCGAATGTGATACGGCCGTTACCGCCGTCCGCCGTGATCAGAACAGAGTCCCCGGCAGCACCCGCATCGCTGACGCCCTGGGGAGTGTCATCTGTAGAGATAATGGATCCGCTTCCAATGAGAATATCGCCGCCAGCCACGAGAGAAATCGTTTCTCCGCTCAGTGCAGCCAGATCGGCGGTGCCGTCGGCGTCCGTTGCCCTCAGAGTGCCACCGTTTGTCACCGTACCGATCGAAATATCCTGAGTCGACGTGATTGAAATCAGATTTCCGGTGGTGATCAGATCTTCGACCGTGATATTTCCCCCGTTTATTCCTGTCGATGTCATTGTGATGGTGCCCGAACCGGCATTGATCACTGCGCCATCAAGCATCAGGATGATGTTGCCGTCGTTACCCACACCATCCAGACGATTGGCCGTCACAACAACGTTGCCCGCACCATTTGCTGTGATATCGCCGTTCGTCGCAAAGCCAATACTGTCATCCGCCGTGATCGTGATGCCGCCTTCTTCTGTAATGACGGGAGCAAATACTACAACATCACTGTCAGGACCGATCGCATCCAGCAGTATCGTGGCATCGGCATTATTGCTGTCGTTTCTGACAGTTCCCGCAATACTGATATCACCGCTGAGCGACCGCAACAGGATATCAGCGTTTCCCGAAGTTGCAGTTGAATCGTCAATGGCGACCCCCAGCCCGATGACGGAAATATCGCCGCCAGCCACGAGGGAAATGCTGTCATCCTGCCCCTGAAGCAATTGCTGTACCTGAATTCCGTCAGTTTCAATAATCTCAAGTGTGCCGGAAGTCGAATTCGCCGCGTCAATTGTGGTAACGGTGGTTTCAAGCGCGTTTCCGCTGCCGATACCGGTTACAGCCTGCAGAGTTGTCAGTCCGGCGACCAGATCGACATTCACATCTCCACCGTCAGTGATCGCCCCCCCTGCTGACAGCGACACGTCGCGGGTGCCATTGTTGATCGTGTCCAGCGCCACACTGTCCGTTTCAGCGATTCGAACCGCCTGAGTTGCAGTATTGACGACATTCAAAGTCGTTACCGTCGTCTCAATGGCGTCCGTTTCCCCAATGCCGTTCACAGCCTGGAGGGTCAGCAGCCCTGCAACCACATCGACAAGAACGTCGCCGCCGTCAGTGACCGCACTACCTGCAGACAAAAATACGTCACGGGTATCGTTGTTAACGGTATCCAGAGCAACGCTGTCTGTTTCCACGATCCGAATCGTTCCGGACGACGAATTGACGGCATTCAGAGCGGTGACTGTCGTTTCGATCGCGTTACCGTCGCCAATACCAGTCACTGCCGCAAGAGTTGCCAGTCGGGCAACAACGTCGACATTGACGTCACCGCCGTCCGTAATGGCTGCATTCGCCGAAAGGAACACATCGCGGCTGCCATTGTTAATCGTATCAAGCGCCACGCTGTCAGTCTCGCTGAGCCGAATCACGTTTGTCGCGGTGTTAACCACATTCAGAGTGGTCACTGTGATTTCCAGGGCATCCGCATCACCAATGCCGCTGGCCGCCTGCAATGTCGCCAAACCGGCGATGATATCAGTATTGACGTCTCCACCATCTGTGATGGCATCGCCAGCAGTCAGAAAGACATCCCGGGTGGCGTTATTGATCGTGTCCAGAGCGACACTGTCTGTTTCCACAATGCGAATGGTATTGGCTGTTGTGTTCACCGCATTCAGAGTTGTAACCGTCGTTTCAATGGCATTCGCATCACCAATACCATTCACAGACAGCAGAGTCGCCAGTCCGGCAACAACGTCGACGCGTACATCGCCGCCATCGGTGATGGCATCGCCAACTGCCAGGAACACATCCCGGGTGCCGTTATTGACGGTGTCCAGCGCCACGCTGTCCGTTTCCACAATCTGAATGCCGTTTGATGTCAGATTGAATACCACCAGAGTGGTCACGGTCGTTTCAATGGCATTCGCATCACCAATACCATTAAACGCAATCAGTGTCGCTGTTCCAGCCACCACATCAACATTGACATCACCGCCATCAGTGATCGCATCACCTGCAAACAGCAGCACATCGCGGGAAGCATTGTCGATCGTATCCAGAGCGACACTGTCAGTCTCATTAATCCTGATGGTGTTAGCGATGGTGTTGACCGCAGTCAGGGTCGTCACCGTGGTTTCAATGGAATCTGAATCGCCAATACCGTTTCGTGCCGCAAGTGTTGCCAGTCCGGCAACGACGTCAACATTCGCATCACCGCCATCGGTGATCGCATCGCCCGCTGACAGGAATACTTCGCGAGTCCCGTTGTCAATCGTATCAAGAGCAACGACGTCGGTTTCGTTAATCCGAATCGCGCCCGTTGTGTTGTTAACAGCGTTCAGAGTAGTAACAGCGGTTTCGATCGCGTTGGTGTCACCGATTCCCGTGGCTGCCACCAGTGTGGCCAGGCCGGCAACCACATCAACATTACCATCCCCACCGTCGGTTATCGCTCCGCTCGCGGTAAGAAAGATATCCCGGGTCCCGTTGTTGATAGTGTCTAGCGCTACGCTGTCGGTTTCATTAATGCGAACAGCATTGAAAGCGGTATTCGTGACGCTCAGCAGAGTAACAGTCGTTTCAATGGCATCTGCGGCACCAATACCAAACGCAGCCTGCAGAGTTGCCAGACCGGCAACGACGTCAATATTCGCGTCGCCGCCGTCAAGAATCGCAAATGTCGCTGTCAGGGCGATCTCGCGAGTCCCATTGTTGATTGTGTCGAGTGCCACACTGTCCGACTCAACAATTCGGATAGTACCGGACGCTGTATTGACGACATTCAGCGATGCCACTGTGGTTTCAATGGCATTAGCGTCGCCAATGCCGTTTGCCGCCTGAAGAGTTGCCAGGCCGGCAACCACGTCGACATTTCCATCTCCACCGTCAGTGATCGCATCCGTCGCCGTCAGGAATACATTACGTCCGGAGTTGTTGATCGTGTCCAGCGCCACGCTGTCCGTCTCGGCAATCCGAACAATACCGGATGTTGTATTGACCACATTCAAAGTCGTGACAGTGGTTTCGATCGCGTCCGCATCACCAATACCGCTGGCCGCCTGCAGCGCAGCCAGACCGGCAACTACGTCGATATTCGTGTCTCCTCCATCAGTGATTGCACCGCCGGCTGTCAGGAATACATCACGAATGCCATTGTTGACGGTATCCAGGCCCACGTCGTCGGTTTCAGCAATTCGAATGGTATTTGCGGTGGTGTTGACCACATTCAGAGTCGTAACCGTGGTTTCAATCGCATTGACATCACCAATTCCGTTTGCCGCCTGCAGTGTGGCGAGCCCCGCAACCACATCGATACGGGCATCGCCACCATCGGTAATTGAATCCGTCGCGGTCAGGAAAACATCTCGAGTGGCATTGTTAAGCGTGTCCAGCGCGACACTGTTTAGTTCTGAAATGCGTATCGTGCCCGACACTGTGTTGATCGCATTCAGAGTGGCAATGTTAACTTCAATCTGATTCAGATCGCCGATTCCTGTGTCTGCCCGGAGCGTGGTCAGGGCACCCGCGAAATCAGCAACAATATCCACATCGGTGTCACCGCCATCCACAATGGCTCCGCTGACACTGGTTATGCGTACTGCCAGTGCTCCTGCATTTGTTGTCTGAACCGAACTCAAAGTCAGGTCTTCATCGGACGACAGGGTCACTTCGGCTTCACTCAGCAGAAAGGCGGTTGCTCCCAGCGAAATGACGGACGGCGAGGCAACTCCGTTGGTGCCCGGCACATAGCTCACCAGGTCATTTCTTCCCGCAACAATTCGGCTGCCGTCAGCCATTGTCAGTAAACCACCGGATCCGTTTGCATCACCGTTGAAGTCAGCAATCACAAGGATGTCGCCACTGACCGTTGTAATCACGGCAAGATTGTCAGCATCCGGAGTCAGGTCACCATCAATATCCACCGGATCGAGATTACCGTCGTTGTCGATATCATCCAGGTCGCCCGCAACGACTTCGATCCGAATATCGTTGTTTGCCACAATTAAAATCAAGTCATTATCCGCGAGGACCGTATCCTGGATGATCACATCCCCTGACACGCCGAGAGCTGCCAGTACCACATTACCAGTGCTGGTTTCAAGACCATCGTTGCCAGCGATCACATCATCTCGGACTGTAAGTGTCCCACCGCCCAGAATGAGACTGATGTCGCCCGCACTGCTGGTGGTCTGCAGAGCCACGTTGTCACAGTTGACATCGACAAGATCAACGCTTCTGTCGCTGTTGACCGTCAGATCTCCAAATGCCGTGGCGTCCAGTGTCAGAGTCGGTACTGTCACCGGGTCAGAAGTTGTCACATTGATGTCCGCATCTGCCCCGGACACAAAAAGAATTCGTCGGGCGCTCAGATCGATCGTTGCGTCAGATGCAACGATACTGGCTCCCTGAAGCCGCAGGTCGCCGACTACAGCCAGTGACGGCCCCAGAGTCAGTACGCCGGTTCCATTGTTGTCGGCATCGGCGATCAGCCCCAGGTTGGTGAAGCTGAAGACCTGTCCTGAAACATCAAGATCTCCATTCGACTGCAGAAATCCGGTTGTCGCATTCAGCGTGGTCGTTCCGCCGATGGTGCCTTCAAAGGCCACCGCATCCGTCGCATTGGCTGTCAGGTCGTTTGTCAGCAGGACTTCAATCGGATCAAAATCACCCTTGAACACATCCGCGCTGGTGCTGCCAATGCTGCCGCCGACGGCATCCAGAGTGGCATTGTTTGCCGAAATATTAACGGCGCCCGCATTGCCGTCAGTCATTGAGCCATCTTCTGTCGAGATAAAGACATCTCGCAAAAGGTTACTCACCGCGCCCAGAATCAGATCCCCGCCTGCCACAACTTCGGTGATTTCAATATTGCCCGCAAGAGTATTGGTGGCCTCGATCCGGCCGATGTTTGTTTCAAGGGCATTTCCGGATCCAATGCCGTTCGTGGCGAAGAGCACAACAGTGCCGGCAGTCAGGTTCACCGCTGCCGCGTTGCCGTCAGTGATCGCACCGCTTTCGGCTACTATCGTCACATCTCGATTGCCGTTACTGACGGAGCCCAGGGCAATGTTGCCGCCCACCGTGAGTTCAGTGACATTAATGATCCCACTGGTTGTATTGCTCGCAATCAGCGTCCCTATCGCCGTGTCGATGTCGCCGGCACCCGCTGCACCCACCCCCTGAGCTGCGTTCAGAGTGGCGGAGCCGGACGTGACGAGCAGCGCGTCTTCCAGCGCTGTGTTATCCAAAACTGATCCGGTTCCATTGCTGTCACTGTCGGCGACAACAATCAGATTTCCAGACGTGCTTGTCAGCAGGCTGAGAGCCACACTTACTGCCGCAGAATAGGTGATAATTCCGGAGCCGGTTGCAGCCGACGTCCCGTCAGACATCGTAATGCTGCCGTCGTCCGCCGCAACGCTGATCGTTCCGGTTCCGGCCGTACTGATATTGACATTCTGCAGCACGACATCGCCTTGCAGGACGAGATCACCCAGAGAGGAGCTGACACCTGCCGCCAGGCTGAGGGTTCCGGCACCTGCAATCAGAGTTACGTCGCCTGAACCATTCGCTGTCACAATACTGTTGACCGTCAGGTTACCGGCAGTCGCCAGGACGCTGATATTGCCGGATCCAGCAATAGTCTGAATGCCGACGCCACCAATGATCAGACCATTGGTCTCCTGAATAAAAAAATCACCGGTTGTGGAATTCTGTGCGTCTATGGTGACAATCGTCGTGTCTATGTCAGCAGCACCAGACCCGCCAATGCCAGTCGCTGCACGAAGTGAAACCAGTGCACCGCCGGTCACAATGTTCGACGCCTCTCCGACCGTGTTATCAGAAATCGCGCCGGATCCGTTCACGTCGCTGTCCGCCGTGACAACGACATTGCCGCTGGTGCTGGACAGAACACTGAGCGCCACATCGGTCCGAGCAGTATAGGTGATGAGTCCGGTATTTGTCGTGGTCGCTGACCCGTCACCCATCGTAATGCTGCCGGTATCAGCCGTTACCGTTACCGTTCCAGCGCCTCCCGACGATATGTCGCCATCCTGATCGACAGCATCGGCTGTAATCAGTATGTCTCCAGTGCCTGAACTCACCGTGTCCTGTGTTGTTATGTTGCCAGCATCCGCATTCAAAGTGACAAGGCCTGAGCCGTCAGCTGTAACGACGGAATTCACTGTCAATGATCCGGCGTTCACATCAATGTTAATCGAGCCATTGCCTCCCAGCGTACGGACACCTGTTCCATCGATCACAAGGCCGCTGGTTTCCTCAATGAAGATGCCGCCGGAAGTTGAGTTTGTTGCGACGAGGTTTCCGATTGTCGTATCAATGTCGGCAGCCGCAGCCGCACCGATACCCTCGGCAGCACTCAATGTCACCTGACCGGTCGTCACAAGGTTGGCATTTTCGAGGACGGTTAGGTCCAGTATCGCACCAGTGCCGTCGGTATTGCTGTCGGCCGTTACTGACATGTTTCCATTCGTGCTTCTCAGGAGACTGAGAGCGATGTTAACCGTTGCCGCATACGCGATAAGGCCAGCTGCTGCTGTCGTGACTGTTCCGTCAACCATCGCGATACTTCCGCTGCTGGCGGTCACACTGATCGTTCCCGCGCCAGCAGTGGTGATGTTCGCACTCTGAGCAACATCCGTACCTTCAATTTCAATATTACCAGTCACGGAACTCACCAGGTCATCGATCGTGGTGGTGCCAGCATCGGCAATCAGTGTGACGCTGCCTGAACCGTCAGCAGCGACAGCCGCGTCAATCGCCAGCGTTCCGGCGGCCGCAATAATGCTGATTTCGCCGTTTCCACCCAGTGTCTGCACACCGGTCAGATCAATAGTCAGGCCGTTCGATTCCAGGACAAAAATATTTCCCGTCGTCGAGTTGACAGCTTCCAGGCGGCCAATGGTCGTGTTGATATCAGCAGGACCCGTGTCGCCGATCCCGGCCCCGGCAGACAATGAAGCCCGCCCCGTTGTTACGATATTGGCGGTTTCTGCTACAGTCTCGTCCGAGATTGCTCCTGTCCCGTTCGTATCACTGTCGGCTGTCACGAAAATATTACCACTTGTACTGGTCAGCAGAATCAGGGCTGCATCCAGCGTCGCCGAGTACGTGATACTGCCCGTGTTTGTCGTCGTGGTTGCCGTACCCGTCATCGTGATACTGCCATTGTCAGCCACCACCGAGACCGCGCCGGCTCCCGCCGTTGTGATATTCGCATTCTGGGTTACGGAATCTCCGGTGATACTGATATCACCTGTCCCTGACAGGACATTGTCTCCCAGAGTGACCGCTCCGGCAGCCGCATCCAGTAGGACATTTCCTGAACCATTTGCAGACACAAGGCCGGTTGTTTCCAGATCGCCGGCAAGCACAGAAATATCAACGATCCCGTTGCCGGCAAGCGTTCGAGCGCCGGACAATGTGAGACCGCTGGATTCTATAATATTGATATCTCCGGATACGTCATTTCGAGCATCCAGAAGCGTGAGACTTGTTTCCAGTGCGTCCGCACTGCCAATGCCGGTGCGGGCAATCAGGATCGCGTTGTTTGCGGAAATATTGGTAACGCCCGCGTTCCCGTCTGTGATCGCTCCCTGAGCCGTCATCAGCACGTTGCCGGTTGTTGAAATCGTGCGATTGATATTGATCGTCAGCGCTTCAATATCCAGAGCACCGGAGTCAAGATCCGTATCCGCTGTTTCAAATGTAACGACGTTATCCGGAGTCGCGTCATCTTCAGCAAGAATCAGGTCTGCATCAAAATCGGCATCAAGTCCCTGCACAGAAATCGACTTGACTCCGGTTCCGTCGTTGATGGTAAGGGTTGACGTCGGATTTACGAAAGTGGTTGTTTCGAACGCTCCGGAGATCTGCGATACATTGGCCACCGCACCGGTATCGTCACTCAGCACAACAGTTGGGTCAGCACCAGCCGGAAGATTAATGATCAGATCGTCAGCAGTACCGTCCAGCGCCAGTGGTTCGATCTCATCAAATTCAACAGTTCCGAGCCCGGCAAATTCAATCTGGCCGTTTTCCGCCCCCTCGTGTGTCAGTTCCAACGTTGTCACGTCGTACCCGGTGATCGCCAGCGAATCATTGTCGCCGGCTCCCTCGCCACCCACAAATCGAATGCCACCCGTCGGAATAAAATCGACGCCGGACAAGTCGAGAATCACCTGCTGAGTGGCCGCATCATCTCCATTGATTTCAAGAACATCTCCAGCTGAAAGCGGATCACCGCCATCATTCAGCAAACTGGCAGCAATCGTCAGAACAGTGTTTCCAGCACTCAATTCAAACTCATCTGCATTGAACGCGCCGGGAGGTGTACCCCATGTCCCGGAGCTCAGAGTCAAACTCACCGACTGTACATTTGCACCGCCGCCGAGATCCTGGAGCCCGCCGTCGGAAATTGTGAGAGTTTCACTGCCAGTCAGGGCAATTCCCTGAAGTCCAATCGTTCCGTTCAAAACGCGACGATCTTCGAGATGAACAAGCCTCAAAAGTCGTTTACGCTTTACCGCTGCCGACTTCCGCACTGAGAAAAGGCGACGAATCTCCTGCATGAATCGCGATGTCGACATCCCCTGGGACTCCACAAGCTGAAAATCCAAATGGCTCCGTCCATCCAAATGCGCAAAATTAGCGCCCAGATGACAATTGTAAATTCGGAGCAAATGGGTCGGATAGATAAATCAGACAGCATTTAACGCTGGCAACTCTTAAAATCACTTTCGAAATTGTCAAGATATGCGGATTCTTCCACCTGGGTGAATTGGCATTAGCTTTGACGCATCCTAACCAGGACTTCCCGCGGGTTAGCGTGCAAATATCGGTTTCGCTGAAAATCCTGCCACGTTTACGACGAAACCTCGATAAGCATCTTTCTCTCATTGCAGAGACGCGACACGGATTGGTTTCATTGCGGGGTATCCCACATGACTGCAGGGAAGTTCAGAATTGTCTCCATGTTGCTGTGCACTTTGCAGGTGATGCAAATCGATTCTGCAAAAGCCCAGTCGAAGACAACACACAAGGACAACAGTACGCGTTTCGATGAGACGACGCTGGTAGTGCTGTCCAACATTGCAATTCCTGAGATCTCTCAGGACTCCGCGCTGAAACCTACCAGTGCACCACCGGCCGACAGCACCGCCGTCTCACTGAAATGCAGCCTTGACCAGCTGGTGGCTGACCAGAATGGTTCACGAAAACCAGTGCTGGCTGGAAAAAGCGCCGGTGTAAACACTGCACCCGCATATTTGCATTCCAACCGAGTGACACCAGTCGCCACAGTGGCACAGACCCGGTTTATGGCGAGGCCAGAGCGGGATCAGAAGCCTGCCAGCAGTCCGAAGTCACAGGTTCGTTCTGAATCCGGTCCGGCGAAGTCGGCTCCGTCTGACGTGGGTTCGAATCTTGAAATCGTGAGTGTTTCATGGGCCGCTGCCGTCGGCACTCAGACGAAGTCTGCTACCGCCTGCTCCGGCCCTGCGTTTCGAGCAGACAGTTGCCCCAGTGTGGCATGGACACCATGTCTTGCCAGTCGGCACATGCACGCACTGAATTCTGTTCCCGTCCACAACGCTGCCGACGACGATATTGCGATCGGAAGCATGTCAGAGATTTCACAAAGTCCGTCTTCTCAGGCACAGCTGACATCGCTTCGCCGCAATGCTGGCGGAACAGTACATCCGGCCGATCTGGCGGATATGAACAACCTTTCTCCTTTACCTCAGAAGCAGACACCTGCCCCCGGATACTCAGGCGGGATGTCCGGCTCTTATCTTGCTGAGCTTCATGATTTGCTTCAGGGAGATTCTTCATGGGTATTTGGCAATGAGACTCTGCTTGATCTTGCTCCTGAGGAATCCAGCGAGGCACAGCCAGGGTATCTGCAGGAACTTAACTCACTGCTGCCAAATACTCCTGCGGCAGCAGCCCCGGCCCGAAAAGTCTCATCACCCCGTTATCGGCCCGTAATGCGTCAGGAACAGCAGTCGTCCGACGTACCATATAATCTGCTGCCGGACCCGAGAGTGCCAGGGCCCACATATGGTCTGATGCCGGATATGCCCTGTGAAGCACTTGGCACCGAGGGAATCGAACGTTTCTTTAAGCCGATGAATCGAATTCAGCTGTCAGGCGTCAGCACAGCACCTCCGGAGAAGGATCGATCACCGGAAGCCGCATCAGAAGACAATCTGCAGCGACCGGATAATGTTGCATGCCAGTTTATGGAAACTGCATCACCCGCGTGCTACTTCACTCCAACTCAGTATGGAGTTCGGCGTCCGTTTCGAAACAACCATCAGCTCTGGCATAATCCCCTGTACTTCGAAGATCCGAATCTGGAACGCTGCGGGCAGTCTCACGGTTGCCTCACAACCGCAGGCTCGATCGTACACTTTGCCAGCGCCATTGCTCTGACTCCTTATATGACTGCGGTAACCCACCCCAACGCATGTGTGAAGGCATTGCCCGACTGCCCCACATGTCACAGTTTCGGACCAGAAGCATACCTTCCCCCATGGTCATGGAAGGGTGCTGCAGTGCAGGCAATGGCAATCACCGGTATCTTTTATATTGTCCCATAAAGTGTCGCCAGACGAATGGCATTGGTCTCACATGGCCCATGCCTCCGGAGAATTCTCTTTCAGCCCGACTGTGCAATACAGCCGGGCTGATTCTTTTTGTGTTTCCAGACTCTGATGTCCTCAACAAATCACAGCCCGGATGAGAACGTGCGACGAATGGTACGCCATGCACGTCGAGCCAGTGACATCGGTGCACATTCCACTCTTGCGTAGCCGGTGGTGTACAAAGGCAGATTCTGGTGAGACGAACCGGAAAGCGGCTGCACATAGACCCCGAAGAAGGGGGTGACGGGAGCCAGTGTTTCGGCATTCTTCACGGCAATCATCTGATTGACGACGAATTCCCGCTCGACTGCAAGTTTTGGAACAACATCAATTCGATCCACCCGACCATCAACAGGCTCTCCTGGCCAGGAGTTGAGTGTCAGCTTCACGGGTGTGCCCGGTTTAACGAATTCAATATCGTATTCAGAGACGAGGCACACAGCACGATGATCCTGTTCAGCGCCCACCCAGCATAACAGAGTCTGCTCGGCGATCCATGCGGACTGATTGCGGGCATCAAGAGCATATCCGAACCACGACGTCTCAAGTCGCTTTGATCCTTTGGGCGACGCAACATTCCGATCGGGAAAAACTGTCCCTGCCGATGGGCTCAAAACCGTCAGGCCTTCATTCTGAGACCGCAGTGTTTCGAGGCGTTTCCGGTGCATTTCCACGGTTTTGGCTGCGGTCGGCAGAAGACTGGCTGACTGCTGGCCTCCGTACTGCAAACTGGCCAGAGCGGCCAGACGTTTCTCCGCGGTGCGAAGTTCTCCCTCCACGGTCGCGATGGACAATGCGATCTCGGGATTCGTCAGAGCTGCAATGACTGTGCCAGCCTCCACGTTCGAGCCGGGTTGCACATGCGGAACGATGAAGCCTGAAGCACCTGCAAACACAGGTCGGCATACGCCGGGAGTCACAACAAACGGCGCGTTCACATGATGAGGAAACGGAGTCATCAGCAGGATACCAGCGACCATAGTGGTTACAAGAATTCCTGCGAGTGCACGACGCTGCGCCGATGCGTCTCCCTCCAGACTGTTCCATCGCGACCGGAGAGTTCGAACGGATGCCATCAGAAATGCTCCACCCGTGCTTACAGCCATCAGCACGGCAATTGATTCAAAGCCCCAGGGCCTGAGCACGCCATGAATAAACCACAACAGCGCTCCAGCCATCAGTATGCGATAAAAAAAGGAAAGAAAACCGAACAGCGTCATTGCGATCTGACCAGAAACGGACCAGGGACGCCCGACTGCGGATGGCAGTCCGAGTATGACGCGATCCAGGAGAGCTCCCGCTGCCATTCGGGCCTCGGCGAAGAGGTTCGGAATATTCAGCCAGTCGGACAGGACATAATATCCGTCATAGCGAAGCAGCGGATTCCCATTGACAATCAGCGTATTGAACGAGCAGACCAGCATCACATTCAAAAAGAACGTGTGCAGCGTGCCGGGGTGACTCGTCATCCACAGCACGCCGGCGATCGACGCGACGATCAGTTCCACAATAATTCCGGCCGCAGAGACCAGCATTCGTTTTCGGCGATCCTGCTGAAGCCATGAATCAGAGACATCACAATACAGAAGAGGAAGAAAACCAACAACCAGCAGACCCAGTTCATGACATTCGCCGCCAAAATGATGACAGGTCAGTGCATGTCCAAATTCATGCAGGATCTTGACAGACACGATGGCAACGAACAGCACGGGCACGTTGTCCACCGTAAACAGACTGGCCAGTCCTGGCAGTTCCTGAAAAAGTACCGGGTGCCGGGAAAGGACCAGAAATGCTACCACCACCACAAAACAACTGGCCAGGATCATCCAGAACCTGGTGTAGATCCATCCGACAGCCCGATCCAGAAGTCCAAGTATTCCAGCGGGATCAATCCCCCGAATTCGAAACGAGAGTCGCGAAAAGAGATGTAAAGGATTCCATCCGGCCTGACGGTGCCACGCCTGAGCCAGCAGACTGCCATGGCCAGGCACACAGGATTGCAGCAGCCCACCTCTGATGGAAGACAGAAGGAACTGATGCAGGTTAAACACAGAAAATTCGGAACCTGGAAAGCTCTCCTGAAGCTGCCACAGCGCTCGATTCATCGACAGTCGGCCGTCCAGCGAAGAGAGAAACGCCATCTCCTCGGCATTGACATGAAAATACGTCAGACGAAGCGGGTCTTTGATGGTCCAGCCGGAATCCGCGTGCAGGTCCGCCCGATGGATCTCCAGATCGCGGCGCAGTCTCCACCTGATTGAAGGATCATCCTGAGCGTCCATCGCAGAGTTATTCCTTCGCAGGCGCCGGCAGCCACATTCGCGCCGGCTGGCCCGGCAGAAAATGAAAATCTGGGTTCTCTATTTCAGCCCTGATCAGCACCGACTGATTGATGGCATCAATCTGAGGATTGATGAATACAATTTTTCCTTCAATACTGACAGGCCGGCCATTTCGCAAAGCCTCGACCCTGACACTCTTTCCTCGCTCTGAAATACTCACAATACCTGTTTCAACGTATCCTTCCACATAAAGACGGTCCAGCCGCAGCACCTTCAGGACCGGCTCACCCGCATTCACCCATTCTCCACGATTTCGAATCTTTTCCACCACCATCCCTGAGAACGGAGCTCGCAGTGCTCGACGGGAAAGCCTCTCCTCAGCGATCGCGACCGTCTTTCGCAGGCTTTCCACAGTCAGCAGTGAGACAGCCGCCTCTGTCTGAGCTTCTGCAATCGCGCTCTTCAGGCGACCAACTGCCGCCTGCTGCTGTTCCACAATCGATTCCTTACTCCTGCTTCTGATGACATCAAGGGACTGGTCCAGTTTTGCCTTTTCAAGCAGCAGCTGATTCTTGTCGCGAGTCAGAGTAAGCTTGCCAAGAGTTTGATCCGACACGCTCGAACTAAATTCCTTTCGGGCAGCGACAGCCCGATCAAGTTCCGTCTGAGAGAGTTCCGCCTCCTTCGCCGCATTTCGAATGCTGATATCGGAACTGGCAACAGACTGAGCCACCTCAAGCTCAAGTCGCGCCTGCTGAAGAAGTCGTACGGCCTCTTCATAGGTGGCTTCCGCTACAGAGACTGCAACGGATTCCTTTTGCCGTTTTTCCGCGATCGCCAGATCAAGTTTTGCAAGATCAAGGTTCAGCGAAGTTTCTGCATCATCAAGGGACGCAAGAAGCTGAGATTCCTGCACGATATCGCCAGCTTCCGCATTTAACTCGCGCAACACCCCCCGCTCGAGAGCCGGGACATCCGCAATATCCCTGAGCCTGAAAAACACAGCGCGTGCTTCAATCGCTTCGGCAGGTTTCGAATCGGCCGCACTGGCAACATGCGACCAGACTGAAACAAACCCCGCGATGACCATCGTCGCAGACAGTATCCTTCGGAGACAGGAAGTTTTGAACCACAGAATTAAGAACGACATGTTTGCTGCCATTATCGATCTGTCCCTGAAACAGCGCTACCTGAACCACCAGCGCCGCTGTATCGTTTCAAATATTCGACGGAAGAAGACATAACCAGCCGAACGTTCTCCGCAGTGGATATAGGCGATTACGCCAGCACCCGGTCGCATGCTGGCCTGATCTCCGCCGGGAACATCAGCTATCGCCATTGTCGATAATTTTCCGGTGTCATCCAGTTCCGCAAACGCTGAAAGATGCGTCAGCACCGTTTGAAGCGAATTCTCAGGCGACGTTGCCAGCGAGTAGGTAAGATTCAGAGACTGCGTCGAGTCGTTTGCTGCTGCTGCGAGAACGTAACGTATGTCATCTTCCGGTATTCGAAGTTCAAGTTGCCAGGTGTCTTTCGGATCAGCGACTTCAAACAAAAACTGTCCGCGCTGGACGGGACGGCCGAGCAGTGTTTCCCGAAGCCGGTCCCCGTAGACTCGCCCTGTCAGCGGCGCGACCGTCGTTAGTCTGCTGATTCGCTGCCGAACAATCACGGCCTGTTCCTGCAGTGACTGAACCTTTTGCTGAAGTTCCGCATGCTCGACGGACAACAATGGATTTGCCATCGCACTGCGATCACCTCGCATGGAGTCAATCGCCGCAAGTCGAGCCTGCGACGCAGCGAGATCTCCTTCGATTCCTTCAAGTAAAATATCAAGATCCTCGTTTCGCAGCTGAAAAATCGCAGAATCCTGAGTTACCTCCGATCCATCTTCGATTCGAAGATCAATGATAACTCCATCCTCAGGGGCGAAAATATTGGCCCGGCTGGAAGGCACAAGCTTGCCGGCCACTTCGATCCTCAGTTCCGTTTTCCAAAAAGTCAGCACGCAAAAAATTCCGGCGATTACTGCCAGAATTCCAAGGGTGCGAATCTTTCCCATGCGGAGGGGCAAACCGAAAATGGCACGTCCGAGTGTTGCGCGGGAACGTCGGTGACAGTTGGCAAACGACAGAGCAGCGTGCCTGCAGATCAGTTCGACTTCATGGAGTACCGGTGCCTGGTCCTTTCGACTTTCAAACTCGAATGTTGCCGCCCAGCCTGAATCGAACCATCTTCCGTCCACGCTGACGGGGCGGACAATGACGTTGTCAGCAGTTCCTTCGGGAACTTCCACCGCCGGCCGACCAGGCTCTCCAGCTTCGCCAGGCTCTGCAGGCCCGCTGTCTTTAGAATCCGCGGTTGCGGCAGCCTGCATCTCCTGTCGTTCGATAAGCCCGCACAACCAGCGGGTTGTGTCTGACCGGGAGTCCGGATTATTGACACCCGTGGCGGCTATCAGCTGCCATCGATTTTTTCCGGTACGTCGAGCAACAGAGATTCGGCGGCACCCGAGCAGTTCAACGGGATCGCTTGCAAGTGAATTTGCCACGCGAACTTCGTCGAGGTCCGCATGCAGCAGGGCAGTTACCTGCTGAAGCATCTTCTGACGAATGGACTGCCGGACAAGCGAATTGACAAGTCGTCGTCGGATAAGGTCGGCAAAAACGTCCGCCAGGTCAGAGGTCAGGCCATCATCTGCCGCTGGCTGTCCGACCTGAAGCTCGAGAATGCTGCGAATCCCATCGCTGACGTCTGAGGAGATTACAACGACCTCACGGGATTCACCGGAACCACTTCGGATGCTGCGTCTTCGAATCAATCCAGTGTCGGCAGAAATAATCAGATCGAGTTCAACGGGCAGTCGCATTCCCGCACTGCTGATCATCCTCGGCGCGGCCCCCGCCTGAAGTTCCCACAGAACAACGCTGAGCGCGAAACCGCTTTCGACGATTTCGGCGAGCAGGCATCCGGCAAAATCTGCCTCTTCGCCTGCCTTTCGGCGACGATGCTCAGCAGCCTCCAGCAGAGACGCGAGTGACGGGACGCGGATGGGCTGTGATGAGGTATTCACGGACCGTTGTTCTGAAGCACGAATTCGGTGGAGGCGGTTTGAATCAGGCAGTCTATCGCAACGCCGTCAGGGATGCGACACAGGTTCACCGATTCACAACCAGTCCTCGTGCTGCTCATCATTCAAATCAACTGCACTCCGGCAGTTCGTGCCGCTGCGTGCCCTCAGACCCGAAAGCTTTTCTCTGTGTAACGGACAGGCAGTTTGCAAAACGACTTCGGGTGGTACATTTGCTGAAATCCGGAACGACGGGTGCCGATCTAGGAAGAGGGGGGGACACGGGCTGCGCAAAAGATATGGTGTCCACATCCCGTGAACACATGATGTACTCACGAACGTTCCCGCCCGGTGAAGCTGGATGGACCGACATGCCAATTAGTGCATACAAATCTCTGTTGCGGGCTTATCAGCGTCTGACCGCACACGCAAAGATTCACCCAGGCCGTTGTTGCGTCGTGGTTTCGGCAGCCTCACTGGCTGGAATCTGCGGCTGCGCTTCCGCGTCCAGTTCCTGGCACAAAACGGTGGGAAATGACACGTGTGAAGTCGACCGAATCTCTTCGGCGATAGACAACCCATCGCCACCCGTGTTCCATGAGGTCAGCAGTACTGCTTCGCCGATCACCGCACGGGAAGTTTCAGCCTCGGAACTCATCTATATTGATCGCACTCTGGACGACGTACTTCGTGAAGCCATGCAGCATTCGACCGTGCTGCGTGACATCGGTGGCGTCGTTTTGCGAGCACCCCAGGCAGTGAATACGGCTTTGTCAACCAGAATGCAGGAAGCCGATCCCCGATTTGGTATGGAAGCGGCACTGAGCGCTTTTGATGCGCAGCTGGCAGCATCAGCAACGTTCAATAACAACGACCGAATTTACAACAACAACTTCTTTTCCGGTGGTGCAACCGCGTTTGGCCAGGACCTGCATGACTATCAGGTTGAATTGTCGAAACGCACGGCAGCCGGCTCACTGCTGACCCTCCGCGGTGTCAACAACTACGATGGAAACAACGCACCGGCGAACACGTTTGTCACCGCATGGAATTCATGGATTGAGGGTGAAGTACGACAGCCCCTTCTTCAGGGTGGCGGTCTGGAGTTTAACCGCATCGCCGGACCCGGCGCAACACCCGGCGTGTACAACGGGGTTCTTATCGCCAAAGCTAACGCCGACATCAACCAGCATGACTTCACCATTGCCCTGACCGACTTTGTCAGCAATGTGGAGAACGCTTACTGGGACCTGTATCTCGCTTATCGCGAACTGGATGCTCGTAAAAAGGCCATGGAACAGTCTCTGGTTGTCTGGAACTCAGTCCGCGCTCAGTCCAAAGGCGGAAGCGTGATCCAGGCAGAGGAAGCGCTGGCCCGTCAGCAGTATTATCAGCTCAAATCCGAAGTCGACGACGCTCTGTCGGGTCGACTTCTCCCGGGAACTCAGGTTCGAAACGGTGCACAGGGTGGAACGGTGCAGGCAGGTGGTGGTGTTCTGTCTGCCGAGCGCAGGCTGAGACTGCTGATCGGTCTTCCGTCTTCCGATGGCTCCCTGATCCGACCTTCCGAAGAGCCCACGATGGCGAATGTCGTTTTCGACTGGGACGCAAGTCTTCATGAGGCACTGACGCAGCGGGCAGAACTGCAGAAACAGAATGTCGCCGTACGGAAGCGGGAACTTGAATTGCTGGCTTCACGCAACTTCGTCAATCCCCGACTCGATGCCGTCGGTCGTTACCGGTTCCGTGGATTTGGTGACGAACTGATCGGAAGCGGAAATCAGCGAGGAGCAACATCAGCTTCCTCGATTGGAAATCTGGCAACCGGCGATCAGCAGGAATGGATGATGGGAGTTGAACTGACGGTTCCCATCGGTTACCGAAAAGGTCACGCCGCTGTCGACCATGCCGAACTTTCTCTCGCACGTGAGCGAATCATTCAGAAAGAACAGCAGCGGGAAGTCATCAGCAATCTGAGCGGAGCAACCGCCGACGCCGTTCGAGCATATCAGGCCGTACAAAACGGATTGAACCAGTACGTCGCTGCCCAAAGCTACTTTGATGCTCTCACATCTCAGAAGGCCACCGGACTGGACGTGCCATCAGATCGCCTTCTGGATGCTCAGCGACGCCTCGTCCAGTCAGAAATCCAGTTCTTCAGAGCCCGGGCAGAATATGCCCTGTCTCTCAAGAACGTTCACTATGAAAAAGGCTCTCTGCTGGCATATAAGGACCTTCGAGTCGCCGGCGGTGGTTCAGCAACCATGCTGCCATCGTCATCAAACAGCATTATTGAACCTGTGCCGGATATGCCAGCGGTCCCTGACATGCCATCAGGCTCTGAGGAACTGCCGCCAGCCGAAGCGGAAAATCAGGTCAGGTTGTCTCCCGCCAAAGAATCGGTTAGCAGTTCGGCCTCCTCTAAGAGAGTATCACCGGTGCCGGGCAATCTAAAGCCGGAGATGCTGCCGCAGATCAGTGATGAGTCTACAGTCGATGTTCCGGAAGGAGCCATCACGCCATTCCCGGCGTCACGATCAGCAAGCTCATCTGACTCAACCGTCGAAGAAGGAAAAATCTCCCTCGGAGCCGTCACCCCGCTTCGCTGAATTCGTCCATCAGTCGAGGATCGCTCCGCGATCCGGCACGGGACCGCAGGATGGGTCGTCGAGGTGCTTTTTCACCATAGATGGCCACAGAAAAAAAGTGCTTCGTCAGCATAAAGAATTCGGGTTGGAGGTAGTGGATCCTGCTAAAGATCCCGCGGCTTCAGTCCGGATAAACCGCTCTTCCAGTGACAGCAGAATTGCTGGTTTCAGGAGCTGTGACGGGAATTGGAATGACTCGGCGATCTGAGGGCGATTCCGCCTGAAACGCGGCGGCCGGCTGAACACCCGGTCTGTTGACAGAAGGCGACGGTTGTTGCACCACATGACCGCGAGTCTCAGGAAACGCTCGAATGGTCGTTGTAATCTGCTTGTCCTGTGGCACCTGTTTGCCGTCGGGAAGCACGACCATCATTGAAATGAATCGCGTAAGGTTCAGTTCGAGCGGCAGGCCGGTAGCCCTGTCAACCGTACATTTACCGATACTGTGCCCTCCGGTTATCTTCAGATTGCCGTCCTGTCCGGATGACACTGTTTCTCCGGACGCGACACGCCCTGTAATGTCGATGTCGGCGGTTCTGGGATTCAATGCGGCCAGGCGATAAGTCGATGTCAGATAGACCGGCGCCGGCTGCATCAGTCGAGTTTCACGGGTCCACACATCGCCGGGTGCTACTCGCGTTGCCGAGTCTTTGTCGACGCTGCTGTTGTAAGGAAGAAGCCCAATACTGTCATCGATGAAATTGGCCACACCATCATCGCCGAAGCGGTTGGAGATTTCCGCCAGAAGAGATTGTCGCCGATCCAGAGGTACGTTCTCGACGCACCGCTGAAGGAACTCCTGATATCCAACCAGGTCGCGAATCCGGTTGTCGCGGCCGACCCAGAACGCGAACCCATTGTTTACCATTCCAGCATAGGGCTGAACATCCCACGGAATGTCGTTCTGGTGTGTCGCGGAGTCAAAATCGAGGCGCTGACCGTTGAGGTCGTGAGAGTACGTAATTCGTGAATAGCGCACACTCAAAAGAATGGCATCGGGCTGTTCCTGCTCCACCTGGATCGCCATTGTCAGTTCCAGTCGCGTCTGAGCAATCGCAGGGAACTCTGTCGACTTCTGAACCAGCATCTGCTCCACGGTCTTGATCAATGGAAATCGGTCACCAGGCTGCAATCGAAGTTCGAGCCTGTCGCCCTGAGCAGTGGCGGTGACCGGGACCGTCGAGATGTTGCGAGTGCCCTCGGTGAGTGCGTCCTGCTGAGTTAAACCGCTTCGAGCCTGACGTCGCCCGGAACGGGTCCCGACACCAGGATCCGCTTCAGATTCTTCAGAAGCTGCAGACTGCTCAGCCGCCCCTGGCTCCTGCTCCAGTTCGCTCAGCAGCTCTGACATCATCGCGTCGTCGCCGGAATCAGCCGTCGGGCTCGATTGAGATCCGCAACCACACGCCGACAGCAACACCCCAAAGGTCACAGACGAAAACAGCCAGAATCCGGAAGGCAGAAATTTCAACGCTTTCCTGATAAAAACGCTTCTGGTTCCTGTCATTTTCTGGTCCCTCATTCATCCATGAAATCGTGATTGGAGCCGAAAAGTAACAGGAAGGCCGTTTTTAGGTAAAGAGGGAAGCAGATTCGGCCGGATCCCGCATCGAAGCGACCGCAGGCACAGGATTTTGCCTTGTTTGGTTGCTGGAAGCCCGGCCGAACGTCATGATTTCGGCCCATAGCATTCATCGCCAGGTGTCTGCCGTATTGAATATGGCGCACGGAACTCCCCGAATATCGGTTACCGATTCACCAGGCAGCTACTTTTCAAATTGACCGTTTAACCTGGTCACAAGGACTTATATTGATGGCCGCGAATGAGAACCCGTACGATTCCGATCCGTCAGGGAGAACAGGCGAAACCGCAGTTGCCGCGGCGAAACCGAGTATGGTTCCACGGCTTTCGATAATGATGTTTCTGCAGTTCTTTGCGTGGGGTGCATGGTTCGCAACTCTGGGGGCAGCGCTGAGTTCAAATCAGCTCGGAAAGTTCATTGGAGCCGCCTATGAGAGCGCGCCAATTGCCGCGATTTTTGCTCCACTGTTCCTTGGGCTTGTCGCCGACCGTCTGTTTTCGTCAGAAAAAGTGATGGGAACCCTCATGCTGGTTGGCGGTGGTATTATGTTCGCCATTCCTGGCGTTGCCTCTCAGGGAGAATCCGCTGGCGGATTGATTGTGTGGCTGATTCTTGGTCATTTGTTGTGCTACATGCCAACTCTGGGACTTGGGAACACCATCGCTTTCACACATATTCCCAGCCAGCAGGATTTTCCACGAATTCGTGTCTGGGGCACAATTGGCTGGATTGCCGCCGGGCTGCTGGTTGGCGCCATGGGCTGGTCAAATGACTTTAAAATCTTCTGGCTGGGTGCAATCTGCTCCGTATTGCTGGGAGTTTACTGTTTTACGCTTCCCAATACGCCTCCGCCCCTGCGTGGTAAGCCGATGGATCTCCGATCGCTGTTGATGCTTGATGCTTTTAAGCTGCTGGCGGATCCAAATTTTCTGGTGTTTGCCGTTTGTTCAACCCTGATCTGCGTTCCATTGGCCTACTACTACGGAATGACGTCGACATTCCTGAATCACACGGGTTTCGCCCAGTCAGCCGCCACGATGACCATCGGACAGATGTCTGAGATCTTCTTCATGCTGCTGATTCCATTTTTCTTCCGACGGCTCGGCCTGAAGATGATGATCATGGTGGGCATGGGTTGCTGGGTTGTACGCTATGCCCTGTTTGCATTCGGGGCGCCTGATCAGGTCACATGGATGCTGCTTCTGGCCATCGCACTGCACGGAATCTGCTACGACTTCTTCTTCGTAACCGGCTTTATGTATACCGACCAAAAAGCGCCTGAAGCGATTCGCGGACAGGCTCAGGGCCTGCTCGTGTTTCTGACTCAGGGAATCGGTATGTTCTTCGGTTACCGGATCATGGCCGCTGGTAGCCTGTTTGGGATTCCTCTCAACTTTACGATCGGGAAATACGGCGAGCAGGTGACGAGCTCGGATGCTTATATGGCTTCACTGCAGGCAGCACGCGGGGAAGCGGCACCTGTTGGATTCTTTGAAACATTCACGAAAATGTTCAGTCGAGATCTGCCGGCAGGTGTGGATCCGGAACTTCTGAGCTCCACAATGAATCAGTGGAAGAACTTTTGGCTGTTTCCATCAATTATGGCGGGAATTGTGCTTGTACTGTTCGCCGTCGCCTTCTGGGACAGAGCGAAAACTGAATCGGAATAGTCCTCTTCCCTCCACCATGATTTTTGCCAGCCGGTTGTACGCAACCGGCTGCTCATCTTCGGATCGCGAATCTCTAACCAGATCTTCTGCGGCACAGTGTTGCTTCTTTGATTCATTTGATGATTTTTGGCAACACGGTACATCCGGAGGATTCAGGATTCTAAGCCCCGGGTAAGGATTGCGCTGCCGTGCCTGCCCGCCCAGACGATTCGGAAAAAATCAATTCAATGAATTGAGTCTGCTCTTCCTTCCGACATTTGGCATTCATTAAGCAATCAATGGTAAACTGTTGCAGGTTCGGTGACCCGGGCATTGGTGAAGCGTTCGGTCATCGTCGGACAGCGGTGAGACATTCTGAAAGTCGGGAGAACGTGAAGTGAATGAGCGTCGTCGAGGCCTGTTTTTCTGCTGTTTACTCTCAACAAACATCCTGATTTCGATGATCAGCCCATCTTCCCAGGCAGCCGAACGCCCATCCGATTCGAAGGATGCACTGGAACTCGATTCCGGACTATGGAAAGCTGAGTATGCCAAAACTTTCCAGCAAAACGAAGACTCGGCAGCTTCTGATTCGACAGGGACACCCAGCTTTGGAAATGAAACCATTCCAGTGCTGATCAGCACCAGGCAGCTTGAACCCGGAGGACTGTTTGCTGAAAGTCTGGTGACAGATGAACAAAAACAGATTTCGGACTGGGAAAATGCGAATATGAATCCTGCATCACAGCAGAATCCCTCTAATATTCCCAGCGGACCGTCGCTGACTACCTGTCTGCTTGTGTTTGCCGCAGGAGTCGTCCTTACGGGAACAATCTTTTCGCCGAGATAGCTGTTCAGGTTTAGACCGATGAATTACCTTGCCCTGCTGGCATCTTTACTGATGCTGAACATCGCAGTGTCGGATGACCATTCTCATCACGGCCCCTCCACGACGCCGACCGAACGTCCCAAAGTTTTCCTGGATAAAAGTCCGCGAATCGTCGAGTACCAGCTGAAACGCCTGGACAATTCCCGCCTTCTTCTTGTCGAACGAGATACATCCGACGGGAAATATATTCCTGTTTTCCGAGCAATCCTGGTTCGACCCGGCATGTCTCGCAGGGATCGCGAAGAATCGCTTGAAGCACTGGTAACGCTTCGAAAGAGTGATCCCATCATCGAATTGCTCGATGCTCTGAAATCCCTGAACCCCGGATCTCGCGAACAAAAGATTACTGGCATCCAGTTGTCCGAAATTCTGCTGAGTGTTCCTGGCGAAAAACTGAAAGCGGCTTCTGATCAGCTGACCGAGGCTGCAAAGGCCGATCAGTCTCTGGTAAGTGCCGCCGGCTTTGCTGCACTGCTTGCCGCCGAAGAGACAAGTCGGGCCGAACAAATCGCCTCCATGAATGATGCCGCTCGGCTCGCATGGCTGGAAGCCCTTTTATTACTTCCCTCGAACGACCTGCGGTCACGCCTGCGTCCCGATGTGGTCAAACTTCTGCAGCAAAAGTCGTCGGATGCCATGTCAAAAACGGCAATTCGCGTCCTTGCGGATATCCCTGCAGAGCAGTCCGCCACTTTTGAACAACTGGCCACTTTTGTCGACGATGTCACTCTTCGAGCGACGGCCGTTTCTGCTCTGCTGAAGATTCCAGACAATGCGCGTTCCGTCGCCGTCTCGCGGCAACTGGTCGTTTCGCTTGTGGATGCGGCTGAACAAACACCGGTCGCTGATCGGACTGCAGACCAGTTCGTGGACGCTCTTCAGCTGATCGACCAGTTGTTGCCAAAACTCATGGCGGCAGAAGCGACTCAGTACCGCCAGCGGTTGCGCGAAGTGTCTGTGCAGCTTGTACGCATCCGGACGATTCACGAAGAAATGCGGTATGACCTGCCATATTTTGTCGTTGAAGCCGGTCGATCCGTGCAGCTGATCGTTCAGAACGATGATCTTATGCCCCACAACCTCGTGATTACGAATCCAGGAAAATTACAGAACGTCGCCGTGGCCGGTGGTGAACTTGGGCCAAATCCTGGATTCCAAAATCTTCCTTTTGTCCCTGATTCACCCGACGTGCTGTTCGCCACCGCTATGGTTGAATCGGGCCGGCAGGAACGGCTTACGTTTACGGCCCCTACCGCTCCCGGCGAGTACCCATACGTCTGTACGTTTCCCAGACACTGGATGCGAATGTACGGTGTCATGGTTGTCGTTGCTGATCCGGATGCATGGCATAGAAATCCGGTCCCGCCAAAAGACCCGCTCGGGAACACTCGCACTTTTGTAAAGAACTGGACGCTTGCTGATTTTGAGTCCGATTTGACGACCAGCCTCCAGGACCCCAATGCGGACGCCGGATTCCGACTGTTCAGGGAAGCGACGTGTATTCAGTGCCACAGGACAGGCAACGAAGGTGGTAATGTGGGACCAAACCTCACCGACGTGCTGTCACGCTGGAAAGGCGATCACAAAGCCGTTCTGCGCGAAATCCTCGATCCGTCGTATAGGATCGATCCACGTTACAGCATGATGACTGTCGTTACCAAAGAAGGCCGGACGGTCTCGGGCATCGTCCGTTCTGAAACCGATTCTTCTGTTTCCTTACTGACCAATCCGGAAGCGAAGGAACCTGTTGAGATCCTGCGCAGCGAAATCGATGAGATCGTGCCCTCTTCAACATCAATGATGCCCAAAGCACTTCTTGATAAATTCACGAAGGACGAGATCATGGAAATTCTGAAATATGTGACCAGACCTGAAACAGGGTCACAGCAATGATTATCGATGCGCATCAGCATTTCTGGAAACTTGATTTGCCATTCGATTATGAATGGCTTCGTGAGCCACAGCATGAAAAAATCTGTCGCGATTTCATGCCGGTCGACCTGCTTCCCCAGCTTGTCGATGCAGGTGTGACGAAAACTGTTTTCGTTCAGACCCAGCACTCTGCTGATGAGAATCGCTGGGCGCTTTCTCTGGCGGATCGGTTCAGTTTCATAGCAGGGATCGTTGGCTGGGTCGATCTGAAGTCAGAGCATTGCGAAAAGCAGCTGCTGGAATTCCGGGATAACCCTCTGTTTGTTGGCGTGCGCCATATCACTCAGGGAGAACCAGACGACGACTTCATTGTTCGCCCGGATGTTGTTCGAGGCCTTAAAATCCTCGAGAAGCACGGAGTACCGTTTGATTTACTGTTCTACACCCGCCATCTGAAACATGCAGCAACCCTTGGAAAATTGCTGCCTTCACTCCCCATGGCGATTGATCACCTGGCAAAACCAAAAATCAGAGAAGGGGAGATCAGCGAATGGAGCCGTGATTTGAAGAACGCCGCCGCATTTCCAAATATTTACTGCAAACTGAGCGGTATGGTGACTGAGGCGGACTGGAAAACATGGAAGCCGGCACAACTCAAACCCTACGTTGATTCTGCCCTGGAGGCATTTGGTCCCGAAAGATGCATGTTTGGATCAGACTGGCCGGTCTGTGAGCTTGCCGGAAGTTATTCGCAGGTATCTGGCGCATTGCAGCAGCTGCTTTTACCGTTGTCGGCCAGTGAAAAGCATCAGATTTACTGTGAAACAGCCAGCAGATTCTATGGTCTGAACCAGAACCGGACTGATCCGGAACGGTAAGTCTACTGACAACGAATTTGGCCAAATGGCAGAATCGGCCGGAAAAAACACGTGTTGTGTAATTTTTGCCGGACTGATACATTTGCGTTGTGTCGAATCTGCCGGGGCAGGGTTTGCAATGGCAAATTTGGCCGTATGTGATGCATGGAATTGCATCTGTTGTTAACTGGAACACGTTCATTCGTGAAACCAAGGATGGTTGTTTCCATGAACCTGCAATGCTCCACTACCGCTGATGCGATCACCAGCGTGCTTCTGGCTGGTGATGCTGTCCTCAATCTGACCGGACATGCTCTGAATACCATCGCAGGAACTGCCTTCGTCAGCGACTCTGGCGAAGGGCTGAAGATCTCTTTTGATGACAGCCGGGTTGTGTGGCGTCCGTCGCATGGACCTGCTCTGCGTCCGCTGATTTCACGCGACATTACTCGAATCGTGGTTGTCACGGAGGACGACTTTCAGTCGGCCGAAGCAGTGATGGATGTGCTGAGAAGTCAGAAGATTCCACACTGTCACTGTGTACTGGCGAATGAATGTTCGTCCGATGCCTTCATGGACCCTGAAGATGCGGAAGCCGTCGCCGAGCGACTGCGACAGCTTGGATATCTTTGAAGCCGCCATACTGAAGTTGCACAGGTCTCTGACAATTCCAGTGCGCGAAAACGAGATGGAGAAATGCCCGATGCCGAAACTGTTTCTGCTGGGAATAGACGGCCTGCCCCGATGGATGTGGCAGCAGTTCGCGGATTCCGGAGTCATGCCGCACAGCAGGAGCCTGCTGAGCAGCGGAACTCTGGTTCCCATGAAATCGTCACTCCCGGAGGTATCATCGGCCGCGTGGGCTTCAATTGTAACCGGCGAGAATTCGGGAGGTCACAATGTCTTTGGCTTCACCGATCTGATCGATGGCAGCTATACGCTGGCATTCACGTCCTCCCGAACATTTCGAGCAAAACCGTTCTGGGCACATGAAGGCGCCGGCCCCAGCCTGATCATGAACGTACCCCAAACTTATCCGGCGCAGCCAATGCAGGGAATGCTGGTGTCGGGATTCGTTGCACTGGATCTCCGGCGCGCCGTCCATCCTCCGGAAGAACTGGAGTGGCTGCAAAGCATTAACTATGCAGTTGATGCCGACATGTCGCTCGTGGAAAAGGGCAAACGAGTCTTTGTGGAAGAACTGCATCGAGTGATGGCGGCCCGCTGTCAGGCTCTGCATCACCACTGGAATCGCCAGCCGTGGCAGAACATGATGTTTGTACTGACCGGCACTGACCGGCTGAATCACTACCTCTGGGAAGACTATGAGGATCAGAGTTCTCCGTTTCATCAGACATTCCTTGACTACTACCACGAAGTCGATGTTCAGATCGGCCGGATTCTGGAGCGGCTTGATGACAACGTGACAATCGCCGCGGTGTCTGACCATGGATTTGCCCGGCAGTCATGCAGCGTGAATGTGAACTGCCTGCTGGCTCAGGCTGGTTATCTTGCTCTCAAACCTTCGGACCGGCCGTCTTACATCGATATGCTGCCGGAAACACGCGCATTCGCCATGGACCCGGGCCGGATTTATCTGCACCGTGAAGGTCGATATCCGAAGGGTCTGGTAACCGGTGATTCAGCCGAGACACTCATGCAGGAGCTGACACGGTTCTTCCTGGATGTCAGAGTCAGCGGCATGCCGGTTGTTTCAGAGGTTAAGCGTGGAAAAGACGTTTACAGCGGCCCGTTTGCTCATCGTGCACCGGACCTGATTCTGATGCCAGCGGGAGATGTCGCACTGTCCGGTCGAATGAACCTGTCAGAGCTTGTCGAACAGACGCGGATCAATGGAAAACACACGTTTACCGAATCCTCCTTCTTTGTTCGTGGAAACAATATCGGACAGATCCCATCTGACATGAAAGTGGAAAATGTTCTCGATGTGATCCAGCCAAAGCAAGTCGCTTCCCGCAGAGCAGCCTGACGCGACAGTCTCTTTAACCATTTATTCCGCTTTTCACCGAAACAGCAGGCAAACAATGTCAGAAACCTCTTCCTGTCACAATGCCGGACAGACGTGCTGGAGCTGTCCCGCCGTTGAATTCAAGGGCCATGTGGATTTTCGCGCCTGCGGACAGGCGGCCTTCCGCAAGGCCGCCCAGGGACAGCTGGTGGTCGAGTGCAGACGGCGGCCGGAGATTGGCTACTTTGACCCGATGTCAATCACCTATGAATCCTGCAGCGAATGGAAGAAGACGGAGAACGGCTACCTGCTGGATGGCATGCGGGTACTGATACTGGGGATGGACGGATACCTCGGCTGGCCTCTGGCGTTAAAACTGGCAAAGCTCGGCTGCAAAGTTTACGGCATCGACAACATGCTGCGTCGCAAACTTGTTGCCGAACGCGGTGCACAGTCAGTGACGCCAATTCAGTCAATGCAGGACAGAATTGAAGCTGCCAGGAAACACCTGGGAGTTGATATTGAGTTTCGCGAAATCGATCTGATGGACCGGGATGCTCTTTTCGCATTCATCAAAGAAGTCCAGCCGGAATCAATCGTGCAGTTTGCTGAGATCCCAAGTGCCCCTTACAGCATGGCGGATGTCGACAAAGCAGTCGCTACGATCAACAACAATGTTGTGGGAACGCTGGGACTGTTGTTTGGCGTACGTGATCACGCTCCGGATGCATCGATCATCAAACTTGGAACAATGGGTGAGTATGGCAGCCCTCTGACCGGACGGCCTTTGTTTGAAGGACTGTTCCCAGGCGACGCTGTGCTGCAGTACAAAGGTCAGGAATGGAGTCTTGGTGGTGAACTTACTCCCCGCGACCCCGTCAGCTTTTACCATGTGAGCAAGGTCCAGGGAACGTTCAGTGTCTATGAAGCGTGCAAGTACTGGTGGCTGCGCAGCTACGACGTGATGCAGGGTGTCATTTACGGAAACTACTCCGACGAACTTGTGGCTCATTCAGATCTCAACACACGATTCGATATTGATGAGTGGTGGGGGACGGTGGTTAACCGCTTTGTGGCTCAGGCGATTATCGGAATGCCGCTGACGATCTACGGCAGCGGAAATCAGATGCGAGGATACATTACCCTTCGCGATGCCATGCAGTGCATTACTCGCCTGATCGCCGCGCCGCCTGAGCCCGGACAGTACGACGTCGTCAACCAGGTCACAGACGTCTTCAGTGTCATGCAGATTGCGAAGATGGTTGCACAGATCGGACGGGAATTTGGTCTGGATGTTGAAGTGCAGCGAATTGAGAATCCGCGAGTAGAAGCCGAAGAACATCCTTACGAAGTCATTCACGAGAAACTGACTGATCGATTCGGCTTCCAGTCAGAATCCGCATTTGCGGATGAAGTACGCCACCTGTTCCGGGTGTTGTCACAGCCCGAGGCCAGAAATCGAATTCTCGCTCAGCGGGACACTCTGTTCCCAAAAACCCGCTGGTCGGGCGAACATGGGAAACTGGCAGTCCTGGAAACATGGAAGCCGGCGGCGTGATACGAAACCTGCCAGGCGATATCAGGGTACAACTTCGTAACGACAGAGTTAGCGGACTGAATTTGTCCGAAACAGAAATGAACGGTCGATAGTTATGGAAATCCGTGAAAATGATTTTTCCGAATTCGTGCTGGAGGCTGACCGGCCCGTTCTGGTCGACTTCTGGGCGTCCTGGTGTCCGCCCTGCAAAATGATGCAGCCGGTGGTCGACCGCCTTGGACAAAAGGTTGCCGACTGGGCGGATGTCTATTCTGTAAATATTGATCGCAGCCCGGCTCTGGCCTCACAGTTCAGCGTTTCCGGTGTGCCAACGTTCATTTCCTTTGCCGGCGGACGTGCGGTTGATCGAAAGACGGGAGCACTCACAGAAGGACAGCTGATGTCTCTGCTGAACATCGCAAAGGACAGCATGCCGGCCGACTCGAACTCTTCGAATTCAGCCGGCCTGTCGGATTCGGATGCCGTTGTGACACCTGTATCTGTCGCAGAAGTTTCTGAAGACTCCTCACAACAAACAGCTCATCTTTCGTCAACATCAGAGTTTATCACGGTTGTATCGGGACTTCCTCGCTCCGGCACCTCCATGATGATGCGTATGCTGGAAGCGGGTGGTATCGCGGCACTGACAGACTCCCGCCGAACGGCCGACGATGACAACCCAAACGGGTACTATGAGTTTGAAGACGTCAAGAGTCTTGCAGACCACAGGGAATGGCTTAATGACGCCGCAGGCAAAGCGGTCAAAATGGTCTACAGTTTACTGAAGCACTTGCCTGTGGATCGTGAGTACCGTGTCATTTTTATGCGACGGCACGTTGACGAGATTTTACAGTCACAAAAGAAGATGCTGGAACGCAATGGCATTTTGACTGATGTGGCCGACGATCAGATGCGAACGATGTTCGACCGGGAACTTCGACAGTTCTACGCATGGCTGCCGTCCCAGCCACATTTGAAACTGATCAATGTCAGTTACAACGAACTGCTTTTGAACCCGGCCCCCGCGATTCACCAGGTTAACCGGCACCTTGAACAGAGACTCGACGCCGACTCAATGATTCGGATGGTTGATCCGGCACTCTACCGGCACCGCGCAGCCTGATCCTCGGGTGCCGACGCCACTGTATTCAGCAATTTCGCATCCCCAGACCATAACACTGCAAATTCCAGTCGCAAATACCATTCACTCTTTTGGCCGTTCAGTGAACGAGCCAGTCCGGAGCAGCAAAACATGAGTTTCTTTATGGGAAAGACTGTACTCGTCACCGGCGGCTGCGGTACCGTTGGGCGCGAGATTGTCCGACAGCTGATGGATCAGGCACCGAAAGAACTTCGAGTCATTGACAGCAATGAATCGGAGGTCTTTTTTCTTGAGCAGGAGCTGCTGCAGAAACAGCCGAAAAAGCCTGCAATTCGAATTCATGCACACTGCCAGGTGGGCGACATTCGCGACGTCGACAAGCTCACGATGATGTGTGAAGGAGTTGACGTGGTTCTGCACACCGCCGCTTTGAAACACGTCATACTTTGTGAGCGTGCGCCATTTGATGCCGTACAAACCAATATTGTCGGTGTCAGAAATGTGATTCAGGCAGCACTGGCCTGCAATGTGGAACGAGTCATCTTCACCAGTTCCGACAAGGCCGTGAACCCAACAAACGTCATGGGGACTTCAAAACTGATGGGCGAGCGGCTGATCACTGCCGCCAACAGTCTGAAGGTCGGTCGTCGTACGATTTTCAGTTCGACCCGTTTTGGAAATGTACTGGGATCACGCGGTTCGGTTATTCCGATTTTCGCGAGACAGATCGAAAGCGGCGGACCGGTCACACTCACAGATCGTCGCATGACACGATTTATCATGACTCTGGAAGACAGTTGTCGGCTTGTTCTGGCTGCCGCTCAGAAGGCTCGCGGTGGCGAAGTTTTTGTCACGAAAATGCCGGTGATTCGAATTGATGATCTGGCTCGCGTGATGATTGATGAACTTGCCCCACAATATGGTTTTGACCCGGCCGAAATGGAACTGACAGAAATTGGTTCAAAGCCAGGTGAAAAGCTTTACGAGGAACTAATGAGCGAAGAGGAAACTCGCCGCACGGTGGAACTCGATGAGATGTTCAGCGTAATGCCCGCATTTCGCAGTGTCTACGAAGATATCGCCTACGACTACGATGACCTGATCAGCGAAACCGTTGATGAGGCCTATGTGAGCTCTCCCGATAACTCCATGAAGCTGGAAGAGCTTCGAAAATATGTACGGGACCATCGGCTGCTGGAACCATACATGCGTCGAGTGGCGACAATTCCAGCCGAGTTGCCGACAATCGTTCGGCGGCGTGCTGCCTGATGCGGCTTAGGCGCTGTCAGACAATAAGTGTCGCCTTTTGCTCCGCAAAAGGATGCTGTTTCGCGGAGCGAAAGGCGACTATGGCGGTCACTTATTGTTTTCTTCGAAACACCGTCCACTGAACGCAGAAAACGTCGTTAACACTGAAAACACTGTCAGACCTGTACCGGACAAAAGCTGCCGCAAAATGTCGCCTCCCGTCGCACTCAGACAACCCACAATTCTCGCTGACGTTTTCGGCGCGCTGATGGTGAGAGTGCTCGGTATCGTTCTGCTGTTCGCATCCACAACACTTGCCGCGCGACTTCTTGGGGCGGAGGAGTATGGTACATACTGTGCCGCCATGTCACTGGCAATTCTGCTGGGGACACTGGCACCGATCGGTTCAGATCGACTGCTTGTGAGAAACCTTTCGACTGCCAATACGACAACGGAAGCAGGCCGTGAAACAGCGCTCACACACCATTGCACCGGAGCAGTCGCACTGCTGATCTTTGTGATGTCGCTGGTTTCGGTGGGCGCGGGCGACCTGTTTGGAGTGAACGACGCATGGAAGGTGACAATCTTTCTTTCCGCCATTATGTTCATGCCGATTGCGCTGACCTATCTGCGGCAATGGGTCGCCATTCCTCTGGTCGGCACTCGCCATGCAGTGATGCCGGAGCAGATTCTGCTGCCAGTCGCCTTCATCGCTGCACTCATCGGGCTTCGACTGATTAAGTATCCGCTCACGGCATTCTCCGCTTCGATGGCATATGCCGTTGTTATGCTTCTGGTCTGGTGCGGCTCTCTGTTGAATGCCCCCATCCGCCGAGCGTATACGATGGCAACAACCGAGCGTTTTGATGCCGGTGCCATCGCTTCACGACTTCATCAGGGTATTCCCTTTGCCGGGGTTGCACTGGGAAACGTGATGCTGCAAAAGTGCCTTCCTCTGGTTATCGCCGCAACATGTGGTTTTTACGATACGGCTCAGTTTGCTATCGCACTTAACTACGCCAACCTCGCCGGAATACCCCTGGGAATTTTGAATCTGAGTGTGATTCCCAGATGCTCACGGCACGTTCAGCGGGGCGATTACCAGCAGGCGGGACGGGTCGTCAGCGCGACGGCAACATTAACACTACTTATGTCTACCGCAATTGGAATAATGACCTGGTGGATGGCGCCTGTCGTCGTCCATTTGCTGGGAACATCGTATTCGGCGATTTCTGTGATTCTGCCCACACTGGTGCTCGCTGCAATTGTGGATTCAATGCCTGGTCCTTCGGTCTCACTCCTGCAAAGCATGCATCTGGAGAACGAGTATTCGCGGGCCATGCTTGCATTTATTCCTCTGCAGTTGCTGATGGTTTATGGGATGAGTATTGCAGGTGGCTTGTCGGGGGCCGCTGTCGGATATCTGCTGTCCCGAATTCTGTGGAATATTCTGATCGTGGGGATCATCTGGCGTTTTCGAGGTGTTCTGACATTCCCGCGTTTCAGTCCGGTCTGGCTTATGGAAACATTTCGCCAGGAAGAAACACCGGTGCAGGCGAGCTGAGGTCACTCTATACCTGAGAGTTTCAAGCGAGAAATTCACAGGCTGTTAATCACATTGTTCAGCACCGTTTCGAACTGGCCGAAACAGATACAGTCACTGAAAATTTGCTGGAGAGTTCTGTTTACCATGTCTTCCTGGATCACGGCAATCATCTCGGGGTGCCTTACGACAGGGATTTTCTCTGTTTTTGTGCATGCCATCACGCAACTGTGCGGTGCTGCCTTTGCTGTGGGATTTGCCGTGCTGTGTGCACTTCACCAGAAGGGAAGAATCCATGTGGAATTCTTCCTGGCGGCAATCGTTCTGACCATACTCTGTATGCTTTCTTCGGAAGTCAATATTGCGCCACAGCCGAGTACAATTCATCTGCTGGCGTGTTACGGAGCACTTGCCGGCCTCGCTGGAACGAATTCCGACTACTCGCCATACGCTCAGCGAACAATCATCGTTACCAACCTGATTCTGGTAACTCTGGTATTTGCCCAGACACTGAACTCCGGTGTGATTCAGACATGGAACGTGACGGGAATAGGCAGCGGAGCGAACCTGGTCGCCGCCCAAATCAATATGACGCTGCCACTGATTGCCCTGATGGCTCTTCAGGCGACAGGATTCAGACGCTTTCTCCTGACGCTGTACAGTCTGGCAGGCGGATTTGCCGTGGTGTGTGTGGGCTCACGAAACGGCATTGGCTCGCTGGCCATTATGCTCGTGCTTTTCGGACTGTTCAATCACAAGAAAATCGCGGTCATCACCACAATCATCCTGTCATTGCTGCTTGCGTTTCTTGACGAAGTCATGCAGAACAGCCTGATTCTCGATATTCTCGTTCGATTCCGATTCGCACGGTTTGAGGCAAAGAATACCCGCTCACTGATCTGGTCGATCAGTGAGGAGTACATCATGAAGTCCCCCTGGTTTGGTGTTGGACCAGGAAAGGCGGGTGATATTCTGGCTGTGATTGATGTGAAGCACGCTCACAGCAATTATGTGCAGATTGCCCTGGAATGCGGGCTGCCTGCAGCTCTGATTTTCTGTTTGATCATGGGGATGCTGCTGAAACTGCCTGCGATCGCCATTCTGAAAAATCGTGAAGCCTTTATTCTTAGCCTCTCTGTGGTCGGATACTTCCTGTATTCACTCACCGATAACCCGATCCACCATCCTCAGGCGACGCTGCTGCTGGTGGTTTGTGTTCATGAAGCTCGCCGAGTACTTCAGCTGACAGACAGTCGGTATTGTTCACCTCAGTTGTCCCCGTTTCATTCCCCATCGACTTCAGGCCGCTATGTGTCCGGTTATCCAACAGCCTCTTCATCCTGATACCTCTGACCTGAAAAAACATTGCGGGCGAGTTTACGAAGATACTCGTTCCGCCGAATCTGCTCGAATCGCCTGCCCATAAAGTATGTGCGATGGAAATTAAGATGACATCAACCCCTGAAAATCAGTATGTGCTGTGCCTGAGTGGCCATCGCGTTTTGAATAAGAGAATTTCTCTCTTTATCGAAGGCGTTCTGCAGTCGGGCTCGGGAGTTCGTGTACTTGCATTTCCTCGGGGACAGTGGTCACTCCAGCGTTTCGAATCGCTTTCGGAAGAACCGCAGAGCGGGCGATATCAGCTTCGATACCGCGACTGCCAGGACGCACGTCTGGCATCGATATTGTGCTTTCACTGGGCCATGCTGCCTCTGGCTGTACTGATCGGCTGGCTCAAAAAGGTACCGGTTGTCTATGACGAACACGATCACTATGAAATCAATACTCTGGAACGCTCGACTTCGTGGCTCCGAAATGTCTTAAGTCGACATGCAATCCGCCTGTTTCACACGGTATTGCTGCCATACGTCACACTGGTGACCTGCATACACCTGGCAAACGATTTGCTCAAAAACCATCTGAGCCGCTGGCAGCCAAACGTTACGGAGCTGCATAATTATCCGGTAGCCGCATGGCGCAGCCATTATCCGAAGCGTGATTTATCGGCACGCCTTTGCTTTATCTACATGGGGGGAGTCTTCGCGGAAAAAGGAGTGAGTCAGGCGGTGGCTGCATTCTGTTCACTTCCGGAATCGCTGCGAATACGGGGCGACCTGCACATTTTTGGAAGTGGAGATGACACGCTGATTCGTGAGCTTGGGCTCAACTCTCAGATTACCCTGCACAACAGCCTCTCTCCCGCCCAGCTGCGTGCATTTGCGGCCTCCCATCGCTGCTGTGGACTGGTGCTGTACCATGATCATCCACGCTATCGCCTGATCGGGACCAATTCCAGAAAACTTTATGAGTATCTGGCAATCGGGATGCCTGTCATTTGCACAAGTGTTGGAGAACTGCCTGAGTTCATCCGGAAACATAATGTCGGTCTGGTGATCAATTCTCAAATCAGCCAGGATGAACTGTGTGAGGCAATGTTGCAGATGCTGGACCCTGACGGCTGCTGGCACTCTCAGGCTGAGAATGCCTTCCGACTTATGCAACGACCCGAGATGACGTGGGAGCATGAATGGGAAAAGGTCATGTCATCCGGCGTCATTCCAGGACGAAGTAATTCGGCTGGAATTCGCAATGCCGCCTGAGAGTCCGTTCAAGTATAAATGCCAGACATTACGCCACCAGATTTCAGGAAAGGATTCCAATGTCCGCTTCAACAACCCGGCAGATGACAGCCGCCGAGATGCCTCTCATTCACTCGTGCCCGGCCTGCGGAAGTGCGGCAGCATCAGCTCGTCGTGCATGGAGATTTATTAATGCACGAGGTGAAACAGAATGGCTGCGCTGCCCTGAGTGTCAGTCGTATTTCATGGATGGGGAATATGACCTGCAAAACGAAATCAGTCACACAGAACAAATGACCTGGGGTGACTCAGAAAAAGGAGAACAGCTGAATGATTACAAACAGAGGATGTACCGAGCTGTTCTGTCAAAGGTCAGCAGCCTGATCGATCCTCATGGCAGTACGCTGCTGGATGTTGGCTGCTCTTATGGCGGGTTCATGGAAGCCGCGAGCGAAGTGGGATTCAATGTATTCGGGTTTGATATCGTCCCGCAGGCCGTGGCTCACGTAAATTCTGTCGGAATGCAGGCACAGTGCTGCGCTGAGGTAAAAGACTTCACCCTGTCGAATCAGAACTTTGATGTCATCAGTGTTCTGGATGCAAATATTTACTGGCCGAATCAGCCACAGCAGCTTGCAGAGATCTTCCAGAGACTGCGACCTGGCGGACTCCTTGTGATGCGTGTTGTTGACAAGTCCTGGATGGCAACGGCCGGAGCAGCGATTCAGCGATTACTGCCAGCAAACGGGCAGAAGATTCTGCGTCGGGCTGTGAATGATCATCGCTTTTCGATGCCGGTCGGAAGTTTTCTGACGCTGCTGGAACGGACTGGCTTTCGCATAATTAGTGCGAGCCCGAAAGGGGCCGTGCACAGCGATCAGACCAGCTTTCCGGTTCGCATGTCATTTGCAATGGGAACGGCCCTGTGGCACGCATCCGGCATTTTTCTGGCCCCGGGAGCGGTCGTCATTGCCGAACGCCCCCGATCCTGATCGCAGGCTGTTCAGAATCAGGATTGCCCCAAACCACGACGGCACGCTGTTCTGCGATCATGCTGATCCAATGAATCCGGGTGCTGCTTCACACCGTCGTCGGCAATCACGACTCCTGAACACTCAGTGTTACAATAAAATGACAACCCTGCTCCGACGGCTGAAGGATCAGGTCACCACCGTGAAGTCGAGCCATTTCCCGAGCGATCGACAATCCAATCCCCGTACCTCCGGCCGAACAAACATCACTTGAAAGTCGGGAAAACGGGCGAAACAGGTCTTTCTGCTGATTGACGGGTATGCCAGGGCCGGCATCAATTACATCAATTGACAGGACCCCGGACCTCGATAACTGCGACGGAAGGTGCAGCCGCGTGCGGATCAGCAGTCGCCCGCCTGCAGCCGCATATTTCTCTACATTGCTGATTAAATTCCCGAGGATTTGCTCAACAAAATCTGCATCCAGCCAAACCTCGGGCATCAATTCCTGCTGCACATCGGTTGCGATGCCGTTTCGACACAGGGACGGTCGAAATCTTTCCACAATCTGACTGACAAGCTCGTTCAGGTTCAGCAGCCGACACCGGGGCTGCAGAGACCGACGCTGCTGCCGAGCAAACGTCAGAACATTGGCAATCAGCCGTGTCAGTCTCTGTGCCTCCGAAGTAATTACGCTCAGTCGCTGAACAGCCCGGCTGTGGTTCGACTGATCACGTTCTTCAAGATCATTCTCCAGCAAATCGGCATAGAGTCGAATGTTGGTTAATGGCGTTTTGAGTTCATGCGAGACCTGATTGACAAAACTGATCTGCTGAGCGGCTTCGCGCATGTCCCGTGCATAATCACGATAAAGTAACCAGCCAAGCGTTGTTATGGCGAGCGATGCGGCAAGCATGCCTCCGGCAAGCCCCACCCATACACCCCAGCCTGTGCCCGCAGTCAGCTGGTTTCCGGAAATGAAACACTGAAGTCGCCAGCTTCCCAGTGGAGCAGAAACAGGAATCTCACAGAACGGTGCATCCTCCTTCTGCAGTTCAGGAGCATCAGACGAATTTAAACTTCCCCACTGGTAGATCAGCTCTGAACCCGAATCAAGCAGCCGCGTCTGAGAATTAACCGACGAAAGGACGGACATGCTTTCTGGTTCTGAAAGCGTCTCAGGAAGCTCAGCGATCAGATCCGCAATCCATCGAGAACGCTCCAAAGCCGCTCCAACGACGTGACCTGAAGCTGTTCGCTGCCAGTAGATCAGATTCAATCCCCGATCCCAGTACCAGACGAACCAGCCACTTGCTCCAGTCAGGCCGCGGGAAAACTCGTTGTTTCCGACGGTCCGTGAATCCTCTGACAATACACGGACCCTGGGTTCAGCAACCCGAGCCCAGTTCTCAGATAAGTCCTCCTGACTGATTACCCGATTAGTTGATTCGGATGACCGCTGCCGATTCGTCTTTTCTTCCTGAATAACAGCGTTCAGCAGATTTCCGTTACTGAACATTCCCGACGATCGCAGCAGGAAACTGCGTTCCACACTGTTTAACGGCCCCATAAGGTTCGGGTAGACCAGCTCTCCTTTCGAATCAATCACAAAGAACTGCAAAACCCGGGGCTCTCGTCGAAGCTTCTCACGAATGCTGTCCGCATCGAACTGCCTGATGCTCGTGGCTCGCTGTAACTCGCGTTCGGTCTCAGAAAAGAATCGGGTGATGACTCGATTCACATCATGTAACCGATCTTCCATCAGCCGCTGAAATCGCTGCTGCAGAATCTTTTCTTCATTCTGAGCCATTCGCACCCCTGCAATCGACAGCAACGTCAGCGGCAGCAGCACGATGAGCAATATCAGAATGAGAGAGCGAGGTTTCATCGGGTACACCAGCAAATTCAAAAAAATCAAGTACTTTCAATCAGTATTTTTTACGATTGAGGGGAGTTCCTGGTCTGCGAGACTTCAGTTTTGACCAATCTCGAAATCCCCCGTAATAATTTCAGGGATTCAGCCAGAATGCCAGCACCGTCGGGTGTGGCCAGTTGTCTTGTTTCAAATTTCTGCGACAATTTGTGATTCGTATCTCTTACATGCCTGCTGCTTTGTTTTCGGCCCAATGGCGGTCCCTTCCGTCAATGGAGCCAAGAGTTCCTTTCTGATGCTGCTGATCATTCTTCGCACGATTTATCTCCTGATTTGTGCCGGAGCTATTCTCGCCTACGTCAAAACAGAAGACGTCGTGGGTGGTCCTGCCCTGCTGCCGCGAATTATTGAACAGAACAAAGCGATGGCATTTTTTGTTCTGCTGTTTCTGTCTCAGGTCGTGACGATTGCCGACTTGATTATCCGAAAGAAGCGGATCGAAGTCATTTCTGCCATTTACTTTGGCATCCTTGTTGGTGTGTTGCTGGCATACCTGATGATACAGGCGCTGACGCCCGTTGTCCCCACATCAAACCCGTTTCACACGGCCGTGGTGCTGATGACCCTGCTGGTAATGCCGTATATCTGTGTGTCGCTGCTCCTGCAGACAAAAGACGATTTTCGCTTTGTGATTCCCTATGTGGAATTTCAGCGAGATCTGAAGGGCGGTCGCCCGCTTGTCGTCGACAGCAGCTCCCTGATTGACGGACGGCTTGCTGACGTCATTGAAACTCAGATTCTGGAATCTCAGCTGATCGTACCTGATTTTGTGCTGGCCGAGGTTCAGGATATTGCAGACAGCAGCGACAAGAATCGCCGGACTCGCGGACGACGCGGTCTGGAAGTTCTCGCAAAGATGCAGCAGAGCCGATACTCAGACGTTCGCGTTCAGGAAACTCAGCGAACGGACTTCAAAATGATGACCGTCGACCAAAAAGTGGTAGCGCTCGCCAAACAACTGCGAGGCGGTGTCATCACCAACGATTTTAACCTGAACAAAGTGGCCAGTGTCCAGGGAATCCCGGTGATTAATCTGAATGATGTGGCCAACGCTCTGAAACCCCGCTACATCCCTGGTGAACGCCTTCTGATTAAAGTCATCAAGGAGGGAGAAAACGCGACTCAGGGTGTGGGGTATCTGGATGATGGCACAATGGTCGTCTGCGAAAATGCGGCTCACCTGCTCGGAAAAGATATCAGCGTCATTGTCACCAGCGTGCTTCAAAGCAGCGCCGGTCGAATGATCTTCGGAAAGATGGTCTATAAGGCCGGCAGTGACGGCAATTCCGACTGATTTCAGCTTGTTGCAGGCGAACGCTCCGGAACACCTTCGTCAGGTTATGTGTCAGGCAAAAAAGCTTCCATTCCTTTTCAAATTGTCGAGGCTTCGAAGGACGATATTTCGAGTCCCTGGGCACGTTTTCGATCTGACCCATGAATCACAGCGATCACCGGTCATGGATCATTCCAGGCAACATCAACACGCAGGGCACCCCGGCCCCAACTTTTGAAGTTGCACACTTTCAGCTCCGAAGGAGCAACAGCATGTAGCCGCGGGTGTGAACCCGCGGTTTTTGGTGTTTTCTGAACCGAAAGCCACGAAGTGGCGACAGCAGAGATTGCTGTCGCCACTTCGTGGCTTTCGGTTGGGCTGGCTTCGTTTTCCCACGGCTTACGCCATGGGCTACATGCTGCCACCGC